>JBKBPR010000036.1:0-521 GCA_046293135.1 Alphaproteobacteria bacterium | reverse complement strand
AATCGCAGGTCAGCATACTGCGGTGAATACGTTCCCGGGTCTTGTACACACCGCCCGTCACACCACGAGAGTTTGTAACACCCGAAGTCGGTGAGGTAACCTTAGGGAGCCAGCCGCCGAAGGTGGGACAGATGATTGGGGTGAAGTCGTAACAAGGTAGCCGTATCGGAAGGTGCGGCTGGATCACCTCCTTTCTAAGGAAAATGCCCATGTGGCATTGCCCATCGTTCAGTTTTGAGGGTTCGTCCCTCGATTGTTCCTTGAAAACTGAAGATTCATCAAGACATCAAACCAAAATTTCACATATGGTCCGTGAGGACCGTGTGTCTTAGACGCTAGATCAAGGTAGAAAGGGCGTACGGTGGATGCCTTGGCACTAGGAGCCGATGAAGGACGCGACGAACAGCGAAATGCCCTGGGGAGTGGTAAGTACACTTTGATCCAGGGGTATCCGAATGGGGGAACCCACCGCCGGGAGACTGGCGGGACACCCGTGTGAATACATAGCACGGCGTGAGGCA
>JBKBPR010000035.1:0-534 GCA_046293135.1 Alphaproteobacteria bacterium | reverse complement strand
AATCGCGCTGATCGAAGATCACGATTTTCAGCACCGTCTGCCCGGCCCCCTGCCCCGCCGCCAGACAGGCCGCAAACGCATCCCAGTCAGGCCGCTCGCCCGACGACGGCGGTTTCGGGCTGAGAACCAGCACATCCAGCGTGCCGAACCAGTCCCGCGCCACCGAGCCCTGCGTTTCCAGCGCAAAGCGATAGCCCCCGGCCCGGCCCCGCGCGATCAGCGGCCCGAAATCCTGTATCGCCGGGTTCCCGCCCGAGATCGACACGGTCAGCGCCTGCCCACCCGACAACCGCACAACCTCATCCCAGATCTGACCCGTGCTCATCGGTGCCCAAGTGTCGCGAAAGGCGCTGTCCACGGCATGCAGCGAATCGCACCACACACAGCGGTAATCGCAGCCGCCCGCGCGCACAAAGACCGTGGGTTCACCGATCAGCACGCCCTCGCCCTGAATGGTCGGGCCGAAAATCTCGGCGATGCGCAGTGGTCTTTCAGGGGTGCTCATGGCCGGTACTCGGCCCAGGTCTTGGGCGT
>JBKBPR010000034.1:247-567 GCA_046293135.1 Alphaproteobacteria bacterium | reverse complement strand
AAACGACGCTCGGCGTGTCGCACGATGATGCTGGGCGCTTTCTTGCGCCTTATGTCGACAAGGGCATCTTCCCGCGCGATCCATTCGTCAGCATCGACATCGAAGGCGTTGGCCAGTTGGTCGAACTCGCCGCCGAACGGGGCAGGGCAACCCGCCCGGACATCAAGCTCGGCATTTGCGGCGAACATGGCGGCGATCCGGCCAGCATTGCGTTCTGCGAAAAGGTCGGGCTCGATTACGTCAGCGCCTCGCCTTACCGCGTGCCGATTGCACGGCTCGCAGCCGCTCAGGCCACGCTCAAGGCTTAGGTTCCGCCCAGC
>JBKBPR010000034.1:0-237 GCA_046293135.1 Alphaproteobacteria bacterium | reverse complement strand
CCGGTGAGGGTGATGATCTCGAAGCTTTCGCGGGTCTTGCCGCCTGCATCGGCGCGCGCGGCAAAGTCTGTCTCAGCGCGCGCGCGGGCGGCTTTGCCAAGCGGCGCAGCGGCATCGGCCAGAGCGCTGCTCAGACCCTGATCGCGCAGATCGCCGACCAAGGTGGCAAGCGAGGAAAAGCGCACTTGGAGCGCGTGGGTATCAACCACCGGGTCTTTCCAGCCAGCCCGGCTCAAC
>JBKBPR010000033.1:0-568 GCA_046293135.1 Alphaproteobacteria bacterium | reverse complement strand
CCGATCTATGATCGTGCAGCGCTCGACCTCAGTGATGCAGACCGCGCCGCCAAGGAAGCAGAAGGAATCGCTCCTCACTGGCGCTTCAAGCTCGATCATGATGAGCAGATTGAATGGGACGACGGCATTCGCGGCCGGCAAAAATTCGCGGCCAGCCAGCTTTCTGATCCGGTGATCCGCCGCGCTGATGATTCATGGCTTTATATGATGCCAAGCGCCGTTGATGACATTGACATGGGAGTGACCCAAGTGCTGCGCGGCGAGGATCACGTTTCCAACACCGCTGTGCAACTTCAGATATTTACCGCACTTTTTGCTGCAGGATTTGCTGCGCATGAAGGTGCAGCAAAAACCCTGCCCCAATTCGCGCATGAAGCGCTGTTGGTGGGCAAGGAAGGTAAGCTTTCCAAGCGGCTCGGCTCATTGGGGTGCGATGCTTTTCGCGAGACTGGCATTGAGCCTGAAGCCATCATCGCGCTGCTCGCCCGGCTTGGTACATCGCAGCCGATTGAGCCGATTGCCGATCGCGCCGCGCTCACCGAAAGTTTCGATCTGGCGACCTTTGGGC
>JBKBPR010000032.1:0-603 GCA_046293135.1 Alphaproteobacteria bacterium | reverse complement strand
CAGTTGGTGACAAAAAAAGGCAATAATTCAAGGCTTACGACAAAAGCATATTTGCCCTAACCATTTGATTTCTTTGTTGTATTTTGTTTTGGTGTGTTGTCATTATTTGCCAGAATCACGCTCATAACCTGAAGGTCGTAGGTTCAAATCCTACTCCCGCAACCAATTAAATCAATAGGTTAGTAACCTTTCTTTAACCATAATACTGCTAAAATTGTCTTACACACTACTTACACACTTTTGTACTGTGAAAGGCATTGTATTATGGAGATTCAACAAACCCCAGAAAAACATCCAGTTCTAGGCGGCAAAGCCCATGTTTATAAACGTAGGCGCAGCAACTATTGGCAATGCTCAGCCTATTTGCGCGGTTATAATTACCGCGCATCAACGAAACAAAAATACTTGAACGAGGCCATCAACTATGCCGAGGAATGGTATTTCAATCTGCGCGGTCAAGCCAGTATCGGTGTGTTGGAAACGCCCGCCGAAAAACAACAAAAAGAAGAGCAAAGAGAAATAACTTTCCGTGAGGTTGCGGATAAGTTTATGGAGGAATATTCGCTGATTGCCGATGGTCAGCGTAGCCCGAAATGGATTGAG
>JBKBPR010000031.1:0-620 GCA_046293135.1 Alphaproteobacteria bacterium | reverse complement strand
CCTACGGCTCTCTGGTTTGGGCTCTTCCCCTTTCGCTCGCCACTACTCAGGGAATACCTATTGGTATCTTTTCCTCCGGGTACTGAGATGGTTCACTTCCCCGGGTTCGCCGCCCATGTGGGCTGCGGACATAGTCCGCGGGTTGCCCCATTCGGGAATCCTGGGATCACAGCTTGCTTGCAGCTCCCCCAGGCTTATCGCAGCTTGCCACGCCCTTCCTCGGCGCCCGAGCCGAGGCATCCCCCGGGCGGCGTGGACGCCGTTGGGCCCCCTTGGGGGAGCCTGGCTAGACGCCGAGGCGCCTTAGCAGGCTTCTAGGCGTGCAGTGCACTCTATAGGGGCGGCGCTCATCTAGGGCCTGAAGCCCCATAGCGCCCTTCACCTGAGAGCCCAGGCTCCCAGGCTGCATCAAAACCCCTAGAAGCTTAGAGGAGCCTTGAACACGGCAGCCCAAGAGAGGCCAGCACACCCTGGCGGGAGGTGATCCAGCCGCAGGTTCCCCTACGGCTACCTTGTTACGACTTCTCCCCCCTCAGGAGGCTTAGGTTCGTCCCCCGCCCTGCGGCAGAGGCCTCACCCAAGCCTCCCTCGGGTGGAGCGACGGGCAGTGTGTGCAAGGA
>JBKBPR010000030.1:0-664 GCA_046293135.1 Alphaproteobacteria bacterium | reverse complement strand
CGGAATGGTAGACGCTGCAGACTTAAAATCTGTTGTCCGTATGGACGTGCCGGTTCAAGTCCGGCCGGGCCCACCAAACCGCACCTAGCGTCGAAAAAATCCGCTAACACCTTGAACGGAAAGGTGATTTTAGCGGTTCGATAACCCTCAGAGCGGTCATACCGCAAGGGCTCCACGAAAGCGAGTCTGAGCACCGTTCTCTTGAGTGCAAAGCTCCCTTTTTTGTATATGTTCCAAGGGTTTGAGAGGAAGGCAAGGGCCGGTTCGATAACTTCCTCCAGGCGTCCCGGCGGCGGTACGCATTGGGCTGCCCTTTCGGCCAGCAGCAACTTCTCCCGCTCCAGCTTCTCGATGCGCTTCTCGTAGGCCGCGACGACCGACGGGCTCGAAGCATCCACGATCCGGTCGAGCAACGCATCGATCTGAGATTCGATCTCGCCAACTTGTTTGGTCAGGACCGCCTTGCCCTCTTGGGCTTGGGCGAGTCGCATGTGCCAGATGTCCCGGAACATCGTCTTGGCGACGGCGATCAGCCCACCAGTCGGCTGAAGCGCCTTCAGAATTTCTTCGGCACCCCCTTCGATCTTCGCTTGCGGGATCGACTTGCGCTTGGAGCCACAGCCGCGCGTATCACAGAAGTAATAGGCGTAGTGCTGCGTGCGCC
>JBKBPR010000029.1:0-689 GCA_046293135.1 Alphaproteobacteria bacterium | reverse complement strand
CGGTCTATCCGCTCTTGCTTTTTTCTTCTAAGAAATTCCTCTTTGGCAGACGCAATATCGTCTTCAGTCAAATCTATTTCTTCACAAGAAACATCATTGCCATGTGTGAGAAAGTCTATTTTTTTAACGGTTATATCATAACAGCTTATATCGCACTCATAGGCTCTAAGACGCTCTAGTGTATTTTCATTTTTTAAAAGATTGACTAGTTTTCTTAGGCTTCCAGATTCTGAGCTGGTGTCGAAAATTGCAGCGTATAAATCCACTATTAATATTCTGAACAATTGCATCCTTAATGTTTCAAAAGCATTCCCCTCATATGTTCTATTAATAGTTTCGACCAGCCCACTATCTCTGCTTAGCATCTCCGAGAGCAGTGGAGCGGTTCTCTCAGCCAAAGAAAACCTTCTTTGTAAGTCCATTGCATGAGAAATTAAACGCCTAACCTCGGCATAGCCTTCTTCTGCTAGGATTCTTTCTCGCCTCTCATGATTAAGCGTTGCACTAGCGGTAATCATTTTAATCGCCTCACAATATTAAGTACATTTACTATTACAAGATTAAACGAATTACACTTTTTCAATACAATTTTTTATAAAAAACTGCAGGCGGCTGCCGGAGTATCCGGCAGCCGCCTGCGGGCTAGTCTGCCCTGCAGCATTATGCTATGCCGCTATCTCCTTCCTCTC
>JBKBPR010000028.1:0-761 GCA_046293135.1 Alphaproteobacteria bacterium | reverse complement strand
GAAGTCGTAACAAGGTAGCCGTAGGGGAACCTGCGGCTGGATCACCTCCTTTCTAAGGATGCAACAGATTACTCTGCTCACGCGGAGTTCTGTCGCTCTTTTGACAAGTTATTCTTCGGAATAACAAACAGTATGCGGTCATCGCGCCGTCTTCGTTTCTCTTCCTTCGTTCGTCGACCTGGCCACATCTGTGGTCATGTCATATTGCGAGCCCCGCGGGCGCCTTTGCGTCGCCTGTCTTCGACTTTGGCTGTGTCGCTCTATCGGGCTGCCGGTCAGGGGCCGGTAGCTCAGGTGGTTAGAGCGTGAGGTCGGAAGTTCAACTCTTCCTCGGCCCACCATCGAAGCCTGCCTGGCAGGTTTGGGAGCGCGCTGTTGGATGCCCGGTTCGGGGCCTTAGCTCAGCTGGGAGAGCGCCTGATTTGCATTCAGGAGGTCAGCGGTTCGATCCCGCTAGGCTCCACCAACATCCGTAGGCGAACGAATGAAGTATCTCCGTTTCCGGAGGCCTTTGGGCTTCCGGGATATTTGTCATCGTAAGGGAAAGACTGATCCGGCCGCATGCCGCATGAACCTGCAAAGGTTCTGGCATCGCTGCTTCAGCCGATAGAGCGAGCCTGGTAACAGGCGCGCTTCAAAGGGTCAGTCTGCAAGAAACCAACAAATAGTCTGACTGAGACCTGTTTGTGGTGAAGCGCTCTGCGTTTTTCACTGCACATGGGTTTCATGAGATCAAGCGTCAAAAGGGCATCCGGGGGATG
>JBKBPR010000027.1:505-775 GCA_046293135.1 Alphaproteobacteria bacterium | reverse complement strand
ACATACACAAAACTACAGTCGTATAAGACTTGGAACAAACAGAACGCCCGGTAGCACGGGGCACTTCAACCAACAATGTTGGAAAGAGGTGCCTCATTGCAACTGAGTGAGCTGCACATTTGCTTCGCAAACGTGCCATGCTCACCCAGTTCAAAACTGGGTCGTTTTGATCTGGCGTTTTTTTTTTTGTTTGGTGGTCATAGCGCGAGCAAAACACCCGATCCCAAAACCAACACGGGAGTTAAGTGCCGCCGCGCAGTTGGTGCAGCG
>JBKBPR010000027.1:0-495 GCA_046293135.1 Alphaproteobacteria bacterium | reverse complement strand
ACGTGGGAGAGTAAGTCACTGCCAAACCTAATAAACAACGCCAAGCTTGCAACGCAGCAAGCGTATCTCTCTTACGATGCACCTAACAAAAATAGGTGCGCCAAAAACTGGCGCGGGATGGAGCAGCCCGGTAGCTCGTCAGGCTCATAACCTGAAGGTCGTAGGTTCAAATCCTACTCCCGCAACCAACACTAATTCACCAATCTTATCAATGGCCTGGGATTCACTTCCCGGGCCTTGATTGCTTTTGGCCCCCAAGCTCAGACGCAAAAGCGCCGCCAGAACCCCCTCCAGATGGATCGACAGCTTGCCGTCAGGCGCCGTCGGCGCGAGAACGATGCGGTCGATCAGCCCGCGCAGGGCGTCCTTCGCTTCCGGCATGCTGTCAGGTTCCTGAAGGCGTGCGATCAATGCACCGACCTTCTCGCGATAAGTCTCTGCCATTTTGGGATGTATCCGCAGGGGCGAGGGCGCCGCGTCGCCTTCGAGCTGGCC
>JBKBPR010000026.1:0-811 GCA_046293135.1 Alphaproteobacteria bacterium | reverse complement strand
GGCCGATGACTGGGGTGAAGTCGTAACAAGGTAGCCGTAGGGGAACCTGCGGCTGGATCACCTCCTTAACGAAAGATTGACGATTGGTAAGAATCCACAACAAGTTGTTCTTCATGACGATGTATCTGAGGGTCTGTAGCTCAGTTGGTTAGAGCACACGCTTGATAAGCGTGGGGTCACAAGTTCAAGTCTTGTCAGACCCACCAAATCTGACTAACAAGCATTGTTAAATGCTGAATACAGAAAACAGAGACATTGACTTATTGATAAGCTGGGGACTTAGCTTAGTTGGTAGAGCGCCTGCTTTGCACGCAGGAGGTCAGGAGTTCGACTCTCCTAGTCTCCACCAAATTTCAAGACAAGAAAAGCATGCTTTTCCTTGAAATTTAAGCAAGAAGCTATGCTTCGCGCAGATAGGTTGGATTACAGAAATTAGTAAGTAGATAACTTATTAACTTCTGTGATTTATCACAGTTTCCTGACCTGACGAAGGCTGGAAAAATCATTAACAGAATATATTTGAGTTGAAATAATTTGTTCATACTCGTTTTTAAGATCGACATTAACAGTGATTTATTACTGATTGATGAAGATTGAAGAAATGAGTTACTAGCGAAATTAACTGAATCAAGCGTTTTGGTATGTGAATTGAATTGAAGCTGTACAGTGTTTAAGTACACAGAACAACAAACTGTAAGGAAGTGATGAGAAATCATCATAGACTGTCTTAATCCTACTTGTAGGGATTAACGACTGTGTGGGGTTGTATAGTCAAGTAATTAAGTGCATGTGGTGGATGCCTTGGCAGTCA
>JBKBPR010000025.1:0-915 GCA_046293135.1 Alphaproteobacteria bacterium | reverse complement strand
CTATCTGGTTTAGGCTCCTCCCCTTTCGCTCGCCGCTACTGAGGGAATCTCGGTTGATTTCTTTTCCTCAGGGTACTGAGATGTTTCACTTCCCCCGGTGTCGCCTCTACAGGTTCCCTGTAGATGACCAGGCTTACCTGGCCGGGTTTCCCCATTCGGGCATCCGGGCCTCAACGGCTTGTTGCGCCTCCACCCGGCTTATCGCAGCTTAGCACGCCCTTCATCCCCTCGGGCAGCCGAGGCATCCACCCCGGACCCTTACTAACTTGCACACCCACAAGGAAGGAAAACCTATTCAGTTGCCCAAAATAACATGGAGATGGTGGGATTTGAACCCACGACCTCCTGCTTGCACAGCAGGCGCTCTTCCGCTGAGCTACATCCCCTTGGACCTGCCCCAGATAATGGGCCTCGGTGGACTTGAACCACCGACCTTGCCCTTATCAGGGGCACGCTCTAACCGACTGAGCTAGAGGCCCAAAGGACTGGCAGCTCAATAAGGAGGAAGGACTTCTCCAAGGTAAGCTTTACAAAGAGTTTTCTCCGTTATAAAGGAGGTGATCCAGCCGCAGGTTCCCCTACGGCTACCTTGTTACGACTTCGCCCCAGTTGCCAGCCTTCCCATCGTCCTCTGCCTCCCTTGCGGGTTAGCTTGAGGGCTTCCGGGAAGACAGACTTCCGTGGCGTGACGGGCGGTGTGTGCAAGGCCCGAGAACGTATTCACGGCGGCCTAGCTGATCCGCCATTACTACCGATTCCGGCTTCATGAGGGCGAGTTTCAGCCCTCAATCTGCACCATGACCGGGTTTAAGGATTTGCTCCCCATTTCTGGGTTGCTTCCCATTGTCCCGGCCACTGTAGCGCCTGTGTTGCCCCGGGCATAAAGGGCATACTGACCTGACGTCATCCCCACCT
>JBKBPR010000024.1:0-1021 GCA_046293135.1 Alphaproteobacteria bacterium | reverse complement strand
AAAAAAAAAAAACCCCCGGGCGCCTGCGGCTGTCCCCGCCCCCCGCCTGCGGGCTATTCTGCCCTGCGGCATATTATGCTATGCCGCTGCCTCCTTTCTGACCTGTAAGGATTGCAGATAATCAGCCGCCCTCTGCGCATGCGCCGCCGCGCTGAATATGGCGCGTTTGTCTTGCTGCAGGACTTTGAGCCCATGGCCGAGATAGGCGGCATGATCGTCCCTGACTTCTGGCGTGATCCCGAGGTCTGCCGAGAGAAAGGCCGCGCCAAGCTCTGCGACCAGTTCTTCCCGCGCATAACCATGATCGCCAAAGCGTTTGGCGTTGAAGCTGCGGTCAAGGCGGCTCTTGTGGCTCGTCCAGTGCGTGAGTTCATGAAGTAAGGTTGCGTAATAGCTTTCTTTGTCCTTGAAGGCTTCAAAGGGCGGCATTTGCACAAGGTCTTTGCTCGGGGCGTAAAAGGCACTGTTTCCGCCGTGGCGAATATCTGCCCCTGTCTGGGCAATAAAGCTTTCTACCTGCTCCAGCCGCTCGGACAGCGGCAGCGGGTTCTCCGGCTGGCTGTAGTAATGGGCGGGCAAGCCTTCGACCTGCTGCACGTTAAATACGGCATAGGCTTTCATAAAGGGAATCTGTTTCTCGATTTCTTCGCCTTGGTCGCCTGTCTCCGTGCGGGTCAGCTTATTGGCATAAACCACAAGGGCGCTTTTCTCGCCTTTGCGGACGTTGCAGCCAAGCTCCTGCGCCTGTTTGTAGGTGATCCAGATCGGCGCGGTATAGCCTTTCTCTACAGCTTCACCCCAGAGCAACAGAACATTCATGCCCTGATACGGGATGCCGTTATGCCGCAGGGGGCGGCATATTCTTCCGGCTGCATTCTCGGCGCCCCAAGGCTTCATCCATGTGCGGACTCCGCGCTCAAGGTCGGCAATAATCCGGTCGGTTACGCGGCTATAAACATCTTTACGGTCGTTTGTCATGGCTGCTCCCTCCCTTACGCTGCTTGCGCTGTCAGCATCACAT
>JBKBPR010000023.1:0-1023 GCA_046293135.1 Alphaproteobacteria bacterium | reverse complement strand
AAAACTTTGAAAGGCTTCCACCAAAAGGGAGAGAGCTATGGTACTATTTAGCTGGCTTTGCGGATGCAGAAGGCTCTTTTAGTGTATCCATAAAAAAGCTTTCCACCGCTAAATTTGGATGGGTCATAGACCCAGAGTTTAACGTATATCAACACAAAGACAACGAGGTCATCCTTAAGCTTTTTCAGAAGGTGCTAAACTGCGGAAAGATACATCCAAAAGCCAATAATCCCGATATGTTGGTATATACGGTCTCCAACAGGAGACATCTAAGGGAAAAGGTCATACCCTTTTTTGAAAGGTACAGGCTTCTCTCTAAAAAATGGGAAGACTTTCTAAGGTTCAAAGAGATAGTGGAAGCATTGGAAAGAAAAGAGCATACCACAAAAGAAGGCTTTGAAAGGTTGATAAAGCTGGCCATGGAGATGAACAAAGGTGAAAAACAGGAAAAACACGTTCTGGAAGAGATCCTCCTGGGGATCCTCAGAGACCGTACGCAAGGGGCCGAAGGGTAAAAACCCGTAGGTTAAGATACGGTCCGTCCCAAAAGGGATGCCTAAGGTAGCGAAATTCCTTGTCGGGTAAGTTCCGACCTGCATGAATGGCCCAACGAGTGCCGCACTGTCTCGAGGAGAGTCCCGGCGAAATTGTAATGCCGGTCAAGATGCCGGCTACCCGCGGCAGGACGGAAAGACCCCGTGAAGCTTCACTGCAGTCTGGCATTGAGCCTTGGCTTGTCCTGCGCAGGATAGGTGGGAGCCTGTGAAGTCCCTCCTCCGGGAGGGATGGAGGCGCCGGTGAGATACCACCCTGGACAGGCTGAGGCCCTAACCGAGCGGAGTTATCCTCCGCCGGGACCGTGCCAGATGGGCAGTTTAGCTGGGGCGGCTGCCTCCTAAAAGGTAACGGAGGCGTCCAAAGGTACCCTCAGGCGGGTCGGAAATCCGCCGTAGAGTACAAGGGCAGAAGGGTGCCTGACTGTGAGGCAGACATGCCGAGCAGAGGCGAAAGCCGGGCCTAGTG
>JBKBPR010000022.1:0-1808 GCA_046293135.1 Alphaproteobacteria bacterium | reverse complement strand
CTCAGCTAAACGTCCTTAGGACGTTTAGCTGAGGGGGATGCGAGGTGTCAATGAATTTATCCCTTTGGTTTTGAATGATAAAAAGATATTTTTGACCGGGGTGGTAATTGATATTATAATATTACTTATGAATGCTTTTATAGGATAAGAAATATAATGGTATTACTTATAACGCCATCTAAAGCCCAAACCAAGCTGACAGAAAATGTACGGCTTCGGCGCTTGGATATGGGGCTCACGCAAGTGGGTTTGGCAGAACGCTCCGGAGTGGCTTTGCCGACACTACGCAAGTTTGAACAGCAGGGGGCGATTTCTTTGGAATCGCTCTTGAAGATTTTAATGGTGGTGGGCGGGATTGAAGAAGTCGTAAAGGCGACCGAAGCAATCCCTGCCGCCTTCTCATCGATTGATGATGTGCTTAAGGCCGAAGGCCGTGTTACCCGCAAGAGGGGGCGGCGCAAATGAAAAACTATAAAGCGGTTAATGAAGTGAAGGTTGGGATAGATTTTGGCGCGGGCGTTTCGCCTGTTGGACGTTTGGCGATACGCGGCCAGAAAATCTACTTTGAGTATGATGCTGCCTTTGTAGAGAGCGGGTTAGAAATATCGCCACTTCGATTGCCGCTTAAATCTGGCGTAAGCAGTTTTGATCCCGATCCTTTTGAAGGTTTGGCGGGAGTATTCAGCGATAGTCTTCCGGATGGCTGGGGGAAGCTCCTGTTTGAGCGTTTTATGACCTCACAGGGGATTGCGGCATCGAGCATGACGCCTCTGGACAGGCTCTCATACGTTGGCAAGCGGGGTATGGGAGCGCTTGTTTATGAGCCGGATTACGGTATTGAAGAGGGCAAAGACGCGATTAATCTGGATACTCTAGCCCAAGAATCCCAAGAAGTGCTGAATGGAGCTTCTGAAGAAGTCTTGCAAGAATTGCTCGCCTTAAACGGTTCATCGGCGGGGGCAAGGCCAAAGGCGCTGATCGGCGTAGATAAAACGCGCAAAAAAATTGTCCATGGCGTTTCAAAACTGCCTAAGGGCTATGAACCTTGGCTGGTAAAATTCGCCAATACGCAAGATGGCGTAGATGCGGGGGCAATCGAATATGTTTATGCCCTTATGGCGAGAGAAGCGGGCGTTCCTATGCCAGATACCCACTTGTTTCCGGCAAAGAGGGGGGCAGGGTATTTTGCTGTTAAGCGCTTTGACCGCGACGGCAACAAACGCCTGCATATGCACACGGCAGGAGGGTTGCTACATTCGAATTTCCGATTACCCTCTCTTGATTACGAAGACTTGATTGCGCTCACAGGAAGGCTTACCCGTGATGTGCGCGAAGTGGAAAAAATGTTCCACCTTGCTGTCTTCAATGTTCTGGCACATAACCGCGACGACCATGCCAAGAATTTTAGCTTTCTCATGGATGAAAAAGGGGAATGGAAACTTTCCCCAGCCTATGACCTGACTTTTTCATCCGGCGTTCGCGGCGAGCAAAGCACAATGGTGATGGGTGAGGGGAAAAAACCGAGCGTAGAGCATCTCATTAAGCTGGGCGCAGAAGCTCAGTTGTCAAAGGCGAAGGCGAAAGAAATCATTGACCAAACTAAATCCGCCCTGTCCGGCTGGAGCAAATTGGCGAAGGAATATGAGGTGAGTAAGGCCAATATTTCTCTTATAGAAGGGAAAATGGAACTTTCCTCATAGAGCATCCTCTTGCTGCAATGCCAAGCCCGTCATATGCGCGTCAATGCGCTTGCGAATATCGGCGGGCAGGTCATAGTGCGATTTATCGGATTCCCAACCCGCCCGCGT
>JBKBPR010000021.1:0-1945 GCA_046293135.1 Alphaproteobacteria bacterium | reverse complement strand
CGATACATTGCATGAGGCGCAGGTATTGATCGAGCGTTGGCGCGTGCATTACAACACCAAAAGGCCGCACAGCTCACTTGGTTATAAACCGCCAGCCCCACAAACCATCTTGCCAACTCTATCAAGAATGGCTTACGCTACGCTACAGCCCTCCTTGATGGAGAGCATAAACCACGACCGGAGACTAACTCTGAAACTGGTACCAACATGAGGGGCAGGTCAGGCCGATGAAATCTTTGCACGAACGAGCAGGCTTGCCAACAAGCACATTAATATGATGCCATGAGGCGTTTGTTAAAATCAATAGGTTTATATTGCGTGACAAAGTCGAAAGGCGATTCGAGGCCTTTGGATACGTCTAGGTCTTCTTCTGCCCAACGGGCAAGACCTAGCGGCGCTGCAAGCTGCCTTGCGCGCCTGACGAATGATTAATCTTCCTCAACCCCAAGCACTTTTGGCGCTTGCTTACTTTTTCGCACATTGATAAGCGATGTATCAATCATGTCCTTCAAATGCGCCGCATAGTGCTTTTCGATCATCTCGACTGACGTTCGACAGTTCTTCGCGATCTGGTAGATGTCTGCTCCCTCTAGCAGACGGAAACAAATATAGCTATGACGAAGAGAATAGGCGGTCCGCGCTTTTCCATCGCGGTCGAATTTCAAATTATTTTCGTTCAAAATACCGTTGAACATTTTTTTGAATTCATTGGGGAAGAGTTTATCTGTAGGCTTTACTGGCCGCTCTCCATCCTCCGTTGGCCGTGGCCTGTCACGCAAACGCTCGAACGGACGAACCGCGCCCGTCATAGATTTACAGTAACCAACGCCGCGCTTCCCGCGCACTTCAATTTCTAAAATCTTGTCACCACTCCATTCATCGGTGACAATTTCAATATCACGAAATTCAAGCTGATTAACTTCATCCGGTCGCAAGCCCGTATTCGCCATGAACAGGACAAAATCATGGAGCTGTTCAGCATACCATTTAAACCTTGGGTTTTTGGGGTTGGCCGCGTTCTTACGCGTGGCCGTGTAAAGTTGCTTATACTCTTTAGGCGTGAACCAAGGGCGGTGGCTTACCTTAGTATGCCGCCTGTACGGGTCAGATAGATCAGGCACTTGCTGAATATAACCGTGACGGTGCGCCGTTTTCAGCGTGAGGCTTAACGTCACAATCTCGTTATGAATTGTTTTTCGTGCTGGCGGCTTCCAAGGTTTGCCAGCTTCTTCTTCGTTATAGTCTTCCGGCTCAGTCAAACGATTCGCTCGATATTGTTGAGCCGTTCCGGCTGTAATGTCGCCCACGTGCATATCGCCAAAGAAAGGGAGCAAATGAAGTCTTAAGCGGTCTTTATGCCCCTGCACCCATTTCGGGCTGCGGTGGCCTCTTGTTGTAGCCTCATATTCGCTTTCAAACATCTTGGCAACTTGGGAAAAGTTCTTTCCCGTATTCAGTTCGCCAAGATGGTTTTTCGCCTGTAACTCATTAAACCAATCTGTTGCAACATCCTTGGCACGGCCAAGGCTCTTCTCCTTTGTGCCTTTGCGCCATTCCTTACCATTCAGGAATGTGGAGCAATGCCAAGCGCCGCCTTCGCTGCGCTGATAAAGGATAACTTGGTCGCCTAATATGCGGTGTCTTTCCATCTTTAGTTTCCCCTCAAACACACTGTGCGTTTTGTGTGAGTGTTGTGTGATGCATTTTATTGTATCATGGGAGGGGTTAATAAAAAATAAGCACCTCGTAAGGTGCTGATTTTATTGAGAAAAATTGGTTGCGGGAGTAGGATTTGAACCTACGACCTTCAGGTTATGAGCCTGACGAGCTACCGGGCTGCTCCACCCCGCGATAACCTTACGGATTGCCTTGGCAGGGGCAACCGGCCCGTGACGGGCGAATTCAGTGGGCAGAACATAACGGATTGCCCCTGCTAAAGCAACCC
>JBKBPR010000020.1:0-3139 GCA_046293135.1 Alphaproteobacteria bacterium | reverse complement strand
TGCTGCCAGAGCTTGTCTTTGTTGTTCAGAACGCCATCGTTGTTGCCGCCGAATTTGGCGTTTTTTTCCATCAGGGCCAGTGCCTGAAGATCCGTGATGTCAGTGCGGCCGAGAGCCTTTGGCAGAACCAGTTCCTTGGCTTGCGTGATCTTGCTGTCACCGGTGCCAGACAGCGTTCCGTCTGCGTTGAAGTCGACGATGAGGAAGCCGTCGTCCGGGGCGGCCCAAGATGTGCGTTCTAGATAGCCATCTCCATCAATGTCGAAATTAATTAACCTGCCTATTGAAATTTCAATTCCATCCCCATCAAGGTCTAAAATTATAGGCTTGCTGGCATTCGAATCTTCTGATTCACTATAGTGCCTCCTAGGGTTTGGCTCAGGGCGGGCGTACCTATCCCCATTGTTATCAAAAAAATATTCGCTGCTATCCCTCTCCCTGAGATCTTGAGTGTAATCATAAGCATATCCGTCGCCTAAGATATTATCACCCAAGTCTCCATCAAAAAGAGATCGTGTCTCATTGTTAATAAATTTATCTCTCTCGGGAGATCGTACGGAATTTCTCATATAGTAGTCAAAAGTCTCTGGTGTAATTGGCAGACCAACATCTCTAA
This sequence comes from Alphaproteobacteria bacterium, assembly GCA_046293135.1. Taxonomy (GTDB): domain Bacteria; phylum Pseudomonadota; class Alphaproteobacteria; order Micavibrionales; family Micavibrionaceae; genus UBA2638. The sequence goes on along the minus strand of JBKBPR010000020.1, from coordinate 2,523 downwards.
TTACAGCTACAGTTTGATCGTACAAGCGATCAGCATCAAGTGTTGTCAATCCAGCTAGATAAGCTTCCTGCCTAAAGTTGCTCTCTGCTCTGTCAGCAATTCCCTCTTGAAAGTAAGCTGCTGAAGAATCCTCCATTCTAGAAACTGTTTCAATATACCTGTTTATTGATTCGGCCATTGCTTGAAGGTTCGCTCTTGCTTGAGCGTCACTTGGACTTGCGTTAAGTATAGATCTATAGTGATTGTAATCTTTTTCGTATTTAGCCAGATTCTCGTCAATAACAAGGTTTCCGAGGACATCGAACCCACCGGAAACAATTCCATTTCTGAATGCCCTTTCTGAAGGAGACACTATAAATTCAACTGCTCCATCTGCAAGAGCGTCTCTACCCAACAAGCCCCCAGGTCGGTCCAAAGATATTGTCCCATCAGAATTAAACGTTACGCTAATATCTATCATTTTCAGCCCTCCAAGCAAGACGCATACTGAGACGATGATCTAATTGAATTTAAATCCAAATCGGGATGATCAAGCTCAACGAAGCACAGCAATTCCGCCAAGGATTTGTGCCCTGATTTGTTCAAAGCACTTGTGACGGCATTGTTTATTGAGCCAGTTGGATCTATGGATCCGTTTCGTTCTGCATACATGTAAATTGCATATGCGTAGTAAGATTCTATCTTATCCTCTACTACGTGCCGAAGATAAGGGATGGAGGAAATTAGATAATCAATACTGCGTCCTTCGTTGTCAGCATTTTCTTCACGGTAGAGGAAAAGCTGGACTGCCAAGGGAGCCATGAGATTTTCTTCCGGAAAAGGAAGGCCTGCATAAGGTATAGGCTTGATGTGATTGTTGACATAGATCGCGTCATATACGGAACATGGCTCACCTTCCGATATTATTACGCCATCTCTTTCTTGTACTGTAAAGTCACAGGCGCTAGCATAAATTTCGCTTGTAGGGTTTATTGCCATAAGTCCCGTTAATGTGATCAGCCGTACAATCTTTCCCGTTTTCATCTGCAGGCCCATTTTGATTTCCGTCGCTATCTTCACTTCGTGCTAAACTTAAACTATTATAAGTAGGGCATTCGCCAAGTGGCGTTCCGTCTGATGACAAGATCGCCTGAGTCTTTCTTCTAAACAAACACCTTTCGTCCGTGCGGCGTCTGCGATCGCGCAGACAGCGGGAACTGGGCGGATCGGGCCGCGAAACCGCAGCGTTGTTTGTCTACGGCGTCGCTTTTTCAGCGCGGCGGACCGACCTGTCCTGCCGCCGTCGTTCGGTTTGGGGTGGGATCGCGGCTACGCGCATGACGGAGGCGCCCGAAGACGGCGGATGGAGCAAGGATGGCGCAAGGATGGCGCCCCATCGGGTCGGTGACGGCCACTTCTGCCAGTTGGAATGTGATGGCGCGGGCATGACGCACGGCGCGGGCGCCGATCCTGAGCAGAAAATGCACTATATGCTGCTCTCGCTTGCAAGGACAGTCCACCAGATAAAAGTATCCCAACGACCTCGATTCCCAAGCCACGCAGGGTCTCCGCTAGTTCTATATCTTTGTTGAAGTTGATCGTTCCATCTGCAAATTTTAAGATTACAGGAAGCTCTCTATCTGTCAGATCACGCAGATCGTTCAGAGACGTTCCGTCGAAAATATTCTGATCCATTACTGAATTCCAAGCTTTTCCCTGATTGTATCAGAAACTCTATGAGATAACGCTTCATTTGATCCTGTTAGGATAATCGAGGATGAAAGCTGATCCGGCTCATACTCCTGCCCTGAGCAGTCTATCAATATACCTCTCTTCCTATCAATTTCAGCCGCCAAGCTTTGCACAAAAACAGCAAAATCTCCACCAAATTGCTTTGCATATACCGAGCTGATGGATTCGGAAGGTATTCTAGTTAAGGAATATGTCGCCTGATTCCCGCTCACACAAATTTTGTTTATATTTTCCTCTATCATCAAAAACCCATCTATTAAGTAGATGTATGTTGTAATATCCCCGCTTGGGGCTGGAACACTAAATTTAATATTGAAGTCATTTGTTTATGATTCTCCTGACGTCGCCAAGAAAGGAAGCACAAAGGTTAATAGTACAGCCATATGGAGTATTTTCATTATTTACTTCCTTCTTTCCCAACGATCCCCAGACGGCCTTTCGCTTGAGCCGACAATCACACCTAAGCTTGAGTTACTCAACTACGCCGGTGTTGTTGCATAAATCTGACAATAAGCGCTTCATAGTGTGGCCCACACGTTCAGATAATGATCTAAGTACATGCTTTTCTGCAGCGCTGGATGGCTGCCGGACCGACGGCGGATTGACCATCCGGTGAGGAGCGAAGGCATTGTTGGGGTCCGTGTGCCTGCATCTGCGTTCTCCGGGGCGGGCCTGATTTTGCTCATACGCCCGCGGTGGATTCTGTCAACTCAGATTCAGAGGCGGGGATTTTTGCGCGACCGGGCGTTGCGGGCGGGTCGCAGAGAGGCGGGTTTGCCCCCCGCCCCACAA
>JBKBPR010000019.1:0-3234 GCA_046293135.1 Alphaproteobacteria bacterium | reverse complement strand
GTGCAGCCGACAAGGGCGGCGCAGGACGAGGGGTATCACCCGTGTTGCACGACCACAGGGAGGAAACATGGGGATACGGCCTGCGACGTTCATCGAAGACCCTTGCGGCTGTGAGGGGTTTACCCCTCTTCTTCCGATTTCTGATTGATGGATTTCTTATTCCGCTTTTGCAAAGGCGGCTGTTACCCGCATGGGCGAAGACGGTTCAATCGGCTCCGTGAGCTTGCGAGTAAGACGCGGTGCGCCATGCTTTTGGCGGATTTGGAGAGGAATATTTTCGCTAGAAAGAAAAAGGAGCAATTCAGCTTTCTTCAGCCCCCTTCATAAAGAGCTGCTATGCTTCAGCAACAAAAACAGAAACGACACTTAAAAAAAGTGTCGCACAGTTTAAACTTAACTGGACTTCGGATATTAGCGTTCAGTACTTCAAAGCATTTCTACACGCTAACAAGCACCACATTTACGAGCAATCTAGAAAGGAAAGCCGATTAAATCCCGAACTCGATCTTTATCTTCTTGAGTGGCCTCTCTCATAGTTCTTTGACCAACAGATATATAAATTTCTTTAATCTTATCATGCGCAGATTTACTAAACCTTAGTTCCCCAGAATGCAGTACATTCATATACCCCATCACACTGCGCAAATATCCAAGAGGGTTAGTTAAATCTTCAAGATCTTGCCACTCTGTAATACAGCCAGTAGCGCTAAAGATTCTGTCTGTAAGAGTTTGATCACAATCTTTTTTACACACTACGTAAACGTGATCTCTCGAAGGGTCTCCAGACTTCAAAGGGAATAGAATATTTGCATTATATTTCTTCGTTAGGCTTTGCCTGAGTACATCCTCTCCGCACACATCACATTTCAGAGGTACATAGTCTTTTAAAAATTGCTGAATTGGGCGGAACGATTTGTAGCTAGTAGGAAAATACCTAATTGCCAAACTAGACATTCCCTTTTCAATAAAAGTCGCCTCAAGTCTTTTACTATCAAAAATGGTATATGCTCGCAAATCACCGTTACGCACCAATGAATCAAGACGGGTAATAAGAGCAGTACTGGGAACCGTAGAGTAAAATCCCATAAATCCGCCTGAACTATGCTGTTTGACACGCTCCAGAATACTATCTTCATCTGAAACACCTACAGATACGCCACGCACAGCGAAATGCTTGCAGCTCACTAGCCATGTGAATTTTTCCGAAGCAATCCGCCCATTCAATTGCTCACTAACAATTAAATCTTTTCCTCCATCGGCACCTCGACTTGGAGGAATTTCGATTACTAACCCTTCTTGGGATAAGAAATCTCGGGCGAAGAACTCCCATTGTTCGCCATCCTGTATTTCTTTGAAATCAATATTCATAAAAATTTCTTCCGGTGAGAAAAATGGTGCAGGCGGAGGGACTTGAACCCTCACGGGATTGCTCCCCACGGATTTTCTTACCACTTCGGCTTTCGCCGCCCTCAACCCATGTGCCGTTCGGCACAAAGGCGGGTTCGTGGTCTGGACTATACCTTCGCCATACGGTGTGGATTTCGGCGTTCGCCTCATCTTCCGCTTAGACGCTGCCCGTCTAGTCTCTACACCTTCCCCTGTTCAGGGGCTTGGCTCGGGATTGCCATGTGAAAGGTTTCCCCGAGTTTGGGCAGTTCTGCACCTCGGGTTTCCCACAAGGGCACTCAATGCGTTCAAGTCCGTTGCGTATACCGTTCCGCCACGCCTGCTTAATGAACTGTGCTTGATTATACTCTACAAATCATCATCTTCAAGAAGCGGTTTTTTGGCTTTTTTGCCCTTTTTCTTACGCCGCGTATTGATTGCGGCGGCGTCAAGGCTGGTTTTGATATGGGCAGCATAGTAATTCTCGATCATTTCTACGCTGGTACGGCAGTTTTTGGCGATTTGATAGATGTCAGCACCTTCCATCAGCCGGAGGCAGATATAGGTATGGCGCAAGCTGTAAGACGTGCGTCTGCTGCCCTCACGGTCAAATTTAAGATTAAGCTCGTTTAGAATAATGTTGAACATTTCCCGATGGCCTTTGGGAAAGAGCTTTTCGGTCGGCTTTGGCTTCGCACCTAGCCGCAATCTATCTTTCAAACGTCTGAAAGGGATAACCGCACCAGCCGTGCTTTTGCAGTAGCCAACGCCACGCTTGCCGCGTACTTCGATCTCAAGAATTGTCTCGCCCGTGTCCTCGTCCTCGACAATTGTTACGTCCCGAAACTCAAGCCGTGCGGCTTCATCGGGACGCAGGCCAGTATTGGCCATGAACAGCACATAGTCGTGCAACTGTGCTGACTCCCAAGCCCAGCGTTTGCGCTTGGGCTTATCCGCGCGTTCACGCGTTGCCTGATAGAGAGTTTTATACTCTTCCGGAGAAAACCATGCACGGTGCGAAATTTTTCCGGTTGTTTTATACGGCTCCGAAAGATCAGGCAAATTTCTTAGCCATTCATGGCGAAGAGCGGTTTTCAATACCTGACGCAAGGTAACGATTTCTTGATGCATAGTATTACGCGCAGGAGGTTTGCCGTTGCGCTCCATACCTGTTTTACGGCGATGGATACGATATTCCTGCAAACGTCCTGCGGTGATTTGCGACAAGCCCAAATCCCCAAAGAAAGGCCGCAGATGTAGCGCAAGGCGCTGCTCATGACCTTTCACATACACTTTGTTCCGGTTGCCTTCGGTGATAACCGGATACTCTCTCAAGAATTGATCGGCGGCTTGGTTGAAAGTTTTTTCTTCAATCAGTTCTCCGCGTTTGTGTTTGCCGCGAAGCTCAAGATACCAATCCTCCGCAAAGTCTTTGGCTTTGCTAAGGCTCTCTTCGCGTGTACTAACGCGGAAATTCTTTTCGTTGAGGAAAGCGGCGCACTGCCAGTAGCGGCTATCGTCGCGTTTGTAGACGTGAATACGCCCGTCAAAAATGGTATGGCTTTCGGTCATAGTACCTCCGGTAATAAAGTTTCAAAACCGTGTAAGTACTGTGTAAGTGAAAAATCGTGGTTTATGTCATCTTCAATTATACTAAGCAATTGAAAATAAAGTCTTAATTTTCTCTAAGACCTTATAATGTCACGATTTTAAGTCCGTTGCGTATACCGTTCCGCCACGCCTGCTTGCGGGCGCGCTTTGGCGCCAGCATGTGCATGTTTTATGTTTCCAAGGCTAAAGACTTGAGCGGGCGGCGTCAAGCTTGGGGGTGAGGCGTCAGTTATGCGT
>JBKBPR010000018.1:0-4285 GCA_046293135.1 Alphaproteobacteria bacterium | reverse complement strand
GCATTGGCCGCATCAATGGTGATCTGGTCACCGGTTTCATCGCGCTTCTGGATCGACAGGTCGTAATAGTCGAGATCTATCTCCAGATAGGGGAAGATGAGCTTGTCCTTGATGAACTGCCAGATGATGCGGGTCATCTCGTCGCCGTCGATATCGACGACCGGGTTCGCTACCTTGATCTTTGCCATGGGTTCTGGGCCTCGTCTGGGTTGCGGAAACTGGATTGTGTTCGCGTGTATACGATTTTGACGCCGGTCAGGCAAGCGGCGATTTCCCGCTGATCCTGCCACTTGCCGGCGGATATCTGAAGGAACCATAGCCATGCTTCTTGCTGTTTGCACGACAACGGAGACGAAAGAGGAAGCGAGGACGATCGCCCGTGCCGCCGTGGAGGCGGGGCTTGCGGCCTGTGTGCACATGGAGGAGATCACCAGCCTTTACATGTGGGACGGCAAGGTCCATGAGGGCAGGGAAGTGCGCCTGACGATGAAAACGGCAGCGGAGGCCTATCCCGCTCTCGAAGCCCTCATCCAACGCCTCCATTCCTACGACCTGCCTGCGGTCTATGCCTTCGAGGTGGTGAAGGGCAGCGCGGCGTACATGGAGTGGGTACGGGAGCAGGTGGCGGTTCGCGAGTGATGCCGAATGAGATGACATTCATTCCGGAAGATCCCTTTTGACAAAGCATTTTATCTGACTTAAGTCAGGTAAATCATGTTGAGCGATATCTCCCGTTTCCGCCGTTTCAGCCGTGCCGTCACCACCGAGGTGGGCGCGCTGGATACGTCGTTTCTTGGCCGTGGCCGCCCGCTGGGGGCTGCCCGTGTTCTTAACGCCATCGGGCATGGCCGCACGGATGTGACGGCCATCCGCTCCTATCTCGGGCTCGACTCCGGCCTGATGAGCCGTCTTCTCCGCTCCCTGGAGGAGGAGGGCATGATCGAGGTGGCCCCCGATCCGGAGGATGCCCGCAAGCGCCGCGCTCACCTGACTGCCGCAGGGCAGGGGGAATTCGAGATCTACGAGAACCTGTCCGATGAGCGCGCCGAACGGCTGCTGCAAAGCCATGCTCACCCTCAGGCGCTGCTGGAGGCGATGGATCTGATTGCCTCGGCGCTGGGACGTGAGCGCTGGAGCTTCGAGGAAGTGGACCCGCGCTCTGAAACCGCGCGCTACTGCCTTGAGCAATACTATGCCGAGCTGGACCGGCGGTTCGAGGGCGGCTTTCAGGTGTCCCTGTCTGCCGATCCGGACGCGCAAAGCATGATGCGGCCGAAGGGGGCGTTCTTCGTCACGCTCTCGGACGGCATGCCTTTGGGCTGTGCCGGGCTCAAGGGCACGGACAAGGGCTATGCGGAGATCAAGCGCCTCTGGGTGTCGCCCGCCGCCCGTGGTCTCGGCCTTGCCCGCAAGCTGATGGCAAAGACCGAAGAGGCCGCAAGGGAGCTGGGCATCGGCCTGCTGCGCCTCGACACCAACAAGGCTTTGCCTGAGGCGGTCAACTTCTACCGCAAGGAAGGCTGGACCGAAATCGAGCGCTTTAACGACGATCCCTATCCGGACTTCTTCTTCGAAAAGCGGCTTTGAGAGGATGAAGCGCCCGCTTGATCCTGTAGTCACCCTCTCTGTTGTCATCCTCGCGCAGGCGAGGATCCAGTACCCCCGGTACTTGCCATCTGCTCAGCCGGGGCTACTGGTTCCCGGTCTTGCCGCTGCGCGGCAAACCGGGATGACAGTCTGGTGGGATCTTGCCAGAACGAAAAAAAGGGCAGCTCGGCATGTCTTCAATGGCTACTTTTTCGTCTTTCGTGTTTCAGGAAATATTTATAGATCGCCTAGCTGCTCCATTAATGATAATTAATTAGCTTTGATCAGTAAATACACTGTGGCGCCCTAAGCTATGTTTGGAATATTTTTAGGAGTTTCCAAGGCGCTTAGCTTTGCGAGAAGTGCTTTTGCCTTAATAATGTTTTCATCCGTTGATTTTTCTGGTTTTCTACGCTTCGTTTCATTCCACGCGTCTTCATAGCCGTCTTGCGCCAAGAAGACAGCAGTTGCAGCCAATTCCAAAGGAATAGCTTCGGCAGCTGCTGCCTGCTTTGCAAAGTCTGATTTAATCGCATGCTCAGTCTTGATTTGTGTCGAGAATATAGAATACATGCCACCCCAGCTTGCTGGCCTCTCGATTTCTTGCAGTTCACCCAAGACCTTAGCTAGGCTTGCTGCCGTAGCAAGTTCTTCACTGAAAGGGCCGTAGTGCTTATATGCAAACTCAAAACTATCTTCAAAACCAGCCACGGATAAAAAATAGGTGATTTTTTGAAGCCGTGTGCGGCCGACAATTTGTCCGCCTGACGCAGCAACGATTTGAGCGACTTTGTGCGCGTCATTCAAAGTCATGATTTCACCTCATCTTTAATTATCTGTTCGATTTTCTGTTGCGCTATGCTGTCGTCTTGAGAAAAATACACTCTATTTAGCTTAAAATCTGGGATACTGGCAACTACCTGAGAGCATTGTTTCAGATCGACGAAATTTCCGCCATCTGTCTTTACATTAATTCTTCCAAGAATTCCTTGCTCATCCTTGTACGGCGATCGCTTGCCTTCATCTAATAAGATCCTTGGCATCGTATCAGATTCGGCATGTGACCACGCTCCTAATTTTTCACTTACGGTTGCGCAGATGCGTTCAATTTTTATTAAAGATTCTGACTTTCGCTCAGCTTTTTCATGATTGTTGAAATCGCCTTCAATAAGGTGAGTTACTTTGGAGCGGATGTCGATGCACTTATAAATATTTCTGTCTCTAATTCTTCTTGAAAACTCACTTATTAGAGGGTCTTTTGCATCCATCATCATCGACAGGCTGCCCCAAATAACTGTATCATCGATAGAAAGAGCATTCTGTAAATTTTCCGGATTTAGAGAGAATTTTATGAGTGGATGTTGCGGAGGTAGCCCTGTGTCATTAATTCGTTCGTTCATTGCTAATTCAATAACTTGAACTAGTAGACTTGTGAATAGTTTTTCAACACCGCGGGTGGTTTTGTGAAAATATACTGTTGGATATAGTTGAAAAAGTCCAAGAATGTAAGCTTCTGCTGCTTGAATTGCCTTTGGCCCAATGACAAAAGTTTCCACTTGCCCTGACTCTTGTTCATCGGTTCCTGTCTTTAGAGTTGCGATCTCAAGATTAGCTATAAGCCAGGTGAAATCAATTGCCGAGTGCTCGGTTCCTGACATAAGTCGATCTCGACGCATGTAGTCTAATCTATCTGCGTCGAATTGACTTGAGACAACCGAATTATGAATTGTGATTTTTCCTTGTTGCTTTACGATGTCGGCAACATCTGAAGCGAATCCGCTGCCCATTTCTCTGTTGAAAATATCAGAAATCTCGGTATCTCGGATTAGTAGGTCACTTACCGCCTCATGATGCGCTAGTCTAAGTTTTAATTTTCTTCCAACTTCTTCAAATGCGTGGCTAAATGGTCCGTGACCAAGATCATGCACAAGGGCTGCCGCGAGCGCCCTATACTCACGAGACTCTGCTCTTTCTGTAGAGTTTTTTCTAACTACCCCCATAAGCTGTCTTGCTGTGTGGAAAACGCCAATACTGTGGGCAAATCTAGTGTGCCCTGCTCCAGGGTACACTAACTCAGAAAATCCGAGTTGCTTTATGCGTCTTAAGCGCTGAAATGGTCTGCTTTGAATTACTTTCCAGAGAACCCTTTCTATTTCCGTATCGTTAAACTCTATTAAATTATGCAGTGGATCGCGAATGCGTTGCTTGATCATCTCTCTCCAGCCGTTTGATTCTTTTTAGGTTGAGTGGATTATAATTATCTATTCAGGATTTAGGTAGACGTTTGGAGGTTAGAAATTGCCAAATTGAGCCTGAGATAATCGTATTTGTATCAGATGCTTACAGGTATTTAGTGAAAAAAAAGGGCGGCCCGGTGGACCGCCCCTTCTGCATTCAAAGCGCTGATCAGCCTTAGCCGATGATGGCGTTCAGCGTGGCGCTCGGGCGCATGACAGCGGCAACCTTGTCCGCCGGGGCGTGGTAGTAGCCGCCGAGATCGGCCGCCTTGCCCTGCACACCGTTGAGTTCCGCCACGATCTTCGCTTCATTGGCCGTCAGAGCTTCGGCGACCGGGGCGAAATACGCCTTCAGCTCCGCGTCCTTGTCCTGTGCGGCAAGGCCCTGTGCCCAGTAGAGCGCGATGTAGAAGTGGCTGCCGCGGTTGTCGAGCTGGCCGACCTTGCGCTGCGGGGACTTG
>JBKBPR010000017.1:0-5058 GCA_046293135.1 Alphaproteobacteria bacterium | reverse complement strand
GAACCTCGGCCTCGAATGGTTCTACCGCTTCGCCCAGGAGCCCCGCCGCCTCTTTGCCCGCTACTTCATCACCAACGCCCAGAGCGCCTGGCGTCTGATGACGAAGACGGGGTGAGGGGAATGATGAAGAAAATTCAAGCTCTTTTGTTCCGAACGGGACCGATTTTGTCAGCCCGCATAATACAGCTCGTTTTTGGTTTTCTTGTCACTTTCATCGTCGCAAGCTGGTTGCCGCCAACTGAGTTGGGGGTCTATTACATGGCAACGGCAATATCGATCGGTTGTCATTTTATTCTCTTGAACTCACTTCATTTTCCCATTCAGAGGTTGATGCCAGATGAACGTTCTAGGCGAAGAGAGTATTTGTCTACGGTGTTCCTCGTTTCTTTTTTCTTTTTGATTGCAACGCTCGCTTTGTTTTCGATCTTGAAGTTAGAGGGCGCGGGTGGCGATTTTGTTATTTTGTTTTTAATCTGCATTTCATTTGCATTCTCCGAGACAATATTTAGTCAGGTGACGAATGTTACCTCCGCCAAAAGGCAGGTTGTCCTATATTTCTTTGTTGTTTTAATGAGATCTTCAGTAATATTTAGCCTGTTCCTTGTATTTAGACCGGACGGACCATCTGCTGATACGGCAATCTTGTTTTTTGTTCTGGGAAATCTTGCTGCATCGTGTTGCTTGCTCGTAGTCAATCATGATGATTTTTCCGTGAAGCTATTTTCGTGGAGCGTCATCAAGGAAAATTTTGTCTTCTCACGGGCTTATTCTGTATCCAATATATTCGTTCAAGTTATTTCTCGCGGCGATAGGTTGTTGATTGGCATGATGCTTGGGCCTATAGCCTCGGGAATTTACAGCGTTGCATCAGATCTTTCTCGTAGAACCTTGCAGGGCATCTGCGTAAACTCAAGGCTTGCTTTTGTGCGAGATGCTGTCGAGGCCTATGTCGAGAAGGATGAAAAGGCTACTGAAGCGAGCATTTATAATATACTATCATCTGTCTTGGTGGTTGGGGTTCCTGCCGCATCTGTTCTTTCTGTGTTTTCAGCTGATATTTTTCAGAAGATTCTACCTGAGCAAATTATAGATGGATCAGGTCTGCTCTGGAGAATCGCGCCGTTTGTCTTCCTTTGCGAAGCACTGAGATCTTATAGCTATTCGTTACCCTTTGAACTTTCAAAAAGAACAAGCCTTGAGACATTAGTGACCGCAACTGGTTGCGTAATATTTCTTCTTCTTATTTTGCCTTTCGTTCGATTTTGGGGGCTGGAGGGGGCCGCTTTGGCGCTGGCTGTGACTTTCAACGTTATGATTGTTCAGAGTATTATTCTTGCAAGGGTGAAGGTTGGGATTAGGGTGCCTGTTGTCGTCTCGTATCTGTCACTTACTTTTGCTTGTGCAAGCGCTTTTGTGCTGGGTGAGGGGGCATGGTGGTGGAGCGGTATGCCACTGGTAAAGCTTATTGGTTTGGCTGCGCTCTATGGTATCTTCATGTTGATGTGTCAGGCTTCCATTTGCTATTTGCTGCGTCCAAAGGGTAGGATCTGAGATGTCGGAGGCCTCTTCTAAAGTTCAATCTTCTGATAATTTTTCAAACAAAATTCTTATTGCTGCACTAGCCTTTCTTTCTGTTGGTAGGTTTGATCCCAGCTTTGTGCCTTTGAGCGCTGGCGGATTGACAGCAAATCAGATTGGATTTTATTTAATTACGATTACTCTTTCCTGTTTAAGTCTTAGATATATACGTGTTTGGCCATTCAGTACATATTTTGGCGCGGCTATACTTGCTATGAGTATTTGGGCGCTTCTATCTCCATCTTGGTCGGCGGCGCCCAGTGCGGCCTTTGCGAAGGCCATTTCATACACCTTCACTATGATGACAGCGGTGTATATCTCAAGACGCATGACAATAAACGAGATCGTATCTGGTGCATTGTACGGCTTGTTTGCCGTTGTGCTGATCTCTGCTCTGCTTGCAATTGCATTGCCCAGCACTGCGGGTTCAACAATGTTCCATCCTGGGGCGTGGCGTGGCTTGTTTATGCAGAAAAATGTACTTGGTCGAGCTGCTCTTTTATTGGCTGTGTTTTCCTATGTAGTCATTTATAGTCCAGATCTGTATCGAGTTAAGAAATTTGCGAAGGTGTCTTTAATTATTTCTATATTGGTATTGTTGGAGACGAAATCGGTAACTGCAATAGCTGTATTTGTTGTTTTTTCATTTGCTCTGCCTATTTTCATATATCTACGCTCTAGGGGGCCGATTTATAGATCCTTGCTGCTTTTGGCAGTTCTGGTACTTGCTCCCACAATGGTGCTCGTTATTGAGCCCTTCATATCGTGGTTTGCGGAGTTGACCGGAAAATCGATGACGTTAAGTGGCCGCGTACCACTCTGGGATTTCGCTATCCGTAAGCTGCAAGCTTCACCTTACACAGGGTTCGGCATCGAGGGGTTCTTTGGTACGCACTTCGATTATGAATTTTTTGCAGAGCAAAAGTGGATTGCCGAACATGCGCACAATGGCTTCCTTGATTTAGCACTTGAGCTTGGACTAGTCGGTCTCGGCATCATGTTGATTGCCGTTTTTAGATTTGCGTCTGTGATCCCTTCCCCTGAGAATAGTATGAGAACTCTGAGCGTTTCGATGATTTCAATTATATCCTTGATTGTTTTTCTTAATGTAACTGAGAGTAATCTCTTCAGATCATCAAATTTTATCTGGCTTTTATTTTTGGTGTTTGGGTTTTACAGGCAAAAGCTCGCAACCAAGGCAATTCGGCAGAATTAGAAAATTCACTATCAAGATAGATTGGGTGTTATAATGAAGATAGCGTTTTTATTTACTCAGTTGGAAGTTGGCGGCGCTCAAACGCGCGTCATGCAAACGGCAAATGAACTTCGGGCACGAGGCCATTCTGTCGATGTTTTTTCGATCTATCAGGCTCGCCCCTGTTTTGAGGACGAGGAAAAAACAATCTTGTCCGCCTCAAAGAGGCCGCAGCATGTGCTGATGGGGATATTCAGACTTTGGCGCAAGTTGCGCGCGGAGAAATATGACGCGTTTATTACAAATACTGCGCCAGCTAATATAATAGGAAATGCAGTTGCTTTTTTTGCTGGGCAAAGGCGGCGGATCAGCTGGCAAACACAGCCGCCCGAAAGGATTAATAAGCTCTTCCAGACGATAGATCACCTCTGGGGTTCGCTGGGCATCTATAATGCGACAGTCGCTAACTCTGCTTGGACGAGGTCATGCTTCAACGGACGCCGTGCATCCTATCTTCGGAGGATGCGGACGATCATGAATGGCATTACACCGCGAGTGGATATGCGCTCAAAGAGCGAAGCCCGTGATGCACTCGGTATTCAAGCAAGTGAGCGGGTTATTGTAACTGTCGGACGACTTTCAAAACAAAAGGGGCAGGATACGCTTATCAGGGCGATGGCGCTCATCCAGGATGCCAGGCTCTACGTCGTTGGCGACGGAGAGTTACGTCAAGAGTTGCAGCACTTGGCGGTTGAGGTAGGCGTTGCTGACCGCGTGATGTTTGTTGGTGAAATTCCAGGTGAGATGGTCGCGACCTATCTGAGAGCGGCTGATATTTTCGCATTTCCGTCACGCTGGGAGACTTTCGGCCTTGCGGTCATTGAAGCCGCAGGTTCAGGAATTCCAATCATTTCCTCAGATCTAGATGTGTTGAAAGAGGTCTTATCTCTTGAGGATGGAAAAATATGCGCGGCATTTTTTCCGGTTGATGATGCTGTAGAGCTCTCTGAGAAAGTTAATTTTGTTCTAAGCTCTCAAGAGGAGGCTGTAAGACTGGGAGGGCTCAGTCTTCAAGTCAGTGGCCGTCATACTCTTGAGCGGCATGTCGATAAGATTCTTGATCTGATCTCAGATCTGCCTGCTGGACGAAAAGACGCTGGCAAGGCTATCGAATACGACGATCTGAAAGCCGTGCATCCGGATATGGGGCAGAATCCGGCGTCCTTCCGGCGGGCGCTGGTTGACCTTGCGGCACGGCGGTCGCCTGCGGGTGTTGCCTTCTGGCTTGAGGGCAGGGGAGAGGCCGGCGCCATTCCGCTGCAGGATCATGCGGATATCGTCTACACCTTTGCCATGCTGGACATGGCAGACCAGATCCCTGCGGACGCGGCAGAAAAATATGCCGCCCATCTTGCGGACCTGCGTTTGTTTGCGCGTGCGGAGGGCAAGCTGCCCGCCAGCGGCAAGCCGGTGAATGCGCATCTGACGGCCTATCTTCTGGCCGCCGTCCGGCTTCTTGAGCAGCATGGCAAGCTGGTTCCGCCTCCGGCGCTTTACACGGGGTGGCAGCTGGATCAGTTGATCGACAAGCGCAAGGTGCCGCTGTGGCCCTGGCCATGGACGCATCATATCTGGCGCGTCAGCCACTGGATCGGGGGTATTCCGTCCATCCTGCTGCATCTGGCGCATTCGGGGCATGTCAAGTGGGCGACGGAGGATCTCGTTCAGGAGGTTCTGTCTGCGTCAGAGAAGCATATCATCGATGCCCGTACCGGCCTCCTCAGGCCTTACCGGGTGCAACTGATCCAGAACATCTTCCGCGCCCTCTACAGGCTGCGGCATGATCCTGACCTCGGCGATCTCGGCGGCGTCGTCCATATCCTGTGGGTTTATCATGCTCTCGGCCGCCCCTATGCCGGTGCCGATGCGCTGCGGCTGGCTGCCGAGCGGGAGCTGGCACGCAACAGGCCCTTCATGGAAGATGTCCCCTATTGCCTCGACTTTGATGTGATCCAGCTGGAGCGGACCGTTGTTGATGAGGCTCCGGCGGAGGTGAAAGCCCGTGCGGCGGAGTTCATCGATGACACGGTGGCCTTCTTCTGCAAGCCTGTGGCCAGTACCTACAGCCTGCACAAGATTCCCGGCGCTCTTGCCTCCATCCATGAATGCGCCTGGCTGACAGGTGAAGCGCGCGTGCGGGGCATTGATGTGCCGCGCATCGACATCATCAAGCGGGCCTACTGGCTGTGACAGGCAATCCTTCCCCTCGTTAACGGGGCGCGGCC
>JBKBPR010000016.1:0-6912 GCA_046293135.1 Alphaproteobacteria bacterium | reverse complement strand
CGAGATTTATCACTACATGAACCACGCCGATAGTTTTGGCTTAAAAGTCAAAGGCTTGGAGTTCGATGTTGAGAAAATAGTTCAACGCTCCAGAGGGGTCGCAAAACAGCTTTCAGGCGGGATTGCTCATCTTCTGAAAAAGAACAAGGTCACTGTTTTTGACGGCTGGGCAAAACTGCAGGGCAAGGGCGCTGTTGCGGTTGAAAAAGACGGCAAAACCATCGAAACCTTGACGGCCAAGCATATCATCATTGCCACGGGTGCGCGGGCGCGTGTTCTGCCGGGATTAGAGCCGGATGGCGAGCTGGTCTGGACATACAAGGAGGCGATGATCCCCAAAACAATGCCGAAATCGCTGCTGGTTGTCGGTTCGGGCGCAATCGGTATCGAATTCGCCAGCTTTTATCGCACGATGGGCGCAGAGGTAACGGTGATTGAGGTGATGGATCGCGTTTTGCCTGTTGAGGATGAGGAAATCTCGAAATTCGCGCAAAAACAATTCGAAAAGCAGGGGATGAAGATCATCACCGGCGCGGGGGTCAAGAAATTCGATAAGTCCAAAACCAATGTCAAGGTGACCTATGAGGACAAGGACAAAAAGTTACAGGAAATCACCGTTGACCGCGTGATTATGGCGGTCGGGATTGTAGCGAATACTGAAAATCTCGGCCTTGAGAATACAAAGGTCAAGCTGGATCGCGGCCATATCGTGACGAATGAATTTCTTGCTACGGATGAGGCGGGCGTTTATGCGATCGGCGATGTTGCTGGCGCGCCGTGGTTGGCGCATAAGGCGTCGCATGAGGGCGTGATTTGTGTTGAGAAAATCGCAGGGCTGAACGATGTTCACCCGATGAAAAAGCTTAATATTCCGGGTTGTACCTATTGCCATCCGCAAGTGGCCTCTGTCGGCCTGACCGAAGCCAAGGCCAAGGAGCAGGGCTATAAGGTCAAGGTCGGGCGTTTCCCGTTTATGGGCAACGGCAAGGCGATTGCGCTGGGTGAGCCTGAGGGGCTTGTGAAAACCATCTTTGATGAAAAGACGGGGGAGCTATTGGGCGCGCATATGGTCGGCGCCGAGGTGACCGAGATGATACAGGGCTATGTGATCGGTAAAACCATGGAAGCGACTGAGGCTGATTTCATGCATACGATCTTCCCGCATCCGACACTCTCCGAAATGATGCATGAGAGCGTTCTCGATGCCTATGGCAAGGTTATTCATTTTTAATGCGCGAATGCCTTCGTGAATTTACGTTGACATTTTAGGAATTAAATCATATATTAGTTTTGATGAAGGGTCGAATTGCGCCTAAATTAAACTGCGTCATTCCTGCCCCGTCATTCCAGCGAAAGCCGGAATCCAGCAGAATGTAAACCACCAAGACACCAAGCCACCAAGAGTCTTTGCTTTCACAGTGTCATCCCGAGCGTCGTCGAGAGATCTATTTTAAACCGCAGAGTCGCAGAGCTATAAGAGTTCACAGAGTTCCTTTTGAATATAAACAATCTCCGTGTCCCCTTTTTAAAACTCTTTCATCTGTGTGGTTGAAGTTTATACCAACCGTCATTCCGACCGAGTGGCGTAGCCATGAGTGGAGGAATCTTAGGCTATTAGCTAGATCCCTCGGCTTCGCTCGGGATGACAGCACAAGAGGGTGCGTCATCACATGGCTTGTCCGTTTAACCCCGCAAAACAAGTGGGGCGAGTGGGGCGAGCGTCCTGTAACTTACTGAAATATATAATAAACCCTTCGCCCCACTTTAAGCTGGAGAGTGGGGCGAGTGGGGCGAAACTCTAAAATCAAATTAACCCTAAGCCGCAAGACTTTTTAGACTATCGAGCGTTTGCGCCTCACCATCAAAATGCGGGTAGCGGAATGAGCCCGCAAACGGCTTGCCCGTTATTGTGGTCAGCTCTGTCTTGACCTTGCGATCCAGCCGCATCTCGTCATAGCCGGAAATATGCACAATGCTGATCGGCTCATGCGGCAGGAAATTTTCGGTGAAAACCCCGCGCTTTTCATCCCAAAGCGGCTTATTCTCACACAGCCATTGCGTCCAGGCGGGCAGGATTTCCACGGGATAGTCATCCTCCAGATAGGTCAGCATCCCCAGCGTCAATTGCTCGGCGGTAAAGACCTTTCCCTTACGCAGGGCTTGCACGACAAGGCTTTGCCAGCGGTTCCAATGCGGCGCATCCTTATGCAGCGCAAAAGACCCCGCATTCAAAACATGATAGGGTAGTAGCTCTTTTGCGGTTTGAAAGCCAAAGGCTTTAAGCGCGTTCGAGAAATAAAAGCCGCGGATTTTATACGGCCAGCCGCCCAGCCATTTGACGCGGATCTGGCGGAAATAGCCGCGATCAACTTGCCCGGTAATTGCCAGCCTTTTGAGCCGCGCCCCTTGCAAATAAAGCTCAATTCCGCGCCAATCCTGCACCCATGTATCGGCATCCATCCAGAAATACATATCATAGCCGGGGAACATCTGCGGGATAAACGGGCGGCAGGCGCAGGCTTTCAAGTATTCGCGGCCACGGATTTTACTGGCGGGAATATCGCACGGCCAATCGGGATTAACGATCATCGCGACATGCGGCTCTAGCTCGCGCTTTTGCGCATCGGTCAATCCGGCATCGAGAATACAAATATCCATCTCGCGGCTCTGGGCAAAGCGCCGCACCGAATGTATCCATTCCTTGAGCATCGGGAAATACGCATCATTACAGCCCGAAACAAGCGCGATTTTTTCTTTTGCCGGCTGGGCGTTTTGCGGTTCGGTCATGGTTTTACGGTGCTCCGTCTTCAAGGATTGAGATTAGATGCTTGAGCGCTGTGGTAGCGGCTTTTGCGCGGATTTGCTCGCGGTTGCCGTCAAAGGTTTTGTGAATGCTCCCCGATGAACCGTTTTTGAGCGCATAGCCGAAATAGACCAGCCCGACGGGCTTTTCCGCGCTACCGCCATCGGGGCCTGCGATTCCGGTGATGGAAATGGCGAGGTCGGCCTCGGATTGTTTAAGCGCGCCAAGCGCCATTTGTTCCGCCGTTTCATAGCTGACCGCGCCGAATTTTTCGAGCGTTGCGGGCTGCACGTTAAGGCAATCAATTTTGGCTTGATTGGAGTAAGTGATATAACCGCGGTCGAACACAGCTGATGCGCCGGGGCGGTGGGTCAGCGCAGCGGTTAATAGCCCGCCCGTACAGGACTCAGCGGCGGCGAGTTTCCACCCTCTGGCGGCGAGCAATACGCTTAATTTATCAACGAGGTCATACATAGTTCAAAACTTCAGTCATCAGACTCATATTATTTTCGCAGCCAATATTCGCAGCTTAAAGCGCGAACCTTACTGAACCTCACTATAGCTTTTCGAGGAAATAGATCAATCCGGTTAGCGCGCCAGCGGCATAAAATCCGGCGATTATATCATCGCCCATCACGCCGAGCGGGCTATGGATTTTTTTGTCGAAATAGCAGGCCGGCCAAGGTTTGAGGATATCAAATAGCCTGAAAAGCGCAAAGGCTGTGAGCAACGCGGCGGCGTAATAGGGATGCTCCGCACTCAAAAACAGGCTGATCGGTACAAGGCTCAGCCACATACCCGCAACCTCATCGATGACAATCATTTTGGAATCGTGAATACCGCTCTGACGTTCAAACTCCGCCGAAGCCCATAGCCCGATGAGCGTTACAAGCACTGTTGCGGCGAGGAGCGTCCAGATCGTGCCGAATGCCAGCAGCGCAATCCCGAACGGCATGGCCGCAACCGTTCCCCAAGTGCCGGGGGCGGGGCGCATCAAACCTGAGCCAAACCAAGTCGCCAGCCAGATTGCGGGGCTTTTGAATGATAGCTTGCGAATAACGGCCAAATCTTCGGGCGGGGGTGTCATTATTTTTTCAAGAATACGCATCGCGCTTTATCCTTTATCTTTGTTGATTTGACGGGTGATTTGGTGATTGGTGATTTCAACAGTGGCTATGGCTTGGGCGGCAATGCCCTCGCCGCGCCCAGTAAATCCGAGCTTTTCGGTTGTGGTCGCCTTGATCCCGATTTGCGCCGCCTCAAGGGTCAAAATTGAGGCAATGCGACTCTGGATTTGCGCTTTATAGGCGGTGAGCTTGGGCGCTTCGCATATAATCGTCAGGTCAATATTGTTGATACGCCCACCTTTTTCCGCAATCAGCGTCGCCGCTTTTTCAAGGAAAATAGCGCTGTCCATGCCCTTATAGGTCTGGTCGGAGGGCGGAAAGTGATCGCCGATATCCCCCAGCCCCATCGCACCGAGCAAGGCATCAGTAATAGCGTGAAGCGCAACATCGGCATCGGAGTGGCCGCTCAGCGCCCTGTCATGGGGAATATCAATGCCGCCCAATCGCAAGGTTTTGGCGGGGTTTGGTGTGTCGGCAAAGGCATGAACATCAAAGCCGATCCCGCTACGGATTTGGGGTTGCTGGGGTTTCTTGAGGTTTTGCAAGCTTTGTAAATTCTGCGCCATGATATAATCATCCTGCGTTGTGATTTTGAAATTTTGCCTGCTGCCCGCGATATAGGCAACGGGAATATCAAGCGCCGCAACCATTGCCGCATCATCGGTGAACGCGCTGAACGCGCCGCTATCCGCGTCTTTGAAATGGTGATGCGCCTTGAGTATGGTTTCAGCGCGAAAGCCTTGCGGGGTTTGCACCGCTATCAAAGCGTCGCGGTTCAGGGTGGTTTGCGTGTCTTTTTCACGGATTGTGTCATGGAGCGGCGCATAGAGGCTTGCGGCGGCGGCTTCTCCGCTTTGTAAAACCTCAATCATTGCCGCGATATCGGCGGGTTTTACGAATGGCCGCGCCGCATCATGGATCAAAATTATATCCTGATCTTGTAAATCAGGAAGCGCCATTAAGCCATTATAGATGCTTTGTTTTCTGGTCTGGCCGCCAATGATATAAGGCGCAAGCGTAAGCTCGCTGACACTGTTTTGATAGTCATGAACCGCATTTGCATCAATTATGACCCGAATATGCTCCGGCGCCGTGTAGGGTAAAAAGGCCTCAATACTGCGCCTGAGGATGGTTTGGCCGCCAAGGTCAAGATATTGTTTTGGTGTTGCACCGCCCAGCCGTGAGCCGCTGCCCGCCGCTGCAATCAGGACGAATATGGTAGGCGCGGCGCTGTTGGTCTTGGGTGTCATATCGAGGTCATATTCAGTTCATTTAGCGTTCATATAGCGTTTATATTGGGTTTATATTTGGTTTATATTTGGTTTATATTGAATTCTGGGCGTTGTGTTCATCAATTGTCATAGGTCAAAATATTTGCTTGTTGCTGCCAAAGCTTGTAAAACCTCAAAATGACAGGTTCATTATACCTGTTTTTGTGTTTAGATATTTGTGTTTAACATTGCAACCCGAACCCGCGCACAATCAAGGATTATGCCCTTGCCGAGCAAGAACATTCATAAAGAGAATTCGGCGCTATCTCAATACCTGAATTTGAGAGGGCTGCTCAATGCGTTTGGGGCAGGGCTGCGCAATACGCTCAAGGCCGCGCTGCCGTTTGTTTATGGCGCGGATAGAAACGCCACGCAGCGCCGCCGCAAGCTGATGATTTTCTGGCGTGACTGGCAAAACATCCTTGTCGCAATTCTGATTTTTTGCGGGATTGTGTCGGGAGTGGCGACATATGGCGCGCTCACCGAAGCGCCGCCCTTCGGCAATAGCCCGAATACGGTTATCTGGCTGCTGAATATCGATTTGATTATCCTGCTGTTTTTGGTGGCGATTATCTCGAACAAGCTGGTGGCCCTGTGGAGCGGGCGAAAGCGCCGCCTTGCGGGGTCGCATTTGCATGTCAGGCTGGTCTATACGTTCAGTATTCTGGCGGCTGCTCCGGCGATTATCATGACCGTGTTTTCGGCCTATTTCTTTCATTTCGGCGTGCAGACATGGTTCTCGCAGCAAATTCAGACGGCGATTACGGAATCCCAAGCCGTTGCGCAGGCTTATCTTGAGGAGCACAAGCAGGTCATCCGCGCCGATACGCTGGCTATGGCTAATGATCTTGATCGGCAATCGGTGTTGTTGATCGGCAATCCGCAAGCCTTTGAGCGGGTTGTACAGACGCAATCGGTGTTGCGGAATTTATCTGAAGCGATTGTTTTTGACTCGACGGGGCGGGTGCTGGCGCGCTCCGGCCTGACCTTTTCACTGGAATTCGAAGATGTGCCGCATTACGTGATGGAGCAAGCGGTCAAAGGCGATGTTGCGATTATGACGGGCGGCAATGATGACCGTGTGCGGGCGCTGGTTAAGCTCAACGGCTTTGTTGATAGTTATTTATTTGTCGGGCGGATGATCGACCAGAAGGTGCTCTCGCATTTGAATGCCACCAAGGAGGCCTCGCAATCTTACAACGATCTTGAAAAGCGTACCTCGAATTTGCAGGTGACGGTCAATTTGATCTTTGTTGTTGTGGGTTTGTTGATGGTCTTGATTGCGATCTGGTTCGGGCTATTGCTGGCGCGTCAGCTCGTCTCGCCGATCCGTGATTTGATTTCCGCAGCGGACAGGGTGCGCGCTGGTGATTTGACAACGCGTTTGTCGCAAATGGACGGGATTGAGGAATTTGATTATCTCGGGCGCTCGTTTAACCGCATGACCAAACAGATTGAGGAGCAGCAAAACGAGCTTATCCTTGCAAACCGCCAGCTTGATCGCCGCCGCCGCCTAACGGAAACGGTTCTGGAAGGGGTTTCGGCGGGGATTATCGGGGTCGATCAGGACGGCGTTGTCAATTTGGCGAATAGCTCGGCGGCTGAAATGCTTGGCTTAACGGCCGATATAATGACGGGCAAGCCCTTTGCCGAGATTTTGCCCGATGCCGCAAAGCTGCTCTCTGAAGCGCATGACAAGCCGCATAAGGTC
>JBKBPR010000015.1:0-7420 GCA_046293135.1 Alphaproteobacteria bacterium | reverse complement strand
TCCCTGAGGCGCATGACAATATCATGTGAACGCTCTCCATCCAAAACAGTGCCTACGGTTTCCCCCTGCATGGCCATCTGTGCATATCTTGCGACTTCGCCCGGCATCAGGCCGCGCGCCGCTGCTTCCTCACGGTCAACCAGCACATGCAACTGCGGGATCAGGACCTGCTTTTCAATGGCAAGATCGACCACGCCTAGAACCGCTTCCATGGCCGCCTTAATCTCCTCTGCCTTGAGGCGCAGAACATTAAGGTCAGGGCCGAATAATTTAATGGCGATCTGTGCCTGTACACCCGACAGCATATGGTCAATACGGTGCGAAATGGGCTGCCCGACCTCTACTGAAATGCCCGGGATGCTCGCCAGCTTGTCACGAATATCGGCAAATACCTCTGCTCGCGTTCGTCCGGAGGGCTTGAGGATCGCCTCGAGCTCGGTGGCATAAACACCCTTCACGTGGTCGTCACGCTCGGCACGGCCAGCCCGTCGCGAAGTTTTTTCGACTTCTGGCAGTTCTTGTATCAAACGCTCGGCGATATTGCCGATACGATTGCTCTCGCCCAGAGAAGTGCCAGGTTTTTGAAAGATCGTGATGGTCACGCTGCCTTCGTTAAATTGCGGCAGGAACTCCCGTCCAAAGGTCACAAACGCGCCTACGGAGAAAACAAAAGACATTGCCAGCGTCACGAAAACGAGTGTGGCACGTGGAAACAGTTGGTCCAATATCCTCTTCTGCAGGGCTTTGACATTGCGCACAAGCCAGCCATCATGCTCCGCCTCAAGCCGCTTGAGCCGTGGCAACAGATATGCGCACAATGCTGGCGTGACGGTCAGTGACACCAAGAGCGATGCCAGAATAGAGACGATATAGGCTACACCCAGCGGCGTGAAAATACGCCCTTCTATTCCTTGCAGGGCGAAAAGCGGAACAAAGACGAGCACCACAATGATGGTTGCAAAGACAATAGATCCTCGTACCTCTGATGAGGCCAGACGAATGACCTCCAGCGGATCTTTCGGACGGCCGGCAAGACGGTTCTCCCGCAGCCGGCGGTAAACGTTTTCTACGCCGACAATAGCGTCATCCACCAGCTCGCCGATTGCCACCGCCAGGCCGCCAAGCGTCATTGTGTTGATGGACATGCCCATCCAATGAAAAACGATGCACGTCACCAAGAGTGACAAGGGGATGGCCGTCAGCGTGATAAATGTGGTGCGAAAATTCAGTAAAAATACGGTCAGAATCAGCGCAACCAAAATAGACCCATCACGGAGGGCTTCTTCCACATTGTGAATAGCACGCTCTATAAAATTGGCCTGCCGAAAGATATCATCATGCAGAATCATACCTGCGGGCAGACTGGCTTTGATACCCGTGATCTCTTCTTCGATAAGCCGCGTCAGGCGCAACGTATCTGCATCGGGCTGCTTTTGAATGGAGAGTACTACCGCAGGCGTCATGTCTATGCTTGCATCTCCACGCTTGCCAAGCGGGCCGCCCATGCGGACCTCGGCCACCTGGTCAAGGCGAACCGGTGCGACATCATCTTCCGTCTTCGGCAGGGGTGAACGCGCCAAATCATCAATTGAGCCGATGCGCCCGTTTACGCGGATCAGGGTTTCGGTATAGTCCGAAATCATAAAGCCGCCGGTGGCGCTGACATTGGCGCCTTCAATGGCCGACCTTACATCGTGCAGCGACTTTCCGTACTGGCTCAGTTTTACCGGATCAACCAGCACTTGGTATTGTTTGAGGTCGCCGCCCAATACGGTGATCTCGGCGATACCTGGAATAGAGAGCAAGCGGTTACGAATATCCCACTCGGCATAAGTGCGGATATCCATCGAGGTTACGGCAGGGTCGCTTGATGTCAGACCGATTTGAAAAACCTCGCCCATGATCGATGCAATCGGGCCCATATAGGGGTCAATTCCTTTGGGGAGCGCTCCACGTGCACTCTGAAGCTTCTCTGCCACGGTCTGGCGGGCGATATAAATATCGGTCGCCCAGTCAAATTCAACCCAGATCAGCGACAAGCCCACCATTGATGACGAACGCACCCGGTCTACACCAGCTGTACCGTTCACGGCGGCTTCAATTGGACGGGTCACCAATGTCTCGACTTCTTCGGCGGCAAGTCCAGGTGACTCGCTGAAGATCGTCACCGTGGGCCGGTTCAGGTTCGGAAAAACATCGACCGGCAGCTGGGTGACCACCCATGCGCCATAGGCTGTCATCAGCAACGTCACGACCACCACCAAGAGCCGGTGGCGAATAGAAAAATCAATTAAAGCTTTAATCATGACAAATATCCCTAATGAGCGTGACCGTGGTCATCACCTGCGCCCGCAGCTCTTGGCGGTGTGACGAACTGAAGCTGATAGTTGCCAACTGTGACGACATGCTCATCCGGCAAAACACCATCGATAATCTCGCGCATGGTACCGAACTTCTGTCCAAGCGTGACATCACGGCGGTAAAAATGGTCACTCTCCTGCACATAGACAAAGTAATTTCCGATATCTCCCAGTACGGCCCGCTGCGGCACGACGAGCGCGGTTGTCTGCGTACCCACCCTGACCGACAGGGTCGCCTGCATATTGGCGAGCAATTTACCGTCTGGATTTAGCACAACTGAATCTATCTCGCGCACACGCGATTTCGCCCGAAGAGTTGCATCGACGTGATGCACCGTGCCTTCAAAAATCTCCCCCGGAAAATTTGGCGTTGTGATAGCCACATGCTGGCCAATAGCGAAGCCCGACTGCGCCATGTTTTCATAGGCAATGCCCCTCACCAAAACCTCTGAAATATCCGCTATACGTACCAGCGGTTGATCGGGGCTAACGGCCTGACCGATCACAACGTTTTGCTCGGTTACATAGCCGCTAATGGGGGCCGTCAACTTGACCAGCGGATTGTCGAGAAAACGAGGCTGTATCACCAGAATATTCTGCCCTTTCTCGACTTTTTGACCTGTCCATACAAGAATTTTTGCTACTGTGCCCTCTGTGCGCGCGCTCACGATCGCTTGCTTCTCCGGCAGATATTCAATATTTGCGAGCAGATCAACGGTCTGCGCCACATCCTGTAAAGCTGCGGGCACTGATTGAATGCCCAGGTTGGCTATCATCGACCGGGTGAGAACAATCTCGCTCAAGGGGCCGCCTGCACTGTCGC
Source organism: Alphaproteobacteria bacterium (assembly GCA_046293135.1). Classification (GTDB taxonomy): domain Bacteria; phylum Pseudomonadota; class Alphaproteobacteria; order Micavibrionales; family Micavibrionaceae; genus UBA2638. The sequence continues at coordinate 4,237 of JBKBPR010000015.1, read as the reverse complement.
CCGGTGTGCCATGGTCATGACCCGGCCCGGCCCATACCTGCGTCGAGAACAGGAGAGCAAGTGAAAAAATCACTGTTATTTTTTTCATGGAGACACCTCTTGCGGCAAGATGCCGGTTTCCAAGGACAGGATACGGCGGGCAGCAACAGCTTCAAGTGTCGCCTTCAGTGATTCTTGCTCTGTATCAAACAAGCGTTCGCGGATCTGCCACAGTGCGACAGCATCGGTCTGGCCTGCGCGATAGTTCTTTTGCGCTTGCTCAAAGCCTTTGCGGTAGTTTGGCAGCGCTTCTCTTTCAAGAATGTGAATGCGCCTGTCCAGCCGATCAATCGTTTCAATGATCTTGCCTAGGCGCTCGGACAAAGGAAGCGTTTGCAAGGTGTCAAGCTGGCGCTGTGTATAGAACTGTGCGGCCTCAGCTTTCCGGCGGGCCATCTGATTTTGATCCCACAGAGGAATGGTCAGCACCACACCAAGACCAATCGCATCCTCGCTCGCATCAGAATTACGCCCGTAAGTAAATCGGGGCGCAATTTCCGGCATGCCGCTGTCAGCCAGGGCTGCCTGTTTCTGGCGCTGTGCTGCCAATAAATCAGCTTCAAGCAAACGAACCAGACTGGCGTTCTCTCGCGCCTGGCTTTCAAGATAAGCTATATCGCGACTGGGGGCGGACAAAACCGGTTTTTCGAGCACCGCATCGGTCAACATCAGGCCAGTCATTTTTTCAAGTTGCAATCTTAGGCCGGTTTCCTGTGCCTTGATATTTTCAAGGTCACTTGCCAGCTTGGCTGAATCCCCCATAAAAAGGCTTCCTTCACTGAGCGGGGCTTGTCCGGCCTTTACGGTTCTGCCCACTTGTTTGGCCACGCTGGCAGCACGCTTCTGAAAATCCATATAAAGCCTGGCCTGCTCCTGATATTGCCAGACCTCGGCATAGAGCATTCTGGTGCGCCAGAGGGCATTCAGTATCCCGTGCTGTTGACGCAGCTCTGCCTGCGCGAAAAGCGCATTCGAGAGTCGCGCGCGCTGGCCGGTCAGCTGCGAAAGCTTGAAAGGCTGTTCAATTTCCAGGTCGAAACTGTTTTCATCACGCCCCGAGCCGGAGGTACGCACGGCATTTAGCTGCAGCGAGGGGTTGTCGAGCCGTCCGGCTTGTTCAGCATCCGCTTTCTCAAACGTACCGTCCCTGAGAGCGGCCTGAAAATCCGGACTAACCTGCATGGCGGCCTGAAGCACTTGTGCTTCAGTGATCGTCTGTGTCCCGGCGATAGACGGGGACGGCAAAAGTGCCATCCCCGCCAGTGCCAGTACCAAACGCAGTTTGAAAATGTTCTTTTTCATGTCTAGTTTCCTTGCTCATTGACCGTTTTTGGCCAGCCATGCGCGCATGAAAGCGATTTCACTTTCCTGTGCCCGAATAACGTCCTCAGCGAGTTTTTTGACCTCGGGGTCTTTACCGTGGGTCAGGACTATTTTGGCCATGTCAATCGCCCCTTGGTGATGGGGGATCATGCCGCGCATGAAATCAACATCGGCATCGCCGGTCGGGGCGATGGTCATGTTCTCGTGCATGGCTTTCATGGCAGGGGCATAAAGGTCAGTTACGTCATGTTTCATCTGGGAATGATCCATGGCGTGATGGGTATGAGGAGGGCTGGATGTCTCGGATGAGGACGGTGTCGAATATCCCGTCAAAGCCGCTATTGCCATGACAGCCAGAAGAGGACGCACCATAGCGCTATTGATGTAAGTCATAATTATTCTCCTTGTTTGATTAAAGTCCACGCAAGAACACGCCGCCCCATAGCGGGGCGGTTACGGAACTCAAGCCATGCGGCTTAAACTCCGTTCAAATCAAACAAGGTATTTGGGAGGGCGCTTTAATTTTGAAACAGTACTGTCGGCCATGGCGGCATCGACGGGTTCAAAAGTCTCGCTGCGGTCAGGTATATCAAGAGTGCCGCTGAATTGCGGAAAACCCAAGTATGAAACACAGCAGTGATCACAATTCAGGCAAACATGCGTGTCACTCTGTTTGCTACTATCTGCTGTCTGGGACTGTGTTGCCGCGTGTTCAGGGCAGTCGGGTAAAGCGCCTGCCTTTTTTTCCCCGTCAGAGGAGGACGCATGACAGTTTTGCGAGTCGAAAGCATGGGCAGCGGCTGAAAAGCCGCTGAACCCAATAGCAAAAATCAATAATACGAGCAAAACACGCATACAGAATTTATACCACACGACCCGTTAATAAACAATGAGTTAGCCCGACGTCGGACGCTTGCCGACCTTAAGCCATAAGCGATCCATCTTTTTCTATTAGCTATATCTTATAAATCTATTTTATTAGCCAAATTTAATAAAACAGATTTATTTGCTAATTCCGATATTGATATTTTATGTGATTTGACGCATAATTTATTTGTAGGAGGCCGATATGGCAGAATTAGCTCGTAGCCCAGAACAGATCGGAAATGCTATTCGCCGTGCCCGCAAACGTTTGGGCATGAGCCAGTCTGCTTTAGGAGAGAAGGCGGGGCTGCGCCAAGAAACTGTCTCTCTTATAGAGAACGGAAATCCGGCGACGAAGCTGGAGACGATATTAGCTGTTTTATCCGCACTGAATTTGGAGCTTCGGATAAACGAGCGTACAAAACAAACAATGCTGGCGGACGCATTATTCGATTATGGCAAGAAGTAGAACCCATCCACGCTTGCGCGTGTACCAAAATGGTCAGATCGTGGGCTATTTATCTAAGCAGCCCAGCGGGGCTGTTGAGTTTGTTTATGCGAGCGAATGGCTTTCTAATGAGAGAGCCTATCCCGTTTCCTTATCTTTACCTTTGCGCGAGGACGCATTCAAAGGCGCACCTGTTCTTGCTGTATTTGAAAACCTGCTGCCAGACTCAGAAAATTTGAGAGCGCGTGTTGCAGAAAAAGTAGGGGCAGATGGTACGGATGCCTATAGTCTTTTGTCCAGAATAGGCCGCGATTGTGTGGGAGCATTACAGTTTTTTGCTGAAGATGCCGAAGTTGATTTCTCGGATTTATATTCGATCAAAGGCGAAGTCATTCGGGATGAAGAGATTGAACGTCTTTTAAATAATCTCGCGCGTGTCCCGCTAGGACTGGATATGGAGCATGATTTTCGTATCTCGGTGGCGGGTGCGCAAGAAAAAACGGCGCTTTTGTACCACGCAGGGAAATGGCTGCGGCCATACGGCGTAACGCCGACAACCCATATTTTCAAAACCCAAATCGGCCATTTGCCAAACGGGATCGATCTGTCGAATAGCGTGGAAAATGAATTCTACTGCTTGAAGCTAATGGCCGCTTTTGGCCTTCCGGTAAACGCCGCGGAAATCAAACAATTTGGTAAAACCAAATCTTTGGTGATTGAACGGTTTGACCGTCTATGGACTGATAAGGGCGTATTAGTGCGTCTTCCACAGGAAGATTGCTGTCAGGCATTATCCATTCCGCCATCTCGGAAATATCAAAACGATCATAGACCAGCAAACGAGAAACAGCCAAGCATGGTTGAGATTCTGAACCTTTTAAAGGGAAGCGATCAGCCTGCAGACGATCAAAAGACTTTTTTAAAGGCGCAGATTTTGTTTTGGCTTATCGGTGCAACGGATGGTCATGCAAAGAACTTTAGTATTTTTTTGGGTCAGGGAGGGCGCTTTGTTTTGACCCCTCTTTATGATGTGCTTTCAGCGCAGCCATTTCTGGATAACCACAAAATGCAGCGCAAAGACATGAAAATGGCGATGTCTGTGGGAGATAGCAATCATTACAGGATGAGCGAAATTCAGGGGCGGCATTTTATCCAGACGGCTAAGCGGGCAGGGCTACCCGATTATATTGCGAAAGAGGCTCTTGAGGAGATATCTGCTGCGGCAGGGCGCGCTATGCAAGAAATCGAAAAATCCTTGCCGGAGGGTTTCCCCGAGGAGATACATTTGTCCGTTATGCAGGGCGTGAAATCACGACTGAACAGCCTTGGTTGAGGGCTAAAAGCAGGGTTTAAACACTCAAAAACTTACACGGGTTCTTACACGGTTGACTTTTTGAAGCCAGATTATATAATAAATTCAACGTGTAATCACTGTACGCAACGGACTTAAAATCCGTGGGGAGCAATCCCGTGAGGGTTCAAGTCCCTCCGCCTGCACCAGATTTACAACATGTTATCAGACGTTTCCCCCGAGAGAAAACTTCGAGCTATATAAAAACCCTA
>JBKBPR010000014.1:0-8171 GCA_046293135.1 Alphaproteobacteria bacterium | reverse complement strand
ACCGACGGGCGCAAGGTTATACATCGAATAAAAGCTGGCAACCTCATAAACCTTGACGGGCGGCACAGCGATAATCTCGGCGATTTTATCCATGGCCGCGCGGGGAATCCAGCCACCATAGGGCGGATTGGCCTTTGCACCCTGCTCCGCCATTTGCCGCTGCGTAAGATCCAAAAGCGGCATCATCGCGCTTTTTTGGCGGCCTTTCGGATATTTGGCGATAATCTTTTTTATCTTATCCTGATTGGCCTTGGTGAATTCAAAGCTCTCAGGTTGATAATCCGCATGGAGATCAAAAGGTTTTTTCATCGGTCAATCTCCCCAAAAACAATATCCAGTGAACCAATAATAGAGACGGCATCGGCCAGTTGGTGACCTTTGCTCATAAAATCAAACGCTTGCAAATGCGCAAAGCCGGGAGCGCGGATACGGCAGCGATACGGGCGGTTTGAGCCGTCCGACACAAGATAAACCCCGAACTCCCCCTTCGGCGCTTCGACAGCGGTATAAGTCTCGCCCGCCGGAACGTGATAGCCCTCGGTGTAAAGCTTGAAATGGTGAATCATCGCCTCCATAGAGGATTTCATCTCGGCGCGCGGCGGCGGCGAAACCTTGTAATCATTCACCTTCACATCACCTTCAGGCATATTCTCAAGACATTGCTTCATGATGCGAATGGATTGGTACATCTCCTCCATACGGATCAAATAGCGGGCATAGCAATCGCCCGTCTTACCGACAGGAATATCAAAATCCATCTCCTCATAGGAATCATAAGGCTGGGATTTGCGTAGATCCCAAGCCACGCCGGATCCGCGCAGCATCGGCCCTGAAAAGCCCCAGCTTAAGGCGTCCTCGCGCTCAACAATGCCAATATCAACCGTACGCTGTTTGAAAATGCGGTTATCGGTCAGCAATGTTTCAAGATCGGCCAGAAATTTCGGCAGATTCTCGCACCATTCGCGCATATCTTCCGCCAAACCAAGCGGCATATCCTGCGCCACACCGCCGGGGCGGAAATAATTGGCATGAAGCCTTGCGCCGCAAACACGCTCATAAAACTCCATTCCCTTTTCGCGCTCTTCAAAACCCCAAAGAGCGGGCGTAATCGCCCCGACATCAAGCGCAAAAGTCGTGATATTCAAAATATGATTGAGAATGCGGCCAAGCTCGCAAAACAGAATGCGGATATATTGTGCGCGCTTGGGCGGCGTAACACCCAACAATTTTTCAGTCGCCAGCGCAAAGGCATGCTCCTGATTCATCGGCGCGACGTAATCAAGACGATCAAAATACGGAACGGCCTGTGTATAGGTTTTATATTCGATCAGTTTTTCCGTTCCGCGGTGCAGCAGCCCGATATGCGGATCGGCACGTTCGACAATCTCGCCCTCCATCTCCAGCACCAAACGCAAAACGCCGTGCGCCGCGGGGTGCTGCGGGCCAAAATTCATGGTAAACGGCTTGATCTGCGTTTCTTGCGCAATTTCAAGTTCAAGCTCTTCGGAATGTGCCGCCATTGGTTTCATCGTCTATTAAGCCTTTGCCTCTTTTGCGGGTTTCCAGCCATGCTCGGGCTTCATCGCCTTTTCATCGCCCGGAAGCTGCACATCGGTCATGCCCTCCCAAGGCGAGAGATAATCAAACGCCCTGAAATCCTGTGTCAGCTTCACAGGCTCATAAACAACGCGCTTGAGTTCCTCATCATAGCGCAGCTCGACATAGCCCGTCAGCGGGAAATCCTTACGCTGCGGGTGGCCTTCGAAGCCATAATCGGTCAGGATTCGGCGCAAATCAGGGTGGCCTTCGAACATCACGCCGTACATATCCCAAACTTCGCGCTCCAACCAGCCGGCTGAATCAAAAATCCCCGTCACAGTCGGCACGAGCGTATCTTCATCAACGGAAATTTTCACGCGCACCCGATGGTTTTGACGCAACGACAAAAGAATATACACAAGCTCAAAACGCTCCGCCCGATCGGGGTAATCCACCGCCGTTACATCCATCAAAAGCTGAAAATTCGTTTCCTTGTTGTCTTTGAGGAAGTTGAGCACCCTTTTCAGGCTGCCGACCTTCGTCAGCAACACAAGCTCATCTTTTTCAAACTGATAGGCACTGATATGCTCATCAAGCTTTTCCGATATAAAATCAGCCAAATCTTTTAGTGCGTCAAACGGCATAGCTAAACTGAACCTTATCTCATCCTTATCGAACAATGCGCGTGTCTTCGCGCTGGATTTTTTTCTGAAGCTGCAAAAGCCCGTAAACGAGCGCTTCGGCGGTTGGCGGGCATCCGGGGATATAAATATCAACGGGCACAATCCGGTCACAACCGCGCACAACGGAGTAAGAATAATGGTAATAGCCGCCGCCATTCGCGCATGAGCCCATAGAAATCACCCAGCGCGGCTCAGGCATCTGGTCATAAACCTTGCGCAAGGCGGGCGCCATTTTGTTGGTCAGCGTTCCCGCCACAATCATCACATCGGATTGGCGCGGGCTTGGGCGCGGAATCATCCCGAAACGGTCAAGGTCATAACGGCTCATATATGCGTGAATCATCTCAACGGCGCAGCAAGCCAGCCCGAACGTCATCGGCCACAGAGAGCCTGTGCGCGCCCAATCAAACAGGCGGTCGGTTTGGGTCAGGACAAATCCTTTTTCGTTCAATGTCTGCGAAATCGCTGCGGGCACAACGTCTTGCTCCAATGCGGGCGGCAGCGGCACATTGGTTTTCAGCGCATAATCGGGCGCGGTGTAAATATGTTTATCGTGGCTCATGAGCCGCCTCACGGTTTAAAGTCGAATTAAAATCAATGTCTTTCATTACTCTTACGCCCCAAACTATTCCGGCGGCAACCAAAAAATCAAGCTTCGCGGTGCTCGATAACAGCCTTGAAATACGCTTGCGCGCACTAGCGTTATATCCAAGCCCTACTCCCAATCCAGCGCCCCTTTTTTCCACTCGTAAATAAAGCCGACTGTCAGCACCAGCAGGAAAATAAACATCGACCAGAAGCCGAAAACCCCGATATCACCCAAAGAAATAGCCCATGGGAACAGGAAGGCAATTTCAAGGTCGAAAATAATAAACAGCAGGCACACAAGATAAAAGCGCACATCAAACTTGTTGCGCGCATCTGTAAAGGCTTCGAACCCGCACTCATAGGCCGAGTTCTTTTCGCTGTCAGGCTTTTGCTTGCCGAGCAATAACGAGCCGGCGATCATTGCCACGGAAATCACGCAGGCAATGCCCATAAAAAGCAAAATCGGTAAGTAGTCGAGTAAAAATTCCTGAGAGGCCATGAGATTTCTCTAATATTGACTAGAAATATTTATCATTAGCCATCGCAAAAAGAAACACTCAAATCGCGATATTTTCTGTTTTTTTGATAATTTTCAGTGGAGCTGCCCCCTCTTCCGTCATCACGAGCGGGGTTGAGTGATCTCGTTCAAGACCGGCTTTACACCTTGAGCGATTTCGTACGTAAGGGAAGTGGCGCGAGTGACGGGACTTGAACCCGCGGCCTCCGCCGTGACAGGGCGGCGCTCTAACCAACTGAGCTACACCCGCGCATCGAGTGTTCGGTATTTATAACGATGTGAATAACGGCCTGTCAATCGTAAAAATGAGAAATTACGCCGCAATCTTATAATCGCTGAAATCCAGATCAAGCGCTTCGGCCACAGCCTTATGTGTGATTTTGCCTTTACAGACATTCAGCCCGTTGCGGAAGCTCTCATCATGCGCCAAGGCTTTTTCCCAGCCATCATTGGCCAATCTCAAAGCATAAGGCAGAACGGAGTGATTGAGCGCCAGCGCAGAGCTGAGTGGAACCGCGCCCGGCATATTGGCAACGCAGTAATGCACAACATTATCAATAACATAGGTCGGATTATCGTGCGTTGTTGCCTTGCTGGTTTCAGCGCAGCCGCCCTGATCAATTGCAATATCAACAAACACCGTTCCGGGGATCATCGTTTTAAGCATAGCTTTCGTAATCAGCTTCGGCGCGGACGCTCCGGGGATCAAAACAGCACCGATAATCAGGTCGGATTTAGACACCGCCTTTTCAAGCGTATCGGCATTGGAATAAATAATATTCGCGCGGCCATGGAAATATTCATCCAAAAAGCGCATACGCTCGTTGTTGCGCTCAAGGATTGTGACATTCGCGCCAAGCCCTGTCGCCATTTGCGCCGCGTGAAAGCCGGAAACACCGCCGCCGATAATCAGCACTTCCGCAGGCTTCACCCCCGGAACGCCGCCGATCAAACGGCCTGTGCCGCCCATATGTTTTTGCAGATTAAACGCACCAACCTGAACGGACAGGCGGCCTGCAATCTCGCTCATCGGCTCCAGCAACGGCAAGCTGCGGCTATCACGCCCCGTCACGGTTTCATAAGCAATCGCCACACAGCCGGACGCCATCAAATCAAGCGCTTGCTGTTTATCGGCCGCCAAATGCAAATAAGTGAACAAAACTTGATCGGGGCGCAGCATTTTACATTCCTGCGGCTGCGGCTCTTTCACCTTGATAATCATGTCGGCGCGCTTGAAAATCTCTTCCGCGCCTGTACAAATTTCAGCGCCAACCGCTTTATAATCTTCGTCTGTGAAGTTAATGGCTTTGCCCGCGCCCGTTTCAACCAGAACTTTATGGCCGTTATTGACGAATTCTTTCACGGAGGACGGAACGAGTCCGACGCGGTGCTCAAGGGTTTTAATCTCTTTTGGAACGCCAATAATCATTGCAATGCTCTCTCTATAAAAGGGTCAAATGGTCAAACTGAAATTGTTATGCATCCTAACAACAACAAACGCAAACATCTATATGCGCTGCAAAAAAATCAGCGTTTTTTTATGAGCGAGTGCCTAACCCAAACCGCCCATCAGCACATATTTGATATCAACATAATCATCAATGCCGTATTTCGAACCCTCACGGCCAAATCCAGATTGTTTTACGCCGCCGAACGGCGCGACTTCATTGGAAATAATGCCTGAATTCACCCCGACCATGCCATATTCGAGCGCCTCGGCAACGCGCCAGACCCGCCCGATATCACGTGAGAAGAAATAAGCGGCAAGGCCGTAAATCGTATCATTGGCCTTGGCAATCACATCGGCCTCATCTTTGAACGGAAACAACGCCGCAACGGGGCCAAAGGTTTCATCCTGCGCTATCATCATATCGGCGTTCATCCCTGTGAGAACGGTCGGCTCGAAAAACGTACCGCCCAGAGCGTGAGCCTTTCCTCCCGCCTTTAATTCCGCGCCCTTGGAAAGCGCATCTTTGACATGAGTCTCCACCTTGTCCACCCCCGCCTGATTGATCAACGGGCCAATATCCGAAGCCTCATCAAACCCGTCGCCCGCTGTGACGCTTTGTGCCTTTTCCGCCAGCTTGGCCGCAAAGGCATCGTAAATCCCCTCTTGCACATAAAAGCGATTGGGCGCAATACAGACCTGCCCGCAATTACGGAATTTGGCCATGGCTGCGCCTGTAACAGCGGCCTCAAGATCGGCATCATCAAAGACGATAAACGGCGCATTCCCGCCGAGTTCCAGCGAGAGCTTTTTGACCGTTCCCGCGCATTGCGCCATCAGAATTTTTCCAACCTTGGTCGAGCCTGTAAAGGAGAGCTTTCTGATCACGGGGCTATCACAAAACACCTTCCCGACCACGGCGGATTGATTGCTTGGAACGATATTGATAACGCCATCGGGAATCCCCGCCTCCTGCGCCAGAGCGGCCAAAGCCAGTGCCGAAAGCGGCGTTGCTTCGGCGGGTTTGCAAATCACGCTGCACCCTGCGGCCAAGGCGGGCGGCATTTTGCGCGTAATCATCGCGGAGGGGAAATTCCACGGCGTAATCATCGCGCACACCCCGACAGGCTGCTTGAGCGTCATAATCCGCGTGCCGGGCATTGTGTTGGGAATAACGTCGCCATAAATCCGCTTGCCTTCTTCGGCAAACCATTTCACAAATTCCGCGCCATAGACAACCTCGCCGACCGCCTCACGCAACGGCTTGCCCTGCTCCGCTGTCATGATCGTGCCCAGATCATCCTTGTTGCGAATAATCAGCTCATACCATTTTTCCAGCAATTCGCCGCGCTCTTTGGCTGTGCGCGCTGCCCAGCCTTTTTGCGCCTTTTGTGCCGCTTCAATCGCCTGATGCGTCAACGCCGCATCGCAATCCGTGACTTGCGCCAAAACCGCGCCGCTGGCGGGGTTTAGCACATCAAGCACCGCGCTATTTTGAACCCATTTGCCGTCAATAAAGGCCTTATCCTGCAAAAGATTTTTATTCTTCAAACGCGATTTTAATTGCTCTGTTGTCATGGCCATGATGTTCTACGCCGCCTTGCCTTTATCGTTGTTATTCGAGTTTACAGCGAAACGCGTCTGAATATAAGTCTCGACAATCGTTTGGAATTCCTCGGCGATAGCTTCGCCGCGCAGCGTATGCGCTTTTTCGCCGTCGATAAAAACGGGCGCAACGGGACTTTCGCCCGTACCGGGTAGGCTGATCCCGATATCGGCATGTTTGGACTCGCCGGGGCCATTCACAATACAGCCCATCACCGCGACTTTGAGCGTTTCAACGCCGGCATATTGCTCTTTCCAGATCGGCATTCTCTGCTCAAGAAAGCTCTGGATTTTCTGCGCCAGCTCTTGGAAGAATGTCGAGGTTGTGCGTCCGCAACCCGGGCAAGCGCTGACCTCCGGCGAGAATGACCTTAGCCCCAAGGATTGCAATATCTCCTGACAGACCTTGACCTCCAATGTGCGGTCGCCGTTCGGCTCAGGGGTAAGGGAAGCGCGGATCGTATCGCCGATCCCCTCATAGAGCAAAATCCCCTCGGCCAGCGCCGTGGCGACAATCCCCTTCGAGCCCATCCCCGCCTCTGTCAAGCCGAGATGCAGCGCGTAATTACTGCGGCGCGATAGCTCACGGTAGACAAGAATAAGGTCTTGCACCCGCGACACCTTCGCCGAAAGGATAATACGATCTTTACCAAGCCCGATCTTTTCGGCCTTCTCCGCACTGATCAACGCCGATTGAATCAAAGCCTCGCGCGTTACCTCATCGGCTGATTTCGGATTGGCGGACTGCCCGTTCTCATCCATCAGCTTGGTCGCCAGATCAGCATCGAGCGAGCCCCAATTCACGCCGATCCGCACCGCCTTATCATGCGCAATCGCTTTTTCAATCATCATTTCAAATTGTTTGTCGCGCTTGGCGCCGAAACCGACATTGCCGGGATTGATCCGGTACTTATCCAGCGCCACACATAACTCGCTAAAATCATTCAACAATGTGTGGCCGTTATAATGAAAGCACCCCGCCAGCGGAATATCGAGATTCTCACGCTCCAGACGCTCCCGCAACGCTATCACACCGCGCGCGGCCTCCTCATTATTAACAGTGACGCGCACAATTTCCGACCCCGCCTCGAACAGCTCCCGCACCTGTGTATAGGTCTTTTCAACATCGGCGGTATCGGTATTGGTCATTGATTGCACAACAACAGGCGCACCGCCGCCAATCACAACGTTCCGCACCTTCACAGCTTGCGTCATTTTTCTGAATATCATGCGCTCACTATCCACATCCGCCGCAAATCAGGCAAGTGTTTTTATAATTTTGATTTTTTCCGCAAAAAATAGTAATATTAGCTATGTCAAATAAAAGATTTTTGGATGAAATATATGCCTGTTCGGAGCGCCTGACTTCGCACACGCGTGAATGGCAAAAACACATAGAGTTTTCTGTCATTCAGCGCAGTGACTCAAACTCGCTCACCCTTGATGTTTTCCAATCAAAATCCCGTGGCGGTAAAATGGGTGAAAAATTCATGCGCCACTTGACGGAAACCGCCGATCAGCATGGCGTAACATTGGAGTTGATTTCAATGCCTGACGATCCGAAATATTTCGAGCGATTGATGAGTTTTTACAAAAAACATGGCTTCCAATGTTTTGAAGGCCAACTGCTGATGACCAGAGAGCCTAAACCAGCCCCTGCCCCTAGCGAAAATATGTGAAAATCGGAGAAGGATGGTGCGCGGTGAGAGGGTCGAACTCCCGACATCTTCGGTGTAAACGAAGCGCTCTACCACTGAGCTAACCGCGCATCCATAATGAATGCAGCATCTTT
>JBKBPR010000013.1:0-12698 GCA_046293135.1 Alphaproteobacteria bacterium | reverse complement strand
ACGGCCTCATTCCGCGATTGGCAATAAAACGCCCGCAGAATTTGCTGCCCTGGCTAGCCAGGGCAGCAATCCAAGGCTGGATTTTCTCTCAGCCGATGGTCCGAAGATTGGGTGAAGACCATCTTGAAGAAGTGCTTAAAGTATAATCCAGATAAATCGTCTCTTTTTCTAAGGATAATATATGCTGGGCTGCATATACCTTTGTAATTTGAATACTCAATACCGCCTTGGAAAGATCTTAAGCTGATAATAAAGTCTCCGACCTCAACAACCTTGTATCCTTCAACGCTCTTTTCAGAAACGGAGACATGATAATCGATCATATCTCGGGGAATTGCACCATGTTCTTGAGTGATAGCCAATATAGGAAAGGTTGAATTGTGTTGCTTGTTACTGATTTGTTCAAACAAGATATTCCCATGCTCTTGTGACCACTTGCCCTTAAAGCCAGAAAAGCGGAGTTCAGGGGTGGCTTGGCCTTCGCGAGGAAATAGGCGCTGCATTAAGCCTTTTTTGTAGCCTTTCAACAACTCGACCTTTTTTTCCTGAACGGTAATAACCGTATCCAGCGTCAAAAAACATTCGGCGATTTTTTTTTGCTCTGGAATAGAGGGTTTCCCTACAGGGATCGGCTCTAGATTGACGTAGTATAAGTTTTTGACGTTTTGCCCCTCGACAACTTTGGCAAACTGTCTTCTTAACGTTCTGAAATAATACGTATAGAATATTGGATATTCTTTCGTTTCGTAAACACTGATCATTTCACCAATAGCAATATCCGGAAACGGAAGAAAACAACAATTTGCAAAATCCTCAGGGACTTCACCAACCCGAGGAACTAGAATTTCTCCGCCTTTACTAAATCTCAAATTATTTGGGTCAATGTTCGTGCGCGAATAAATTTTATCAATAATTGCACCAAATTTAGTATAGAGTTCTCCATACCTGACACAAGGCGTTGGCGCATCATCAGATAACGACCACTTTGGCGCACTTTTGCCATAGTAAAACGAACCAACCTCACCAATGGTGCTTTGCTCCCAACTTCCTGCCTCTGTAAACTCGAGAAAGCGCAGCTTAGGTATAAGAGATTTTTTATTCTTTTTACTGCTCATAAGCCCTCAACCCTGAAATCTCTCGTCCTTTGGCAAGCTTGTTGAGATGGAGGGATAGGTCTTTCATTAGCGCAGATTCATGCTCTGCCTGTTCTTTCCAACCTAAATCTTGCTCCTCAAATAACGCACTCAAACCATCGCCATCAAACACCATCCGGCGCAAGGTTTGTTCAACAAACGCTCTCAGCGCAGATGCAGCGATGCTATGCTTGATCGCTATTTTTACCAATTCCTTGCCGGTCTTTTCAGTCTTGAAAGTTTCGTAACCTCGCTTGATTTCCTCGACAGCCAAGCCTTTGCCTACCTTCAGCGTATTGATGTATTCGACAATATCTTCGCGCTCGTCCATGAATTTGGCGTCGGAGAGGATGAGGCCGATCAGTTGATCTCGGCTCATCTTTTCCTTTCCCGTCGCTATACCACCGGAATATTTGGCGATGAGTGCCATGATATAGTCATAGTCAATAACAGCAGAGGCAAAGAGGACAAATTCAAAGTCTAGCTGCTGGACTTCATCTCCGCCTTGATGTGTATCCTGCTCTTCTTTGAGTCTTTTAGCTACCTCGATATAGACCCCCTTGAAGGCCTGTAGGTCTTCGCTTGGAATAACCTTCTCAATCGCCTGTCTGTTTTCATCTGTCAGGTCGGTATATTGATCGAGCTGAGTTTTAAGGCGTTGCACATCCTTAAACAAATTCACGAACTGGGCGCGAGCGGCGTCACCTTTGAGGTTCGGCACGTCCGCAGGCTTGCCTGCCAGCCCCTGTGACTTCATAAAGCTATCCAACTTTTGCACGGCTTCATCCAGCTTGTCGATGACGACGGGAGCTTTCTCCACCAGCCAGATTTTGCGAGCTTGCTCAATCTTGCCGCCGGAGAAGAGCGTGATTGCCTCTTCCACTGCGTCTTTCTGCTCGCGGAAATCCAAGATATTGCCATAAGGCTTTGTATCATTCAGCACGCGATTGGTACGCGAAAAGGCTTGGATCATACCGTGATATTTCAAGTTCTTGTCCACATAGAGGGTATTCAAGAATTTGGAGTCGAAGCCTGTGAGAAGCATATCGACCACAATCATAATATCAATCTTGTCTGCATGTTTACGTGGCAAGTCAGCGTCAGGATATTGCTGATCCTTTATACGTTTTTGCACGTCTTGATAATAGAGATCGAATTCAAAGAGCGTGTGATTGGTTTTATATTGCGTGTTATAGGCGTCGATGATGGCCTTGAGCGCATTTTTTTTCTTATCGGGCTCAGTTTTGTTGTCTTCCCGTTCCTGCGGCAAGTCTTCTTGGATTTGCTGCACGTCCTTATTTCCCTCGGCGGGCGGAGAGAAAACACAGGCAATATTCAAATGATTTTCAGGATGGCTTTTGAACAATTCCCAATATTCAATCGCGTCATTAATAGAAGCGGTCGCCAGTACGGCATTAAACTTACGCCCCGCCGTCGCCGCATCATGCTTGTCCAGAATAGCTTCAACGATGGCTTTTTTCGCCAGCGTGTCGCCCGACTTGGGTTTCGACTTTCCCTCAGGCTTGTAATGATCCACATGGAAGCGCAGGACGTTTCGATCTTCAATCGCATGGGTGATTGTGTAGGCGTGGAGTTCACGTTCAAAAATGTCTTCAGTCGTCTTTAGCGTCTTCTTCTCACCCTCGATTTGCTGATAGGTGGCGTTCTTTTCAAATATGGGGGTTCCAGTGAAGCCAAAGAGCTGAGCCCGTGGAAAAAATTCCTTGATCGCCCTGTGGTTTTCGCCAAATTGGGAACGGTGGCACTCGTCAAAAATAAAGACTACACGCTTTTGGCGTAAAGCCTCCAGCCGTTCCTTGTAGCCGCGCCTGCTGTCGTCGCTTAGCGCAAGACCAAGTTTTTGGATCGTGGTAACGATGACTTTATCGGCATAATCATCGGACAGAAGACGGCGCACTAGAGTTTCGGTATTGGTGTTTTCCTCGACGCAACCCTCTTGAAAACGGTTGAACTCTTCCCGTGTTTGCCTGTCTAAGTCTTTTCGGTCAACGACAAAGAGGCACTTTTCAATTTCCTTGTTATCCTTGAGCAAGGTGGAAGCCTTGAAAGACGTGAGCGTCTTTCCGCTACCCGTCGTATGCCAAATATACCCATTGCCACAGTTTTGATTGATACAATCCACAATCGCCTTTACCGCATAAATCTGGTACGGGCGCATCATCAGCAATTTTTGCTCGCTTGCCACCAGAACCATATAACGGCTAATCATCTGCCCTAGAGTACATTTGGCAAGAAACTTGTCGGCGAAGTGGTCGAGGTGAACGATCTTGGTATTATCCTCGGCGGCAAATTGATAGAGCGGCAAGAAACGTTCATCAGCGTCAAAAGAGAAATGACGGGTGTTGTTGTTGGCAAAATACCAAGTATCGCTCTTGTTGCTCACGATAAAGAGCTGCATGAAACACATGAGCGTCTTGCCGTAGCCGTTACCAGCATCGTTCTTGTAATCGACAATCTGCTGCATGGCACGGCGCGGGCTAATCGCCAGCGTTTTCAGCTCGATCTGGACGATTGGAACACCGTTGATAAGCAATATCACATCATAACGGTGGTGGCTGTTATCGGTATTGACGCGAAGCTGATTGACAACCTCAAAGCTGTTTTTGCACCAGTCCTTGATATTAACCAAGGTATAGTGGAGTGGCGTACCGTCATCACGCTCAAAAGTGTTTATGTTGCGCAGCGTTTGCGCCGCCGCAAAAACATCGGGAGTAACAATTTTTTCCAACAGGCGGTCAAACTCGCCATCCGTCAGGTTGACTTGGTTAAGCTCTTGAAACTTTTTACGAAAATTGTTTTCTAATGCGGCGCGGTCACGGATATCCTCGCGATACTCGTATTTAAGTTCGCACAGCTTTTCAATTAGCTCTATTTCTATCTTGTGTTCAGTCATCCCAACAGTCGCCCCGAATTTAATATTTCCCGCAAAATATCTTAATGTTTAATTTCAAGGACTTCTAGATAAAAAAGATTAGTTCTGGATTTTGGAGAAAGGTTATGTAGCCTGCCCCATTGAACGAACTAAATGGTTTTCATAGAAACTATTGCTTAGAAGAAACTGATGCGCTCCGCCAATAAAGAAGAAATCTCCCTTTCCACCCTTATGGGGCAAACCTTGCTGAACATTCAAGTTCTGGAAGAATGCCTAAGCGTATCCATTACCTTGAAGGCGGATGTGGGGTACCCCCCGCAGGGCTTCCATGACTGAGGCAAACGAGCTATTAAAGAAACGCCGTTCCCTCACGCTGGGCAAGGCGGTCAGAGAAGCCCAGAAGGCGGCACTGTATACTGATAACCTCCAAAAGGCGCTGAGCACCTTTCTGGAGGAGCGAAACTGGCTGGTGCATAAAAGCATCGATGACATTTACGCGCTCACTGGCAGGGAAAGACTGTTCCAGCGTATCCAATCCATTGCCCTTGAAGCCCATAGGCTGCAACGGATGATAGAAGACGATTTGATCGTGTTTTCCGAAGGCCACGGCATGGATATGTCGGCTGTGAAAGCAACAATTAAGAATTTTCAGGGAACGTAACGCCTCCCTGAACATACTGGTATCCAAAGGGGCATTTCCGCGCCCTTTTGGTCATGGCGGGGTTTTTCGGGGAGGTAGCAGGAACTCTCCTCCCCGAGCGGGCGGATTGAACAGGCCGGAACGGTTCAAGGCCGGAAGGCCAGATGAGGCCATGCCGCATATCGGCGGATATGCCCGAAGCATAGACGCCGCGTTGTGCGGTGCGGAAGTGGCTTGCGGTGTGAAACGTCCTGCTTGGCAGCAAGACGTTTTGAGGGCGGTGCTAGCCCCCGCTTCCTCTGACGGGAGGGCGCAAGCCCGTCCTTACGGGGAGGGATGCAACGGGAGGGGTAAACAGGCGGCGGGTACGCTGCAGCATTACCCTTCCCTTGCCAAGCTCGGGATTGGGCGACTCGAAACGCGGTTTCGCGTAGCACAATCCACAGCTTGCCTTACACACGGTCTGCGTGTTTCGCCTGAAAATTTTTCTTTTTCGCTTTTTTGACCGCCTGTGGCGGGCGCGGCTATGCCGCTGTTTATGGCGTTTTGCTTTTGGATTCCAGCTTTGGAGTCACGAGCTTAAGCCTGCCTATGCTTAGACGCTTGCAGCTTTCCGGTCAACTGTTGCTTAGGGTTTTGTGCCTGTGGGTCGGGGCTGATTTCTGCCCCCTTTAAACTTCAATTAATAAACGCCCGATAAACTGGAAGATACCTAAAGAGCATAAAATGACTCTCGATCAAGGCTCTATCCGCCTTGCTTAAAGTCTCCGGCTTAACGGGCACGTTAACCTTTTCGCGCCCGCAGGAGAGCTTTGTTAACCGCTATCGCGTTTGGGGGAGAACGCCATGACGGAAGGAACAACAGACGACGATTATACCGTACCGTTTTCGATGCGCCTGACACGGGCGCAAAGGCGGCGGCTGGATACGGACGCAGGCGCTATGACGGCGGGGCAGTATGTCCGGCACTGCCTGTTTGAAAACCCCACTCCACAAAAGCGCATCTTCCGCCGTCCTGTGCAGGACGAGCAAGCCCTGAGCCAGCTACTCGGGGCGCTGGGCAGAGGCCGCCTGTCCTCCAATCTCAACCAGATTGCCAAGGCCGTGCATAGCGGCTCCCTACCCGTCTCGCCGGAAACCGAACAGGCCATTCTCGCGGCCTGTTCCGAGCTCGCCGATATGCGGGCGATGGTGGTCAAAGCCCTCGGCTATGAGGCGCTCAAATGATCCTCAAGGCCAGTCAGAGAGCGCACGGGGCAGAACTGGCCAAACACCTCCTGAACGGCGAAGAAAACGACCATGTGACGGTGCATGAGATACGGGGGTTTGTCGCCGATACCCTCGAAGGGGCGCTGCAAGAAGCCTATGCCATGAGCCGGGGCACCCGCTGCCAGCAATATCTGTTCTCCCTCTCCTTGAACCCGCCGGAAGAGGCCGATGTGCCGATAGAGGAGTTTGAGGCGGCAATCGAGGAAGTCGAGCGCAAGCTATCCCTTCTCGGCCAGCCGCGTATCGTCGTCTTTCATGAGAAAAACGGTCGCCGGCATTGCCATGTGGTCTGGTCGCGTATCGACGCGGAAAAGCTGGTCGCGGTCAATATGGCGCACTTCAAGCGCAAACTCATGGACATCTCCCGCGCCCTCTACCTCCGGCATGGCTGGAAGCTGCCCAAGGGGATGCAGCGCGGCGAGCGGCGCAGCCCTTTCCATCTGACAATGGAAGAACACCGCCAAGCCGTGCGCCTTGCGGAAGACCCGCAATCCATCAAAGCCCTGCTCAAATCCGCATGGGAACAATCGGACAGCAAAGAAACCTTCGCCCATGCCCTGCAGGAGCGGGGCTTTCTGCTGGCACGGGGCGACAGGCGGGGGTTTGTCGCGCTTGACGTCACGGGCGGCACCTATTCCCTCACCCGCTGGCTCGATATTGGCACAAGGGAGCTGAAAGCCCGCCTCGGCCTGCCGGAGAAGCTGCCCGACATCGGGCAAGCCAAGGCATTCTTGGCCGAGCGCATGGGCGAGAACTTGCAGCGGTATATCGCCGAGGCCAGACAACGCGCCAAGGACGTGCGCCAGCCGCTTGTGCAGGAAATCCGCGCTCTGATCGCCGTGCAGCGGCATGAGCGCAATGTCCTCCTGCGCCAGCAGCAAAACCGCTGGGCGCAGGAAACCCGCCAGCGGGCAGCACGTCTGCCGCGCGGGTTTAAAGGGATATGGCACAAGGCCACAGGCGCATACAAACAAGTACGCGCCCAGAATGAAGCCGAAACCAAAGCCTGCATCGAGCGCGACAGAAAAGAGCTGCACGCGCTTGTCCGGTCGCACCTGATGGAGCGCCAGCAGCTCCAGAAAACCGTCAAAACCTACAAAGAGGAACATAAGGCCGAAGCCCTGCGGATACGGCAGGAGATTGCGCGGTACGTCGCAACGGCAACCGAGCCCGCCGCACCGCCGCAGGCAATCAAACACGCCGAAGACGCGCCGCCGATTGCCGTGCAACTGGCCGAGGTCGAAACCAAAATCGCCCTCCTCTCGGGCGATTTATCGATGCTGCAATCGGCGCTTGAGAGCGATCTTCTCTCAGATGAAATGCGGGTAAGGTTGCGCCGCATCATCGAAAAGACCCTTGAAACCTTACATATCAAGGCCACCCAAGAAAAAGTACATCAGGAAAAGCGGCAAGAGAAAGAAATTGCCGAGAAACAAACCCAGCTCAACACCTATATCCAGCGGTATGCAGAGCTGCAGCTAAAGCGCGAAGAGGAAACCAGAAAAACCGAGGCGAACAGGCAGTTCTATGCCGTAGTCATGAACATGGGCTACGGCCTGAACGGCGTGCCGCGATGGCCGATTGCAGTGATGTCTCCGCCACTGGAAAAGCGGCTCAACGAAAGAACCTTCACGGCGGCATTGCGCCAACAGGATAACCGCACCTTGGCCAAACCCGTGCTGGCCGCATGGAGCCGTCCGCCGCTTGACCCGCCTGCGGCAGCGCCCATTCTCCGCGCCAGCGTCCTTGAGGTCAAAGAGCTGCTGATACGTGGCGGTGGCATGCCGCCGGAAGATACCGCCACGCGTAAAAACGCGCCTATTCGTATCAAGATGAGTGATGCCAAATCCCTTGGCGCCTTCAATGCACAGCGGAGGCCGTCATAGTTTTGTGTTGTAGATATGCATCTATCATGCTTGACTTCAAATAATGCTTATGGAGCTGAAATGAATTTTAAATCTGGAATATTTTTAACTGTTTTTGCGCTGTCGCTTTTAGTGCCCGCTCTTGCATCAGCAATGGGGGAAAGGCCGAACCCGCAAAAATCTCGCATGTGCGAGACAAGTAGTGCAACAAAGAAATTTGTATTAACTTCTGACAATGGAGAAATCAAAGAGACGTTCAATGTTCCCGTACGCTATATGAGTATGGAATTTGAACGAAATGGGCGCGTCAATAACACCCTACACCTCGCGGCTGTCTTGGCAAGCCTAGAGCCAAGCTGTCATGCTGACGGCAGCGTCACATCAAAACAAGAAACTTTGCAAGTAAACTTATCTATCAATCTCCGCCCCACTGAAAAATGGGGGAAAGAGAGGTATGAGAAGTATTCTACAGATAGATATGAAGAAATAAAAATAGACACCTATCCAAATGCTACTTTTAAAGCTCTTAAAAAGAGGCCGTCTGCGGTTGAGCAGGGAACCGGAGGCTATGGATATATACAGGCCTCTCCCCCTAATACGGCGTCTCTTCCCATATTTTTGGAATGTGAATTGTTGACAGATATGAAGACATTAAACATGTGCAGGATGCGCTTCCTCTATAGCGCACATATAGCAGTGACCGCAATGTTCCATGCGACAAATCTTGAAAACGTTGAGCAGATATACTCCGCGTCGAACGCTCTTATCAAAAAGTTTCATGTGGAATGACGGGAACAATGACAGATAAAACTTTAGAATGGGAAAAATCTACCAAAGAGTTCGTCGTTTCCGACGTCATTGAATGGACAGAAACCATCTGGCCACCGCGCAATCCGCGCAGCCACAAAAAGCCCCGGCCTTGGGGAAAGCAGACAGTGACGGCGCAGATTACGGAGATTGATGCGGATTATATCAAGCTGACGGTTCTGAAATCAGAAATCACCGAAAACATCATCGGCTCGGAACTCAAGCCTCACAAAGTCGGCACAACCATTACCAAGAAACGCCAAACCCTCCTGCGCGGCGAGCCTGAAAGACTGCTCTGGTCGGAAGAAGATGTGAGAAAAGCCCTTCTTTCCGAACCACAATCCCTTTGAAACTCTTGAGAAACACAGCATATTATATGTTATAGCATATTTAACGGTTTTAATATATGCTATAACATATGAAAGAGAATCGCCTCATAGAAGCCCTTAAAACCGCCCGCCAAGCCAAAGGCTTGAAGCAAGCCGAACTGGGCGCGAAACTGGGACTGCCCCAAAGCCACCTTTCCAACATTGAAAGGGGCGGGATTGACCCGCGCCTTTCGACCATTACCGAAATGGCAAGGTTACTTGACCTTGAACCCATGCTGATACCGCGCGAACTTGTTCCCGCCGTGCGGGGATTGTTGCGCGGCAAGAGCGATGATGCGCCGGCATGGGTGGCGGAAGAGGATGATGACGCATGACGCAAGTTCTGGATGTTTTTCTGCACGAAGAAAAAATCGGCACGTTGACGCTGCTCCCCAACGATACAACGCTTTTTGCTTTTGAAGAAGCCTATATCAATGATTCCAATCGCGCCACCTTGAGCCAATCTTTTATCCGCCCTGAAAGCGGAGAACTGATTACAGATACGCGCCCTTATCGGCAAAAACTGCCGCCGTTTTTTTCCAACCTTCTGCCCGAAGGCCGGATGCGCGAGTATCTGGCACAGCGTGGCGGCGTAAAACAAGAGCGCGAATTTTTCCTTTTGCGCTTGCTCGGCGATGACCTTGCGGGGGCGATTACCGTACGCGATTCCGGCGGCGTCGGCGCAAGAACAGCGCAAGACGCTATCGAGCATAAACCCGAAACCGCAGGCACATACCATTTCTCCTTGGCGGGGGTACAGCTTAAGTTTTCCGCGCTTATGCGCCAAGGCGGGCTTACCATCCCCGCGCACGGCGTGGGCGGGGATTGGATTGTAAAACTGCCCTCCGCGCAATTCGCGCACGTGCCGGAAAACGAATATGCCATGATGCAGTTGGCGCAAAAAATCGGCCTTGAAGTGCCGGAAACGCAGCTTATCCCTATCGAGAATATCACGGGCTTGCCGGACTTGGGCGTATTGCAGGGCAAGCAAGCTCTCGCCGTCAAACGCTTCGACCGCACAAAGAACGGCGCAATTCATATCGAAGACTTCGCGCAAGTCTATACCGTTTTTCCTGACGAAAAATACGCCAAGGCCGGATATAGAAGCATCGCCAATATGGTGTGGACGTTGACGGGAGAGGCCGGATTATCCGACTTTATCAGCCGCCTGACGTTTACCATCCTGACGGGTAACGGCGATATGCACCTGAAAAACTGGTCGTTTATTTATCCCGATAAAAAAACGCCGCGTCTTAGCCCTGCCTATGACCTTGTTTCCACCATTCCCTATATCCCCGAAGACGGACTTGCGCTGAAGTTTTTGGACACCAAGGATATGCGGGTTATCACGCTCGCAGCTTTCGAGCGTCTGGCACGGAAGGCAGAACTGCCCACATCTGTTGTCCTAAACGCCGTCAAGGAAACGGTCGAGAAAACGCGGGCGGGTTGGGAGTCCGATAAATCGCACTATGACCTGCCCCCCGATATTCGCAAGCGCATTGACGCGCATATAGCGGGATTGGCATTGAAGCAAGAGGATGCTCTATGAGGAAAGTTCCATTTTCCAAGCATATGGATTACAGCTTTGTGTGGAAGCATTGGGCATTCCACATTGTGCCAAGATTCAACAATGGAAACCCCTATATCAGCTACCGTTTTGGGCCATTGTTCGTCAGAAGGTTCAAGTAAGCGCGATTTACTGCGGTTCATACAGAGAAGAATAGCGAAAGAACGTGGGGGAATCTCCCGCCACTTCCGTTCCATCCGGCATGTCGGGCAAGGGTTGCCAGTACGTTGCCTATTCCGGCACATGGCCTTTGTATTTCACCACTGCCGTACAATCTTCCGTGCCGTTTGTCATGAGGCTGAACATACGGCTGTCAAAAGTGCTGATTGGTTTCCATTTAACGCTCATTATCTTTTTCCTTTCAGTCTTTGCGGCCTCCCAGCCATTGCCGCCGCCGAAAAAATCCCGCCCGTGGGGAAAACAAAAAGTTACGGCGCAAATTACCGCCGTAGATGGGGATTTTGTGAAACTCATCATTTTGCGTTCATCCATCACCGAAAACATCATCGGTTCAGAATTAAAACCGCATAAGGTCGGCACAATCATCACCAAGAGCGCCAAACCCTCATGCGTGGAGAACCAGAGCGGCTGTTATGGTCGAAAGAGGACGTAAGGAAGGCGCTATTATCAATAGTCGGGATTATGATATAATGGGGCTGCATCCCTTTTGAAAAAGCCTTATTAAAATTATGAAGAATTCCCCTGAAGATAAAACAGATAACCCTTACCCTTTATCACACACTCCCATTATAAGAAGCGCTGGCCTAACCAAGTCAGAAAAATACTTGGTTGATTTGGCGGAAAAGAGCTTTCTAAATTTGTGGTCATATCCGAACCTATATAAGCAAAAAGGCAAAGAATTGTGTGACTTGCTGGTGGTCTTTGGAGACCATGTTCTTGTCTTTAGCGATAAGACAATAGCCTATCCGACGACTCCCGACCAAAATATAAACTGGAAACGCTGGTACAGAAGCGCGATTAAAAAATCTGCCGACCAAGTAAAAGGAGCAATTCGATGGTTAGAAAAATTTCCAAATGAGATTTATATGGATGCCGCATGCCAGAACGAATTTCAGCTCCCCTTACCCTCGAAAGACCGCAGAAGAGTTACAGGGATTATAGTTGCCCTAGGCGCAAAACAGCCATGTCTTAATTTTTTTAAAGAAGGCAGGGGAAGTTTAAAAATTATCCCCTCTTTAAATGATGACAGTCAGCCGTTCTCCGTGGGAGACATCAATCCTGATGGCGGCTTTATCCACTTGTTTGACGATGTAACACTCAGCCTTGTTCTGAAAGAGTTAGATACAATAACAGATTTCACAAGCTATCTTGATAAAAAGGAAAGCTTCCTACGCTCTAAAAACTTTAAAATTGTTCATGGAGAAGAGAATCTTTTAGCGTCCTATATCAGCTTCACAAACTCAGATGGAGAGCATGATTTCCCGGATAAGTATAGGGATGAAATACCCCAAGGGATTTTTGATGAGATTCTTACAAATCCAAGTTATCACCTTAAGCAACAGGCCAATGAAGATTCATATCTATGGGACGGGCTGATAACAGGATTCACAACTCCCATAATAAACGGCACAATCATTAGCGAACATGGCCTGCCTGAGCATGAGGAAAGCGTTCGATATATGGCGGCAGAAAACCGTGTCGAAAGACGTCTGCTTGGACGGAGTATTAAGGAGGCTATTGAAAAAGGTAAAAATCTTGACCGTTTAGCGCGACGAATACTGCCCGGAGAAGAGAGAAAAGCAGGCGGCACGGGGTATGTTTTTCTAACACTTGCTTATCCAGACATAGAACCGAAAGGCGGATATGAACAATATAGTGACCTGCCCCCCGTAAATTAGTCCAAAATTAAGTAGAGTCTGCTAAACATAACCAGCCTTGTGCTGGTCAAAGGAGCAGACGGATGAAGAAGAGGTTCACAGAAGAGCAGATTATCAAGATATTGCGCGAGCAGGAGTCCGGTCATACGACGGCGGAGGTGTGCCGGAAGCACGGGATAGCGAGCGCGACGTTTTATAAGTGGAAGGCAAAGTTCGGCGGGATGGACGTGTCGGACGCGCGGAAGCTGAAGGCCCTGGAGGCGGAGAACGCGAAGTTGAAGCGGATTGTGGCCGACCTCAGTCTTGATATTGTGATGC
>JBKBPR010000012.1:0-22498 GCA_046293135.1 Alphaproteobacteria bacterium | reverse complement strand
CGCGATATCCTGTCCCTTATCCTTCACCAGCATAATCATTGAGGAAATAATATTGAACGCCGCAATCAATATAATCATCGTCAGGATTAAAAACATCACATTGCGTTCGGTTTTAAGCGCATTATAAAAGCTCTGATTGGTGTCGCGCCAATCATAAACCTGCGCTCGCCCCTGAATCGCCAGCTCGACAACGCGGCGCATTTCATCAAGGCGGTTCGGATTGCGAATGAAAATCTCGATCGCGGTGACGCGTTCTGGCGTTCGGAAATAAAGCTGCGCTTCTTCGAGAGGCATAAACACAAAGCCGCTATTATATTCATACATCCCGACATCAAAGACCATGCCAACCGTAAAGCTGCGCGAGACAGGCATATTGCCGAAAGGCGTGCTGCGGGTCTGCGGAGAGGTGAGCTTGATCCGATCCCCCGGCGCGACCATGAATTTTTCCGCCAGAACGCGGCCAATCGCAATCTCCCCCTTTTCGAAATTTTGCAACGAGCCTTGAATAACCGAATTGGCGAGGATTTCGCGGCGGTTAAAATCATGCGGACGAATACCGCGGATCATCACCCCGCTTGCGCGCCCCTCCTCCGAGATTAACGATTGCCCTTCGAATATCGGTGTTGCTTCTGTTATGCCGTCAATGAGTATAAGATCCTGCACAAGCGAGTCGTAATCAACAACCCCGCCCGACGCATAGACATTCATGTGGCCGTTCAGCCCTAAAATGCGGCTAAAAAGCTCCTGCCGAAAGCCGTTCATCACGCTCATCACGATAATTAAAGTCGCAACGCCAAGCATGATCCCCGTGAAAGAAAACGCCGCAATCACCGAAACAAACCCCTCGGCCTTACGTGAGCGCAAATAACGAAACGCGACCAATCGTTCAAAGCGATTAAAGAAGATCATGGCTGCGGACGCTCCCGTACTTTAAAGACCGTGTTTGTTAAACGCGCTGTTGTTTGGGCTTTAGAATTCATTCTAATAAGCCTTTGCCACAAGCACTTTTTCACCGTTATCGGCAAAGGGCATAACCCGTGAAGACAGGCCGTGCTTGCTACGAACAGCGTCATAGGACGGATCTTTGAGAACCTCAACGGGCACTTTCACAAAGCCGATTTTACCCGATGAGAAGAACGCATCAATATCAGCCACGCTCGCCCCGTCTTGGGTATTTGATTTGGTGAAATTGCGTGATTTTTCCAGCAGCGCGTCATGGATAGCATCAAGCGTTTCCGGTACGGCTTTCAAGAAGGCCTCAAAGGGCAGCGTTGTTTTTGAATCGCGGCCAATGTCACGGCGCACAAAGGTCACTTCGCCCTGCTCCATTTCACGCTGGCCGATCTCGACCCTCAGCGGGATACCTTTTTTCACCGCATCCCACATTTTATCGGGTGTGCGCATATCACGGTTATCAAGCTTGACGCGGATATTTTGCGCCTTGAGGCTGGTAGCGATTTTATCACAAAAGGCCATAATATCAGCCTCGGCCGCTTCGTCCTTCAGCACAGGCAAAATCACAACCTGATGCGGGGCGACACGCGGCGGCATAATCATGCCGTCATCATCAGCATGAATCATAATCATAGCGCCGATAACGCGGCTGCTGAACGCCCAAGAGGTTGTATGCGCGAAGGTTTCTTCACCGCTTTTGGATTGGTATTTAATGCCGCAGCTTTTCGCAAAGTTAATCCCTAGATTATGCGTTGTTGCGGCTTGCAGCGCTTTTCCGTCCTGCATCATCGCTTCGAACGCAAAGGTATCATCCGCGCCGGGGAAGCGCTCCTCAGGCGTTTTCACGCCCTTATATCCCGTAAAGGCGAGATAATCCTCGAAGAACCGTTCATACATATCCAAAACGGTCATGCAATCTTTGACTGCGCCCTCTTTGTTTTCGAAAGCGCAATGCCCCTCATGCCAGAAAAATTCGGAAGTACGCAAAAACATCCGTGTCCGCATTTCCCAGCGCAGAACGCTACCCCACTGGTTCAGCTTTAGCGGCAAATCGCGATATGACTGAATCCAGCGCGCCATCGCCTCGCCGATAATGGTTTCGGAGGTCGGGCGCACAACGTAAGGCTCTTCAAGCGGTGAGGCAGGCTCTAACCCGCCCTTGCCATCAGCCTTCAAGCGGTGATGGGTGACAACGGCGCATTCCTTCGCAAAGCCTTCAACGTGCTCGGCTTCCTTGGCGAGAAAGCTGACGGGGATCAATAGCGGAAAAGCCGAGTTTTGCACCTCGTAATCTTTCAACCATTTATCAAAGATGCCGACGATATTCTCCCACAAAGCATAGCCATAGGGCTTGATCGTCATACAGCCGCGCACGGGGGAATTCTCCGCCATGTCAGAGGCTTTGATAACCTGCTGATACCACTCCGGAAAATCATCGTCACGGGTCGGTGTTATTGCGGTTTTTGGTTTTTGCATCTGTTTTGCGTTCGCGTTGCTCACAACGGCCTCTCTCATTCGTTTCGTCTTGTATTTCGTCTTGGCAGATTAGGAAAATCAAAGGCTTTTGTCTATGGGAATTGATAGGCGCAGGCGGTAGAATGGGTATTTAATCAATATCCTGCGCGCTCATAACCTCGGCAATCTCGCGAAAGCTGATAACCTCGATACTGACAAGCACATAAACGACAAGCCACAAAGCCGAAGTTATAAGCGTTGTCAGGATAAACTTTTCCTTGATTTTCGGATTTTCGGGCGCGCCGGGGCCTGTGATCTCCGGCCCGCTCTCATCACGCTTGACCCAAAGCGGCAAGGTGCAAAATATCACCGTCCACCAGATACAAACAAATACGACAATTCCGCTGACAATTCCCATGAGCGCTAATATACGTTAGACGCGCAAAATGTGAATGGTTGTTTTGGGTTTTATTTTCAGCGCGTGGAAAACATAGCGCCTTAAACCAATGCGAATTTCCTCCGCAACAAAGCGGTCATCTTTGCGCTGATCCCATGTCATATCATCAAGGATATCGAGAATTTCATTATAGATCGTATCTTCAAATTCCAGTTCGCCCTCATCATTATCATCGATTAAGCCGACCGTATCCAGCTTGGGTTCGGTCAAAAGCTCGCCCTTTTCGTTCAGAACGAGCGCGGCATGAATTGCCCCCGAATATTGCAGCTTGCGGCGGGCAACGATGGATTGATGGTCGGATTTAATAATCCGCTTTTGATCCACGGCCAGCAGACCTGTGGCAACATGATCGATAATCTCGGCCTCTTGCTTGTTTTCTTGCGGTGCGATCCGAATGACCGAGCCGTTATGCGGCATAACAACATGCGGAATTTGGCATTTTTGTGCGAATTTCGCCTGCGCCTCTAGCTGCAACCGCTCGCCATGGACGGGGATAACCATTTGCGGCCTAACCCATTGATACATCTGGGCGATTTCGTCCTGATACGGGTGGCCGGATACATGGATGATGCTTTCGGTGTCTTTCGGTGTGATGATTTTCACCCCGCCCGCGCTCAGATTATTTTTAACGGCGGAGATATTGCGCTCATTGCCCGGAATGGCTCTGGCCGAAAAAATCACCGTATCACCGGCTTTGAGGCTGAGGCCGTGATCACCACGGGCAATTCTGGCCAGCGCCGCCCTGTATTCCCCTTGCGAACCCGTTGTAATCAACACAACCTTATCATCGGGCAAATAACCCATATCCTCTTCGGCAACAAAATTGACATCAGAGAGATAGCCGCAGGTTTTTGCCGCACCGATCATACGGTGCAAGGATCGCCCGACAACACAGACCTGACGATCACAGTCCTTGGCCGCCTTGGCGATGGAATGAATCCGCGCGATATTCGATGAAAAGATAGTGACGGCCACTTTGCCTTTACAGTGCTTGATCTCTGCCGCCAGCCCTGTGGCAACAAGGGCTTCCGATCCGGCGCGGCGGTCATATTCCGAATTGGTGGAATCGCCGATATAGGCCAGAACCCCCTCCTCACCCAAAGCCTTGAAATCATCGGGATTGGTCGGCACACCGATAACGGGATCAGGGTCAAGATTCCAATCGCCGCTATGCAAGACATTGCCGTATGTGGTTTTGATAAAAACTGCGCAGCTATCGGGGATGGAGTGTGCAACAGGTATGGCGCTCAAGGTAAAATGCCCGATTTTAAAATCCTTCCGCGGCTTTATGATTTTGACAGGGACGTGTTTATAACCGCGCTCATCGAGCTTCAGTCTTAAAATCTGCGCCGTGAATTTGGTGGCATAAAGCGGGCATTCCAGACGGTCATAAAGATAGGCAACCGCGCCGATATGATCCTCATGCGCATGGGTAATGATGAGGCCTTTCAAGCGGTTTTTATGTTCCTCAAGAAATTCAGGGTCGGGCAAAAGCAGGTCAATCCCTGGATATTGATCATCGGCAAAACCAAGCCCGCAATCAATCGCCAGAATATCCCCATCACAGCAATAGACGTTCAAATTGACGCCGAATTGCTCCGCCCCGCCGAGCGGCATAAAATACAGCCCCTTTTGCTTGGGATGAAAGCGTGACGGCTCATTTTTTTGTTTTTGCGGCTGGGCTTTGGTTTTTTTGTAATTTTTGTTTTTTGTCATTTTATAATTGTGAGTGGTTTCGGATTATTGAATTATTGATTTTGGAAAATGGCATAAAGCCCCTTCAGCGTCAATTCAGGATCAATGATATTGATTTGCGGCAGATCATGTTTAAACAGCGCCGCCAGACCGCCCGTTGCAAAAATGCTGAATTTTGAGGGCGCGGGATACTCATTTTGCAGCCGCGTTAATATCCCCTCAATCAAGCCGACATACCCCCAATAAACACCCGATTGCATGGCCTCAACGGTGTTTTTGCCAATCACACGGGCGGGCTTGGTGACTGAAATTTTTGGGAGTTTGGAAGCTGCTTGCGCCAAGGCCGTAATCGAAAGATTGATCCCCGGCGCGATTATCCCGCCCTCATAAGCGCCGTTTGCGCCGATGATATCAAATGTTGTGGCCGTGCCGAAATCAATCACAATTGCGGGCGCTTTATCAGGATAAGCCGCCAGAATGGCCGCCGCGTTCACCAGCCTGTCCGCACCGACATCTTCGGGGCGATCAATGTGAACAGCAATTCCGCAATTGTCCTTGGTCACAAAAAGCGGCTTTTGCGCGATATATGTTTCGCAAAATCGGGATATGTGAAAATTCGCCTCCGGCACAACCGAGCTGATAATGACGTTTGAAACCGTATCGCCGATTTTATGATGCGCCATCTGCGTACAGTAAAACGCGCCGTATTCATCAGCAGTTTTTGCGCTTTGCGTGACCATGCGCCAGACATGACGAATGGCGCCGCTTTGACCTTCCAGCAGCGCAAAAACAGTATTCGTATTGCCAATATCAATCGCGAGGAGCATCTTTTTTAGGTCTTTGCTATTCCTGTGTTAAAAAATGTACTTCGCCTGCGGAAACCGTTTTTATTCGCTGCTGACCATCCTGCAACATAAGGTTTCCTTCTTTATCAAGATCGTGAAAAATGCCTTGCTCAATCTGAGTGCCGATTTTTATTTTCATCGGTGTTCCAGGCTTGTGCGCCTTAGATAACCACTTTTGACGAATAGAATCAAATGGTTCCGTGTTCCAATCTGAATACGCATTAGCCATATTTTTTAAAAAACTGTCACGGAAAGCGAGCAGATCAACGGATTGTTTTGTAAAATTCTGCACCCCCACGCCTATATCAAGGGGCGGATTATGGATATTCACGCCGACACCAACCACAAGCCAGCGCACGGCTCCGCACGCTGCAATCTCCGTCTCCAGCAAAATACCGGCACATTTTTGGCCGTCCAGAAAGACATCATTCGGCCATTTGAGCATCAGCTTTTCAGGTTCATCAATAAAGCTGAGAATTGTCTCGGCCAAGGCATTGGCAGTCAGTAGCGAGAATTGCGTAATCCGCTGCGCTTGGCAATCCGGACGGAGCAAAAAAGATAAATACAGATTCCCCTTTTCGGATACCCATGGCCGCCCGTGCCGCCCGTGCCCCTTGCTTTGCTCAAAGGCGTGAACAACCTTGCCTTCCGGCTCGTTCATACGCGCCATTTCCTTGAGCAATTCTTGCGTACTGCGCACCGTTTCATGCGTTTCGATGTGCCAGTCAATGCCCATATATCTGGCCTTATTGTTCAGTGACGATAATCGGGAATAGCGACTGAGAAGCGCTTTGCGCATTGCTGACAAGCAAATTCGGCTTCACCGCAAAGCCGAGAATAAACACAATGCAAATAAGCATCAGGGCGCGGCGCTCGAATGAAATGGTGCGGTCAACCGTATCAATCGGATCATCAAAGAACATAACCTTGATAATCCGCAGATAGTAATACGCCGCAACAACCGAGGTCAGAACCCCGAAAATCGCCAGCAGATAAAGATCCGCCTCCACCGCGGCTTGCAGCACGAAAAATTTCCCGAAGAACCCGGCCAGCGGTGGTATACCGCTCATCGAGAACATCAATATCGCCATAACATAGGCCAGAGTCGGATTGGTTTGTGACAGCCCGCTCATATCGGAGATATTCTCAAGCGCGATGTTCCCGCGGCGCAGGCATAGAATGACGGCGAAAACACCAGCCGTCATAAACATATAGATAAACAGATATAAAATGACCGAGGACACGCCGAGCTTACTAGCCGCACAAACGCCGATTAGGGCAAAGCCCATATTGCTGATCGAGCTATAGGCGATCAGGCGCTTGATATTTTCCTGAACCAACGCCGCGAATGCACCAACAGCCATCGAAGCGACAGAAAGGAATATGAGGATCTGCGTCCAATCCCCCGCCATGCTTGAGAATGGTTCGAACAGCAAACGAATAAGCACCGCGAAGGCCGCGATTTTCGGAACGAGCGCAAATAATGCCGTCACATGGGTCGGCGCGCCCTGATAAACATCGGGCGTCCACATATGGAACGGCGCGGCGGAAATCTTGAACGCCAGACCCGAGAGCAAAAACACTAATCCGAACAGCACACCAAGATTGAGCATCTCTTTATCGGCGGCAAGAAATTTACCGATCACGCTATAATCAATCGAGCCTGTAAAGCCGTAGATCAGGGAAATCCCGAATAAGATCATACCGGAGGAGAGCGCCCCAAGGATGAAATATTTCGTCCCCGCCTCGGCCGATTTTTGCGAATTGCGGCGGAAAGCGGCAAGGATATAAAGGCTTAAGGATTGCAGCTCTAGCGCCATATACAGCCCCAGAAGATTATGAGATGATACCATCAGCATCATCCCCAACCCCGCCAATAAGACAAGGATCGGAAACTCAAACCTTGCCATTTGCTCCTGCTGGAGATATTGCACGGAAAGCGTCAGCGCACCGATCAAGCCCAAAAGAATAATCAGCTTTGTGAAGCCCGCAAATTGGTCATTGACGAACATCCCGTTGAGAACAATCTCACGCTCCCAACCCACGCCGAAGAGCAGGAAAATCGTAATCACCAAACCAAAGATTGAGGCCCAGCAAATAACATTGGTGGTTCTGTTACCGCCACTCACACCGACCAACAGCAATCCCATCGCCATAATGGCCATGAACAGCTCCGGCAGAATGGGTATCAGGTTAAAATCCGTCATTGCTGGGGGTCTCCTGAATTTGGGGGCACGCTGTTATCAGTGTCACTTTGTGGTTCAGATTGTGGCTCAGTTTGGGGCGCTGGTGTAGCAGCAGCAGGCGCAGGCTCGCTCGCCGCAATTTCACTCTCACGTTCCGCAAGCTCCGCTTTTAATTCCTCCTCCCGCGCTTGGCGCTCGGCCTTGGCGTGCTCTAATGATTGCTCATATTGCACGACAAATCTCGCCACGGCGGGGGATGTTATATTGGTAATCGCCGATGGGAACACACCCAGCCAGATCACCAGCAAAGCCAGCGGGATGAGGATAAATGATTCAAGCGGATTCATATCGAGCATCTTTGCGGAATCCTCGTTGGTCTGTGCCCCGAACACAACGCGGCGATACAAAACCAGCATATAAGCAGCGCCAAGTACCATCCCCGTTGCCGCCAAAATAGCCATCAACGTATTGACCTTGAACGTGCCGAGCAGAACCAGAAACTCCCCGACAAACCCGCTTGTCCCCGGCAAACCGACAGAGCCGAGCATAAAAATCATGAACACCGTGGCATAGCGCGGCATATTTTTGACGATCCCGCCATAACGGTTAATCTCGCGGGTATGCAAACGGTCATAGACAACGCCAACGCATAAAAATAGAGCAGCCGAGATCAAGCCGTGGCTGAGCATCTGGAAGATCGCGCCCTCAACCCCCTGATGGGTGAGCGTGAACAAGCCGAGCGTTACAAATCCCATATGCGCGACGGAGGAATAGGCAATCAGCTTTTTCATGTCCTCTTGCACCAGCGCCACGAGCGAGGTGTAGACAATCGCAATGATACTGAGCCAGAACACAAGCGGCGTGAAAAATTCGGTGGCTTCGGGCAGCATCGGCATTGAAAAGCGCAAGAACCCGTACCCGCCCATTTTCAGCAATACCCCTGCCAATATCACCGAACCCGCTGTCGGCGCTTCCACGTGTGCATCGGGCAACCATGTATGTACAGGCCACATCGGCATTTTGACGGCAAAGCTGGCGAAGAAGGCCAGCCACAGCCAATATTGAATATTGCCCGTCATCGGGTTTTCGATCAGATGCGGGATGCTGCTGGAGCCGGATTGCAAGAAAATCGCCAGCACCGCAACAAGCATAAGCACCGATCCCAGCAGTGTATAAAGGAAAAACTTATAGGCCGAGTACACGCGGCGCACCCCGCCCCAAACGCCGATAATGATAAACATCGGGATCAGAACGGCTTCGAAGAACACATAAAACAGCACCATATCGAGCGCACAGAACGTACCGATCATCAGGCTTTCGAGTATGAGGAACGCCGCCATATATTCGCGTGTGCGCTTTTTGACCGAATTCCAACTGGCGAGAATACAAATCGGTGTCAGAAAGGCCGAAAGCAGTACGAACAGCACCGAAATACCGTCCACACCCATATAATATTGAATGCCGAATGCGCGGAACCAGTTGCTCTGCTCAACGAACTGGAAATCGGCAACCGAAGGCTCAAAACGCATATACATGAACAGCGCAAAGGCCAGGGTAAACAGTGAGGTGAAAAGCGCCATATGCTTGGCGTTGTTTTGCACATCTTCAGGCGCGCCCTTAATGCCGAAAATAATCAGCAACGCGCCGATTACGGGCAAAAAGGTCATAATGGATAACAGGGGAAATTCAACCATATCTCAATCGTCCGCTTTATCCTGTTTGTGCTCTGAAAATAAACCAGCTTGTCAGGGCAATCACCGCGATCATCATGACAAAGGCATATTGGAAGACATAGCCGCTTTGGAAACGGCTGAACAATCGCGCGCTCTTGAGCGAGGCCAGCGCGCTGCCATCGGGGCCAAAACGGTCAATGATGTTCTTATCTCCGCCGATCCAGAATATCCGCCCCAGTGCCAAGCTCGGCTTCACGAAAAGCGCGTGATAAATCTCATCAAAATACCATTTATTGAAGAACAATCGGTGCAGCGCAGAGAATATGCGCGCGGTTTTGGCCGGCCATTCGGGGCGCAGGATATAAAATACATAAGATAAAAATAGCCCCAAAAGCCCTGCCCCAAGCGGCAATAGCTTCACCCATTTTTCAACGAAATGCCCCGCCTCGACCGTATCATTTTCAGGTAGCACAAAGAGCGAGTTCTGCCAGAACGCTTCCTTATGGCTTGGGAAGGTGGCGGCAGCTTCGGCGCTATGCTCGCCGCTTTCGTCGTCCGAGGATGATGAGTCGCTGTGCGCGTGATCGGTGGTGTTATCCTCAGCAGCGTGATCTGCTTGATGCGCCTGATGGGTTTCATGCTTGTGATGATGCTCCGAGCCGACAAAGGCATTAAAGAACACATAGCCGGAGAAAATCGCCCCGATTGCCAAGATATAAAGCGGCATCAACATAACGCGCGGGGATTCATGAATATGGCTCATAACCTCTTCGCTGGCTCTGGGCATGCCGTGGAACGTCATGAAAATCAAGCGGCCTGAGTAAAACGCGGTCATGATTGCGGCGCTGATCCCCGCCCAATAGGCGAAATGCCCGAACCATGTGTGATCCGCCCATGCCGCTTCGAGCACGATATCTTTCGAATAAAATCCCGCTAATCCGAAAACGCTTGGAATACCGATCCCCGCCAGCGCCAGTGAACCAATCCACATCAGCGTATAGGTCGTTGGAATCTTCTTATAAATTCCGCCCATCTTGCGCATATCCTGCTCATCGGACATCGCATGAATAACCGAGCCAGCCCCCAAGAATAGCAGCGCCTTGAAAAACGCATGGGTCATCAGGTGGAACATCGCCGCGCCATAAGCCGACACGCCGAGCGCAAAGAACATATAGCCCAGCTGCGACATTGTGGAATAGGCAATAACGCGCTTGATATCAAACTGCGTCAAGCCGATCGTTGCGGCGACAAGAGCCGTCAGCGCACCAAAAATACACACAACCATCAAGGCCGTCGGCGCATATTCAAATACGGGCGACATGCGGGAAATCAGGAATACGCCCGCCGTTACCATCGTTGCGGCGTGAATAAGCGCGGATACAGGGGTCGGCCCCTCCATCGCATCGGGCAGCCATGTGTGCAGGCCGAGCTGCGCCGATTTTCCGACCGCGCCCATAAACAGCAGCAGACACGCCACTGTCAGGCCATGCAGTTCAAAGCCGACAAAGCTAAAGGTCGCATCTTTCATCTCTTCGGTTTGAGCGAAAATCTCATCAAATGTGATTGTTCCGAACAGAACAAAAATCGCAAAAATCCCCAAGGCCAGACCGATATCGCCAACACGGTTCACAATGAAAGCCTTGATCGCGGCGGCGTTGGCGCTATTCTTCTCGTTCCAGAAGCCAATCAGCAGATAAGACGCCAAACCCACCCCTTCCCAGCCGAAGAAAAGCTGCAGCAGGTTATCGGAGGTTACCAGCATCAACATCGCGAAGGTAAACAGGCTTAAATAGGCCATAAAGCGGCCTTTGGCCTCGTCATGGCTCATATAGCCGACGGAATAAACATGAACGCAGGCCGATACGATATTGATAACGCACATCATCACAACCGAAAGCGTATCGACGCGAATCGCCCAGTTGACCTTAAAGCTGTCACTGGACACCCATTCACTCAAAATCGTGGTGTAAGGCGCGGTTGTGCCGAAAGCAATTTCCTTAAAGAGCAGGCAAGAAACAATCGCCGCAATAATCACCGCCGCGCAAGTAACAACCTGACAGCCGCGATCACCGATTTGCTTGCCGAATAATCCGGCGATCAAAAACGCGATCAGGGGTAAGAAAACTGCGAGCAATTCCATAGCGTTGTGCCCCTACCCCTTCATCTCGGAAATATCTTCGACGGCGATTGAGCCCTTATTGCGGAAGAACACAACCAGAATAGCAAGGCCAATGGCCGCTTCCGCCGCCGCAACGGTCAGAATAAACATGGTGAATATCTGCCCCGTGAGATCATGCAAAAAGGCCGAGAACGCCACAAAGTTGATATTCACAGCCAACAGCATCAATTCAATCGACATCAAAATAACGATCACATTCTTGCGGTTCAGGAATATCCCGAATACCCCGATGGTGAACAAAATCGCCGCAAGGATCAGATAATGCTGAACACCGATAATCAAAAGCGCATCCGTCATTTGTGTTTACGCTCCTGTTCCGGGGGTGACTTTGACAATTTCCATCGATTCCTCAACCGTACGCGCATATTGCTCGGACACGATCTGGCGGCGAACCCCCGGCCTTGTGCGGTGTGTGAGGACAATCGCCCCGATCATAGCCACAAACAAAATCAGCCCCGCAATCTGGAATGGATAGACATAATTTGTATAAATCTCCAGCCCCAAAGCCTTGGTATTGGTCACAGAATCAGGGGCAGGGGTGCTCACGGCGATATTCGCAGAGACTGAATCGTAATGCCACGTGCCGTAAACAATCGCAAGCTCAGCAAGCAAAACCAAGCCGATCACAAGCCCCAACGGAACATATTGCATAGCGCCCTTGCGGAGGTCGCCAAAGCTGATATCGAGCATCATCACCACAAACAGGAACAAGACCGCCACCGCACCGACATAGACAATCACGAGGATAAGCCCCAGAAACTCCGCGCCCAGAAGGATAAACAATCCGGCGGCATTGAAAAAGGCGAGGATCAGGAATAAAACGGAATGCACGGGATTGCGCGCCGTAATCACGGCCAGCGCGGCAAGGCATAAAATGCCAGCAAAAAGATAAAATGCCAAAGCTTCAATCATCGTGAAAGTACCGGAGCGACCTATGCGAATTGGATTGCAAATTGATTATCGTCTGATGGTTTTTTAGTCTGTTCGCCCCGCGGACGCAAGAGCGTTTATTCATTTTCTAATATATTCCGTGTTGATAAGGTAACACTGGCCTCAATCATCGAAATACCCTGCCCACGCATCTGCCGAACCGCCCGAGATTTTTCGCTGATTCTTTAACGATATGGCGCATCCTTGGCGAGGTTGGCGGCAATTTGAGCCTCCCAGCGATCACCGTTCAAAAGCAGCTTTTCTTTATTGTAAAACAGCTCTTCACGGGTTTCCGTGGCAAATTCAAAATTCGGCCCCTCAACAATCGCATCAACGGGGCAAGCCTCCTCACACAGGCCGCAATAAATGCATTTGGTCATATCAATATCGTAACGCGTGGTGCGGCGTGATCCGTCTTCACGCGGCTCGGCCTCAATCGTGATGGCCAAGGCGGGGCAAATGGCTTCGCATAATTTACAGGCAATGCAGCGCTCCTCACCATTCGGATAGCGGCGCAGCGCGTGTTCCCCGCGGAATCTCGGCGAGATCGGGCCTTTTTCGTAAGGGTAGTTGATCGTAACGCGCGGCATAAAGAACATATATTTCAACGTCAAAAGGAAGCCTTTGACAATCTCTGTCAATAAAAACGCACTTTGGATATTTTTCATTTTCAACAAAACTCTCTAAAAACACCTGTCATAACTTGAAAAGGAACGATTTTGCTAAAATCGTCTTCCTCAAAAACTGGTTTATAAAAATTTGAAGCTGCAGTCCATGAAGAGTTTGATAAACTATCGCAATTCAAATCCAATATACCTTCGAAATTAACTGTTTTTCCTTGTCCTGAAATATAGACCTTAGATTGATGGAGTGATTTACCTATCCATAAGTTGCCATATATCTCAACAGGTTCGCTATAAATAAAGATCATACCGTCCTCTAGTTTTTCACCAAGCTCATATGCCTGTGCTGAAAAATTAGAAAAAGCAAAAAGAGTTATTGCAAATAGAAACTTTATCATTGAATTCTCTATTTTGTTTAAGGCAACGCATCGAATGTCAGCAAAATACCCGCCACCAGAACGACCCAGAACAATGTGAGCGGCAAGAACACCTTCCAGCCAAGCCGCATCAATTGGTCATAGCGATATCGCGGCAGTGTAGCCCTCGCCCATAAAAACACAAACATAATCAAAGCCGTTTTCAGCCCGAACCAGATAATACCGGGGACAAGCGCGAGAATCTCAGTGATCGCAGCGGGCAGCCACATGCTGAACGGCGGCAGCCATCCACCCAGAAACAAGGTTGTGGTCATAGCGCTCATCAGGATCATCGCCGAATATTCACCTAAAAAGAACAGCGCAAATGTCATTGCCGAATATTCAACCATGAACCCGCCGGTGATCTCCGACTCGCCCTCGGGAAGGTCGAACGGGGCGCGGTTACACTCGGCCAAAATCGAAACCAGAAACACGATAAACATCGGGAAGAGCAAAATCTGCATCCATACGGGGCGCGGCGCCTCGACGATTTCCTGCAAATTGAGCGACCCCGCACATAGAATAACGCAAACGATAA
Organism: Alphaproteobacteria bacterium; assembly: GCA_046293135.1. Classification (GTDB taxonomy): domain Bacteria; phylum Pseudomonadota; class Alphaproteobacteria; order Micavibrionales; family Micavibrionaceae; genus UBA2638. Next base: position 8,547 of record JBKBPR010000012.1, on the reverse strand, counting down.
TCAAGCCCATCGACACTTCGTAGGACACCATTTGCGAGGCGCTGCGCAGCCCGCCCAAAAAGGCATAGCGGGAATTGGATGCCCATCCGGCCATAATCACGCCGTAAACCATCATCGAGGAAATCGCAAACAGGTACAAAACCCCGACATTGATATTGGCGAGCACCCAGCCTTTGTCAAAAGGGATAACCGCCCAAGCCATCAGCGCCAGCGCGAAAAGCAGCATCGGCGCAATCATGAAAACAGGCTTATTGGCCTGTGACGGGATAATCGTTTCCTTGGAAAACAGTTTGATGCCGTCGGCAATCGGCTGGAGAAGGCCGAACGGCCCCACGGTCATCGGGCCTTGGCGGCGCTGCATCGCGCCCAGAACCTTACGTTCGGCATAGGTGTAATAAGCCACGGCCAGCAACACGCCGCTGACAATAAGGCCGATATACAGCAATGTCATTGCCGTCCAGATACCGTAAGTTTCCCAAAGCTCGATGATTGTCATGGTTTATGCGGCCTTAACGCTATTTCCGTTTTTGATGAATTGCACAAGATCGGGCGGGAAGTAATTCGGGCCTTTGAGCACTTTGCCGTCACTCTCGCGGCGGATCGGCTTACCGTCCTCGCCCAGCTTCGACATATTGGATGAATGCACCTCGGCAAAGGCGCTCTCTTTTTGCTCATGCAGCCCGAAAGACAAAAACGCGCCGTCCAGAACATATTGCAGGTCAATCAACGCATCGAGCGTTTCAACAATATCATTGTTCTTGAGCGCTTCTTTAAGTTCTTCAAGCTCCTCGGCCAGCAAATTCACACGCAAGGCATTGGTTCGTGCATCGGAAATATCAGGCTTTGATTTGACCGGAAGACCATAGGTTTCGTGGAATTCCTGAACCTGCTCTAATGTCGATGGTGTTTTTTTGGTCATTCGGCTGCCTCCTGTATACGCTCGGATTTTTTCGTCTTTAGAAATGTCTGCGCGCATTCTGCCATGGTTTTGGATGCGCGGGCAATGGCATTGGTAAGATAGTAATTCTCTATCGGATTGACAAAAGCGGCTTTGGAAACCTTGCCTTTTTTATCGCCGAAGCTCTCCCATTTCGCCTGAGGAGCTGCATCAACGTCCGAAAGATGCGGATAGTCCTTTGCGATGCGCTGGCGCAGCTCATAAAGGCTGTCATAAGGCAGGCGCTTATCGAGATATTCTGACAAGGCGCGGATAATCGCCCAATCCTCACGCGCCTGACCCGGCGGGAATACCGCGCGTTTTGTCTGTTGCACGCGGCCTTCGGTGTTGACATAGGTCGCATCTTTTTCGGTATAGGCCGCAGCAGGCAGGATAACATCCGCCCGCGCCGCGCCGCGATCACCATGATGCCCTTGGTAAATCACAAAGGCCTTCGAGCCGATCTCGCTGCGGGCATCAAACTCATCAACACCGAGCAAAAACAGCGCCTTGATCGAACCGTCTTTTGTGCCTTCAAGAATTTCGCGGAAACCCTTGCTAGACTTTTGCGGCACAAAACCGATATCAAGCGCCCCCACTCTGGAAGCTGCCCTATGCAACAGGTTAAATCCGTTCCAGTCCTTTGACACGCAGCCCAGCTTTTCAGCCGCATTATATAAAGCATGGTGCAGCGCCATACCGTCCTCACGCTGGAAAGCGCCGGAGCCGACAATCATCATCGGGCGGGTGAATTTTCCGGCATAATCCTTGACGAATTTATCAATATCTTGCGGCGTCGCGCCGAGATGCTGATAAGGGGAGCGCAGATCCGTCGCCTCCCCGATCACAAAAACAGGAACGGAACGCTCCAGCCAAGCCTTACGGATACGCGCATTGAGCAATGTCGCTTCAAGCCTTGGATTTGAGCCAATTATAACAATTGCATCGGCGCTATCAATGCCGTTGATCGTGCTGTTGAAAATATATCCGGCGCGAATGGCGGGATCGAATTGCGCCCCATCTGTCCGGCAATCCATATGCGCGCTGCCCATAGAGCCGAGTAAATCCTTAAGCGCCGCCATTGATTCAACATCGGCCAAATCACCCGCCAGAGCCGCCACCTGCTCGCCTTTGAGCTTTTTCAGCTTCTCGGCTATATATGCAAAGGCTTGCTCCCAGCTTGTTTCCTCAAGCTTGCCCGTTTTCTCATCGCGGATATAAGGGCGGTCAAGGCGTTTGTATTTCAAGCCGTCATACGCAAAACGGGTGCGGTCGGATATCCATTCCTCATTGATATCTTCATTGAGGCGCGGCAGGATTCGCATAACCTCATTGCCGCGGGAATCAACGCGGATATTGCTCCCCAGCGCGTCATGAACATCAATCGTTTCTGTCTTTTTCAACTCCCAAGACCGCGCCTTGAACGCATAAGGCTTGGAGGTCAATGCGCCGACAGGGCAAATATCAATCAGATTCCCTGAAAGCTCGGTGTCGACCAGCTTATCAACAAATGTGCCGATTTCAGCATCCTCACCGCGGTGGAATTGCCCCAGATCGGGCGTTCCCGCGATTTCTTCGGCAAAGCGAACACAGCGCGTACAATTGATACAGCGCGTCATAATCGTTTTAATCAGAGGGCCAAGCTCCTTATCCTTCACCGCGCGCTTATTCTCATGATAGCGCGAGCGATCCATACCATAAGCCACGGCTTGATCCTGTAAATCGCACTCCCCGCCCTGATCGCAAATCGGGCAATCCAGCGGGTGATTGATGAGCAGCATTTCCATCACGCCCTTGCGCGCCTTTTGCACCATTGGCGAGTCGGTATGAACCACCATGCCTTCAGCGCAAGCCAAGCCACAAGAGGCCTGCGGCTTTGGCGGGCCGCCCTCGACCTGTACCAGACACATACGGCAATTGGCCGGAACGGATAGTTTGTCGTGATAGCAAAAGCGCGGAATTTCGATGCCAAGCATCTCGGCAGCCTGAATGATGGAGGTTCCGGGTGCGACCTCGATTTCCATTCCGTTAATCGTCAGTTTTGGCATGTGAAATATCTATCAAATAGAGTATTGAGTTTATCTGTGGTTTCCTGTTTAATCCGCTCAAAGCGTAATATCAACAGCTAAATGAATGAATTCAAATATATGCCCTTCCGCGTCGAAATACTAGCCCAAAACGATGAGATTAACATCAAGGATGGTCGTGCCGTCCAAATTGAGAACATATTGAAATCAATGGGTAAATCGGCGGATGTTCGTGTTATCGATGTTTACAGCAGTGAAAACGAGGCTGTGAACAATCCACAATTTTCAAACAGTCTGGCAAATCCCGTCACGCAACAGGTTAACGCGCAATATGCATCGTTTGATTGGGCATTAGAAATCGGATTTCTGCCAGGCGTGACGGATAATATCGGCCATACAGCCACCGAATTACTGGCCTTGAGCGGAATCAGCAATGACAATGCCTGTTATTCCTCACGCCTCTATCTCATCAAGGGCGCGCTCACCAAGGCCGATATAGAATCGCTGGCGGGCGCTTTGTCCAATACGCTCATTCAACGGGTGACGATCAAGAATTATGCCGAATATCAAGCCGCTGGCGGGATGGGCGCTGCTGTTCCAAAGGTTGTTCTGGACAATAAAGGCGCGGGCGCGGATAAGGTCAATCTTGAAGATTTAAGTCCGCAAGAGCTGGAAAAGCTCGGCAAGGATGGGATTTTAAATGCGGACGGAACTCGGCGCGGGCCTCTGGGCTTGTCCGTTTTATATCTCGAAGCCATCCGCGACTATTTCAAATCCGAAGGCCGTGCGCCGTTTGATATTGAGGTTGAAACCTTGGCGCAAACATGGTCGGAGCATTGCAAGCACACAATTTTCGCCTCCCCGATTGATGAGATCAAGGACGGGCTTTACAAACACTATATCAAACGCGCAACCATGGAAATCCGAGAGGAGCGTGGCGAAGATGATATCTGCGTTTCCGTCTTTTCAGACAATGCGGGCGGGATCATTTTTGATGAAAATCACCTGATTACCGATAAGGTCGAAACGCATAACTCCCCGTCCGCGCTTGACCCGTTCGGCGGAGCGATTACAGGCATTGTCGGCGTGAACCGCGACTGTCTTGGTTTTGGACAGGGTGCAAAGCCCGTTATCAACCGTTACGGATTTTGTCTGGCCGACCCGCGCAGCCGCGTTGAATATTACCGCGACGCGCAAAAAATGATCCCCGTGTTACAGCCGGAAACGATTATGCGCGGCGTTGTTGCGGGGGTTGAGGCCGGCGGCAATCAATCGGGTATTCCTACGCCGCAGGGCTTTGTTTATTTCGATGATCGCTTTGTCGGCAAACCGTTGGTTTTTGTCGGCACGATCGGGCTTATTCCGCGCGAGATCAACGGCAAACCCGCCTATATCAAAAAGGCGCGGGCGGGCGATCATATTGTTATGCTGGGTGGGCGCGTCGGGCGTGACGGTATTCACGGCGCAACATTTTCCTCTGTGGCGCTGGACGAAGGCTCTCCCGCAACTGCGGTGCAAATCGGCGATCCGATTACGCAAAAGAAATTCTCCGATGCGATCATCAAGGAATTGCGCGATAAGGGGTTATACAGTGCGATCACCGATAACGGCGCGGGCGGGCTATCCTCATCTGTCGGTGAAATGGCCGAACAATCGGGCGGCTTTGTTGTGAACCTTGATAAAGTGCCGCTGAAATATCCGGGGATGTCGCCGTGGGAGATTTGGATTTCGGAATCACAAGAGCGCATGACCTTAGCCGTTCCGCCGGAAAACACAAAAGAACTGATCGAGTTTTTCGCCAAGCGCGGCTGCGAAGCCACTGTCATTGGTACATTCACCGATAATGGCCGTGCGCAGATCAAATGGCATGAGGACACGATCATGGATATGGCGATGGACTTCCTCCATGACGGTATCCCTGAAACACCGCTGCAAACGACCTTTACCCGCGGCGGGGAATCTGAACCTGACCTACCAGAGCCGAAAGATTATGCCGCGCTGCTTTATGAAATGCTGGCGCGCCCGAATGTTTGCTCCAAGGAATTTATCGGCGCGCAATACGATCATAACGTGCAAGGAAGCGCCGTTATTGGGCCGTTTCAGGGCGCTGGCCGTGTGATGGGCGATGCCTCGATCACCAAACCCGTCTTGACCTCGCCCAAGGGGGTTGTGCTCTCGCAAGGACTGTTCCCGCGTTACAGCGATATTGATACCCATGCTATGTCACGCGCCGGATTGGATATGGCGGTGCGCAGCGCCGTAGCCGCAGGGGCGGACTTCTTCCATCTGGCGCTGCTTGATAATATTTGCTGGTGCTCCTCGGATGAGCCGGAGCGCTTGGGTCAGCTCAAACGCGCCGTTCACGGCATTTACCATCTGGCGCGGTATTACGGGACACCGTTTATTTCCGGCAAGGACTCGATGTTCAACGATTTCAAGGGTTTTGATAAAGACGGCAAGCCTATTAAAATCTCGGCTCCGCCAACGCTCCTCACCTCCTCGATCGGCGTAATTCCCGATGTGATGCAGGCCATTTCGATTGTCCCGAAAGCTGTGGGCGATCTTGTGTATATACTTGGGGAAACGCAAGATGAGTGCGGCGCTTCGGAGTATTACGATCATGTGGGTCATTTGGGCAATAATGTTCCTGAAACCCGCGATGAGGTTAATAAGCTGCTTTATAAATGCTACACCAAGGCGGCACGCAAGCGCCTGATCGCCTCGGCGATGGCGGTTGGCTATGGCGGGCTTGGCGTGACACTGGCCAAAAAAGCCATTGCCGCCCAACTTGGGATGGATATTGATCTTGCGAAATTGAGCAGCGACCTCAGAGCCGATAAAATCCTGTTCTCGGAAACAACGGGGCGTATTGTCGTGACGGTTGCCCCGCAAAATGTCAAAGCGTTTGAAAAGACATTCGACCGTGTTTACCTGAAACATATCGGCCATATTTCTTATTCTGATAAGTTAAATATAAACAATGTATTAGCGTGTGATATTCATGCAATGGATAAACACTACAAAGCGACGCTGAAGGATTATTAAAGGATTGCAAATGAGCGCAAATGTCATCGTCATTGCCGGATATGGATTGAACTGCGAAGAGGAAACGCTCCACGCATTCAACTATAACGGCATCGAAGGGAAAATAATTCATATCAATGACTTAATTGATAATCCTAAAGTATTGAATGAATACCAGATTCTCGCCATTCCCGGCGGCTTCTCATATGGCGATGATACCGGATCGGGCAATGCCTTTGCGCAGAAAATGAAGCTGGCCTTGTGGGAGCCGCTCCGAGCGTTTATCGCCCGCGATACGCTTGTGATCGGCATTTGCAATGGCTGTCAGATTCTCGCCAATCTGGGGCTTATCCCCGCCTTTGACGATAAGTACGGGCAGCGTGATATTGCCGTGACTTATAATCTGGGTGCACGTTATCAATGCCGCTGGATTGATGTCAAAATCTCCGGTCAATCGCCGTGGTTTGACGGAATTGACACAATGCATATCCCTGTTGCGCATGGCGAGGGGCGCTTTATCATGCCGGACAACATCTTGGCGCGATTACAACAAAACGGCCAGATCGCTGCACGGTATATAAAGCCGAATGGCGAGGTGGCTGCACTTGAGTTTCCATACAATCCGAATGGCGCGATGGATGATATTGCCGCTATTTCCGATCCGTCAGGGCGTGTCGTCGGCATTATGCCGCATCCGGAGCGCGGGATGTTTACATGGCAGCGTGATGATTTTGATGTGCTGAAAGACCGCGCCCAGCGTGAGGGCAGAGATTTACAAGAAACCGCTGACGGCATGGCGCTCTTTGCGAATGCGGCACGCTATTTCGAAGTGCAAAAACAGAAAAAAACAGCTTAAATCTAATCGCTCTCAGATTTTTTTGAGGGGAATGCGAGCCTTACAGCTAGGCCGCAGCCAGCTTTCTATACTCTAAAATCCGTTGCTCCATTTCGGGGCGGAAGTGGCGAATCAAGCCCTGAACAGGCCACGCCGCCGCATCACCGAGCGCGCAAATCGTATGACCTTCGATTTCCTTGGTCACCTCATAGAGCATATCAATTTCGTCAATCGTCGCCTGCCCCTTGACCATACGGGTCATCACGCGCCAGAGCCAGCCCGCACCCTCACGGCACGGCGTACACTGGCCGCAACTCTCATGCATATAAAACTGCGACAAACGCGCAATCGCATAGATCACATCGGTGGATTTGTCCATAACGATCACACCCGCCGTGCCGAGGCCGCTACCGACCTCTTTGAGCGAGTCAAAATCCATATGAACACTGTCGCAAACCTCTTTCGGCAGTAACGGCGTTGACGAACCACCTGGAATAACGGCCTTCAGATTTTCCCAACCGCCGCGCACGCCGCCGCAATGGCGCTCGATCAATTCCTTGAGCGTGATGCCCATTTCCTCTTCGACATTGCATGGCTGATTGACATGGCCGGAGATACAAAACAGCTTTGTACCCGCATTTTTCTCATTCAGCCCCAATCCCGCAAACCAGCTTCCGCCGCGCCTCAGGATGGTTGGCGCAACAGCAATCGTTTCGACATTATTGACAGTTGTCGGGCAGGAATAAAGCCCAGCCATCGCCGGAAACGGCGGCTTGTTGCGCGGCTGCCCTTTATTACCCTCAAGCGATTCAATCAGAGCGGTTTCCTCGCCGCAGATATATGCGCCCGCGCCGCGGTGCAGATAAATATCAAAATCCCAACCCGAGCCCGCGGCATTTTTCCCCAGCAAGCCGGCATCATACGCCTCGGCAATGGCGCGCTCGACCTCCGAGCCTTCATTGTAAAACTCACCGCGGATATAGATATAAGCGGCGTGAGCGCCCATCGCAAATCCCGCAATCAGACACCCTTCGAGCAATTTATGCGGCTCATAGCGCAAAATATCGCGGTCTTTGCATGTTCCCGGCTCGGATTCATCGGCATTCACCACTAGATAATGCGGGCGACCATCAGGCGATTCCTTAGGCATAAACGACCATTTCATGCCTGTAGGGAAACCCGCTCCGCCGCGCCCTCTCAGGCCGGAGGCTTTCATTTCCTCGATAATTTTATCGCGGCCAAGGGCAATGATTTTCTTGGTATTGTCCCAATCACCACGCTTTTGCGCCGCTTTCAGGCCAAAGGATTCCCAGCCGTAAATATTGGTGAATATGCGGTCTTCATCGAGCAACATCGTTACACCACTCCCGCTTTTTCGGCCTGTTTTTCAAGCGTCGTCGGGCCTGAAACGGCCATTGAACCTTTGCGCCCCTTTTGAGAGCCAACCTTCGGCTTCATATCGGCGGCCAGAATATCAAGCACTTCTTTCATTGTCTTGGGCGTCAAATCCTCATAATAATCGTCATTGATCTGCACCATCGGCGCATTGACGCAAGCGCCCAAACATTCAACTTCCATCAGGGTGAATTTGCCGTCCTTGGTCGTTTCATTGAGGCCGATACCAAGCTGATCCTTACAGGTTTTGACAATCTCATCCGATCCGCACAGCCAGCAAGGCGTTGTCGTGCACATCTGCACCAGATATTTACCGACGGGCGCAAGGT
>JBKBPR010000011.1:0-23122 GCA_046293135.1 Alphaproteobacteria bacterium | reverse complement strand
CAAGCCGCATAAGGTCACGCAAAATGAAATCCTTTATCAGCAAGAAGATGGCTCGAACAAAATATTTCTGGTGCGGATTGCCATTGAATTGATCGGTGATGAGGATGTCGGCGCGATTGTGACCTTTGATGATATTACCGAGCTGCAATCGGCACAGCGCAAGGCGGCCTGGGCGGATGTGGCGCGGCGTATCGCTCATGAGATCAAAAACCCTCTGACCCCGATTCAGTTATCCGCCGAGCGTTTGCGCCGCAAATATATCGGCCAGATCAAAGAGGATGCCGAGATTTTTACGCAATGCACCGAAACGATTATCAAACATGTCGGCGATATCGGGCATATGGTCAATGAATTCTCGGCCTTTGCGCGGATGCCCGAACCCGTGATGAAAGAGGGCGATATTATTAGGCTGATCAAAGAAACCATTGTGTTGCAGGATCAGGCGCATATCCGCATTGATTTCAATTTTGAGCATGAAGAGCCGAAAATGATGAGCAAATTCGATGCGCAGCAAATCCGCCAAGCCCTGACGAATCTCATTCAAAATGCGATTGATTCCATTGAGATGCGCAAAAAATCCGAGGCAGAAGCTAAGACCGAAGCCAAGGCCGAAGGCGCGGATTACATAGGGAAAATCAATATCATCGCCGGATATGTGAATGACAAGATTTTCATCAGCGTGATTGACAATGGCGCGGGATTGCCCAAAGAAGAAGATCCGAGCAGACTGGCCGAGCCTTATGTGACCTATAAGCAAAAAGGCACGGGGCTGGGGCTGGCGATTGTGAAGAAAATTCTGGAAGATCATGCGGGCAAGCTTGTTATGGGCTATCCCGAATGGCTCAAAAAGCTGTATCCTCAATCGGATTTGGGGGGCGCAACAGTATCCTTGCTGATTGCGCGATAAACACTATAATTGGTTGATATTGAATGATTGAGTTGTTGAATTTACGAGTTTGCGAGTTTGCGGGAATTGATGAGCGCTGAAATACTGATTGTTGATGATGAAGAAGACATCCGTAATCTTGTGAAAGGGATTTTGGAGGATGAGGGCTATAAAATCCGCACTGCCGATAATTCCGATGCAGCCTATGAAATCCTGAAAGAAACTCCGCCATCCCTTGCCATTCTTGATATCTGGCTGGAGGGCAGCAAGGATGACGGGATTGAAATTCTCAAAACCATCAAGCGCGACAGGCCGGATATTCCGGTGCTGATGATTAGCGGTCACGGCTCGATTGAAACTGCTGTTTCAACGATCAAGATCGGCGCATATGATTTCATTGAAAAGCCGTTTAAATCCGACCGCTTGATTTTGATGATTCAGCGCGCTTTGGAAACGGCGCAGCTTCGGCAGGAAAACGCCAAGCTGCGTAAAAAGATCGAAACCCCCGCCAAGCTGATCGGTTCTTCTTCAGTTGCGCAAAATCTCGCGCAAATCCTCAAAAAAGTCGCCCAAACCAATAGCCGAGTCCTTTTGACAGGTGAGCAGGGGGCGGGCAAAGAAATCGCCGCACGATATTTGCACAATCACTCAAGCCGCGCTGATGAGCCGTTTTTTGTGCTCTCTTGTGCCAATTTGCGGCCTGATAGGCTTGAAATCGAGCTGTTTGGGTCGGAGGAAAACGGCTCCGGCGAGTCGGTATATACAGGGATTTTGGAACGCGCCAATGGCGGAACATTGCTGCTTGATGAGGTCGCCGATATGCCACCCGAAACGCAGGGGAAAATCGTGCGCGTGCTTCAAAATCAGAGCTTTCAGCGTGTCGGCGGCAATGAGCTTATTGATGTTGATGTCAGAATTATTGCCTCCACCAACAAAAACCTCGAAAAGCTGATCGCGGCGGGGGAGTTTCGTCAAGACCTGTATTATCGCTTAAATGTTGTGCCTATCAGCGTTCCGCCGCTGCGGGAGCGGATGCAGGATATCCCGGAGCTAACCGCTTATTTTTCCGAGATTCTGGCTGAGAATTTCGGCGTTGCCGTCCCGCAATTCTCGAAAAAAGCCTTGATTGCCATGCAGTCCTATAATTGGCCGGGCAATATTCGCCAACTGCGCAATGTCGTGGAATGGGTGATGATTATGAACGGCAATCTGGGCAATGAAGCTCAATATGATATTGCCGCGCTGCCGCCTGAAATTTCGGGCTCGAAGAACGGGAGTGGCAGTGCGGGGCAAGGCCAGAGCAATTTCCAGCTCGCCGATACCGAGCTGATTGATATGTCGCTTCGTGATGCGCGGGAGAGTTTTGAAAAGATTTACTTAAGCTCGCAAATCGGGCGGTTTGGCGGGAATGTGTCTAAAACCGCACAATTTATCGGTATGGAGCGCTCGGCGCTGCACCGCAAGTTGAAAAGCCTTGATATCGCCGTCGGTGAGCAGCGTGATGAGGCTGCTGGTAATGCTGATTCAATCGGCGCAGCAGAAGGAAGTGGCGAGATTGATATGCTAAGCCTTCAAAATACCATTGATCTGATGAACAAAAAGAAAAGGGCATAGGATATGCGCGTTATTATTTGCGGAGCGGGGCAGGTCGGGTATAGCATTGCGTCCTATCTGGCGCGGGAAGAAAACGATGTTACCGTTATTGATCACAACGCCAAGCTGATCGGGCAAATCAAGGATGACCTTGATGTGAACGGGATTGTCGGTCACGCCTCTAACCCCGATGTACTGAGCTTTGCAGGGGCGGGTGATGTCGATATGATGATTGCGGTGACCCATTCTGATGAGGTCAATATGGTCGCCTGTCAGGTTGGGCATTCGCTGTTTGGTGTTCCGAAAAAAATCGCCCGTATCCGCGAGCAAGACTACCTCAACCCCGCATGGTCGAATTTGTTCAGCCGCGCCCATATGCCGATTGATGTGATTATCTCGCCGGAGCAGGTGATTGCCGAGGATATTTTCCAGCGCTTGCAAGTGCCGGGGACGACCTTTGTGATTTCACTGGCCGAAGGCATGGCGCATATTGTCGGCGTTGTCTGCCGCGAAGACTGCCCGATTATCAATACGCCGCTATCGCAATTGCGGGAGCTGTTTAAGGATCTGTCCTTCAAAGTGATAGCGATTTTGCGCAATAACAAGCCGATCATTCCCGATGACAATGAGCAGATTTTTGCAGGGGATGAGGTGTATTTTGTCGCCGACACAAAACAGCTCAGACGCGTGATGGCGGTGTTCGGCCATGAGGAAAAAGAGGCGCGGCGCATCGTGATTTCAGGCGGCGGCAGCGTCGGGTTCAGTCTGGCGAAACTTCTGGTCAAGCAAGGCTTGGGGACGCATATCAAAATCCTTGAGCGCAACGAGCAGCGTGCGGAGTATCTGAGCGAGCAGCTTGAAAATGTCGTCATTTTGCGCGGAAACTCGCTTGATCGCGATATTCTCGAAGAGGCGATGATAGAGCATGTTGAAACGCTGGTCGCCGTGACCAATGATGATGAGAGCAATATTCTCGGCTCTCTACTCGCCAAGCAATATGGCTGTGAGCGGGTGATTACCTTGGTCAATAACAATGCCTATACCCCGCTGATCGGGCCATTGGGCATTGATGCGATGGTCTCGCCGCGCTCCACGATTGTGGCGACGATCATGCAGCATGTGCGGCGCGGGCGTATTCACGGGCTTTACAATCTGCGCGACGGCTTTGCTGAAGTCTTCGAGGCCGAGGTGTCCAGCTCCATGGCGCTGGCGAATAAGCATATTGAGGATATCGAGTTTCCTCCGCATGTTATTCTCGGCGCGATTATCCGTGATGAGGAGATGTGGATACCGGATGCCAAGGATATCGTCCGCGCCGGTGATGTGCTGATTATCCTTGCGCGGCAGGATCAGGCCAAGGCTCTGGAGCGTGCATTTTCGGTTCAAGTGGATCTGTTCTGACTTGTTAGCTCTTCGTAACATATTGGTTTTCAACAACACTCATGCGACTCTGGCGGGTCAGAAAGTCTTGAAATAAATGCCGCGCTTTGCCTATGTCAACGGATCTTACGTGCCGCACCACGCCGCCAGCGTTCATATCGAAGATCGTGGCTATCAATTTGCGGATGGAATCTATGAAGTAATTAGCCTTATCAATGGCCGCTTTGCCGATGAGCGCGGCCATCTTGATCGCTTGGAGCGTTCACTGCGGGAGCTTGAGATTGCGATGCCCGTGAAACGCCAAGCCCTGCGCCTTATCATGCGGGAGCTGGTGCGCAAAAACAGGCTCAGCAATGCCGCGCTCTATATTCAAGTAACGCGCGGCGTGGCCAAGCGCGATTTTAAATTCCCCAATCCGTCCGTGCCGCCCGCTTTGGTGATGACATGCCGCCCGTTTAAATTTGACGGCAATTCGAATATTGCCAATGGCGTGAAGCTTATCAGCGTTCCGGATATCCGCTGGAAGCGCCGCGATATTAAAACCGTGGGTCTGCTCGCGCAGGCTCTGGCCAAACAAAAAGCCGCCGGGAGTGGCGCTTTCGAAGCGCTGATGATTGATGAAGATGGATTTATCACCGAAGGCTCATCGAGCAATTTCTGGATATTACAAGGCAAGACGCTCATCACCCGCCCCGCTGAATATGATATTTTGAAGGGCGTAACCCGCAATGCGGCGCTGCATGGCGCGGCGCAGCTGGGCTTGGAGGTGCAGGAACGCGCTATATCTCTGCAAGAAGCCTTGAGCGCCGATGAAGCTTTTTGCACCAGTGCAACGGCGCTGATTGTTCCGGTGGTCGATATTGACGGGCAGAAAATCGGAAAAGGTGCGCAGTCAGGGAAATCAGGCGCGGTCACACTCAAGCTTTATGAGCACTACAGGGAATACGCCTTGTCGCGCTATGACGATCAATATGAGTGGAGTGACGCATAATATGAGCACCGCGCCCACAAAAAACACCTTAAACGAGCGCGATTTGCCCAAGCCTGAGGCTATTTTCTTCGATTGGGATGGAACGCTTGTCGATAGCTATACTTTTTTGGAAAAGGCGCATAATGCTGTCAAAGCCTCTTTTGGCTTGCCGCCGCTCAAGCCGCGTGAGTTTGATATTTATTTTGGTATGCCCCGCGAAAAGCTGTTTGCTGAGGTTTATGGCTCACATTCCGAAGAGGCCAAACGCGCCTTTGAACGCTATTATCTGGACAATCATTTGTCTGATTTAACGGTGATTACGGGCGTTGCGAATATGCTGGAAACGCTCGCCAAGCTGGATATCTGTCTTGGCGTGGTCAGCAATAAAAAAGGCAATTTCCTTCGCGCCGAAATCGATTATCTTGGCTGGGGGCGCTATTTTGGCCAGCGCATTGTCGGTGCGGGCGAGGCGGCGAAAGATAAACCCGACCCTGCGCCGCTGTTATTGGCTCTGGAAAAGGCGAGCCTTAACCCCCGCGATATGAGCCACCCCGCAAAGATTTGGTATGTCGGCGATACGCTCATTGATGTGCAATGCGCGGTGGCGGCGGGCTGCACCCCCATTTTGGTTGAGGGAATATCCGATAAGGCAGCGCAAAACGCGTATGTGAAAAATTATGCACAGATTCAAGGCTTTTTGTTGCAAAGCTGAAAAAAAACGCTAAAAAGAAGCGATTGCGTTTTTAATTTTGTTTATTGAACGAACTATCGGTGTGTAATTTTTAATCTAGGACTATAGAAAAATGGCTGAAAAATTTCAAAATGTGCAGGATGTGTTCCTGAATAAAATCCGTAAGGAAAAAATGTCCGTTACGGTGTTTCTTGTCAATGGCGTGAAATTGCAAGGGGTTGTGACATGGTTCGACAACTTCTCGATGCTTCTGCGCCGTGAAACCCATGTGCAGTTGGTTTACAAGCATGCAATCTCAACCATCATGCCGGGCGGCCCACTCAGCCTGTATGATGAGGAAGACAAAGCAGCCGGTGACTCTGCTGAGTAATTCCTTACGCTTTGTGTTTTGATGGTTCGCCGCAATTATCCGCTTCCGGCTGATAGCCCCTCTGACACTGTCTTGATCGTGCATCCCGATCACCCGCATGATGAGGGTGATTTGCGGGGGCGTGATTATAAAATCGCTGAAATCGAAAGCCTGACCAAGGCGATACGGCTGGAGCATCTCCAGACCGTTACTGCGAAAATCAATCGTATCCAGCCCTCGACCTATTTGGGCAAAGGGAAGTGTGAGGAAATTCGTGAGCTGACTGAGGCGCTAGAGCCGAATGTTATCGTGTTCAATGCTGTGCTCTCCCCCGTGCAGCAGCGCAATCTTGAAAAGCTGTGGCGCAGCAAGGTGATTGACCGCACTGGCCTGATTCTGGAGATATTCGGTGATCGTGCCCAAACCAAGGAAGGGCGACTTCAGGTCGAGCTGGCCGCGCTGGATTACCAAAAATCGCGGCTTGTACGGTCTTGGACTCACCTTGAGCGGCAGCGCGGCGGAGCGGGTTTTATGGGCGGGCCCGGCGAAACCCAGATCGAGCTTGATCGCCGTATTATCTCCGACAAAATCACCAAGCTGAAAACGGAGCTTGAAAACGTCAAGCGTATGCGTGAGATGGGACGCAAAAGCCGTGAGCGTATGCCGTTCCCCGTTGTGGCGTTTGTCGGTTATACCAATGCCGGAAAATCGACGCTGTTCAACACGTTGACGGGGGCAGAGGTTTTCGCCAAGGACTTGCTGTTTGCGACTCTTGACCCGACTTTGCGCCGTTTTGACCTTCCGAACGGGTCAAAAGCGATCCTTTCTGACACGGTTGGGTTCATTTCCGATCTTCCCACCCATTTGATTGCGGCGTTCCGCGCCACGCTCGAAGAAACGCTGCATGCCGATGTGATTGTGCATGTTATTGATGCCTCAAGCCCCGACCATAAGGCGCAGCGGGCAGATGTGATTAAAATTTTGCGCGATCTCGATATTGATTATGAGGCTGATGAGCGCATTATCGAGGTTTATAACAAGATTGACGCCGTGAACGAGGATGATTTGGCCGAATTAACCCGCGATATTCGCTTTTCGCACAACAAGCTGATGATTTCGGCGGTGAAATCTCTCGGCATTGATGTGTTCTTGGCCAAGGTGCATGAGATTATCTCCAAAAACGATCAAATCCACCGATTTTTGATTAAATCCGAGGATGGAAAGGCGCTGGCATGGCTTTATGAACATGCCGATGTGCTGGAACGCTCTGATAGCGCGGATGCGGCGGGCGAGGCTTTTATTTTGGTGGATGTCAAAATCGCCGCCGCTGACCTGTTGCGGTTTACAAAACGGTTCGAATATGAGCCTATATTAGATAGTGTTTAAATATCTAATATTTTAAGAGTCAAAGCCTACACCAATGCCCAGCCTCGCTACGCTTCAAGAGAATGATTACGATAAGGTCGCAGCCCTGATCCGTGAGGCGAGCGCGCGGTTTATTCTGCCGCGCTATAAAGCGCTGAAAGACGGTGAGGTTTCCAGCAAATCAGGGCCGAATGATCTGGTCACCCTTGCTGATATTGAGGCTGAAGCGTTTTTGGCGGAGGCCTTGCCTGATATTCTGCGCGGTTCGGTTGTGATCGGTGAGGAGAGCGTTTCGCGCGGTGAGAGTGACTTATCAGCGATTACGCAACTCGATCAAGCGGTTTGGGTCGTTGACCCCGTTGATGGGACGTATAATTTTGTACACGGCGGGCGCGAATTTGGGGTAATGGTTGCGCTCGTTCAGGGCGGTGAGTGCATTGCAGGCTGGATTTATGATGTGCTCAATGACACTTTGACCCGCACCACAAAAGGTGAGGGGGTTTATGAGGAGACGCGGCAAATCTCAATTCCTCCGCTTAACGTTGATGAGCAACGCTTTGAGGATTTGATTGTGCATCTTAGCCCCAAATTTTTTCCCGCCGCCATCCGCCAGAATATAAAGGCCAAGGCGCAATCAATGGATAATATCCGCAGTGTCGGCAGCGCGGCGCATGAATATCTCAAAATCGTTCGCGGGCTCTCGCATTCCGCTGTGTATTGCCGCTTGAAGCCTTGGGATCATTTGGCAGGAACCTTGATGGTTGAGGAGGCGGGGGGCTTCGTGCAGAAATGGGATAAAAGCCGCTACACACCGCGGGATAGCTACGCCGGATTGATCGCCGCGAGCAATGAGCAAACTTGGGAGAGTGTGTTTGAGACATTCTTTGCGGATATTGATTTGTCTCAGTTAAGCCCTCCGAAAAAGTAGGGCGTTTCGCCCCACTCGCCCCACTCGCCCCACTCTCGATGCTCAAGTGGGGCGAAAGATTTGTTTTATATTTCAGTAAGTTAGAGGGGTTTCGCCCCACTTGCCCCACTCGCCCCACTTATTTTTTGGGATTTACGGACAAGCCGTGTCATGACGATGTTTTTAACCACAGAGGGACAGAGTTATAAGAGCTCACAGAGTTTTTTGAATATAAATAAACTCCGTGTCCTCTTTTTAAAACTCTTTCATCTCTGTGGTTAAATAAGATCCCTCGACTTCGCTCGGGATGAAACTATGAGAGCGAATACTCTTGGTGACTTGGTGACTTGGTGTCTTGGTGGTTTATATTGCTCTGGATTCCGGCTTTCGCCGGAATGACGGTTTTATCATTACACAAGGCGCAATGCGCCCCTTAACCAAACCTAGCATAAGATAAAATTCCTAAACTATCAAGGGAAAAGCTAAGCTGCGTCGCTTTCTTTTGACTTCTGATTGCGCCAGCCTTGCATCATTTGATCCAGTGTTGCATCGCCCATGGACTCATATTCTTGTTTAATATCGCGCTCTAAGCCCCTGAAACGTCTTTCAAATTTATCATTGGCTTTCCGCAGCGCTTCCTCGGCATTGATCCGGTTCATCCGCGCCAGATTGACAATATTCAAAAGCAGGTCACCGATTTCTTCCTCCATGTGCTTGGCATCGCCTGAGGCTTCGGCCTCCTGAAATTCAGCGATTTCTTCCGCAATCTTGGCGTAAACATGCGCCGTAGACGGCCACTCAAAGCCTGTTTTGGCGGCCTTCTTCTGGAGCTTCTGGGAGCGGAGCAGGGCAGGCAAGCCCAATGTCACGCCATCAAGCGCACTGTCCTGATTTTGCGATTTTTCGGCTCTTTTACGCTCATCCCAGATTTTATTCACATCTTCGGGTGTACGTGCCGCTTGATCGCCGAAAACATGGGGATGACGGCTTATCATCTTGTGCGTAATGTCGTGGATAACATCGTGAATAGTGAAAATGCCGTCCTCGGCGGCCATTTGCGCATGATAGATCGGTTGCAGCAGTAAATCGCCCAACTCTTCTCGCAAATCGGCCATATCCTTGCGGTCGATGGCATCGGCGACCTCATAGGCCTCTTCGATTGTATAGGGCGCGATGGTGCTGAAATCCTGCTCCAGATCCCACGGGCAGCCGCCTTCGGGGTTGCGCAAGGCCGCCATCATCGCAATCAGGTCTTCCATTGTGTAGCGTTTTTCCATGACACACAGCCTACAAACTTTGACAAGAAAACAAAAGCGGATTATAAAGCCGCCTTGAAACCGGTCGCGGACCTTACCCGGTATAAAAAACAAGGAGATGAACTTGAAAACGTTGTTGATTTGCTCCGGCGGGCTGGATTCCGTAACGCTCGCTTATAAAACCGCTCATGAGCATGAGCTTTCCGGATTGCTATCCTTTGATTACGGCCAGCGCCACAAAAAAGAGCTGGGCTTTGCAGCACAAGCGGCGCAGGATTTGGGCGTGCCGCATTATATTTCCGATATTTCGGGGATTGGCGCGCTTTTGAGCGGCTCGGCGCTGACGGAGGAGGGGATTGCCGTTCCCGATGGCCATTATGCCGAAGAAACCATGAAAATTACGGTCGTGCCGAACCGCAACGCGATTATGCTCGCGATTGCTTACGGGATTGCGGCGGCCAAGGGGCTGGAGGCGGTCGGCGCGGCGTTCCATGGCGGGGATCATTTCATCTATCCCGATTGTCGCCCTGATTTTGCAAAAGCCTTTCAATTGATGCAAAACCACGCGCTGGAGGGATTGGCGCAGATTACGCTTTATACGCCGTTTCTGGAGCGGAGCAAGGCCGATATTGTGCGGAATGGGGCGCAGCTTGGCGTGCCGTTTGTGCAAAGCTGGTCTTGCTATAAGGGCGGGGAGCGCCATTGCGGGCGTTGCGGTACATGTGTTGAGCGGCAAGAAGCCTTTGCACTGGCCGGCGTTCCTGACCCGACCGATTATATTGATCGTGAATTTTGGAAGGAAAAGGTCGCCTGAGCCATGTATATCATTCAAAAAGAGTTTCATTTCAGCGCCTCACACCAGATTTTAGGCTTGCCGCCTGAGCATCCTTGCGCGCGGCTGCATGGGCATAATTACCGTGTTGAGGTGGTTTTATCCTCGGAAACGCTCGATCAAGTCGGGTTTGTCAGGGATTACCGCGAATTATCGGCGTTTAAAGACTATCTTGATGAAGAATTTGACCACAGGCATTTGAACGATGTTCTGGGCGATGAATGCGTGACCGCCGAGCGTATGGCCAAGTTCTTCTATGGCTGGTGTAAAGAAAAATGGCCGGAAGTTAGCGCTGTGCGGGTGAGCGAAACGCCCAAAACCTGGGCGGAATATCGGGAATAGGGCGATAATTTATGAGCGATAGTGATGCAATGATCCGCATTTCCGAGATTTTCGGCCCGACCATTCAGGGCGAGGGAGCTTTGATTGGCCGTCCGACGGTTTTTGTGCGTACGGGCGGGTGCGATTATCGCTGTAGCTGGTGCGATACGATGTATGCGGTTGACTCGAAGTTCCGCAATGAATGGCAGCCGATGAGCGCTGCGCGTATTCTCAATGAGGTCGAAAAGCTGTCTTTCGGCAAGGCCATTATGATTACGCTTTCGGGCGGGAACCCCGCGATACAGCCGCTCAAGGCGCTGATTGAGCTGGGGCATGAGCGCGGCCATGAGTTTTGCATGGAAACGCAAGGCTCGGTCGTGCCGGATTGGCTTGGCGCGCTCGATGTTTTGACGCTTAGCCCGAAACCACCCTCCAGCGGGATGGAGACGGATTTTGACAAGCTCGATGCGTGTCTGGCGCTGGCGGAGCAGGGCGGGGGTGATACGCTGCTCAAGATTGTGGTTTTTGATGAAAACGATTATATCTATGCCCGCAAGATCGGGGCGCGTTATCCTGACCTCCCGCTCTTCTTGCAGCCCGGCAATCACGCCGTCGATACAGATTTTGACCAAGACGGGGTTATGGAGCGGATGCGCTGGCTGATTGACCGCGCACAGCAGGATTTATGGTTTGATATTACAATTTTGCCGCAGCTGCATACGCTGATCTGGGGCAACAAAAGAGGAGTTTAAATCAATATGAGTGAGGATATTTACAAAAATCTGAAGCAGCTTGGCGGGGCAACAATTCTGCCACAAAGCCCTGAACAGGCCGAGCTGGAGCGCGTTAAGAACCCTCAGGCTGATGTGGATTATTGCGTGCGCTTTACCGCGCCTGAATTCACCTCGATTTGCCCGATCACAGGCCAGCCCGATTTCGCGCATCTGGTGATTGATTATGTGCCGGATGAATGGCTGGTCGAGAGCAAATCGCTCAAGCTGTTTTTGGGGGCATTTCGCAATCACGGCGCATTCCACGAAGATTGCACGATTATGATCGCCCGCCGCATTGCCGATTTCATTAGCCCGAAATGGCTGCGGATCGGGGGGTATTGGTATCCGCGCGGCGGCATTCCGATTGATATTTTCTATCAGACCGCCGATGCGCCCTCAGGGGTTTGGATCCCCGATCAGGGGGTCGCGGGTTATCGCGGGCGGGGTTGATCTCGCGTTCATTTGTTTTTGCTAATTTAAAGCCATCTTTTACCCAAACCTGATGTGGAAGATAAAAATTTTTTACGGCTGCTTTGTTGACTTTTGAGCGCGGCGGGTTAACTAATATGGCTCGAACATTCGCGTTCACAAACACACAGAATAATCTTGAGGAGAGAGTAAAAATGAGCAGCAATGGCAAATGTCCGGTGATGCATGGCGGTATGACACAAAGCGGAAAATCCAATACCGATTGGTGGCCGAACGCGCTCAACCTTGATATTTTGCACCAGCATGACAGCAAAACCAACCCGATGGGGGCGGGGTTTAATTACCGCGAAGAGCTGAAAAAGCTGGATATTGAGGCGCTCAAGAAAGATATGCACGCGCTGATGACGGACTCGCAAGAGTGGTGGCCGGCCGATTGGGGACATTATGGCGGGTTGATGATTCGTATGGCGTGGCACGCGGCGGGATCATACAGAACCGCTGATGGCCGCGGCGGAGCAGGGACAGGCAATTTGCGCTTTGCGCCTCTTAATTCATGGCCTGACAACACCAATCTGGACAAGGCCAAGCGCCTGTTATGGCCGCTCAAAAAGAAATACGGCAACCGCGTGAGCTGGGCGGATTTGTTTATTCTCGCCGGAACGATTGCCTATGAAAGCATGGGATTAAAAACATTCGGCTTCTCATTTGGCCGCGAAGATATCTGGCATCCTGAGAAGGATATTTACTGGGGCGCGGAAAAAGAATGGCTCGCGCCGAGCGATCACCGCTATGAAGATGTTGCGAAGCCTTCGACCATGGAAAACCCGCTCGCCGCCGTGCAGATGGGCTTGATCTATGTCAATCCTGAGGGCGTGAACGGCCAGCCTGACCCGCTGAAAACCGCCGAGCAAGTGCGTGAAACCTTTGCGCGGATGGCAATGGATGATGAGGAAACCGTTGCGCTGACCGCCGGAGGGCACACAGTCGGTAAGGCGCACGGCAATGGTGATGCCTCGCTTTTGGGCCCAGAGCCAGAAGGCGCGGATATTACGGAGCAGGGCTTGGGCTGGAACAACCACACCAAGCGCGGCATTGGCCGTGATACCGTAACCAGCGGAATTGAAGGCGCGTGGACAACCCATCCGACACAGTGGGATAACGGATATTTCGAGCTGTTGCTGAATTATGAGTGGGAATTGAAAAAATCCCCCGCCGGCGCATGGCAGTGGGAGCCGATCAACATTAAGGAAGAAGACAAGCCCGTTGATGTCGAAGACCCGACCATTCGTTATAATCCGATGATGACCGATGCCGATATGGCGATGAAAATGGATCCGAAATACCGCGAGATTTCCGAGCGGTTCTATAAAGACCCCGCTTATTTCTCCGAAGTTTTTGCGCGGGCTTGGTTTAAGCTGACACACCGCGATATGGGCCCGAAAGCCCGTTATTTCGGCCCCGATGTACCGAAAGAAGACTTAATCTGGCAAGACCCGATTCCGACAGGGCATAAGGATTATGATATTGCAGCTGCCAAGGCGAAAATCGCCGCCGCAGGGCTTTCAATTGCCGATATGGTTGCAACGGCTTGGGATAGCGCCCGTACATACCGCCATTCCGATATGCGGGGCGGGGCAAACGGGGCGCGTATTCGCCTTGCGCCGCAAAAGGATTGGGAAGGCAATGAGCCGTCCCGCTTGGCGCGCGTATTGGCTGCGCTGGAGCCGATAGCCGCCGAAACAGGCGCGAGCCTTGCCGATATTATCGTGCTGGCCGGAAATGTCGGGATCGAGCAGGCGGCAAAGGCGGCAGGGCACACATTGAGCGTGCCGTTTGCAGCAGGGCGCGGTGATGCGACAGCTGAACAGACTGATGCCGACTCGTTTGCGCCGTTAGAGCCTTTGGCGGATGGTTTCCGCAACTGGCAGAAGAAAAGCTATGTTGTCAGCCCTGAGGAAATGCTGCTTGACCGTGCGCAATTGCTGGGCTTGTCCGCAGCCGAGATGACCGTTCTGGTTGGCGGCTTGCGTAGCCTTGGTGCGAATTACGGCGGCACGAAACACGGCGTTTTCACCGAGCGGGAGGGCGCTTTGAGCAATGATTTCTTCGTGCATCTGACCGATATGCGTTATATGTGGAAACCTGCTGGCGAAAACCTCTATGAGATTTGCGAGCGCAAGACGGGCGCAAAGAAATGGACGGCGACTCGGGTTGATCTGGTGTTCGGGTCAAATTCGATCCTGCGTGCTTATGCCGAGCTATATGCACAAGACGACAACCAAGAGAAATTCATGCAGGATTTCATCAACGCTTGGGTCAAGGTCATGAATGCGGATCGGTTTGATCTGATCTGATTATAAAAGGGAGTTTAATCTTTTATAAACAATAAGATGATAGTGTAACCTCTGTGCTTATAAATGGCCTATAAAAAAAGAGGATTATAGTATGGATGCGTTAAAGGCTATTGAAGTTTTGTCCCTTAGAGGCGATCAGGTTGCTCAATCTTTGGGTGTAGATGAGGGGCCTGGTTGGCGTGATAACACAGGTACAGCACATCTGTATATCAGGGGCGCGCTTCAGTCTTTAGAGCGTATTGCCAACAACCAGCATTCCGCAGAGGCAGCAGCGATTGCAATTGGCACGGTCGCCTTTGCCAATAAATCACCAGACGGTTTTCTGGGCGATCACAGCTCTGAAGCTGCCAAGATTGCTATGAAAATCCTTCAAACCGAAATGGCGGGCGGAGCTGTTTCCGATGCGGTTAGAGTCGCGGATGTTGATTTATTGTCAAAAGATCTGCAGACTTTTTCGGATAATATTAAAGGGCAATCTATGAGTATGGGTGCTGATAAGAGCCTTGAGGCTTTTTCTTCAGCCTTGGAAGCAGCCAATACGCATTATTAATCATTTGCTCAAAAGCTCAGTGCGTCAATGACGTTATCGGCCTCATCACCAGCACCAGCAGCGAATAGCCCTGAGCCTGAGTCGCCTTGATAGGGCGTATGAGATATCTATTGTGAGATATCTGTTGCTTATTCCTGATACTGCTAAAGTGTGATAATTTATATTATGTAAATTAATATATCATGTTATTTCAAGGCGTGCATTGGACTCATTCTTAAATTGCAATTCACCTTGATATGGCTCATTGTATTTAAAAATAAAAAATACAGGGAGATTCATCAATGAGCACTATCAAGCGCCTTTCGGCGCGTTACGCGTTTAATGAGAGTCAGCGAACTAATATTTCCGTTCAGATTGCGGATATTGCTGCTATGACCGCGCCGTTTCAAAACGAAGTTGTTCGCGCCAATAGTGATCGCCAAGATGCTATCAATAGATTGTCCGTTGTTCGATCTTTGTTGACGGATGGGTTTAAATTCGAGTCGCAAAAAGGCCAGCTTTATTATGCGCTGGATTATTCAATCGGTGAGATGATTACTCGTTTAAAGGCCGCGAATGATGAGCAGCGCGATATCACGTTAAGCAAATATGTGCTTGAAACATTCAAAACATCCCATATCCAGCTATCTGAAGCCGCCCTACTTTATGGTGGTGCAAAAGATATTCTGCCGCAGCTGCGCTGGGCATTTCCAAACGACGGCTACGGCCACGCGGATAAAGCTCAAAAATACAAGGGCGATTTATTACGTCAAATGGTTCGAGTTGCCGTGCCGATTTTTTACAGCAAATATGACGATATCGGTGAACTGACGCATGAGCAGCTGGAATTTTTTGAAACGCGATCAGAGCAAGCCAAGCCTGCAACATTGCACTAGATTGAAGCCTTCCAAACGTAAAAAAGCCGGAAAATCTCCGGCTTTTCTTTAAATATGTTATGATTTTTTTGAGTTTTGGAGTTAACGAATAAACTCAACCACAACGCGGCGGTTTTCCGGCTGGGCCACACCATCAGGTGTCTGAACAGCTGGCTTTTCCTGGCCGTGTGCCTCAAGGTTAATCACGCGGTTGGCAACGCCCTTGGCTGTCAGAGCATCAGAAACGGCTTGCGCACGGCGCAAGGATAGTTTTCTGTTGTACTCTGAAGGTCCTGCCGTGTCAGTGTGACCGGCAACCGTTACATCGCTAGGGTTGTAGCGTGTGATTTCATTGGCAATCTGATTGATGATCGTTTCGGCGCCGGGATTGATTGTCGCCTTATCGAAATCAAAGAAAATCTTGTAATCAACCAAAACCGGGCTCGGTGGAGGTTCTGGAGCCGGAGCCGGTGCAGGCTGCTCAATCACAGGTGCAGGCTTTGGCGGTTCAATCGCAACAACACGGCAACCATCACGCATAAAGCCTTGTGGAACAGGTCTATAGAACTGGCATGGCTCGCGCTGTTCATAGTCAAGATACTCACGCAATTCGAGTTTGTCTTCTGAAGGCAGTTTTTCAGCCTTGTGCGCGTAAGGCTTTTTATCAACGAGGTGGTGGGACGTAAAGCCGCCGGAGGATTGTGCATAGGCAGCGCCACCCGAAATTAATAAAATTGCAGCCGATACGGCCAAAGTTTTACTGAATGATCTGATATATAACATTTAAATATCTCCTTTGTTATTTTCAGCAGTACATATAGTTAGGCCTAACGCCTCAAAAGTCACCTAAAAAATAAAAAAAGCGACAGGGCGCACCCTATCGCTTTGATTTATAATGATAACTTAAGGGCTTGATTTTAGCCGTTTGCGACTTTCGCAACTTCAGCGGCAAAATCTTCTTCCTCTTTCTCGATCCCCTCGCCCAGTTCAAAGCGAATGAATTGTGTCAAGGAAATGTCTGCGCCTGTGTTTTTAATGACATCAGCAACCTTTGTTTTGCCGTCCATAATGAAGGCTTGCTCCAGAAGGCAAATCTGGCCGAAGAAGTTCTTGTTGAGGTCGCCCATCACAATACCTTCTAAGCGGTCTTCAGGCTTACCCGAAGCGCGGTGCTTTTCAGTCAGAACGGCTTTTTCGCGCTCAATCGCTGCTGGGTCAACGCTCTTTTGGTCGAGATATTCAGGGCGCGCCGCTGCAACATGCATCGCAATCTGCTTACCCAGATCAGCCAGCTTGTCCTTGGAGGCATCGGCCTCCAGAGCCACCAAAACGCCGATCTTGCCGAGATTTGGTGCCATCGCGCTGTGAATATAAGGAACAACCACGCCGTTTTTGGCTTCAATAGTTTCAACGCGGCGGAGTGTCATATTCTCGCCAATTGTCGCGATCAGCTGTGTCAGCTCCTCATCAACTGTCTTGCCGTTGCCGTAAGGCTTGGATTTTAGATCGTCAAGCCCGTTCGCGCCCAGTGCAATTGTAGCAACTTTAAGCGCAAAGCTCTGGAACTGCTCGTTCCGCGCAACGAAATCGGTTTCCGCATTGACTTCAACCACAGCGCCCTTGTTGCCTTCTGTTGCAATGACAACAAGACCTTCAGCAGCAACACGGCCTGATTTCTTCGCAGCCTTGGCAAGACCAGACTTCCGTAGCCAGTCAACCGCCTCTTCCATATTGCCCTTGGTTTCCATCAACGCCTTTTTGGCATCCATCATGCCAACGCCAGTTTTTTCACGCAATTCCTTTACATCGGATGCTTTGATTTCCATTTTCTTCTCCTTAAATCGTTTGTATTTACAGGGGTGGCTTTATAAAGCGTAAACGCTTATTAGGCCGATGCCGCTTTTTTCGTGGCGTCTGTTTCCGCTTCTTCTTCAGCAGCAACAGCTTCTACGGCAGCAGCTTCTTCAGGCTTAACGCCTTCGGCTTGCAAACGTGCCTTTTCACCAGGTGTCAGCTCTTCTTCCTTTTTCTTTTTCGGTGCTTTCGGAATTTTCACGGATGCATCCTCGGATGCTCCAAGATCAATACCGGAGCGGCTCATTTCCGCTTGAAGGCCGTCAAGAATTGTATCGGCGAACAGGTCGCAATATAGCTCAATCGCGCGCAGAGCGTCGTCATTGCCAGGAATAACGTAATCCACGCCATCAGGGCTGGCATTTGAATCAACGATCGCAAAAACAGGAATACCGAGTTTGTTGGCTTCTTTGATTGCAATATCTTCGTTGGTTGTGTCAATGATGAACAGAGCATCCGGTTGACCGCCCATATCCTTGATTCCGCCGATAGAAAGTTCCAGCTTGTCGCGCTCACGCGTCATCATCAGGATTTCTTTTTTCGTACGGATATGTGTTTGCGCAGGGTCATTCAAGATAACATCCAACTCGCGCAGACGTGAAATCGAACGTGACATTGTTTTCCAGTTGGTCAACATGCCGCCCAGCCATCTGTGGTTTACGTAGTACTGGCCGCAACGCTTGGCCGACTCTTTGATTTTCTGGCCTGCCTGACGCTTTGTGCCGACGAAAAGAACACGGCCGCCATTGGCGACGATGTCGCGCATGGCTTTCAGAGCCGTGTCGAGCATCGGTGTTGTTTGTTGCAGGTCAAGAATGTGAACGCCGTTCCGCACGCCGAAAATATATTGGCGCATCTTGGGATTCCAGCGATGTGTGTGGTGACCGAAGTGAACGCCTGCTTCAAGCAATTGACGCATAGTGAATTGTGGTTGTGCCATGGATAGTCTTCCTTTCTTATCCGGTTGATCCTCTGCGAGCTTTGGTCTGAAAAATTTCAAACACCGGTTTGGAAACCCGCATGTGATTTAAGTTTAAGTTCGGTTGTGATATACCAGAAACCAGCGCGTTGCAAGAAAAAACAGCGCTTTTTGTTGTGATTTTTGGTCTTTGTTGGATGCCGCGTGCGCCGCGTCAGGATTCAAGGATCGACAAGACCCCCTGCTCGGCGGCGATGATATTGCGTGCCTGCGGGCTGAGCGACCAGCGTTCAGGCAGGCGAATGGTCGCGATGCCCTTGTCTTTCATCTCGATTTTGAGGGTAATGCGCATACGCCCCTGCCCCTCTATATCAAGGAATTGCTTGAGCTTTTGCAAAGGCTTGGCGCTATTCATGGAAATCATCACATCGCGGATACGGCTCTCCAGTGCGCCTTCGAGCAGCTGCACCGATTGGCCGAGAAGCCGTGTCTGATCGTCCTTGCTTTCGGCATCGACACTCAAAAGCAGCATTTCACCCGCATTGAGGATATCGCGGCTCTGGGCAAGGGTTTCGGAGAAAATCATCACCTCATAAACGCCCGACGGGTCGGACATCTGCAAAAACGCGTATTTACTGCCCTTTTGCGAGACTTTCTCGCTTTTCTTCAGCAGAACGCCCGAAAGCTGGGTACGGATGGCCGACATATTCTGTAGCTGGTCTTCAAGCGCGCGGATGGTGTTAATGCCGAGCTTTGAGAATTGCTGCAACTTCGCATCAAGCGGGTGGGCGGAGAGATAAAACCCGACAGCGGAAAATTCACGCGCCAAACGCTCTAACTGATCCCATGGCTGGACATCCGGCAAAGGCGGCAGGCCAGAGAAGCCGCCCAAGCCGATACCGCTATCCTCCCCCGTACCGCCGAACAGGCTGACTTGCCCGCTTTGGCGCTCTTCTTCCAAGCTTTGCGCATGGCGCAGAACGGTTTCCGCTGCCGCCGATAGCTGGGCGCGGTTGTTGTTCAGGCTGTCAAACGCGCCGGCACAGACGAGCTGCTCATATTGGCGCTTGTTCATATTCTTCGGATCAAGCCGCTCCACAAAATCATCCAGCGAGGCGAACACGCCGTTTTCAAGGCGGTTGGCGACGATATTGTTCATCGCCTGAGCGCCCACGCCCTTGAGCGCCGCCAGTGCATAGCGAACGCTCCCCTCCTCAACCGCAAAATCGGCAAAAGAGGCGTTGATATCGGGCGTACGCAGTTCCCAGCCATTTTTGTCCATGTCTTGCTTGAATATCGCGAGCTTATCTGTATTGCCGAGATCAAGCGTCATCGAAGCGGCCATAAATTCAATCGGGTAGTTTGTCTTGAGCCACGCCGTCCAATAGGCAATCAAGGCATAGGCGGCGGCGTGGGATTTGTTAAAGCCATATCCCGCAAATTTGGCGATCTGGTCGAAAATTTCAGAGGATTTTTGCTCCGGCACGTTATGATGTTGCGCCGCGCCCTTCACGAACATATCGCGCTGGGCATCCATTTCGGCCTGAATTTTCTTTCCCATTGCACGGCGCAGCAAATCCGCACCGCCGAGCGTATAGCCCGCCAAGGCCTGCGCCGCCTGCATGACCTGCTCCTGATAAATCATAATGCCGTAAGTTTCGGTCAGATACGGCTCCAGCAATTCATGCATATAATCGGATTCTTCGATCCCGTCCTTACGGCGGGCGTAAAGCGGGATATTGTCCATCGGTCCCGGACGATAGAGTGAAACAAGCGCGATAATATCTTCGAAGCGGTTGGGCTTTGTGCGTTTGAGCGCATCACGCATTCCCGCACTTTCAAGCTGGAATATACCGACCGTATTCCCCGATGCAATCAGGTCATAAGTCTTTTTGTCATCAAGCGGCACTTTGAGAATATCAATCTCTATCCCGTGGGATTTTTGTATCAGCTCAACCGATTTTTGCACAACGGTCATGGTCTTGAGGCCAAGGAAGTCGAATTTGACCAGCCCCGCCTGTTCGACATATTTCATGTTGAATTGCGTTACGGGCATATCGGAGCGCGGGTCACGATAGAGCGGGATAAGATCCTGCAGCGGCCTATCGCCAATCACAACCCCCGCGGCGTGGGTGGAGGCATGGCGATACAGTCCTTCAAGCTGAAGCGCAATCGAGATCAGCTTTTTATGGGTGTCGTCCTGATCGCGCACAGCCCGCAAATCTGCATCCGCCGCCAGCGCCTCTTCGAGCGTGACGGGTTTGGCGGGATTATTGGGGATCATCTTAGCGACACGGTCCACCATGCCGTAAGACATTTGTAAGACGCGGCCAACATCACGCACCACGGCGCGGGCTTGCAGCTTCCCGAAGGTGATAATCTGCGCAACGCGGTCATGGCCGTATTTCTGCTGAACATAGCGTATAACCTCGTCGCGGCGATCCTGACAGAAATCAACGTCAAAGTCGGGCATCGACACGCGTTCGGGGTTCAAAAAGCGCTCAAAAAGCAGACCGAATTCCAACGGATCAAGATCGGTAATCTTGAGCGCCCATGCGACAACCGAACCAGCGCCAGAACCCCTGCCCGGCCCGACGGGAATATTGTTGTCCTTCGCCCAGCGGATAAAATCCGAACAAATCAGGAAATACCCCGGAAAGCCCATCTGTTCGATGACGGAGAGTTCAAAGTCCAGCCGTTCCTGATAAGGCTTGGCGAACGCCTCTTTATCAAAGCCAGGCTCTTTTTCTTTTTGCGGATAGACGAAATTTTCAAGTCGCCAATTCAGCCCCTCTTGCGATTGTGCGCGTAGTTCTTGCGTTTCATCACGGCCTTCTTGGGTTTCAAAATCGGGCAGGAGCGGTGCAATCGGTTCTAATAAATAGGAACAACGCTGCGCGATCACAGCCGTATTTGCGATGGCTTCGGGCAAATCCTCGAACAATGCGACCATCTCCGCCGATGATTTGAAATAATGCTCAGGCGTGACTTTGCGGCGGTTTTCCTCCGTGACATAACGCCCTTCGGAAATACAGAGCAGCGCATCATGCGCCTCATGGGCTTCACGGTTGGGGAAATAGCAATCATTCGTCGCCACAAGCGGAACGTTGCGTGCCAGCGCCATTGTAATCAGCGCCTCTTCGGTGCTTTCCTCTTCGGCTGTGCCGTGACGTTGAATTTCAATATAAAAGCGGTCGCCATAAAGCTCTAATAGCTGCGCTAATGCTTCCTCAGCCTTATCCTTTTGCCCATCGAGCAGATGCGCGGCGATTGATCCCTTTGCGCCGCCGCTCAGGACAATCAAGCCCTCGGTGTGACGCTGCAAAACCTCATAGGGAACGGCGACGCTATTCTCAAAACCGTTCAAATGCGATTCAGAAACGATTTTGCACAAATTGCGGTAACCCGCCTCATTTTGCACCAGAAAGACAAGCTGATGATTGCCCTCAACCGTGACCTGCGCACCGATAATCGGCTGCACGCCGTTATTGGCGGCCTCAAGCGCAAATTCCAGAGCGCCGAACATATTGTTCGTATCCGTTACCGCCACGGCGGGCATATTCTCACGCACGCAAGTCTTGATCAAATCCTTGACCTTGATCGCCCCTTCCGCCAGAGAATAGGCCGAATGCACGTGAAGATGGATAAAGCTTTTGGTTAAATCTGCCATAACGAATCCAATCTAGCAGTGTTTGGGGCGGGTTTGCCAGCTATTATAACGCCACTATTACAGCATTACAGCGTAAAAATTTTTCCGCTTTTAAGCTCTAGAACCCTATCCATCTGATCGGCGAGATCGTGATTATGCGTGGCGATCAATGCCCCGATCTTGCGGGTACGCACTTGCTCCAGCAAAATATTGAACACCTCTTCGGAGGTTTCAGGATCAAGATTGCCCGTCGGCTCATCGGCGAAAAGCAGCTTTGGTTCGTTAATCAGAGCGCGGGCAATCGCGACTCTTTGCTGCTCCCCGCCCGAAAGCCTTGAGGGACGGTGCGTCAGTCTTGCGCCAAGGCCAAGGGCTTCGAGACGTTCAGCGGCCTTTTCATGCGCTATCTTCTTTTTAACGCCGCGAATGATTTGCGGCATGGCGACATTCTCCAGAGCCGTAAATTCCGGCAGCAAATGATGGAATTGATACACAAACCCGATCTCGTTCAGGCGCAGCTTTGTTCGCGCAGCATCGCCAAGTTTTTCGGCATTGTGCCCGCCGATTTTAAGCTGGCCGGAGGTCGGCTTGTCCAAAAGCCCAAGGATTTGCAGCAAAGTTGACTTCCCCGAACCGCTAGGCCCGACAAGCGCGCACAGCTCCCCGCCTTCGATTTTAAGATCGAGATTGTTGAGGATATTAAGTGTATTGCCGCCTTGGACAAAGGTTTTGGTAATGCCGCGCGCGAGCAGCAGCGCATCGTTCTGGATCGCCGCCGCCGCGTTTTGAATGGCTTCGGCATGGGGCGGCGGCGGGTGCTGCGGCGCTACCGCTTTCGGCGCATTTGCGTTGCTATTGTTACTATTCATAGCGCAGTGCCTCCACAGGGTCTAACCGCGCCGCCCGCCATGCGGGGTAAATCGTTGCGGCAAAGGACAAAAACAGCGCCATTAAAATCACCGCCGTGACCTCGTTCCAATCGATTTCGGCGGGGAGCTGCGAGAGGAAATAGATTTCATCCGCGAATAATTCCGTGCCTGTAAAACCTTCAATGAATTGGCGGATTTCCTCAATATTGGCGGCGAAGCTGATCCCCAGTAACGCGCCGACAACGGTCCCGGCGATCCCGATGCTCGCCCCCGTCAAGACGAATATTTTGAGCATTGAAATACTTTGTGCGCCCATCGTGC
>JBKBPR010000010.1:0-29120 GCA_046293135.1 Alphaproteobacteria bacterium | reverse complement strand
TTCTTGTTTCCTTAAACTTAAAATTAAAAATTACCCAAAAACTGCGTGTTCCCACAAAGATTTACACTGACCTGATGTTTAAAAAACTCAAAGGCGAATGTCAATCGCTTTTTGCCGCTTTTTGAAGGAATTTTGTGTTTTGGAAAGTTTGAAGAAAATGGAGCGGGTGATGGGAATCGAACCCACGTAGCTAGCTTGGAAGGCTAGTGCTTTACCATTAAGCTACACCCGCTCACGTTTTGTGCGTGTAAATTTAGCAATATTCATTTTTAAACCACAAATCAAGCGAAGAATGAAAAAAATCCAGCCTGTAATAAAATAAGGTTTTGTGATGATTTTTGCACAAATGTTGCGTTTTAGAGGTAAAATTTTAAGTATTTTTGCGTTTTTTCAATCCTTCGTCAGCGCAGCATAAAATTTTCTTGTAATATTATTTCAATAATCCGTATTCTTATAAGTGAGCAGGATCTGTAGGTTTTTATTTTTACGTACGGACATATTTGAGTTTGTATTCAAGTATGGTCCGAGCCAATAACAGGCGAGCGGATTCTGAAACAGGCATTACTCAGGAGAACGTTTTATGACTCTTATACTTGAACATATTGATGTATCTGCACATCCGGAATTTTTCGGCCATAAAATTGTTCTCAAGGCGGTTGATCCGGCTTCGGGATTACGGGCGTTTATTGCCGTTCATGACACAACAATTGGCCCGTCTTTGGGCGGCTGCCGTTTCTGGACGCGCTACGCTTCTGAAGATGAGGCGATTACCGATGTTTTGAGATTGTCGCGTGGGATGACTTACAAGAACTCTCTAGCGCGGTTGAAATTGGGTGGCGGCAAGGCCGTTATCATGGGGCGGCCGGATGCTTTGCGCCCGACACGTGAGGAGCTGCTGGCTTTTGGCCGCGCGGTTGACTCGTTGAAGGGGCAATATATTACGGCTGAAGATGTCGGTGTTTGTGTTGATGATATGAAGGTTATCCGCGAAGTTACTGAATTTGTGACAGGCTTGCCGACCAGCGATCCATCGCTCACAGGCGGTGATCCGTCTCCGTTTACGGCCTATGGCGTGTTCTTGGGGATCAAGGCTGCGGTAAAGCATAAATTGCAGCGCGATGATCTGAATGGTTTGCGTGTTGCTGTATCCGGTCTGGGTAATGTCGGTATGGATTTGTGCCGTCGCTTGCATGAGGTAGGTGCAAAATTGGTGGTTACCGATATTCGTGCGCAAAAGGTAGAAGAAGCGGTTCAGAGCTTTGGTGCAGTTGCTGTTTCCCCTGAGGAGTTTATGGCCGCTAATGTTGATGTGCTTGCGCCATGTGCGCTGGGTGGCGCTGTCAATGACGCGACGATTGAAGCCATTCAGGCCACAATCATTGCCGGCGCTGCGAATAACCAGCTTCAGCGCCCCGAGCACGGCGAGATTCTCTTCAAGAAGGGGATTTTATATGCGCCGGATTACGTGATCAATGCCGGCGGTGTGATTAGTGTGGCTATGAGCGGTGAGCCGCTTGAGGTGACGCTGGAGCGTATCGAAGAGCTGGGTGAAACGCTGGGCGCGATCTTCCGTCAAAGCGAGCGCTTGAGTTTGCCGACCTCTGTTGTGGCGGATAAAATCGCTGAAAAAATTCTGGAGGATGCGCAAAATACGGGTTTTACCGAGGCGCGTAAGGTTGCGCGCCAAGCTTAAGGGCTAATCAAAAATTATTAATTTAGAAAAAAAGGCAGTTTCAAACTGCCTTTTTTAACTTTCTAACCTTAAAGTTTTTGTTATGGGTGGTTGACGCTAATATCCATACCCATATCTTGAGGTGTATAGCTAAACCTTTTGTAATCGTAATTTTGAGGAGATGAGAAAGTTTGTAGAACCTTTCCATGCTCATCAATACTTTCAATGACAACAGGGTGCTTCCATTGATTGTGCATGAGCTCAAGCACCAGTTGCGTATCTTGTGGATCAAGTCTTTGATCATTCAGAACGTGATGGTGTAATATTAAGCAACGATCAGTCATTTCTTGATAATTAGCGAAAGCAACACTTGGAAGTTTTTCTGTAATTCTATTGTCTCTCGCTAATTGTGCACGAATTTTTCGAAAACCATCCTGAGTTTGAACATCTTTTATCATTGCATAATCAATATCATAGTATTTTTTCATCATCCTTTCTTCTTCATCCAAATCTTGGTCTTCAGCCATGCCTAGAGTAAACATTCTTAAATCACGCATAACTTTTGGTGACAGGTATTGTTCTATATAAGTTTCATCAAAGCTGTTAAAAATGGCATGCTTTACAATCGGAAGCCAATTTGGATTTCCAGCAAAATGAAACCATTCTCTATCCTCATCTGTGGGATCTTTACAAATGCGCACAACATCTTCAAGAATACTAAAACCGAGCATATAAGGATTGAAATCCGCCCCAACAAATTTTTGTTCGGGAAACCCATTCTCATCCCTAATGATTTGTCCTTTTTCATCTCGTTCATAAACAACAGCGGGTTGCTGGAATAAAACCCCATGATTAATTTTTTTATATTCGGCAAGCATGCCGAAATCAATCATTCCAATATCTGCTAGTGTCTGCATAGTTCGGTCATGAATAAAAGTTGCCATACCTTCATTCAAAACTTTAGTCATCATTTGAGGACGAAAATACTGAGATACTCTAGAGACGTGACGCATGATATCACGTTTCCATTGTGGTAGATGTGGTGCATTATCCGCCATATAGAGTAAAATGTTTTTTTCACCTGCTTGGGGATGGAGCATTTTCTTTTTATTGTCGTTAGCGTTATCATTAAACTGATCACGTGGTTTGGGCGCAAATTCTTGAGCGATTTTTAATGCTCTCTGCTCAGCTAAAATTTGCTCTTTAGTTTTTGGATCACGTTTGGGTTGATCGGTTACATCGACATATTTCATTGCATGACAGAAATCGAGGAAATCAGATACCTCTTTCCATCCATATTTTTCTTCGCATTCGAATATAAACTCTCTCATACGAGAGTTTTCGGGGATGATTGTGTCCGCACCAACTTCTTTTAAAAATGCGTTATTTTTAAAGACTGCGTTATGTCCGTAGGCCGCATGAGCAATTACGATTAACTGTAATAAAGGTGAGTTTGTGTCCATGCAGTAAGAAACACAAGCATTTGAGTTAATGACAATTTCATAGGCCAAATGCTTTGTTTGATCATAATTTCTTTCTTCTCTAAGGCGTGATTTTCCAAAGCTCCAATGGCTATAGCTTCCTGGAACTCCGTTTGTAGTATAGGCATCCAGCATTTGGTCTGAGCGTATAATTTGGATTTCGTTTGGATAAACATCCAGCTCATACTTTTCTTTAGCAATGATCTGGCAAACCCTATCGCACAACTCTAACCATGTTTTGGGCAAATATGGATTGTCTTTATGTTCTTCTTTTAATTTTAAAGGATAGTCATAGTTTTTTTCTTTGTGAGCATTGATGAGGAAATTCCATCCATCTTCATAATGGTCAAGCAACTCTTTTAATGATTTATAGTAGGCTTGTTCGTGTTCCGGTTTTTCGTAGTGTGGAATATCTGACATGGTATCACCTGTTCTTAATTTTTTGTTTTATAAGCCTGGGGCGGCCTGCGCTGTTGGTTTTGCGCCTATCGGGAAGAATTTTTTGAACGCTTCTAAAGCCCCGGGTGCGTTTCTTACGCCCCATGTCGCCTGAACTTTTCCATTGGTTTCTTGTGATAGTCTGTTATAGACACCATACATCTCGCTTGGTCTATGGCCACGCCATGGTGAGGCCACTTCCAGGTAGTAATGTGCTTGCAACATAGGCAGTAGCTCATTCATTTTCATGACAAGTTGTTGATTATCAGATGGTGCGTTATCCCCGTCTGAGGCCTGAGCGCTATAAATGTTCCACTCATCAAGAGAATAACGCTCTTTTAAAATTTCGAGTGTTTTTTGTAAGCAACTTGAAACGATTGTCCCGCCAGTTTCCGTGCCGTAGAAAAACTCTTTTTCGCTAACTTCTTTGGCTTGGGTAGTGTGAGCAATAAAAACAAGATCAACTTTTTTATAGTTTGCGTCTAAAAACTTCTTCAGAAGCCAAAAGAAAACTTTTGCAGTGTTTTTTTCTTCCTGTCCCATTGAGCCTGATACATCCATCAAGCAAAACATAACTGCTTTGGCATTCGGCTTTGGCTTTGGTTTATCAAAATTGTATGTGAGATGCTCATCACGAAAACGCCCGATTTTAGAGCCAATACGAAATTGCTCTTCCAGTCTTTGCTCAAGAATATCCAACATCTCCTGATCATCAGGCTTCAGTGATTCAGTATTTTTCTGCCGAAGAAAATCGATGGCCTGTTGAAACAATTCAATAACTTGTTTCGACTCGGACGGGTTAATATCAGAGAGGTTTATGTGATCGGCTTTTGAAAGAAGCTCTTTACATTTTTCTAAAACGATTTCGTTTCTCTCATCTGCCGCTATACCGACAATTTCGAGTTCCCCTATGTTTGCATCAGTCTTGGAGAGAATATTAAATTGTTCTGCTAGTGTTTCGAAAATACGTCGTTCATTGCCTTTGTTTAAGACAAGCTCTTCTTGTCGGCGTTTTTTATTTGTTATAGGTATGTTCAGACGTGTAAAGGGACCTTGAGATATTTGCCCAGCTTGCTTTAGTGATAAAAGAGTGGTGTCTTTTGATTTAAGTTTGGTCATATCCGGAAGAGATCGACCATCAAAAAGAATATTTAGATAATCAGCTTCATTGATCCAGACAAAATCGTCATTATCATCCGCGTCTTGATCGGAGCCTTCACCTGAGCCCTTACCACCGCCGCCACCGCCACCGCCTTTCGGGACTGGGATTTTATCTCCAACGTCAAATGAAATATTCCCAGGATAGGCGGAAGGTAAACCTGATGCTGGAGAAAATGCAGGTATTAGACCTTTGTTACCAGGGAAAACTCTTTTAAAGTTTTTTGCAGTCCCTGTGAAATGTAAAAATGGCTCTCGCGTTAATTGCTTAGGAATTGGGACTTTAATTGCCCCTCTTCCAATATCGTTAAGAGCGCCTTCAGTAATATCATTCTGAATAGCTTTTTTAACTTGATCAAGAACACGCCTTTTGAATCTGTCTATATCAGTTCCAAATTTATCGTTTGCGGGTTCATGACGCCTATCTCTGATAACAGTCATTGTCTCAGCTCCTTTGTTGCTTTGCCTTTAACTAAAAATATTTTAGGTAAAGCTGAGATGATGAAGCATTCTGGAGACCATAGTATCTGTGTATCCTTTTTGACGCATATTGTCATGAAATACACTGAATTGTTTTCTTTCTTCATCGCTACGAAGATCAGCCTCTGTTTTTGCTCTAAGAATGTGCAACCTGCTTTCTCGATCCACTTCGAATTGTGCACGAATAAGCTTTGCAACAGGCTCATAGCTGTCCCAACTGATTTTAGGAGACTTTTGATCTTTAGGCTCTTTTCCGAAATTTTGATCGGCTATTAGCCCTTTTTCATGATTAACATAGTTGACCGTTGTTCTTCTGAAGTCCGGCCCATTCGAAATGCCCGCACGCTTCTCAAATACTTCTAAATGCTTTAGAATTCTATTGATATCTAGAGCTTCGCCAGTTCGTGTATTAATTGAGCTGTTTGACATCCATGCCTTGGCGTATTCAACATATTCATCAAAAATACGTTGGCAGGTCGCATTATCAGCATTCATAATTGCTGAATTGACAATCTTTTCCATTTCTTTCCGATTACGCTCTTCTAATTGTGTAATTAGCGTTCCGAGTCGAGCTTTTTCAGCTTCAGATATGTCATTTACATCAATTTCCTTGATACGCATTCTTAAAGCTTCTAACAAAGTTATTGTATCAGCCTCACGATAGCCTCTTGTGCTCCTCATTTCAAAAGCAAGCTTCATTGTTCGTTTTGCATCACGGACACTGAATCCTTCCATTCCTTCATTAGGGCTGGCTTTGGCGCGCAATTCGCTTAGTTGTGGCACTTTTACACCATCAGGAACTTCTCCATTGTGAACCTTAACGCGTGTAAAAATATCATAGGGTTTTAAGGCGCTATTTTGACCATCTTTTAGTCTTGCTGCTATTGAGAACTCTGCCAAAAGATCCAGAGTTTTGGGAGCTATCGGAAGTTTTTCTAAATTGTCTTCTTTGATAAACTTTTGATAAATTTTTAGCTCCTCACTCATGCGCAAGGTGTAACCGACTTTAATTTCTTGTATGCGGTTTCTAGCCGCATCACTTTCTTTCGCAGAACGGAATTCATCCAGAACAGGGCCATTTGATGTCATGCAGATGACTTGACGCATGGGCAGCATACCAATGTTGCCAGCACCGGTAAAATACCCGGTTGTCACACCTTCAAGAAACACGTTCATCATGGCGGGATTGTTTCTTAGGAATTCTGCTAGGTGTAAAAAACCACCATTAGATTGGGATAACAATCCAGGAATGTAAGCGTCCGGGTCATTTTCGCTTAATGTTTTACCTCTAAATTTTGCATCAGGGTGATTTCTATATAGTGGATCTGGGTCGCCTACACGATTCATATCAATACGTCCGACCAGAGCAGAGAAGTCAGGATTATCTTTATTCTGTGGGTCGTATTTACCAATTCCCAATTGTCGCTCGCGCGAAGGATATATTTGGATAACTTCAAAGGCCTCTTCTGCAGGCGTCATGTCATCAAGTGCTTCTTCAAGTT
The DNA here is from genome assembly GCA_046293135.1 of Alphaproteobacteria bacterium. GTDB lineage: Bacteria > Pseudomonadota > Alphaproteobacteria > Micavibrionales > Micavibrionaceae > UBA2638. Next base: position 22,389 of record JBKBPR010000010.1, on the reverse strand, counting down.
CGAGAGCTTCTGATTCTTTCCCTTCATTTCTGAGTGTTGAAATCTGGTTTCTCTTATGTTCGATAACACTATTTTGATAATCAAGCCGCTTTGTCACCCATGGTGATTTAACCATACCACGCAAATAGTTTTCGTGGATACCAAGCTCTTCGATTGCATAGTCTTTCATACTTGGATCTGCAAGTAAGCAAAGAGGAGAATCGTTGAAAGGCGAGATAGCGCCAGTAACTTTACATTTTAGAACAGAAACAGGATAAATCTCTGTAAGGTTTTCAAGTGTTTCCGCTATTTGCGTTTTACCGCTGCCAACAGGCCCGTTTAGCACAAGCATGCCCTCGGCACCACCTTTTAGGTATGTGACCAGCCTTGAAATAATTGCTTCTGCATCATAAAACTTTTCAAAAGGTTTATAGCGTTCTATGGTTTCGCTGTTGTAAACACGGCGGATTTGTTGGTCTAAAATAGAGGTGTCAATTTTTTCTGGTTCACCAATAGCGCGAATTAAATTCTCCGCAGGAGTCATGTAAACAGATGGGTCTTCTTTTGCCCGCTCTGTAAAATCTGTCAGGGACATTGATGCTTCTCTACGCTCTTGGGCGTGCGCCTTCATTTTTTTGAAAGCGGAAGCTGGCTTTTTTTCTGGATTATCGTTTGATACTAAAGCTTCGTTTGGGCGCTGCTTATTGCGTTGTGATAATTGAGAATCAGCACCTATTTCAGTAGGTTTAGCCATAATTTGATCTCCCTGTTAAAGAAATATGTTTATTTGTTTTTTAAATGAATTAAAGAAAAAAAATATCACTGTCAAGTAATTAATTAAAATTTTGTAAATTTTTTTAGTAAATATTTTTTCAATATTTATTTGTAATAATTTATGCGACATAAATACGTAATTAGTTTCAATAATTATTTTAAATATTTATTTTTTAGTGGCATGTGTTTAGTCTATTTTATGTATATCTATTTTTGCCATGTATATTCACCAATTGTGATAAACAATATAATTCCGTAATATTGTGAAATATGGCTTTCTGTTATTGCCTTCAATGTTTGAAAAGACTCGACACCTGATAAGAGCTGTACTATGACTTTTGATAGTTTTAGATCATTGAAAAATCGGTAGAATTAAATATGAACAAAACCGCATTACACGCAGCGCACGGACGTCTCGGCGCAAAGATGGGTGAATTTGCCGGCTATGATATGCCGCTTTATTATAATGAGGGCGTCATCAAGGAGCATGAATGGGTTCGATCTCATGCTGGAATTTTCGATGTCTCGCATATGGGGCAAATCACGCTTCACGGTGAGGGCGTGGTTGATTTTCTCGAAAGATTGACCCCGTCCGATTTTAAATCCAAGTCACATGGCCGTGCGCAATATACGGTTTTGCTCAATGAGCAGGGTGGTATTATCGACGACCTCATCATTACGCGGGTGGCGGACGATCGTTTCTTTGCTGTTATTAATGCGGGCTGCAAGGACAAGGATATCGGCTGGATCGAGAGCCAGATGCCCGATGATGTGCGTATGATCAAACATTTTGATCGCTCTTTGATTGCGCTTCAAGGGCCTTGGAGCGAACGTATCTTGCATGAAGTTTTGGGTGTTGAAGCACATGATTTACCTTATATGCACATGATGGATTCTGAAGCGCTAGATGGAAGCGAAATGTTCGTGAGCCGAGTTGGTTATACGGGTGAAGATGGGTTCGAGCTGAGCGTATTTAATGAGTCAGTCGAAGAGATTTGGGAAAAGCTTTTAACGCATTCGGTTGTCAAGCCGATTGGTTTGGCGGCGCGCGACTCTCTTCGTCTGGAGATGGGCTATGCGCTTTACGGCCATGAAATTGATATGACGACGTCGCCGGTGGAGGCGGGTGTTCGCTGGATCATCGGTAAAAATTGTGATCGTTATCTGGGCTATGAGCGTATCAAAAAGGAGATGGAAAGCGGGACCGGGCGCAGTTTGGTAGCGCTCAAGCTGACCGATAAGGGCATTGCCCGTGAAGGTGCGGAGATACTCAATGCGCAAGGCGAGAAAATCGGTGCGCTGACCAGCGGCGGGCACTCGCCGATCTTAAAGGCTTCGATTGGCTTGGGATATGTTCAGGCTGGTTATACGGCTGCGGGAACGAAAATTCAGGTGAATGTTCGGGGAAAAAATATCGCCGCTGAAATTTGTGCCTTGCCTTTTGTTCCGTCACGGACAAAATCGATGAAGAAGGCAACGGCAGCCGCGTAATTGGTTTTTTTATGAACCCAGTGAACGCTGTATAGAAAAAAGATAAACCGATTAAACCGAATAGTTTAGGAGAAGAAAATGGCTGAATTAAAATATACAAAAGACCATGAATGCGTATTGGTTGATGGTGATGTTGCATGGGTCGGCATTACCGATTACGCCCGCGAAGCGCTGGGGGATCTGGTTTTCGTGGAGTTGCCTGATATCGGCAAAAAAGTAGCCAAGGGGCAAGATTTCGCCGTTGTGGAATCCGTAAAGACAGCGGCTGAAGTATATTCTCCGGTTGACGGTGAAGTCATCGAGGCCAATGACAATATGCCGGATGATTTGGAAATGATCGCCAAGCCTTTGAGTGAGGGCGGCTGGATCGCCAAGATTAAAATGAGCGATGCTTCGCAGCTTGACGGTTTGATGGATGCGGCGAGCTACAAGGATTACGTCGCCAATCTGGGTTAAGGCTGGAAAGCCGATCAGGCCAAAGGCACAATCACAAAAAGTCATAGACTTGAAGTGCTATATAAATATAACAGAAACACATAACCAAAACAGAGTTCGAAAATGCGTTATTTGCCCCAAACTCAAAATGCCCGCACTGCGATGTTGCAAGAATGCGGCTATAAGTCTGTTGATGAGCTTTACCGCGATGTTCCCAAGCAAGCCTTTATTGACGGGCTGGCTGATTTGCCGATGCATCAGGGGGAGTTGGAAGTTGAGCGGTATCTTGGTGCCTATGCCAATCAGAACCATGCCGCGCCTCAAGGTCCGTTCTTTTTGGGGGCGGGGGTGTATTATCACCATGTGCCTTCCAGTGTTGATTATATTATCCAGCGTTCTGAATTTCTGACCGCTTATACGCCGTATCAGCCTGAAATTGCGCAAGGAACGTTGCAGGCCATATTCGAGTATCAGACATTTATTGCCAAGCTGACCGGACAGGAAGTTGCAAATGCCTCCCTTTATGACGGGGCGACAGCGGCGACCGAGGCGGCGCTTATGGCGATGCGGGTCACCAAGCGCAACAAGATCGTGATCGGCAATCATCTTCACCCTGATTACCGCGAAGTTCTTGAATCCTATATGTGGAATTTTGACGGTGAGGTCGAGATTGTCGATGGCGCTGAAAAACTCGATTCCGAAACGGCCTGCATCATTATTCAGTCCCCCGATTTTCACGGCAATGTCCAGCAATACGAAGCGTTGCGTAAATCATGTGATGAGGCGGGCGCGCTGTTGGTTGTGGCCATCAATGAGATCGTTTCGCTCGGACTTTTACCGCCTCCGGTTGAAGCCGATATCGTCTGCGGCGAAGCACAAAGCGTTGGCCTGCCGATGAGCTATGGCGGCCCGCACTTGGGTTTCTTTGCTTGCTGTGAGAAATATTTGCGGCAAATTCCGGGTCGTCTTTGCGGTATGACCGAAGACGCGGACGGTAAGCGCGGGTTTGTTTTGACTCTTTCAACACGGGAACAGCATATTCGCCGCGATAAAGCGACGTCGAATATCTGCACCAATCAGGGATTGTGCGCCCTTGCCTTTACGGTGCATATGTCGCTACTCGGTGAGGATGGTTTCAAGCGTTTGGCTGTGCTCAATCATGAAGCGGCTTGTAAACTCGCAGATGCGCTTGCCGCAGTGCAAGGCGTGAGCGTTGTGAACAAGACGTTCTTCAATGAATTTGTGATTGAGCTACCGAAAAATGCCAAGGATGTTGTCGAAATATTGGCGCAAAAAGGTATTATCGCCGGATTGCCGTTGGAGCAAAACAGACTGTTGGTTGCGGCAACCGAAATGACCAAGGATGAAGACATTGCGGCCTTCTCGAAAGCGTTGAAAGAGGTATTGGCATGAGTGCGGAGCGAATTGTAGAGATGAACAGACAAGAACAAATCAGTTTCGGTGAGGGCAATCGCGGACTTCATTATGAAGAAAACCTGCTATGGGAGAAAGAGCGCTCGGATCATCCGGGGGTTGATTTGCCTCAGCCTGCGGGCATAGCGTCGCGGACGGGACAGGCTGCGCGTGGTGATATCGGCTTGCCGCAGGTTTCAGAACCGCAAGCGTTACGCCATTTTGTGCGGATGAGCACATGGAACTACTCCATTGACCACGGGTTTTTCCCGCTGGGCTCTTGCACGATGAAGCACAATCCGAGATTGAATGAAAAAGTGGCGCGGCTTCCCGGTTTTGCGCATATTCACCCGATGCAGCCAGAGTCAACCGTGCAGGGCGCACTTGGCTTGATGTATGAGCTGCAGCACTGGCTGGCGGAGCTGACGAATTTACCTGGTGTATGCTTGTCCCCGGCTGCGGGCGCACATGGCGAGCTGGCGGGCATGATGACCATTCGCCGCGCTCATGAGCAAAAAGGCGAGAATAAAAAGCGCCGCATTGTTCTGACGCCTGATAGCGCACATGGCACAAATCCGGCCACAGCGACAACGTGCGGCTATGAAGTGCGCAACATGGAAACCAAGGGCAATGGGATGCTGAGCGTTGAAACCTTCAAAGAGGCGCTGTATGCGACTGATCCTGAAGGGGCGGATATCGCGGCGATGATGGTCACAAATCCGAATACTTGCGGCCTGTTCGAAAAAGATATTCTTGAGATTGCCGATCTTCTGCATAAGGCCGGCGCGTATTTTTATTGCGACGGTGCGAATTTCAACGCATTGGTCGGAAAGATCAGGCCGGGTGATTTCGGTGTTGATGTGATGCATATCAATTTGCACAAGACATTTTCAACCCCGCATGGCGGCGGCGGCCCAGGCTCAGGCCCGATTTGCTGCACGGAAGAGCTGGCGCAATACATGCCTGTGCCAACCGTTATCAAGGACGATAAGGGTAATTTCAAGCTCGAAACCCGCGAAGACAGACCCGAAACGCTGGGACGTCTTAAAGGATTCCAAGGGCAATTCGGCATGCATGTGCGGGCGCTGTCTTATATGCTTTCGCACGGCGCGGATGGTTTGCAGCGTGTTTCGGAAGATGCTGTGCTCAATGCCAATTATATTCTGGCCTGTTTGCAAGATGTCTATCACGCGCCGTTTGCCGCGCAAGGGCCTTGTATGCACGAAGCGTTGTTGACCGATAAACTGCAAAAAGAAAAGGGCGTGACCACGCTCGATATTGCCAAGGCTTTGATTGAATACGGTTTCCACCCGATGACGGTTTATTTCCCGCTGGTGCTATCCGGAACGATGTTGATTGAACCGACCGAGACCGAAAGCAAGGATGCGATTGATCGTTTTGTCAGCACAATGCGCAAAATTGCCGAAGATGTCGAGGCGGGCAAGGAAGATGAGTTCCACAACTTCCCGCAATCCTCACCGCGCAAGCGTCTGGATGAGGTCAAGGCGGCGCGTAATCCTGTTTTGCGCTGGAAGTGATAACTTAAAAGTTGATAACACCGTTAATAAAGCGAGCAATCGGGCGCAATAAACACCGCCCGTTTTCCCGCTTGGGTCATAAAAATAGAAGATACCGCTAAATTTTGCTGGTATTTCTATTTTGTTTCGGTTAAAAACGCTTATTCCCTGAAAGTTTGAGAGTTAAAAAGCGACCCGCGCTCCCCGAACTGTGTCAGGAAACCAAAGAAAAACGAGGATATTATGGCGAAAACCGGACCTATAGAATTTTTCCGTCAGGTGCGCTCAGAAGCGAAGAAGATCACTTGGCCGACCCGCAAAGAAACAACGATTAGCACGATTTTCGTGTTTATTATGGTGTTTATTGCGGCTGTGTTTTTATATTTTGCCGATCAGATTATTGCGTGGCTTATCCGCAGTATTATGAGCTTTGGCATGTAATCGGTTGATGAGTTTTTTGAATTTTTGAATATTTCGATATCAATGAATGATAAGGATTGGGACTAGAAAATGACTGCGAAATGGTACGTACTTCATGTGTATTCCGGCTTTGAAAGCAAGGTTGCGGAAACGATCAAGGATAAGGCGCGCAAAAAAGGTCTGGAGAGCAAGATTGAAGAGATTCTTGTTCCGAAGGAAGAAGTCGTTGAAATGCGCCGCGGCCAGCGCGTCAATGCGGAACGTAAATTCTTTCCCGGCTATGTTCTTGCCAAGCTGGATATGGATGACAATATCTGGCACTTGATTAAGGAAACGCCGAAAGTCAGTGGCTTTCTGGGCGGCGGCGGCAACAAGCCCGTGCCGATTTCGGAGCGCGAAGCACAACAGATCTTGCAGCAAGTGCAAGAAGGTATCGACAGGCCAAGACCATCCGTTATCTACGATATTGGTGAAGAAGTTAAGGTTACTGATGGTCCGTTTGCGTCCTTTAACGGTATTGTTGAGGAAATTGACGAGGAAAAATCAAAGCTCAAAGTATCTGTTTCGATCTTTGGTCGTGCGACGCCTGTTGAGTTGGAATACGCTCAGGTTGAGAAGCTCTGATTTTTCTCCATTAGCCATAAAAATTTAGCGCTAAATTTGTGTATCTGGTTTTTTTATGCCATTATAGGAGGTATGAAAGAGCCTACGCTATCGCGTCTTCAGCACAGTTTTGGTGCGGTCAGATTATCAGATATGAGTCCTAACAACTCAAGATCAAAGCTGGCTCTAAACGGCGCATTCACACTCAGCGCCGACCCAAGAAAAATTCAGGTATTTTCAAAATTGCGCCAGCCTATGGTTCCTCAAGACCCTTCAAGATCATAAACAGCCATTATTCTAGCGGCGTTTTTTGCAAAGAAATACTTGCAAAATCGGCAAGAGATGTATAGTTTGCAGCTCTTGGTGTGGAAGGCTGTCTGCTAAACCTTGATTTCAAGCCATTGCGGAGCCGTACCACAAACTTCTTGAACGCTGCTTTGAGCCGTTTTGCCACTGGTCTTTATCCTTCGGCATAACAAAAAAGGCAAGAAGCACTTTATTATTAAGGAGCTAGAAATGGCAAAAAAAGTAACAGGTTTTATTAACCTGACAATCCCCGGAGGGGCTGCAAATCCCTCACCGCCAGTTGGTCCGGCCTTGGGTCAAAAGGGCGTGAACATCATGGAATTCTGTAAGGCGTTTAATGCTGAAACAGAAGCTCAGAAGGGTATTCCGATTCCGGTCGTGATTACCGTTTACGAAGATAAATCCTTCACATTTGTAACCAAAACGCCGCCAGCGAGCTATTTCATCAAGCAAGCTGCGAAAATCCAGAAGGGCGCAAGTCTTGTTGGTAAGGATACAGTTGGGACAATCCGTAAAAGTCAGGTTAAGACGATTGCTGAAACTAAAATGCAGGATCTGAATGCCAATGACATTGAAGCTGCGATGCGGATTATCGAAGGCTCAGCGCGCTCGATGGGCGTAGAAGTTGTGGAGGGCTAAGACATGACACAGCAAACAAAAAAAATGAAAGCCGCTTTGGCAAAAGTTGATCGCAATAAGTTTTACGCGCTTGAAGATGCCGTCAAGATTTTGAAAGATCAGTCAAAAGAACGTAAATTTGATGAGACAATCGAAATCGCGATGAATCTTGGTGTTGATCCACGCCATGCCGATCAAGTTGTGCGTGGTATGGTCTCCTTGCCGCATGGTACAGGCGTTACGTTGCGCGTTGCCGTTTTTGCCAAAGATGAAAAGGCCAAGGAAGCCAAGGCTGCCGGTGCGGATGTTGTCGGCGCTGAAGATTTGGCGGACAAAGTCAAGGCGGGTGAAATGGATTTCGACCGCGTGATTGCTACACCTGATATGATGATCCTTGTTGGTCAGCTGGGTAAAGTTTTGGGTCCTAAAGGTCTGATGCCTAACCCGAAATTGGGTACGGTTACGCCGAATGTGGCCGAAGCGGTGAAAGCTGCCAAGGGCGGTTCGATTGAATTCCGCGCTGAAAAGGCTGGTATTATTCACGCTGGCGTTGGTAAGGCGTCCTTTGACGAAAAGAAATTGGCTGAAAATATCCGTTTCTTCGTTGATGCGATCAATAAGGCCAAGCCAGCCGGAGCCAAAGGCACATATTTGAGAAAAGTTACACTGACCTCAACCATGGGGCCGGGGATCAAGATTGATCTGGGCACGTTGGCGGGCGCGCAAGCAAAGGCAGCGTAATAAATAACAGCATCAAATACATGTTGTGATATAAATCAGGATTAAAAACCCGCTCTTACAGCGGGTTTTTGTTTGTTTTGAGAAGAGGGCTTTGCTCTTATTTACTCTATAGGTTTTGCTTTATACGCTTAAATCAAAATCTCTGAATTGATGCGCCAATACAGAGGGGTTCAATCGGTCGCTTGGATATTTGATTTCCAAAAGTTTACTGGCTATTGGCCGTAGACCTGGTGCAACTAGGATAAGGCAATGGCCAACCTGTTCGACGCGCTGCATGATATTTTCAACATGATCAGGCAGATCACATGCACGCGGCGTATCAATATTGAAGCTGATTTTTCGCTGTAGAGCGCGTTTGAAAGTGTGGGCTAGCTGCTCATCGTGATCGTATGGATCATCCCCGCCTCCATAAGGCCCGCGGGCTGAATCTGCGATAAAGAAGGTTCTTCTGTCGGTAAATGTCACTTTATTTGTCCCTGTTTTTCTAATTTATTCAAAATATTCGAATTTAACCTTGACAGCCAAGGGTAAATTTGAATATATGCTTTCCACATAACCTGTCCAAGACTGTAAGGCGCTGTAAAGCTTAATTATCCTTACATAGATGGGAAAACAAATGCCAGCTTTTTTGGCGTGTTTTCTTTTATTTGGATAGGGCGAAGCATGGTTGCTTCGTTTTTTTTTGGAAGATTTTAAGAAGGAATACAAACAATGGGCATGAGCCGGGCACAAAAAGAAGCCGAAGTGAAGGAATTGAATGAGCGTTTTGCCAATGACGAAATGGTTGTTGTGACGCATTATTCCGGCCTGACGGTAAAGGAAATTTCAGACCTTCGCGCGAAATTGCGTGCGGAAGGCGCGAGCTTCAAAGTTACCAAGAACAAGCTGGCGAAATTGGCTGTTAAGGGCACAAAATTTGAAAATATGTCTGATTTGTTCACAGGCCCTACAGGGATTGCGACATCGACTGATCCGGTTGCGGCGGCAAAGGTTGCGCATAATTTCGCTAAGACAAACAAAAAGCTGATCATTGTTGGTGGTGCTTTGGGCGAGAAGATCCTGAGCGCGGATGAAGTTGATCAGTTGGCGAAACTGCCATCTTTGGACGAATTGCGTTCGAAGCTGGTTGGATTGCTTGTGGCTGGCCCAACCAAGTTGGTTGGCGTTTTGCAAGCTCCGGCGCGCGATCTGGTCGGTGTTACGAAAGCGTATAGCGAAAAGGCGTAAGTCTTTCGAATTTAAGTTTCGGGTTTTGAGCCTTGTTGAGTGCGCGAAAAACCCGTTTAAAAATCAAGCACTCACATAGGCAGAAATAAACAGTAATTACAAACCAAGGAGTAAAGAAAATGGCTGCTAATTTGGATAAAATCGTTGAAGAACTCTCACAATTGAGCGTTTTGGAAGCTGCGGAACTCTCCAAGCTTCTCGAAGAGAAGTGGGGCGTTACAGCCGCTGCTGCTGCACCTGTTATGGTTGCGGCTGCTGCTGGTGCTGCTGATGCTGGCGGAGCGGAAGAAAAAGACAGCTTTGATGTTGTTCTGGACAATTCCGGCTCTAACAAAATCGCCGTCATCAAAGAAGTGCGTGCGATCACAGGCTTGGGCTTGAAAGAAGCAAAAGACCTTGTTGATGCAGGTGGCAAGACGCTGAAAGAAGGCGTTAAGAAAGCCGATGCAGAAGAAATGAAGAAGAAGCTTGAAGAAGCCGGCGCGACCGTTAAGCTCGTATAATTCATTTTTTAATTTTACAGATGCATTTCCCGCGATTTTAAGTGGGAGATGCATTTTCTTGTTGTCTCTGCATAATAAAGGTTGACAAGCCTTGCTGTGTAGGTCATATAGCTATCAAACTTTTCTGTAGACAGAACGTGATTGGCCAATTTGTACAGAAATATTTCGGTTTAACCGATTCGATATAATAACCGCTTGATCCTGTTTTTGAATAAAAGGCTAGGATTGCGCGGGTTTTTTGGTTTGTGAACTTCGCCCGAAAGAAGTTCCGGAATTAATATTTAAAGGATATAGAACGATGAGCGCATCTGCCAACAAAGCCACAAAAGAAAAAAACATCCTTCCGCCAGCAAATAGTGTTGAAAGTTTTACAGGCCGCAAGCGTGTGCGCCGTAGCTTTGGCCGGATTGAAGAAGTGGCGCGGATGCCCAATTTGATCGAGGTGCAGAAAAACTCCTATGAGCTGTTTTTGCAGGCCTATGCAAATCCCGAGCAGCGCTTGCAGCAGGGTTTGGAAGAGGTGTTCCGCACAGTATTTCCGATTAAGGACTTCGCGGATAAAGCTGAAATCGACTACGTGAAATACGAGCTTGAAGAGCCGAAATACGATGTTGAAGAGTGTCAGCAGCGCGGGATGACTTATGCGGCACCGCTGCGTGTGACGTTGCGTTTGTCGGTTTTTGATGTTGATGAGGAAACAGGTTTGCGCTCGATCCGCGACATCAAAGAACAAGATGTTTATATGGTCGATATGCCGCTTATGACCTCGAACGGTACATTTGTGGTAAATGGTACCGAGCGTGTTATTGTATCCCAGATGCACCGCTCCCCCGGTGTGTTCTTTGATCATGATGGCGGAAAAACCCATACATCAGGAAAATATTTGTTTGCGGCACGGGTTATCCCGTATCGTGGCTCTTGGCTTGATTTTGAATTCGATGCCAAGGATCACATGTATGTCCGGATCGATCGTCGCCGTAAATTGCCTGTGACGACGTTCTTGCGCGCGCTGGATTCTGCGGAAACCGAGACTTACCGCAAAGAGTGCCTGATGCAGGATGAGCCTGTTGACAAGCTGCTGGTGCAGGGTATGTCGAACGAGGAAATCTTGAGCACGTTCTATGAAACCGTGCATTATTCTAAGGATAAAAAAGGCTGGAAGACGCCGTTTAACGGTGAGCAGATGCGCGGTGTGAAGCTGGCTTATGATCTGGTCGATGCGAAATCCGGTAAAGTTATTGTTGAGGCTGGAGCAAAGTTGACAGCTCGTAAGATCAAATCCCTTCAAGAAGAGGGTTTGAAAGATATTCTGGTGCAAGATGATCAGCTGATTGGCAATTATCTGGGGCAGGATGTGTTTGATCCGGCAACTGGCCAGGTTATTTTCGAAGCTGGACACGAGCTTTCAAAAGATGATCTGCAAACGCTTGTTGATATGAAGGTTAATGATATTCCGGCGCTTGCGATCGACCACTTGAATATCGGCCCTTATGTTCGCAATACGATGATGGTTGATAAATGTGATACGCGCGAAGAAGCGCTGATCGATATTTACCGCGTCATGCGTCCCGGTGAGCCGCCGACTGTTGAATCCGCTGATGTTTTGTTCCAGTCCTTGTTCTTTGATCCTGAGCGTTATGATCTTTCGCCTGTTGGCCGCGTGAAGATGAATGCGCGTCTTGATCTGGATGCGCCTGACCAGTTCCGCGTTCTGTGTAAGGCGGATATTTTGGCAATCCTGAAATATTTGCATGGCTTGAAAGACGGTAAGGGCGAGGTTGACGATATTGATAACCTTGGTAACCGCCGCGTTCGTTCTGTTGGCGAGTTGATGGAAAATCAGGTGCGGATAGGGTTGTTGCGTATGGAGCGCGCTATTCGTGAGCGTATGTCCTCTGTAGAGATTGACACCTATATGCCGCATGATTTGATTAACTCCAAGCCTGCACAAGCCGCAGTGCGTGAGTTCTTCGGCTCTTCCCAGCTGTCACAGTTTATGGACCAGACCAATCCGCTTTCCGAGATTACGCATAAGCGTCGTCTGTCAGCACTTGGCCCCGGTGGTTTGACGCGTGAGCGGGCGGGCTTTGAGGTTCGTGACGTTCACCCGACTCACTATGGTCGTATTTGCCCGATTGAAACGCCTGAAGGCCCGAATATCGGTTTGATTAACTCATTGGCGACCTTTGCCCGTGTCAATCAATATGGCTTTATCGAAAGCCCGTATCGCCGCGTTGTCGATGGCAAAGTTGCTGACGAAGTTGTTTACATGTCAGCGATGGAAGAAGCGAAATACACAATCGCACAGGCCAATTCCGAGCTTGACCCGAAAGGCAAGTTTGTCAATGAGCTTGTGTCTTGCCGTAAAGCGGGCGAGAACTTGATGTCTACACCTGATTTGATTGAGTTCATCGACGTTTCACCGAAGCAGATTGTTTCGGTTGCGGCCTCGCTCATTCCGTTCCTTGAGAATGACGATGCGAACCGCGCTTTAATGGGTTCGAACATGATGCGTCAGGCCGTGCCACTGCTGAATTCTTCTGCACCGCTTGTCGGAACAGGGATGGAAGCTACGGTTGCGCGTGACTCTGGCGCTGCTGTTGCGGCGCGCCGCGGTGGATTTGTTACCAAGGTGGATGCAACCCGTATCGTTGTTCAGGCCAGTGAGCGTCAAAGCGCTGATGAGCCTGTTGTTGATATTTACAAGCTGGCGAAATTCCAGCGCTCGAACCAAAACACCTGTATCAATCAACGCCCGCTGGTGAAGGTTGGTGATGTTGTGAAGGCTGGCGATGTAATTGCTGACGGCCCATCAACACAGCTCGGTGAATTGGCTTTGGGTAAGAATATCCTCGTGGCGTTTATGCCGTGGAACGGTTACAACTTCGAGGACTCTATCCTGATTTCCGAAAAAATCGTGAGTGATGATGTCTTTACCTCTATTCACATTGAGGAATTTGAGGTGATGGCGCGTGATACGAAGCTCGGAACCGAAGAAATTACCCGCGATATTCCGAATGTTGGTGAAGAAGCGCTCAAGCATCTTGACGAGGCTGGCATTGTGCACATTGGTGCGGAAGTTGGCCCTGGCGATATTCTGGTCGGTAAGGTTACGCCGAAAGGTGAATCGCCGATGACACCAGAAGAAAAGCTTTTGCGTGCGATCTTCGGTGAGAAGGCTGCTGATGTCAAAGACACGTCTTTGCGTCTGCCGCCCGGTGCTGTCGGGACAATTGTTGAAGTGCGTGTATTTAACCGCCGCGGGGTGGATAAAGATGCGCGTGCGCTCTCGATTGAGGCTGAGGAAATTGAACGTCTTGCCAAAGACCGTGATGACGAGCGCCGTATTTTGGAAGATGGTTTCTATAGCCGTTTGACGGAGTTGTTGGTTGGTCAGACCGTGGCCTCTGTTCCCAAGGATGTGAAGCTTAAAAAAGGCGCAAAAATCACGGCGCAGGATTTGGCCGATATTGAAAAGCGTGGCCTAATGCGTCAGATCGCAGTTCAAGATGATGCGTTGATGGCTGATATCGAGGCGATGTCAAAATCGTTTGATGATGCTGTTGACAACATCAAGGAGCGTTTCGAGAACAAGGTTGAAAAGCTTCAGCGCGGTGATGAATTGATGCCGGGCGTGATGAAGATGGTAAAGGTCTTTGTTGCGATCAAGCGTAAAATGCAGCCGGGTGATAAAATGGCTGGCCGTCACGGAAACAAAGGTGTTGTGTCCAAGATTATGCCTGTTGAAGATATGCCATATCTTGAAGACGGAACGCCTGTTGATATCGTTCTTAATCCGCTCGGCGTGCCGTCACGGATGAATGTCGGTCAGATTTTGGAAACACATTTGGGCTGGGCTTCAGCGTCTTTGGGTCGCCAGATCGGTGAGATTATCGACAATTTCAATGATCGCAAAAATCCGAGTGCAGGTGAGCGCAAGGCTTTGGATGAAAAGCTTAAACTTGTTTATGGCGAGCGCGAGTACAAAGAAAAAGTCAGCAAGCTGGATGCGGAGCAAGTCGTTGAAATGGCGAATAATCTGCGCGGCGGTGTGCCGATGGCAACACCTGTTTTTGATGGCGCAGAAGAAAAAGACATTTCCGATCTGCTTGAAAAGGCAGGCTTGGATCAGTCCGGTCAGATGCGTTTGATCGACGGGCGGACAGGGGAATATTTCCACCGCCCTGTGACAGTCGGCTATATGTATATGCTCAAATTGCACCACTTGGTGGATGATAAAATCCACGCGCGTTCAATTGGGCCATACTCCCTTGTGACGCAGCAACCTCTGGGCGGTAAGGCGCAGTTCGGTGGCCAGCGTTTCGGAGAGATGGAGGTTTGGGCGCTGCAAGCTTATGGTGCGGCCTACACGCTGCAAGAAATGCTGACAGTGAAGTCGGACGATGTGGCCGGACGCTCGAAAGTCTACGAAGCGATTGTGCGCGGCGAAGACAATTTCGAGATCGGTATTCCTGAGTCCTTCAACGTTTTGACCAAGGAATTGAAAGCACTGGGTCTGAATGTCGATCTGAAGCAATCGGGTAATAATTAAAATATCTAAGCGGGGCGCTTTATTTATGAAGCGCTTCGCTCTTGTCGCTGGCGGATTTAACCCAAACACTCCGGCGAGATAAAAAGAATAACGGAATTTAATAGGCGCAATTCGCCTCTGTGACATTAAAATTGAGGAAGGCAGAAAAATGAACGAGTTAATGAACCTCTTTGGACAGCCAACAGGCCCGCAAAGCTTTGACAGCATCCGGATTTCGATTGCATCGCCCGAACAGATGCTCAGCTGGTCTTACGGTGAGGTAAAAAAGCCTGAAACGATCAATTACCGTACCTTCAAGCCGGAGAAAGACGGTCTTTTCTGCGCGCGTATTTTTGGCCCGATCAAGGATTATGAATGTCTGTGCGGCAAATATAAGCGCATGAAATATAAGGGCATTATCTGTGAGAAGTGCGGCGTTGAAGTGACGCTGACCAAGGTACGCCGTGACCGTATGGGGCATATTGAACTGGCTTCGCCTGTCGCGCATATCTGGTTCTTGAAATCTCTGCCGTCCCGCATCGGCCTGATCATGGATATGACGCTGAAGGATCTTGAGCGCGTTTTGTACTTTGAGAGCTTTATTGTCATTGAGCCGGGCATGACTCCGCTCAAGCCGTTCCAGATGCTCAATGAAGAAGAGTATATGGCGGCGCAGGACGAATATGGCGAGGAAAATTTCCGCGCCGGAATCGGTGCCGAGGCGATGAAGGAAATTCTATCCGCGCTGGATCTGGAAGCTGAAAAGGTGAAGGTTGAAGAAGATTTGGCCGAAACCAATTCCGAAGCTAAGCGTAAGAAACTCGTCAAGCGCATGAAGCTGCTCGATGCGTTTATTGAATCCGGCACGCGTCCGGAGTGGATGATTCTGGATGTTGTTCCTGTTCTTCCGCCGGAATTGCGCCCGCTTGTTCCGCTTGATGGTGGCCGTTTTGCGACATCCGATTTGAACGATCTTTATCGCCGTGTGATCAACCGTAATAACCGTTTGAAGCGTCTGATCGAACTGCGCGCCCCTGACATTATTGTGCGAAATGAAAAGCGGATGCTGCAAGAATCCGTGGATGCGCTCTTTGACAATGGCCGCCGTGGCCGCGTCATTACTGGTGCGAATAAGCGTCCGCTGAAATCTTTGTCCGATATGCTCAAAGGAAAGCAAGGTCGTTTCCGTCAGAACCTTCTCGGAAAGCGTGTGGACTATTCAGGTCGTTCGGTGATCGTGGTTGGGCCGGAGCTGAAACTTCACCAATGCGGTATTCCGAAGAAAATGGCGCTGGAGCTGTTCAAGCCGTTTATCTATCACAAGCTCGAAATTTACGGTTTGGCCTCGACGGTCAAGGCCGCGAAGAAGATGGTTGAGAAAGAGCGCCCAGAAGTTTGGGATATCCTTGAAGAGGTTATTCGCGAGCACCCCGTATTGCTGAACCGCGCACCGACGCTGCACCGCTTGGGTATTCAGGCCTTTGAACCTGTTTTGATCGAAGGAAAAGCGATCCAGCTTCACCCGCTGGTCTGTACAGCGTTTAACGCTGACTTTGACGGTGACCAGATGGCCGTACACGTGCCGCTATCCGTGGAAGCGCAGCTTGAGGCGCGGTGCTTGATGATGTCAACGAACAACATCCTCTCACCAGCCAATGGTAAGCCGATTATTGTGCCGTCACAGGATATCGTTTTGGGGATTTATTACCTTTCGATCGCTCTGGATGGTCAAAAGGGTGAAGGCATGATCTTCCGCGGTGCGGGTGAGATTATGCACGCGCTGGAAAGCGGTGTCTTGAGTCTTCATGCCAAGATCAAATGCCGTTACCACACCGTCAATGAGAACAACGAGCCTGTTACGCTGATTGTTGAATCAACGCCGGGTCGTATGATCATGTCTGATTTGTTGCCGCGTCATCCGGAAGTGCCGTTTGCGTTGATCAACCAGATTTTGACCAAGAAAGAAATCTCGAACGTCATTGATACGGTTTACCGTTATTGCGGCCAGAAAGAGGCTGTGATCTTCGCTGACCGCCTGATGAAGATGGGCTTTAAATATGCCTGTATCTCCGGTATTTCAATCGGTAAGGATGATCTGATTATTCCTGAAGAGAAGCAAACACTGGTTGATTCCGCGCAGGAAAAAGTCGCCGAATTCGAACACCAATACATGGATGGTTTGATTACAAAAGGTGAAAAATACAACAAGGTTGTCGATATCTGGTCGAAATGTACGGATGATGTTGCCGACGCTATGATGCGCAAAATTTCCAAACTGGAAACGGGCAATATGAATGCCGTTTATATGATGGCACATTCGGGAGCGCGGGGATCTGCAGCGCAGATACGTCAGCTCGCGGGTATGCGCGGATTGATGGCCAAGCCGTCGGGCGAGATTATCGAAACGCCGATTATCTCGAACTTCAAGGAAGGTTTGACAGTTCTTGAATACTTTAACTCTACCCACGGTGCGCGGAAAGGCTTGGCTGATACAGCCCTGAAGACTGCGAACTCCGGTTACCTAACACGTCGTCTGGTGGATGTTGCGCAAGATGCAATCGTGACAGAGCGTGATTGCGGTACGCAAAACGGTATCAAGATGCGGGCTGTGATGAATGGCGCAGATGTCGTTGTGTCCTTGTCCGAGCGGATTTTGGGACGTGCGGCGGCGATTGATATTGTGAACCCGCTGAATGGCGAGGTCATTGTCAAGGCCGGCGAAATTATGGACGAGATTACATCAGAGCAGGTTGAGACAGCCGGCGTTGATGAAGTGCTTGTTCGCTCGGTATTGACGTGTGAATCCGAAGTCGGAATTTGTGCAAAATGTTATGGGCGTGATCTGGCGCGCGGAAGCGAAGTGAATGTAGGTGAGGCTATCGGCGTTATGGCGGCACAATCTATCGGTGAGCCGGGTACGCAGTTGACGATGCGGACGTTCCACATTGGTGGTGCGGCACAGAAGGGCGCAGAGCGCTCCCATGTTGATGCCAGCGTCAATGCCAAGGTTGAAATTCGCAACAAGAACATCGTGAAGAACTCTGATGGCGTTTCCATCGTTATGGGACGAAACACGGAGATTGCACTGGTTGACGAAAAAGGCAAAGACAAGGAAACACACCGTATTCCTTACGGCGCGCGTTTGCGTGTTGAAGACGGTGCGAAGGTCAAGGCCGGAGACAGGCTGGTTGAGTGGGATCCATATACGATTCCGATCATCACAGAAAAGGACGGTGTGGCGCATTTCTTTGACCTTGTCGAAGGTGTTTCGATTATCGATCAGGTTGATGAAACGACCGGAATTTCGTCCCGCCGCGTTATTGACTGGCGCTCACAGCCTAAGGGCAGCGATCTGAAGCCTCGGATTTCTCTGCTTGATAAGAAAGGCAATGTGATCAATCTGCCAAGCGGTCTTCCGGCCAATTACTACATGTCGGTTGACTCGATCCTGTCGATTGAGAACGGGCAAGATGTGAAGGCTGGTGATATTGTGGCGCGTATCCCGCGTGAGACATCAAAAACCCGCGATATTACCGGAGGTCTACCGCGCGTGGCTGAATTGTTCGAGGCGCGTCGTCCGAAAGACTTTGCGATTATCTCTGAAATCGACGGTTATGTTGAGTTCGGTAAGGACTATAAGGCCAAGCGCCGTATTGTTGTGAAGCCTGCCAATGCCGCTGATGGTGAGCCGCGTGAATATCTGATCCCGAAAGGTCTGCATTTGGCCGTTCAGGAAGGCGATTTCGTCCGTAAGGGGGATGCGCTTCTTGATGGGGCATTGGTGCCGCACGACATTCTCGATGTTCTGGGGGTTGAGGCTCTGGCTGATTACCTTACGAATGAAGTGCAGGATGTTTACCGTCTGCAGGGTGTGAAAATCAATGACAAGCACATTGAGGTTATCGTCCGCCAGATGTTGCAGAAGGTTGAAATTCAGGAAGTTGGCGACACGACATATCTGGTCGGCGAAATTGAGGACCGCGAAGTCTTTGAAGCCGCAAACCAGAAATATATCGATGAGGGCAAGCGCCCTGCGGTGGCCAAGCCTGTCCTGCAAGGTATTACCAAAGCCTCGTTGCAAACCCGCAGCTTTATCTCTGCGGCCTCCTTCCAAGAGACAACACGCGTTCTGACTGAAGCTTCGACACAAGGCAAGGTTGACCGCTTGAACGGCCTCAAGGAAAACGTAATTGTCGGTCGTTTGATTCCGGCGGGTACGGGTGCCTATGTCAATGATGTCAAGCGTGTCGCAGCGCAGCGTGATAAAGTGGCCATGGCCGCTCAGCAAAGCGCAGAAGCGATTGATGCGGCGGATGTCCCCGCATTGCCGGAAGCTGATGTTGTTGCTGAGGACGATCACAAAGAAGCCGCAAACGGTTAGAATTTAGCTGTTTTTATCAAAGGCTTACGCTTTGAAATTATTGTGAAAAACGCCCCGAGCTTTCTGGGCGTTTTTTTATTGTTGAAAATCGAGTTTTTCCCTTGACAGAAAATAGGGTTTCCCTTATTGTCCGCCAATCTGATGAGTTGCGGTGCGATATTTTCGTTAAAAGCCGCGCATCATCCTGAAACGGATGCTCTGCATTTGACCCGCTGATATTGTGGAATTGCTGTTGACTTTATTCCGCGATATGCGCTAAATGCTCCATCCAAAATTGAAATGTATTGAAAAGTGAAGGTTTAGGTATGCCAACCATTCAACAATTAATTCGTAAACCGCGTGAGCAGGTTGTTAAAAGAAAGAAAAACAGAGCGCTGAAGAGCAATCCTCAGCGTCGTGGCGTTTGTACGCGTGTTTATACAACCACGCCGAAAAAGCCGAACTCCGCTTTACGTAAGGTCGCCAAAGTGCGCTTGACAACAGGTATGGAAGTTATTTGCTACATTCCGGGTGAAGGCCACAACCTGCAGGAGCACTCTGTTGTGCTGGTGCGCGGTGGTCGTGTAAAAGACTTACCGGGTGTGCGTTATACAATTATTCGCGGTGCGCTTGATACGCAGGGCGTTAAGGATCGTAAGCAGGCTCGTTCACGTTACGGCGTGAAGAGGCCGAAATAATTTATTGAGGAGCATTATATATGTCACGTCGTCATAGAGCAGAAAAACGCGAAGTTTTGCCAGATCCGAAGTTCGGAGATGTGGTTCTGACCAAGTTCATGAACAATGTTATGGTTGATGGTAAGAAATCCGTCGCCGAGAAAATTGTTTATGGCGCGGTGGAAATCTTGGAAAGCAAAGCTGCCAAAGAAGGCAAGAGCTTTGAAGGCGATGCGGTTGCAGCAAAGTCAAAGGGCTTGCGCTTGTTCCATGATGCTCTGAAAAATGTGAAGCCGAAATTGGAAGTGCGTTCCCGCCGTGTTGGTGGTGCGACCTATCAGGTTCCGGTTGAGGTTCGCTCCGAGCGTGCGATGGCTTTGGCTATACGCTGGATCATTGATGCGGCGCGTAAGCGTAACGAAAACACAATGATTGAGCGTTTGGCGAATGAATTGTTTGAAGCGGCCAATGACCGCGGCTCTGCTGTGAAAAAGCGTGACGACACCCACAAAATGGCAGATGCGAACAAGGCTTTTGCGCATTACAGATGGTAATCGAAACAGCTTAGAAAATACGACAACGGATATAACGGAACGACGTTTAGAAAATAGGAAGATAGAATTATGGCACGCGAACACGCAATTGATCATTATCGGAACTTTGGAATTATGGCGCATATTGATGCGGGTAAGACAACAACGACCGAGCGTATTTTGTTTTACTCCGGCAAGTCACACAAAATTGGTGAAGTACATGATGGCGCGGCGACCATGGACTGGATGGAGCAGGAGCAAGAGCGCGGTATTACAATTACCTCTGCGGCGACGACGACATTCTGGGATTCCCCGAAAGATGGTCCTTACAAAGGTGATCGTTTCCGTTTGAATATCATTGACACACCGGGGCACGTTGACTTCACGATTGAGGTTGAGCGTTCGTTGCGTGTTCTTGATGGCGCGATTGCTGTTTTTGATGCCAATGCAGGCGTTGAGCCGCAGACTGAAACAGTATGGCGTCAGGCCGACAAATACAAAGTGCCGCGTATGTGCTTTGTGAACAAAATGGATAAAATCGGCGCCGATTTCTACAACACTGTTGACATGATTGTTGATCGTTTGGGCGCTGTTCCTTGTGTGATCCAGCTGCCGATTGGTGCGGAAAGTGATTTTGCGGGCTGTATTGACCTTGTCCGTATGAAGGCTGTTGTATGGGATGGTGAGGCCTTGGGCGCGTCATTCTCTTATGTTGATATTCCTGCGGATTTGGCTGATAAAGCACAAGAATACCGTGAGAAGCTTATTGAGCTTGCAGTTGAGCAAGATGATGCGGCGATGGAAGCCTACCTTGAAGGCAAAGAGCCGGATATTGATACGCTGAAAAAATGCATCCGTAAGGGTACGATTTCAGGCGCGTTTGTTCCTGTGTTGTGCGGTACGGCCTTCAAAAATAAGGGTGTTCAGCCTATGCTTGATGCCGTTGTTGAATATTTGCCTTCTCCTTTGGATATCGGCGAAACAAAAGGTATGAAGGTTGATTCTGATGAGGCGGAAAACCGTAAGCCTTCAGATGATGAGCCTTTTTCGGCGTTGGCCTTCAAAATTATGAACGACCCGTTTGTTGGAACGCTAACATTTGCGCGTATTTACTCCGGTAAGATTACATCCGGCTCTTACGTGCAAAATTCGGTGAAAGACAAGCGTGAGCGCGTTGGCCGTATGCTTTTGATGCATTCAAACAACCGCGAAGAAATCAGCGAAGCCTTTGCTGGTGATATTGTTGCATTTGTTGGCATGAAAGATACAACAACTGGTGACACGATATGTGACATGCAAAAGCAGGTTGTTCTGGAGCGTATGGAATTCCCTGAGCCTGTTATCGAGATTGCGGTTGAGCCGAAAACAAAGGCTGACCAGGAAAAAATGTCACAAGCGCTTCAGCGTTTGGCGGCGGAAGATCCATCTTTCCGCGTGTCGGTTGACCATGAATCCGGCCAGACGATCATCAAAGGTATGGGTGAATTACACCTTGATATTATTGTTGATCGTATGAAGCGCGAATTTAAAGTTGAAGCGAATATCGGTGCGCCGCAGGTGGCTTATCGTGAAACAATCACCAAAAAGACTGAAATTTCTTACACGCACAAGAAGCAGTCTGGTGGTTCTGGTCAGTTCGCGAAAATCGATTTGATTTTCTATCCGAATGAAGCGGGAGTGGGTTATTCATTTGAATCCAAAATCGTCGGCGGTAGTGTTCCGAAAGAATATATTCCGGGCGTTGATAAGGGTCTTATGCAGGCTCAGGAAACTGGTATTATTGCTGGATTCCCTGTTGTTGACTTCCGTGTGGAGCTGGTTGATGGATCTTACCACGATGTTGACTCCTCTGTTCTTGCCTTTGAAATTGCAGCAAAAGCGGCATTCAAAGAGGCGATGCAGAAGGCTGGACCACAACTTCTTGAGCCAATGATGAAGGTTGAAGTTGTTACGCCTGAAGATTACATGGGTGATATTATCGGTGATCTTAACTCACGTCGTGGTCAGATTAATTCCATGGGTGATCGCGGAAATGCGAAAGTGATTACAGCGATGGTGCCTTTGGCCAATATGTTCGGTTACATCAATACATTGCGCTCTATGTCACAAGGCCGCGCGCAATACACGATGCAGTTCGATCATTATGAGCCTGTACCGGCGCAGATCGCGGCTGAGGTAAAAGAAAAGTTGGGCGCGTAAGCGTATTGATTGGATAAGTTTAAAGTAATTGAGTTTTTATAAGTTCGAAAAGGAGCAGTAAC
>JBKBPR010000009.1:0-35691 GCA_046293135.1 Alphaproteobacteria bacterium | reverse complement strand
AGCGCCTTGGTCGGGATGCATCCCCAGTTCAGGCAAATACCGCCCAGATGCTGCGCCTCGATCAGTGCGACCTTCATTTTAAGCTGGGATGCGCGAATGGCGGCAACATAACCACCCGGCCCGCCGCCGATGACGACCACATCAAAAGATTGATTGCTATTATTGCTCATTATTTTTCACCATTTTTTATATCGGACAGTGTTCAGGCTTCATTGCCAAATTTAATTTCTGAGGCATGGCTCAAGAGAAACTCTTCAACTTGCCTGTACTCCTCAATGCCTTGCCTTACAAATTCGCGCGGCGATTGATTGTCAAACGTTGTGCTTGGCTTGTCTATAGCGTGCTCGGCGAACTGAAAGAACACAGCTTCCGCCAGTCGTTCCATCGCTTCTTCGCGCTGTTCGGGGGTTTGAATATCTTCATCACAGGCTTGCATGGCTAGGCGGCCTTTTCTTCTGGTTTGCCGTTTTGGGCGGCGTTGGGTTTATAGGAAAATTTTGCGGTAAAATGGCGAAGAGCCTGCGGCTGCCAGTCAATTTTCATACCGCTGAGGCGCTCACGCTGTGCAAAAACCTCCAAAATCACTTCGAGGACATATAGCATATGGCTTTCGGTATAGACACGGCGCGGGATGGCCAAGCGTACCAGATCCATGGCGGCGGGTTTTTCCGTTCCGTCGGGTTGAAGGCCAAACATCACCGTGCCGATCTCGCAGCCCCTGATCCCGCCATGCAGGTATAATGCGCAAGCCAGCGCCTGCCCCGGATATTCAAGCGGCGGAATATGCGGCAGGAACGCCCGCGCATCAATATAGATCGCATGACCGCCGACAGGACGCACAATCGGAACGCCCGCCTCGATCAAACGATCCCCGACATAGGCGGTGGACGCCATGCGGTAGCGCAGATAATCCTCATCCACCACTTCGGACAAGCCGATGGCGATAGCCTCAAGATCCCGCCCCGACAGCCCGCCATAGGTCGGAAAGCCCTCGGTCAGGATCAGGATATTGCGGCATTGCTCTTCCCATTTATCATCATTGAGCGCCAGCCAGCCGCCCATATTCACAAGCGCATCTTTTTTCGCGCTCATCGTACAGCCATCGGCATAGGAGAACATCTCGCGGACAATCTCGGCCACGGGCTTATCCTTGTAGCCATCCTCGCGCTGCTTGATAAACCATGCGTTTTCGGCAAAGCGGCAAGCATCAATAAAGAAAGGGATTGCGTGTTTCTTGCAGATTTCAGAGACTTTGCGGATATTGGCCATCGAGACAGGCTGGCCGCCGCCGGAATTGTTGGTAACGGTTATCATGCAAAGCGGGATATTCTCCACGCCCTTTTCGGCGATCAGCTGCTCCAGCTTGTCCGTATCCATATTGCCCTTGAACGGATGGTCGAGCGCGGGATTTTTGCCCTCTTCAATCACCAGATCAACCGCAACCGCCTTGCCCGCCTCGATATTGGCGCGGGTTGTGTCGAAATGGGTGTTGTTGGGGATGAACTGCCCCGCCTTGCTGACCACGGAAAACAAAATGCGCTCGGCGGCGCGCCCCTGATGGGTCGGAATAACATATTTGAACGGCATAAGGTTACGCACAGCCGCTTCGAAACGATGATATGACGGGCTGCCCGCATAAGACTCATCTCCGACCATAACCCCCGCCCATTGCGCCGCACTCATCGAAGATGTGCCGGAATCAGTCAAGAGGTCAATGATGACATTTTCGGAATCGAGCGTGAACAGATTGTGATTGGCCGCCTTTAAATAGGCTTCCCGCTCGGCGCGGGTTGTCATTTTGATCGGCTCGACGGATTTAATGCGAAATGGTTCGATAATCGTTTTCATGAAAATATACCCTAAAAATAAATTCCCTACACATAAACGCCGTGAGCAACCGCACCCAGATAATCAATCACGCTCTGCTCGCCATGCTCTTTGGCGACCTCGACCAATGATTTTCCGCCGAAACCCGGTGCATTTCTGGCCGCCAACAATGTCACGAGCGTTTGAGAATCATCCACACCATAAGCCTCAACCGCCGCATCCCAGATAGCGGGCAGCTCCGCTTGAATGGCTTGAGCAACATCGTTAAAGGCTGCGTTCAATCGCTCCATACTTGCTTCAAATTCAGACATCAGCAATTGCCTTTCTTTGCATGACCCGGCGGGCAGAACCCACCACCCGCATGCGGATGTTTCGGATGATGCTGCTGACATGCGCTCAAACCGACCACAAAAATCAACGCTAAAGCGAATTTCAAAAATTTCATTTTTTTCATTTGTGACAACTCCCTGTAATGACCTTCTGCTTTTATAAAAACTTACACCAGCATACTGACCGGATTTTCAATGTAACGCTTGAGATATTGCAAGAATTCCGCCCCGACCGCGCCATCAACACTGCGGTGATCGGTGGAAAGCGTCACGCTCATAACAGTTTTAATCTCAAGCTGACCATTCACCACGACAGGCTTTTGAATGCCCGCCCCGACCGCAAGAATACAGCTTTGCGGTGGATTGACGATGGCGTTAAATTCCTGCACCCCGAACATACCGAGATTGGAAATCGAGAATGTCCCGCCCTGAAATTCCTCCGGCTTGAGCTTGCCTTCACGGGCGCGTCCGGCGAGATCTTTCATCTCCTGCGAGATTTCGGCCAACCCCTTGGTTTCCGCCTTTTTGATGATCGGCGTAATCAGGCCGTTCGGCGTTGCAACCGCCACCGAAATATCGGCATGTTTGTATTGCAACAACGCCGCATCCGTCCATGACACATTGGCTGCAGGATAAGCATGAAGCGCCATTGCCGAAGCCTTGATGACAAAATCATTAACCGAAATCTTATAAGCGCCGTTGGCTTGTGCGTTCAATTCCTCACGCGCGGCCAGCAAATTATCAAGCACACATTCAACCGTGAGATAGAAATGCGGAATGGTTTGCTTGGCTTCCAACAGGCGGCGCGCCGTTACCTTTTTGATATTGTTGTTCGGAATTTCAGAATATTCCATCCCCAGCATATCGGCCAAAGCCTTGGCATCAGGGCCTTGCGCGGTCGGGGCGCTTGGTTTTGCGCCAGCAGCAGAGCCAGAAGCAGTATTCGCAGCGCCCGCCGTGCCTGATTTTTGCGCCTTTTCGACATCTTCCTTGACGATACGGCCATGCGGCCCTGTGCCCGTCACCTTTGAGAGATCAACCCCCGCTTGGGCAGCAATGCGCTTGGCCAAAGGCGAGGCAAAAACACGGCCATCCGATTTTTGAGTGCTTGAAGCGCCCGAAGAATTAGCGGAATTGGAAGCGTTAGAATCTTTAGACGCTGATGGCGCGGCGGCGCTCTGGGCTGCGCTTTGCTCTTGCGCCTGTTGCGGCGCGTCGCTAGCGGCAGGTTTTGACTCTGCGGCCTTGCCCGCCTCAAACCCAGACAGCGCGCTTTCGTCTTCACCTTCTTCAAGTAGCAGCGCAATCACTTCATTCACAGGCACATTTTCCGTACCCGCAGCGATCAGGATTTTGGCAATCTTGCCCTCATCAACGGCCTCAACCTCCATCGTTGCCTTATCGGTTTCAATCTCGGCAATCACATCGCCTGAGGAAACAATATCGCCCTCCTTCTTGAGCCATTTGGCCAAAGTGCCTTCGGTCATGGTCGGGGAAAGGGCGGGCATGGTGATCGGGGTCGGCATTCTTTTTTATCCTTGGTTTGAAAACAGATCAGGCCTGATCTGTTTTTTTAGGGCATTTGCACTAAAAAATAAAGGCCAAAGTGTCGAAGCGCTTGCCAAAATTCAGGCGGCTGACTACTGTGCTTGGCATGATAGAGCATCCTGATTTCAAAAATCTTTTTATTGTCGATCACCCGTTGGTGCAGCATAAGCTCTCGATGATGCGGTTTAAGGGCTGCGAGCAAAAGCAGTTCCGCGCCTATCTTAAGGAAATTTCGCTGTTGATGGGGTATGAGATTACGCGCGGGCTGGCGCTGACCACCCGCAAGATCGAAACGCCGCTGACGATGATGGATGCGCCCGTTCTGGACGGTGATCGCCCAGCGATTGTGCCGATTTTACGTGCCGGATTGGGGATGAGCGAGGGGCTGAACGAACTTATGCCATCCGCCGTGATCGGGCATATCGGGCTGTATCGTGACCACGAAACCCACCAGCCGCATGAATATCTGGTGAAGCTGCCGAGCGCAAAAAACCGCAAATTCATTCTGGTTGACCCGATGCTGGCCACTGGAAATTCCGCCGTTCACGCGGTTCAGGTTTTGGAACGCCATGGCGTGAAGCCGAGCAATGTGATGTTCATGGCTCTGGTCGCCGCGCCGGAAGGGGTTGCTGTTTTCCGCAAATCCTATGCCGATATTCCCGTTTACACGGCGGCGCTCGATGAAAAGCTGAATGAAAAAGCTTATATCGTCCCCGGATTGGGCGATGCCGGCGACCGTTTGTTCGGTACGCTTTAGATTTTTACTCTATAAGGCTTTTAAGGCTTTTAAGGCGCTATTGATGAAGAAGACGATATAGAATCTCTAGCTTCGGTCGTGGCGATTTCAATGGCAGAGGACTGGAACTCGCCAAGGTTACGAAGACCGATACGGAATGTCAGCGCTGTATTGCTGTTTCCTGATGCATCATCGGTAAGGTTTCGCTCAAGGCGGGTTGACCATGTCAGACACTGACCGAAATAATCCAGCCCGCCATAGGCGTAACGAAGTCCTGAATTAACCCCTAAATCCTGAACCGCTCCACCATTGATGCGCCAATTATCCGTCAGGAAATATCCCGCATTCGCGCCCAATTGTTCACGGCTGTTATTGATCCCCGTTCCTTGAACAGCCGCCGTATACAAATAGGTTGAGGACAGGCTGAGCTTGCCGATCGTAGCCGTTGCATCAATTTCGTGGCGGCGGGATTTGAGCGTTTCAGACCCGTATTGAAAACGATAATTCAACCCGTATTTGCCGCGGTAATTCATGTAAATATCGCCGACATAATCCGATTTTTGATTTTCAAGACCTGAACCGACGGGGAAAGGATTATTGTCATTATCAAGTCTATAGCTTTGCCCCAGAAATGCTTCGAATGCGCTGCCGTCATGCCCGAACAGGCTGTTACGCATTCCGTAAGTCACGCGCGATTTATCCTCTATGCGGTCATAGCCGGGGAAGCGGTTGGGGTTGAACAAATTGGCGCTGTCAATTTGCACGTCCTGACTGTCCTCGTTCGGAACGATACTGTTTTTATTAAGGCGCGGAGCGAGCGTTAAAGAGGCCACAGGCTCAATCACATATTGAAAGCGCTCAAAATTACGGGCGATCGGATAACTGCTCTGGGTGTGGAATTGCGGAAACAAGCGGCTGGTGGTATAGCTGTCGCCTCTAGGCTGGGTTGCGGGCTGGTTGGTCAGCGTATAAACATCGCCGCGCAAACTGCCGTCCAGAGTGGTCAAAAGACCGTAATCAGAGACCAATCTACGATGCCAAGAGGTTTCCAAACTGGCGCGCCCCATATCCGCCCCCGACCCTTCGCGGTGCAAGCCCAACATCGAGCCGTCGATTTGCCAACGCCCGCCAATAATCGGAACGGAATCAGGCTCGCCAACCCAGCTTGATGTGACCTCGGGGAGGATTTGCGGCTGGTTGTTATTGCGCAATTGCCCGACGCGGACGTCCTGAAACGCCAAGAACCTGACAGCGCTATAATTGCGCCCTGAAAAGCGCTCAGCATATAACTCATTGCTCAAAACGTCTTTTTTGCTGAAATCATATTGGCGCATATATTGATCGTCCGAAGCGTATTCGAGCTTCAGACCTCCGCGCCATTTGTCGTTAATATCAACCAAGCCGTCAGCAAAAACATGACCGCGCAATTCTTCATCAACCGTTAGATTTTGCCCGCCAACCTTATCGCGCCGCTCGGAATATGTAACGCCGCCTTGCGCCCGCAAAGACGCATTATCCCAACGTTGCCGCCATTCCGCCGTCACAAGCGGTAGCTGTTTAGAAAAAGCCCTAAGACCGATTGTCGCATCCTTATCCGGCGCGATTCCCCAGTAATAGCGTGTTCCCGCATTCACACCAAGTTGGCTGTCTATTCCAAATTCTGGCGTTAAAAAACCGCTTTTTTGCTCGACACTGCCGTCCGGATGCGAAAAATACGGCGTGTAAAGCACCGGCACACCCCACATTTCAAGCCGTGCATTGCGATAGGAAATGCGCTGCTCCTCCTCGTGATGTGTGACCTCGGATGCGCGCAGCCGCCATGTCAGCGGCTTGTCAGGATCGCTTTTGCATGGGTCACATGCGGTATAGCTCGCATCACTCATGATAATTCTTTGCGCGTTTTCGCGCCGCCCCCGCGCCGCCGTAAAGCGTGAGCCATCGGCCAAAATCGATTCCAACCTCTCCACAAAGCCTGATTTCATAGAATCAGTCAGCTCAACCTCATCCGCGGTGTGAATATCGCCGCTCGGCTCGTTAAGCACGACATGCCCGCGGGCAATCACGCGGTCGGATGCGGTGTTATAGCTGATCTCGTCCGCGCGCAAAATGCGGTCATCTTGCATCATCATCACATTCCCGAACGCCGTAACCGTATTCGTATTCTCATCATTGGTCAGGTAATCGGCTTGCAGGTCAACGGGATTTGATAGATCAGGCTGCGCGGATGGAAAAGGCGATGTCAGCGGGAACCGAGAAAGCTCTGATGGCGAAGGCGCTACGGGCTGCGCGGCTGACATTTCTGGAATTCGTTGTGCAGGCTCAAATATTTCACCGAACCCCGTTAATAGGCCGCCTTGAGAGCTTTCAACAGGATTATTTTTTGGCGATGCCATAGATGTTGCTGAAGCTTCCGAAGAGGCCATCGCTATAGGCTGCAACTGAGTTAACGGAGCAGACCAAGCTGTATCCCCTAAAACCTCTTCCTGTGCAATTTGAGATTGAGGCTCTTGAGCCTTCGGCGCAACAGATTCGCCAAAGCCTGTCAAAAGCTGGGCATGCGCCATATGCACGGGGATAAGAGAAACGCCGGCCGAAAGAAACAGAAATTTACAGGTTTTGAGTAACATGAGCGCGATAAGGTTTGAATTCATGTAACCTTACAACCCGCCATGGCATTTGCGAAGTGGGAATTTGCAGATTTAATTTTTATTGACAAAAAATGCTGGCATTTCCTCGCCAAAGCCTTTGGTATTTTGGTCGCCGCTCTCGCGTGGCTCTTGTTTGGCGGAGCGCGACTTTTGCGCTTGCTCGTGCCTTTGTTCAGGCTTTTGCTCATGCTTTGGCTTTGAAGGCTTGACGCTTTTTGGCTCTGAATTGCGCTTATCGTCTTTGTGGTCTTTGTTGTTTTGGACGCTTTTGGTAGCACCTTGAGAGCTTTTTGCGCCCTTCCCGACCTCAACCGTTTCAATCTGGTTTTTGGTCAGTTTTTGAATGGCGGTAAGCTGCTTATCCTCGGAAGGTGTCGCAATCATCCACGCCCGCCCCTCTTTTCCGGCGCGGCCTGTGCGGCCAATGCGGTGCACGTAATCATCGGCGTTGAGCGGCACATCAAAGTTGAACACATGCGAAACGCCCTGAATATCAATACCGCGCGCGGCCACATCGCTGCAAACCAGCAGGCTGATCTCATTGGATTTAAACCGCCCCAGCGTTTCGGTGCGCTGTGACTGGTTCATATCACCATGCAGCCCCGCCGCCGCGAAGCCCTTGGATTTCAGGTAAACCGCCAGCCCGTCAATATCGCGTTTGCGGTTACAAAAGATAAACGCATTGGCGACGTTTTCGGTTTTAATAACCTCCAGCAACGTATCGCGCTTTTGTTTGGGCGCACTCATCACCAGGAATTGTTTGATCGTCTTGGCCGTTTCAGCAGGCGGATTGACGGAAACCTCTTTCGGGCTGCTCTGGAATTTTTCGGTCAGCTTGCGAATCTCAGGCGGCATCGTCGCCGAGAATAATAATGTCTGACGAATGGGCGGCAGCAGGCTTGCGATCTTGGTGATGTCAGGGATAAAGCCCATATCCATCATCTTATCGGCCTCATCAATCACGAAAATCTTGATATCGGTCAGCAAGATATTCCCGCGCTCGAACAAATCGAGAAAACGCCCCGGCGTTGCAATCAACACATCGGCGCCGCGCTCCAGAATTTTTATTTGCTCATCCATTGATGTGCCGCCAACCAGCAAAGCCTTTGTCAGCTTGGAATATTTGCCGTGTGTGTCGAAATTATCGGCGATCTGGGCGGCCAGCTCACGCGTCGGGCTGAGGATGAGCGAGCGCGGCATACGCGCCTTGGCGCGGCCATCAGCCAGAATCTCAAGCATCGGCAGTGTAAAACTCGCGGTTTTTCCGGTTCCGGTTTGCGCCAATCCGACAACATCCCGCATCATCAAAATGGCGGGGATGGCCTTTTCCTGAATGGGGGTCGGTGTTTTATATCCGCACTCATCCAGTGCTTTAAGAATATTGGGGCTAAGACCCAAATCCTGAAATGAAAGATTTTCCAATGACATGAAATTACTAAATTATTGCATCTAACGGGTAAAAATATAACATATATGTGTGAGTGCTTTATATAGCACAATTCACAAAAATCAACAGTTAATCAGGGCAAGCCGCCAATATGAGCAATACTCCACAAAAAACCAACTATGAGGAAGGCCTTGAATTCTCCCCGAAATTCGATGCAAACGGCCTTATTCCCTGCGTTGTTGTCAGCCATATCGATCAAGCCGTTTTGATGGTGGCCTATATGAATGATGCGGCGCTTGAGGCCACGCTGGCGAGCGGAGAGATGCATTACTGGTCGCGCTCACGCCAAGAGCTTTGGCACAAGGGCGCAACCAGCGGAATGGTGCAAAAACTGGTCGAGATGCGCGTGGATTGCGATCAGGATTGCCTGGTGGCGGTTGTGGATATGCCTGTATCGCCGACGCATGACGGGCAGCACGCCGCTGAGACGAGTTGCCACACAGGCCGCAGAAGCTGTTTTTACCGCAAGGTTCTGCCTCCTGACAGCAAAGATAAAAGCGCAGTGAAGCTGGAGTTTTTTGAATAAAGTAAGGGTTGTTTTACTCTGTAGAAATGGCGATGTCCTTCACCGTCAATTCAACCGAGCGCCGCCCCTGCCAGTCATTGATTTTGAGATAACCCGCAATATCGAACGCTTTCCCCTGCTGCCCGCCGCTCAGCAATATCTCGCCATAGGGCTTATCAAGCGCGCTAAAGGCCATGGCCTTCATCCGCCCGCCGCCATCGGAGGACGCCATCATAAAGCTGACATGCTTTTCCCCGCGCAGAACGGGGGAGAATATCTTGACGCGCCGAAAGGCAAATAACGGCTCCGGCCAGTCTTGCCCGAACGGCCCGACCGTGCGTTCCAAGGCTTCGACATGATCGATATTTTGCGCGCCCGAAATCGTCAGCAGCGCATCAATCTGTAATTCCTCATCATACAAACTTGGGTCGGATTGCAGCTGCTCTTGAATATGTGCGTTCAAAAATGCGCGCAGATCCGCCAGCCGATCTGGATCAAGCGTAAAGCCGCCCGCCATAGCGTGACCTCCGCCCTTGATCAGGATTTCGCGCTCAACCGCGCTCATAAACGCCTTACCGATATTCACCCCGATAATCGAACGCCCTGAACCGCGCCCCTCGCGTGAGCCATCAGCATTGAGCGCATAAGTCACAACGCAGGCTGGCTTGCCGTATTTATCCTTGAGCTTGCCCGCGACAAGGCCGCTCAAGCCCGAATGCCACGCCGCATCATCCACAACAATCACCGCATCTTCATGGAGGTTGAATTGCTCGACCTTGGCTATGGCTTCAGCCTCCATGGTTTCCTGAATCGACTTGCGCTTATCATTGCAATCATTGAGACTCCACGCGATATTCAGCGCCTCTTCGGGGTCATTGGTTGTGAGCAATTTCGCGCCCAGATCGGATTTGTGAATGCGGCTACCCGCATTGATGCGCGGCCCCAGCACAAACCCCGCATGATAAGTGTTGATCGGCGGGGAGAGTTTCGCAACCTCCATCAAGCGCTGAAGGCCTATAGTTTCGCTGGATTGAAACTGCCCGAATCCCGCCTTGACGAACAGGCGGTTCACCCCCACCAGCGGCACCATATCGCAGACTGTTCCGAGAGCAAGCAAATCAAGATAGCTCCGCAAATCAGGCTCTTTCACCCCGCGGGATTTGAAGTAATCACGCTCGCGCAATTTCACATTCAGCGCAATACATGCCATGAAGGTCACGCCGCACGCCGCCATCATCTCCAGCCCTGAATTATCCTCCGCACGTTTCGGATTGATAATAAAATCAGCGGGCGGGAGCTTATCTTCGGTCTGGTGGTGGTCAAGAACGATAATATCCAGCCCCAAATCCTGCTTGGCTTGGGTGATAACATCGTGAGAAGTGCTGCCGCAATCAAGGATAAAAACGGTCTGTGCGCCCTGCTCTTTCAGGACTTTCATTGCGTTGATATTTGGCCCGTAGCCCTCGCGCAGGCGGTCTGGGATATAAAACGAAATATCGCTAAGGCCGTAGGCGCTCAAGACGCGGTACAAAATTGCGGTTGAGGTTGCGCCGTCCACATCAAAATCGCCGAAAATCCCGAATTTTTCCCCGCTCAATATTTTATCAGCGACAAAATCGGCCATCGCCTCCATATCTTGCAGCAAAAACGGGCTGGGGAGATTGTCCTTGAGCGTCGGCGATAAAAAAGCGCTCAAACCCTCTTTCTCAACGCCGCGCACAAGAAGCAGACGCGCAATATAATCGGGAAGATCATGCTTGCGGGCGATATATTCAATCTCATCAAAATCGGGGGTACGGATCACCCATTTTTTATTCGAAAGAGAATTTATATTCATCTCCGTACGGCGAGTATCTTCCGCAGGGCTGCTGGTGGAACTAGGATGAGGATCAGAATTGGGACTGTTAGAATCCGTATCCGCATCCGATATATAAGAAGGCCGCTGCATACCGCGCCTCTATCCTCTCTCTATACTATACCCTATGCCCCCAAGCTTTTAAACTCCGGTGATCCAGTCCTTGCGCTTGAAATTATGGGTGGCCTCGATGCGGCGAATTGTGCCGGATTTAGAGCGCATCACAAGCGAAGAGGTTTTCGCACCGCCCGCAAAACGGCGCACGCCGCGCAGCATCGTTCCATCCGTTACGCCCGTTGCGGCGAACATAACATTCTCACCCTTTGCCAAATCATCGGTGGTATAGATTTTTTTCAAATCCTGAATACCCCAACGCTCGGCGCGGGCGATCTCATCATTGTTGCGGAAAACCAAACGCCCCAGCATCGCGCCGCCGATACATTGCAAGGCCGCCGCCGCCAGAACGCCCTCGGGCGCGCCGCCAGTGCCGACGTAAAGATCAATCCCCGTATCGGCCTCTGTCGTTGCGATCACGGCGCTGACATCGCCATCACCGATCAGGATAATGCGCGCGCCCGCTTCCCTTACGCCCTTGATAAGATCGGCATGGCGCGGACGATCAAGAATACAAACGGTCAGCTCCCCGACATTCGCGCTTTTCTCGGCGGCAAGTTTTTTCAGCACATCACCGATCGGCGCATCAAGGTCGAGAACATTCGGATTAACACCGGGGCCGACCGCGATTTTGTCCATGTAAACATCGGGCGCGTTCAAAAATCCGCCCTCATCGGTCATGGCAATAACGGCCATTGCGTTTGGCCCGCCTGCCGCCGTGATATCTGTGCCTTCGAGCGGATCAAGCGCAATGTCAATGCGCGGCCCTTTGCCGTCACCGACTTCCTCACCGATATAGAGCATCGGCGCTTCGTCGCGCTCCCCCTCCCCGATCACGACCTTACCGCGAATATGCAGCGAGTTGAGCGCCTGACGCATGGCATCGACAGCGGCCTGATCGGCGGCATCCTTATCACCGCGCCCGACAAGCCCCGAAGCGGCGAGCGCTGCGGCTTCTGTCACGCGCACAACTTCAAGTGCGAGGTTGCGATCCATAAAATTATAATCAGGCATGGCGGAACTCATTGTGTTTGGGGTGATTGTTTTCGGGGTAGCGGATAGAGTGCTCATTGTAAAATTTCTCCGGCAAAGCTATGGACTTTGCGCAATATTTTGTTCAAAAATCAAATGCAATAATGCAATAGTGCAATTTAGAGCCTTACTCTATATTCTCAATCGGCATCAGGCAAGGCTTCTCCAGCACAGTTTGCAGCTTTTCGATACGGGCGCAAGCCTCCGTCATATCGGCATGGCGCGTTTCATGCGTGGTCATCACCATCGGAACGGGTTGCCCCGGATCGCGCCCACGCTGCAAAAAGGCCTCAATCGATACATTATGATCGCGCAAAATGGCGGACACATCGGCCAGAACCCCCGGTTGGTCAAGGACGTTCATCCGCACGTAATAACAATTCACCGTTTGCCCGACATCAATCCAGCTCGCCTCTTTCAGCTTGGTTGCGGGAACGCCGAATACCGGAACCTTAAAGCCGCGGGCAATATCAATAACATCGGATATAACCGCCGAAGCCGTCGGCTTTTCACCCGCACCGCGTCCAACCAGATGGCCTGTCTGGACGAAATCACCGTCAATATGCACGGCGTTATAAACGCCCTCAACCGTTCCCAAAGTGCTCTCCTTCGGGACAAGGCAAGGCTCCAGAATTTGCATGATGCGGCCATCCTCATAACGGCGGGCAATGCCCAATAGTTTAATGCGGTAGCCAAGCTCGGACGCAAAGGCAATATCGGTGGAATTGATATGACGAATGCCGATCATCTCCAGCGATTTGAAATCGGGCTTTGTGCCGAAGGCCAGTGCGGTGAGAATGCTCAGCTTATGGCCTGCATCAACCCCGTCAATATCAAAGCTGGGATCAGCCTCGGCATAGCCCTTGTCTTGCGCGTCCTTGAGGACGCTTTCAAAATCACGTCCCGTTTCGCGCATTTCGGTGAGGATATAATTGCTGGTGCCGTTCAAAATACCGTAAACAGCCTGAATTTCATTCCCCGCAAAGCCTTCGCGCAGGGATTTGATCGCCGGAATTCCGCCCGCAACCGCCGCCTCGAAGGACATTGCCACGCCGTTTTCCTCCGCCAAAACGGCAAGCTCATAACCATGATGGGCAATCAAAGCCTTGTTGGCGGTAATGAAATGTTTTTTATTTGCCAAGGCCTTGCGCGCCAAGGCCAGAGCCACCCCGTCAGAGCCGCCGATCAGCTCGATAATAACATCGATATCAGGGCGGGCAGCAAGCTCGGTAATATCATCAACCCACTCATAGGAGGAAATATCAGCATCGCGCTTTTTATCGCGGTTTTGGGCGTGGATCGCAACAATCTCGATCTTGCGCCCCGAGCGTTTCTCAAGCATCTCGCCATGGGTTTGGATATTCTTGATAACACCAACCCCGACTGTACCCAATCCGGCAATGGCCACTCTTAACGGCTCAGCCATAATTCTCACCCTTTGTTTTTAGTTTTTCACAGCTTTCGTGACGACCTTTAACGGCTATGCGGGAAGACCTCAACACGGCGGGAAGCAGCTTCAACATCCATAGCGTAATTTCCGGTAGCAGGAATTTCATCACCCCATGCCACTGTACGAATAGCGTTTGCCGGAACACCACTATGCATCAAAGCACGTGCAACCGAATAAGCACGCTCCATGGACATTTTTAAGTTCATTTCCTTGCGGCGCACTGGATCGGAAATTGAAGACGATGTGCTTGCATGTCCCTCAACGCTCAAGGCGTTGCCTTGGTTTGTGTTGTATAATTGTGCCAATTCAGTAATCACGCGAATATCTGATTCGGTAAGCTTCGCTGAACCATGCTCAAAATATATCCGTGCAATCGGCTCGCCTGATGCTGCAATATTCACAAAATTACCAGTTTGCCCCGTCAAGCGGTTCGACTCTTGCGCCGAAAGCGGCCTTTCACTACGGTAGCCATACTGATTAAAATCGTTTTGATCAACGGCAACACGATCAAAGGCGGCTTGGTTAGAAGGCGCCGTAATCGGCACATAACCGATTTGCGGTTGCCCTTCGGAGAAAATTTCTACATTGGAGTTTCCTACAGATGTAAATCCTTGCTGGCGCTGCATATTTGTTGCACTCATTCCCGAAGGCGCACGCAAGTCCGGCGCAGGCTCGTCAAGGGAGAAGATTTGAACATTTGCCGATGATAAAGTGCGCATCGCATCATTATCGCCGTAAAAGCTATGCACTTCACCGGATCTCAGATCAACGACGGCGCCTTGCGGCTTATCAACGTCAATCGTTTCCCGATCGCCCGAGCATCCGGCCAGTATTCCGACCATAAAAATCGATGTAAATCCCAAAAAAATCAGCTTTTTCGCGTAAATCAAGGTACTCTCCTTTTTAAAACTGGTGTATGGTAGTCCAGCTTGCGGGTATGTTACAAGAAGGTTTCGCGATGAGCCATACAAAAAACACTAAAAATGAAGCCAAATCCGATAATAATTGTGGCGATGAACATATCAAAACGCCCGACCCTGTGGCGTTCTGGCGCGCGATGTCAGAAGCGTATGAACGCGCCCTGCCCCTGATGCAGGATTACTATCAAAACTCCCTGCACGACCTTGAAAACAAGGCCTTTGATCCGATGAATATCAAGGGTGTGTATCTGGAGTTCCTTGAAAAACTCGCCGAAGACCCGCAACACCTTATAAAACTGCAATCGGAATATTGGCAAAACTGGACGCATATCTGGCAGGAAAGCGTTCTGAAATTCCTTGGCGAGCCTAGCGAAGCCGTGATGAAACCCGATGACAAAGACCGCCGCTTCCGCGCCCCTGAATGGCAGGAAAACGCCGTGTTTGATTTTATCAAGCAATCCTATCTTTTGACCTGTCAATCCATGAACAAGGCCATATCCGAGACACGCGGCCTGAAGCCTGATGACAAGCGCAGGCTGGAATTTTACACCCAGCTTTTTGCCAATGCGCTTTCCCCCACCAATTTTGCCCTGACCAATCCCGAAGTTTTGCGCGAAACGATTACATCGGGCGGCGAAAACCTCATCAAGGGTATGCACAACCTGATCGAGGATCTGGAGCGCGGTCACGGAGATTTGTCTATCTCGACAACGCAATACGAGGCCTTTGAGCTTGGCAAGAATATCGCCACAACCGAAGGCAAAGTCGTTTATCAAACCGACCTCATGCAGCTTATTCAATATGCGCCGCGCACAAAAACCGTTCACGAGATTCCAGTTCTGATTGTGCCGCCATGGATCAACAAATATTACATTCTCGACCTCAAGCCTGAAAACTCCTTTATCAAATGGCTGGTCGATCAGGGCTATACGGTGTTTACAATCTCATGGGCCAACCCCGACTCCCGCCTCGCGCAAAAGCGCTTTGAGGATTATATGGAGGAAGGCGTTCTGGCCGCAATCGAGCATATCCGCAAAGCCGCCAATGTAAAAAGCGTCAATGCCATCGGCTATTGTCTCGGCGGAACACTGTTGACGATCACGCTGGCTTATCTCGCCGCCACAAAAAAATCGCACCTCATCAATGCGGCTACGTTTTTCACAACGCTGATTGACTTCAAGGAAGCGGGCGATCTGAAATTGTTCATGGATGATGCGCAGCTTGAGCTGATGGATCGTGCCATGGCCGAAAAAGGACTGCTTGAAGGCAAGCACCTTCAAAAAACCTTCAGCCTTTTGAGAGCCAATGACATGATCTGGTCATTCGTGATTAACAATTACCTGCTCGGCAAAGAGCCGTTTCCCTTTGACCTGCTTTATTGGAATGATGATGCCACCAATATGCCCGCGGCGATGCACAGCTTTTATCTGCGCAAAATGTACCGCGATAATTTACTGGCGCAGGCTGGCGGTATCTCTATGCACAAAACCCCGATTGATGTGCGAAAAATCAAAACACCGGCCTATTTCCTCTCCACACGGGAAGACCACATTGCCCCATGGAAGGCGACCTATGCCGGATCAAAGCTGTTTTCAGGGAATGTGAAATTCACACTGGCCGCTTCGGGACATACGGCGGGCGTGGTCAATCACCCCGATAAGAACAAATATTGCTACTGGGCTTCGGATAAAAATATCGCCGATCCTGAAGAATGGCTCGAAACCACGAAAGAGCATCAAGGCTCGTGGTGGCCGCATTGGAAGAAATGGCTGACGCAATATGCGGGGGAGAAAGTTCCCGCCCGCGCCATCAGCAAAGCCATTGAAGACGCCCCCGGCAGCTACGTCCGCAAACGATATTGAGCGGGCGTTTAGAGTTTTCGGGCGCTAGATATTTGGATGCTTGGATATTTAGAGATATTCGCGGCTGAGCTTGACATAGCGGTCGGCGGAGAATTTCAGAAACGCGACCTCCTCATCCGTCAGATCGCGCATATATTTGGCAGGCGTTCCGCCCCATAGCTGGCGCGAGGGAACACGCTTCCCCGATGTCACCAATGCCCCCGCTGCAATCATCGCCTCATCCTCAATATGCGCATCATCCATCACGCAGGCTTTCATACCGATAAATGCGCGGTGGCCAATCGTGCAGGCATGGAGCAGCGCCATATGCCCGACCGTCACATCATCACCGATATATGTGCCTTGCGTCGTTGAAGACACATGCACAACCGAACCGTCCTGAATATTCGTGCGCGCACCGATGGTGATATCATTCACATCACCGCGCAACGTACAGCCATACCAGATCGAGCTTTCCGCGCCGATGGTGATTTTCCCGACCAGACACGCGGTTTGCGCAATAAAGGCGGTGTTGTGGATATGCGGCGTGGCGTTGCGGATGGTCTTGATAAGCGGTTTCATGAGCGGCTCCGTTGAGCGGGCAAGGAAAGGCGAAGGATCTCACCTTCATCACATAAGAATAACACCGAACCGCCCATCAAAAAAGCCCCCTTCCGGAGAAGAGAGCTTTTTCGAGTGAGTAAGAATTACAATAGGAGATCATAATTCTTAGAACTTTAGCGACAGCACAATAAGCGCCATCAGCGAGGCAATCGCGATTAACGCTTCGCCCACTGCTTGGAACGACGTGCCTTGTGCTTACCGACCTTTTTACGCTCAACGATACGATCGTCACGTGTAAGCATACCGGCCTTTTTCAGCGGCGGACGCAATTCAGGGTCGAAATTCTGCAACGCGCGGGAAATACCGTGACGCACCGCGCCGGCCTGACCGGACAAACCGCCGCCCTTCACCGTACACATCACATCATAATGCCCGACAGCATTCACAACCAGAAACGGCTGGTTCATAATCAGCTGGTGCGTTTTACGAGAGAAATACGCGCCCAGTTCCTTACCGTTTACAAGAACCTTGCCTGAACCCTTTTTGATCCAAACTCTGGCAACCGCATCCTTACGGCGACCTGTGGCATAAGAACGGCCAAGCTTGTCAATTTTCGGCTCGCGCACCTTGTTTTCGGTTGTCGCAGCAACGCTCGCGCTTGCCGCAACAGCAGCGGCAGGAGCAGCAGCTTGTGGCGCAGCTTCAGCAACAGCAGTCTTGATGTCCGCAATATCCTTAACGGTTTTGTTCGCTCTTGATGGTTTTGTTACTTTTTCAACAGGCTTCGCCTCCGCTTTCGCTTTGGTTGTTTTTGCCTTTGTTGTTTTTGTATCTTTGGTATCTTTTGTGTTCTCAGCCATAATTATGCTCTCTTATTCTTTGCGTTCAGGGATGCGATGTCAAAAACCTCAGGCTTTTGCGCTTCGTGCGGGTGCTCCGTACCGGCATAAACACGCAGATTGCTCATGACCTGACGACCAAGAGGGCCTTTCGGCAGCATACGCTCCACAGCCTTCTCAACCACGCGCTCAGGGTGCTTGCCGTCAAGAATTTGCCCCTTGGAGCGCTGCTTGATCCCGCCCGGATAGCCAGTGTGCCAGTAGAAAATATCCTGCTCGCGCTTGCGGCCAGTCAATTTCACCTGATCGGCGTTGATAACAATCACGTTATCGCCGCAATCCATATGCGGTGTGAAGCTTGGCTTGTGCTTGCCGCGCAGCCTCAGCGCAACTTGTGAGGCCAAACGCCCCAATACAACGTCTTTTGCATCGACGATAATCCATTTTTTATCGATTTCCGATGGCTTGATCGAATATGTTTTCATGGTCAGACAATCCTTCAATTTGTAAGAAGCTGTTTTATGCAGATTTTTGGCGGCACTGTCAATTATTTTTTCAATAAAAACAATGCATTTACAATAGAGGTATTATTTTACCTCAATTTATATCTTGCCCACGGATTGCTCAATCCATTGCAAAAACGGCGCTGCGCCATCGGCAATATCCAAGGCCACAATACACGGCGTGTCATAGCTGTGATGCTCGGCAATACAACGCTGCAAAGCTTCAAAACCTGCACAGGTCGTTTTAAAAATCGCGGCGACCTCTTGTGAATCCTGCACAGCGCCATCCCACATATAAACCGCATGATGCGGCGGAAAGATATTGGCACAGGCCGCCAGCCTACCCTCAACACAAAGCGCCGCAATCCGCCGCGCCTCGGCATGGTCGGCAAATGTAACATATACAAGCATTGAATCAGTCATGAGGGGATTTTATATTAATATTTATTTATTGAGAATTTATGTACTGCAAATATTTTACATCCATGGAAATCATAAAAATTTTAAATCCATAACTCTATATATTCAAAACTATTTAATTTCATACATTCCATATGGATTCACAGCGTCAAAACGTTTTATTAATTCAACTTCGCCCTGTGCAGTAATACTAACGACATAATATTTCTCATCATTTATAAGGTAAGTTTGTATAAAAAAAGCATGAGGCCGAGATATAAAATCTTCTGGCTTTCGATCCCCAAACATTTCGTCAAGATTTATCCAATTAATTTCATGCTCATGCGTTTTTATTAGAGACTGAATTACCTCAATAGAATTAATATATTCAAAAGCTAAAAGACTTGCTGTATCTCGATCAATCGCAATCAGTTGTTTTTTGTCAAACAAGCTTTTTAAACGTTTGCCGAGATCAACCCAGCCATCAAAACCAGTATTAATATGCTGACCTAACAGAAATACATTTGCGATTGTATTTATTGTCACCAATATAGTTATGAGGTCTGCGCCTGGCCCTATATTAACTTCAGATACATCCACATCAGCGATATTAATCTGCTCTCTAATATCGCGCAAATCATGATCTGACAAATAGCTGTCATTCATTTTTTCAACATAATCATCGAAAAAGGCTAAAAATTGCATTAAGCGTTTCCAAGCTTATTTGAGAACTTTATAAATCGACCGGTTCCGTCCGCTTTACACCATCTCCGCTTACGCTTCCGACGGCGTAAGCCAGCCGAAGCCCATAAGGGCGAAGGCTGGTCGGAACGAGAGGATTCGAACCTCCGACCCCTTGCACCCCATGCAAGTGCGCTACCAGGCTGCGCCACGTTCCGATTGAAGACTTGTTTAATTTATATCCGCGCAAATCGCAAGTTATTTACGCCGCGGCCGCCAATTATATCGCTCTCTATATATGCCGTCGTTCAAATAATTAAGAGCGAACGCCGCTGACGATATCGCGCAGTTCATGCAATTCATAAAGCGCATCGGTCAGCATTTGTTTTTGCTGCTCGCTCATGCCGACAATCTCAACACTTTGCGGCGCATTCTCCTGAGCGGATTGCGGAGCTGTGTTGAATGCCGCAGCAGCGGCAGCCGCCGCCTCAGGCTTTTCCGCGCTGGCGCTCTCTGTCTCGAAATCTTCAAGCGCGCTGTTTTGAACAGCCTGCACGACATCGCCATCAAGAACAGATTGCTTGCCATTGGTGCGGAACAGCTTTTGCACGCCCTTGATCGTATAACCTTCGGTGTAGAGCAATTCATGGATACGCTTGAGAACGATAATGTCTTCAGGGCGGTAATATCTGCGCCCGCCGCCTCTTTTTAAGGGGCGGATCTGCGAGAATTTGGTTTCCCAAAAGCGCAATACATGTTGCTGCACGCCAAGTTCATCGGCGACCTCGCTGATTGTGCGGAAGGCGTTTTTGGATTTTTTCGCCTTATCGTCTTTGTCTTGTTTATTAAGTGCGCCCGACGATGTGACGTTCCCTTGAACGCTGTTATCGTTGTTTCCGGCTTTCCCTGTCTGGACATTTATCATCGGTTTCTCCTGCATGATAGATCGAATAAGTTTGTTTTATATTTTTGTACTGAAAAAATTATTTGCCATTAATGCGGTCTTTTAAAACATGCGAGGCCTTGAACACCAGAACCTTGCGCGGGGAGATCGGCACTTCGACTCCCGTTTTCGGATTACGCCCGATACGTTCGGATTTTGTTTTGATGGCAAAGCTGCC
Source organism: Alphaproteobacteria bacterium (assembly GCA_046293135.1). Lineage (GTDB taxonomy): Bacteria > Pseudomonadota > Alphaproteobacteria > Micavibrionales > Micavibrionaceae > UBA2638. The sequence goes on along the minus strand of JBKBPR010000009.1, from coordinate 15,332 downwards.
GAAGGATGAAATTTTCACGCTATCGCCCCCGACCAATGCGTTTGAGATTTCCTCGATCACGCTTTCAACAAGGTCAGCCGATTCATTGCGCGACAGGCCGACTTCTTCGTAAACAGCTTCCGCGAGATCAGCACGGGTTATAGTGCGATTATCCATTGTGTTTTACCTTACTCTATTTTTTCTGAGACAATTTCAGAGTAATCACAACACGCGCTTGCGTCAACACGCATTCCAACTCTATCCGCAAATTTTTGAATTTCTACAATAGTTAAGCGCACGGCTTTGAAGTGCGTCGCGCACGCTATTAGCCTTAGCTTATGAGCGATAAATAGCAATGAGCGGCAATCAATATCAATAGCGCGCCAGAACCGCGCCCCATGTCAGGCCGCCGCCCATCCCCTCGATCAGGAGCATATCACCGCGCTTGATGCGTCCGCTTTTGATCGCCTGATCGAGCGCCAGCGGAATTGAGGCCGCCGACGTATTGCCGTGATCGCGCACCGTTACGATCACTTTTTCCATCGGCAAATCCAGCCTTTTGGCAATGGCTTCAATAATGCGGATATTGGCCTGATGCGGGATGAGCCAGTCAATATCGAGCGTTGTAATCTTATTCTTTTCCAAAACTTCGGTCACGACATCGGACATGAATTGCACGGCGTATTTAAAGACCTCTTTGCCCTGCATGACGATATGTCCCGTCGTTTTCGTGCTGGAGACACCGCCATCGACATACAGAATATCTTTCAAACGACCCTCGGCATAAAGATGGGAGGATAGCACTCCCTGATCGCTCAGCGAGCCATTTGCGCCCGTATTCTCTTGCGCCTCAAGCAGCACCGCCCCCGCCCCGTCACCGAAAAGTACGCAGGTCGTGCGGTCCTCCCAATTTAAAATGGAGGACATTTTCTCCGCCCCGATCACGAGCACCCTTTTGACCTGACCGCTGACAATCATGCTATTGGCGATGCTGAACGCATATACAAATCCCGTACACACCGCCTGTACATCAAAGGCCGTACAAGGGGGGATATCAAGCGCAGCCTGAACCTTCACTGCAACGGATGGAAACGTCTGATCGGGCGTGGTTGTTGCCACGATAATGCAATCAATCTCTTGCGGGTCGATATTGCCGGAGCGGATCAAATCTCTCGCAGCCTCAATCGCCAGATCGGCGGCGCTTTGGTTTTCGGCGGCAAAGTGACGCGTTTTGATTCCGCTGCGCTGCTCGATCCATTCATCATTCGTATCAACGATTTTTTCCAAATCCTTGTTGCTGACGATTTTTTCCGGAAGATAACGCCCTGTGGCTGCAATAACGGCGCGCAATACCATATTCAATTCACCCCTGCCCTATTATTTTCTCTCTAATCTTATTCTCTTTAATCTCTATACATTTCTTCGGCAACGATATTTTCCTGCGTCAAGAGATGCGCAATCTGATCGGCTGTGGATTGAATATAGCCTTGCTGCGCCATATTCAGCGCCAGTTTGATTGCGGTTGCAAACCCAACCTCATCACTGCTGCCGTGGCTTTTGACGCAAATTCCGTTCAAGCCCAAAAACACACCGCCATTATATTGCCGTGGATCGAGCTGTTTCTTGAGGCGCTTGAAGGCAAAATAGGACAAAGCACCTCCCAAAATCGCCAACGGATCAGCGCGGAGGGTTCTGCTCAAGAATTCACCGAGCATCTTGCCCGTACCCTCAACGGCCTTCAGCGCGATATTCCCCGCATAGCCGTCACAGACAATCACATCCACCTTGCCGACCGTAATATCATTGCCCTCGACATAACCGACATATTGCCCCGGAAAAGACAAGCGCTTTAAAATCGCCGCCGCCGCCTTGACGTGATCGGGGCCTTTTGTGTCCTCTGTCCCGACATTCAAAAGCCCCAGCGTAGGCGTTGTGATTTTTTTTTGTACGCCCGCGAACACAGCGCCCATAATCGCAAATTGCGTCAGAGTTTCCGCATCAACAAGAACATTTGCGCCCAGATCCAGCATAATAGAATTGCCCTGCGTTCCGGGAAAAATGCTGGCGAGAGCAGGCCTATGCACTCCCGGCATCGATTTCAGGATTAACTTCGCCAGCGCCATCAACGCGCCTGTATTGCCGCCCGACACAATCGCATCCGCCTTACCGTCGCGCACCGCCTCAATCGCCAGATACATCGAGCTGCCCTTACCGAGGCGAATGGCATTGGAAGGCTTTTCATCGCTGGAGATTTTTTTATCGGTATGAATAATTTGGGAGGATTTTTGCAGAGCCGGAAAATTGCTCAAAGCCATGGCGATTTCTTTTTCATCGCCGAAAAACAAAAATTCTACAGATGGATTATCCTTGAGCACCGCCGCCGCCGCAGGAATGGCAGCGCCCGGCCCGATATCGCCACCCATTGCATCCAGTGCGATTTTCGTGGTTTCAGGCACGCGGGTAACCTTTTTGCTCTTGGTTCAGGGATTTAACAATCTGATACAGATGACAAAATACAAACAAAAAAGAAGCTTTGCAGAGCCTTATACCAGAATTGCAGAACAGCAAAAGTTAAGGCTCGGCAATAGAATTAATCGCATTAATCGCGGGTCGCGATAACCTGCTTGCCCTTATACATACCTGTTTTCAGGTCAATATGGTGGCGGCGCTTCGGTTCGCCTGTGTGTGAATCTTCAACCCAATTCTCAACACTCAGCGCGTCATGAGCGCGGCGCATGTTGCGTTTGGACGGTGTTGTTTTTCTCTTTGGAACAGCCATTTTTCTAGCTCTCTTATTCTATAAACGTTCAAAATGAAATGCGTTTTTATACAAATTTCCGCGACAAAGCAAGAGATTTATTGCGTTTATTCTTCAAGTTTGCTTTTCCAGTCCTTCAGCGCGGCAAACGGGTTTTTATCCGTCACGTCCTCTTCCTGATGGATCACATGCTCCGAGCGCTCTTCCGCCGCCTTGTTCAGCACTTCAGGGTTAACGGGATATGGGTCAATCGCAAGCGAGAGGAACTGCCGCACCGTATCACCAAGATCAAGCATACCGTCTTGAATTGGTTCTGGCTCATCTTCCTCCGCAATCATCGGCGCTTCCCCCTGCTGACGCTCTAACTCCTTTTTTTGCTTGGCTTTTTGGAAAGATACGGCCTGCTCTGGGTCGGCGTACCATGCCTCGAATGTTTCGGAAAGCTCGGTTTGAAAAGACTCTAGCGATTTCACGCAGATTTGCTCGATCTTACCACGAATAACACCGCTGACATGGATCACCCGCCCGCCGCGTATCCGCTCCAGCTTGATATCAGCGCGTAAGTCCTCAAGGCCTTGGATATTCAAATGTGCCGCCAGCGCCTTATTTTCCTCTGGGCTGGCTGTAATGGTCAGCTTTTCAACCTCAACCCCCGCCGATTCCGCCGAGATTTTATGAGAAAACGGAATATCCGCCTCTATGGTCTGTGGTGATGCGCTCATAATGTTATGCTCCACTTTATAGTTGTTTGATATTATTCCCGTGCTTTTTTAAGCCAGTTTAAGCCAGTTTCGGCAGCGGTAATTCAAAGACACCGTTTATTATATCCTGATCGCTGACGCCGCCCAGATACGCCATAACGGCAAAGGCATAATCGCATAACCCCTGCAATTCGCGGCTATCATGCTCCAATGCAACAATATTGTATATGTTTTTGTCAAGCGCGGCGGCGAAGGCCTGTTTATCAGCTTGCTCGAAAGCCTCATCATAAGCATGAAGCCGTCCGTTAAAAGCCAGCATCAACTTTTTCATGCGCTTGGGCACGCCCATATCGCTGATCCCGACTTGCCGATATCCCTGATCGATCACGGAAAAGGCGCAATCAAAAAGCGTTTGCGAAAATTCACGCCCCGCCTCTGTGGCTTTCATGCGGTGAATAATCAAGAATAAATGCAGCGTCAAAGAATCGAAACGCCCTTCGAGCGTATCGGGGATTTTGAAGTCCTCATAAAAGACAGGCGCGCGGGAATGGCTTTGCAGGCGCTCAAAAACATGCTGCGCCTCGCTTTCGAATTTCGGCTTCTTTTTAAACAGACCAAACATTGATTTTTTCCGAATATCCCATATAAACAGATGTGACAGATATGTTATAGACTTTGGATATAGCATAAGTTTTGGAGAAAACCATGATTTTTAAAAGAACGAATTTATTGGCCGGTGCTGCGTTCTGCCTTATGCTTGCAGGCTGCACGCCGACGATTGACCAGCGCGGAAATTTGCTGGAGCTGGAACAGGTACAACGCGTTGAGGCCGGAAAACATACAAGATCCGATGTGTTGCGGTTGATCGGCTCGCCGACAACTGTTGCCCCGTTCGATGACAATACATGGTATTATATCGGCCAGAAAACTCAAAAGCGCGGTATCCTTGACCCGCAAGTCACAGACGAAACCGTTTTCATTGTGACGTTTGATGAGGACGGTGTTGTAAATTCCGTTCGCGAGCGCGACGGGGATCGTATTGATGTGCCAATCGCCCGCGATTCCACACCGACCAAGGGCAATGATGCAAGCGTAATGCAGGAGTTTTTCGGTAATCTCGGAAAATTCAACCCGAACACAGATCAGTAAATTAAACTATAAAAGATCGTTTTGGGCTTCGCCCCACTCGCCCCACTCTCGGCCTTTAAGTGGGGCGAAAGGTTTATTATATGTTTCAGTAAGTTACGGGCAATTCGCCCCACTTGCCCCACTCGCCCCACTTGCTTTTTGGATTTCCGTTTTAATAGGGCTTATGCCAGCATGATAGCAATCTTTAGGCGCAATTCGCCCGTTAACCAAAACCAGTATATGATTTAATTCCTAAATCGTCAAGTGCAATCCCTGCAAAACCCCATAACACCAACCCCAACAAAAAAAGCCCCGCGGAGGGGGCTTTTTTAGAATTGTTAGACTCTTTATCGCGCGCTTGATTAAACGCCGATATATTTCGCCATAACGGCCACCAGCAAGATCGCAACGATGTTGGCAATCTTGATGAGCGGGTTAACAGCAGGGCCAGCCGTATCCTTGTACGGGTCGCCAACTGTATCACCAGTCACCGCAGCCTTATGGGCTTCGGAACCCTTACCGCCATGATTGCCTTCTTCGATATATTTCTTGGCATTGTCCCATGCACCGCCACCGGAGGTCATGGAAATCGCCACGAAGATACCAGTCACAATCGTACCGAGCAGCATCGCGCCCAGACATTGGAAGGCCGGCTCATAGCTGCCTGTCAGGAAGGCCACGGTGAAGAACACCACAACCGGAGCCGCAACAGGCAAGAGTGACGGAACGATCATCTCACGGATTGCAGCCTGTGTAAGCAGGTCAACGGATTTACCGTATTCCGGCTTGGCTTTGCCTTCCATGATTCCAGGGATTTCGCGGAACTGACGACGCACCTCAACCACAACGGACGAAGCCGCACGGCCAACCGCTGTCATTGACATGGCGCTGAACAGATACGGCAACAAACCGCCGATAAACAGACCGATCACAACAAACGGATCTTGAAGACGGAACTCCAGATCAGCATATTGCGGCAGGTAATGTTTGATCTCCTCGGTATAGGCTGCGAACAAGACAAGCGCCGCCAAACCGGCAGAACCGATAGCGTAGCCCTTTGTCACGGCCTTTGTTGTGTTACCGACAGCATCAAGCGCATCGGTCGTTTCACGGACATCATCAGGGAGTTTCGACATTTCAGCGATACCGCCAGCATTGTCCGTCACAGGGCCGTACGCATCAAGCGCAACAACCATTCCGGCCAATGACAGCATCGAGGTCGCCGCAATCGCAATTCCGTACAATCCCGCAAATGTGAAGGCCGCGTAGATACCGCCGCAAATCACAATCACAGGAAGCGCTGTTGATTCCAATGAAATCGCCAGACCCTGAATAACGTTTGTGCCGTGACCCGCTTCGGAAGCCTTGGCAACCGAACGCACAGGACGGTAGCTTGTCGAGGTGTAATACTCGGTGATCCAGACGATCAATCCGGTTACGCCAAGACCGATGAGGATACAGTAGAACAGATCCATCATCGTGACGACACCGCCACCGCTCAACTCAAACTCCTGCGGCATATCAATACCGAGGCGCTCGCCCTTGAACATGACATAGTAGATCAGTCCAGCCGAGATAACCGCACTGGCGATAAAGCCCTTATACAGAGCCGCCATCACGTTCTTGTCAAAACCCAAACGGACGAAGAATGTCCCCAGCACCGAACCGACGATACACACACCGCCGATAATCAGCGGCAGCGTCATCATATCTTCGACATGCGCCACAGCAAACGCGCTGAACGCAATCAGCATCGTCGCTACAACCGTCACGGCGTAGGTTTCGAACAAGTCAGCGGCCATACCGGCGCAATCACCAACGTTATCACCGACATTATCGGCAATAACCGCAGGGTTGCGTGGGTCATCCTCGGGGATTCCCGCCTCGACCTTGCCGACAAGATCAGCGCCAACATCCGCACCCTTGGTGAAGATACCGCCGCCCAAACGTGCGAAGATCGAGATCAAAGAAGCTCCGAAGCCAAGCGCCACAAGGCCTTCGAGGATCTGGCGCAAAATCAGTGTACGCTCTTCACCTTCGGCAGCCGCCAAGCCCAGCTCATCTTGCAGCCAGACATAGTAAAGCAAAACGCCCAAAAGCCCGAGGCCGACAACGAGCATCCCCGTAATCGCACCGGCTTTGAACGCGACGTTCAAGGCGCTTGACATGCTTTCGGTTGCGGCTTGGGTTGTTCTGACATTGGCGCGAACGGAAACAAGCATACCGTTATATCCGGCAATACCTGACAAAACCGCACCGATGACGAAACCGACCGCGACATACATACCCAAAAGGTAATAAAGCCCGACAGCAACAGCGATACCCACCATGGCAATCGTACGGTACTGACGATTCAGATAAGCGCTTGCGCCTTCCTGAATCGCGGCCGCGATTTCCTGCATTTTCTCATTGCCCGTACTCTTGGACATGATTTGTTTGGTTGCGATCGCACAATATAGAAGCGCAAGTCCCCCACATGCTGCAATCATTTGATAAAGTGGATCCATAAATTCCTCTCTCAATTTTTTATTATCATGATTGTATTGTTTCTTTTTTCGCGCCGCATGAATACGTGAATATTAAGCATCCCCACATCAACGAAAACACAAAAGACTATCTTTTTCATACGGTTACGAAAAGAGCGTTTTTGCAAATAAAGTTTGTGCGCAGCAACAATTCAAAGGCCGCAGATAAAAAAATGCCCGCACAAGGCGGGCAAATCTAAAGTTTTGAGGGTTCACATATTGAAAGCCTCACGGCTCGCAATTCTTTAAAAATCTGTTTGTAACTTCTAAATAGGTCTTTGTTGCACCACCTGCAGCAAGACATCTTGCACCACATCATCGCCCAGCACTCTGGCCGATATCTGATTGAGGCGCTCTTTAATCATATTCACCTGAATAACGCCGCCCTTCAGCGCGGCCTGACGATTGAGCAGCCCGTACATATCCTGAATAAACGCATCTTTGAGGCGCGGAGCGAGCGAATTGACGACAGCAGCATTCTTGGCGTCGGCAACCTCAATCGCAATCACGAGGCTGACGGTCTGGCTGACTCCGTTCTCATCGATAATAGGAAGGATAAGCGGCTGTAACTCGACAAACTCAAAGGTTGCGCTTCTATTTCTCTCCGCCTGTTTTACGGCGTTAGAATCAATCTCGCCTTCGGTTTGCGCTGCTTCAGCCGGCTTCATAAAATAAAAATACCCGCCAGCCGCACCGCCACCGAGCATTAAAACAACAGCCAAACCCATGATCATTTTTTTCATTATAATTTATGCCCCAAGCAAATGTGATACCCATTTATCAGGATACACCTTGCGGCGTTAATATTGCGTTATGAAAAGATAAAATTTGAAATAAATCTGGAGGCGTTTGACTAGGCGCGCAGGATCTTGGCAACGGAATCCAGCACACCGTTCACCAACTTGACTTGCGCGCTGTCATAAAACCCGTGCGCGACATCGAGATAGTCATTGATAATAATCCCGACATCAATATCGTGATGCGCCAAAAGCTCGTAAATCCCGCACATCAGGATTGATTTGAGCAAAACTTCAGAATCATTTTCCTTCGGGTTTTTGATATTGGCGGTCATAATGCCTTCAATATCCGCCCCGCGCTCGAAAACGCCCGTCACGATTTTCTGATACAAAACCTTATTCGGCGGGATGATTTTCTCCCCCTCCAGCTCATAACTCTCCGACCGCGCGAGTATCTCCGCCGCCACTTCGCGCACAGGCTCGCCGGAGTGATACACCGCATATAAGGTCTGGACAGCCAACAACCGCGCCGATCTGTTTTGCGCCGATTGCGAGGGTTTTTGCTTTTTTTCCGCGGGTGAAGCCATGAATTTTTCCGTTTTACGTCTCAAATTTACTTATCGAATTGCTTATCGAACTGGTTTTTAATCTGCATCAGGCGCGCCATAGCCTCCGCCGCATCGCGCCCCTTATTCTTCTGCTGCGGGTCAGCCCGCACAATCGCTTGCGCTTCGGTATCGCAGGTCAAAATCCCGTTGCCGATCGGCAAATCAAAATCCAGCCCCAAACGCGATAAGCCGCGCGCGCTTTCCTCGCAAACAATATCATAATGTGAGGTTTCGCCGCGCAAAACGCAACCCAAAGCGATAAACCCGCCATATTGCCCCGATTGATGCGCCAATTTGACCGCCAGCGGAATCTCAAGCGCTCCGGGCACTTCAAGTACATCAAAGCCTATATTTTGCGCCTGCAGATAGGTTTTTGCACCCTCCAGCAACATCCCCGCAATATGCGTGTAATAGGGCGAAAAAACAATCAGCGCCTTTTGAGTCTCAACGCGCGTATGAGTATGAGCTTGAGTCATGGCTAAGCCGCCCCTTCTGAATTTTTAACGCCCTCAATCGGCTTATGAGCGTGAATTTTAAGATCATACCCCTCCAGCCCGATAATGGTTTTGGGCGTGTCGGTGAGCAAAATCATATCCCGCACCCCCAAATCCAACAGGATTTGCGCCCCGATGCCATAATCTCTGAGCGTTGCCTTGCTCCCCTGAGCGGAAGACGTTGCGGAGATATTATCGGCTTTATGCTCTTCTGCATGCCCCGAAAGCCGCGAAGACAGGCTTTTTGGGTTAGGCTCGCGCAAGATCACAACAACCCCTACGCCCTGCTCTGCAATCATTTCCATGGCGCGGGTCAGCGGATTTTTATCCCCCCCGCCCAACGCATCTTGCAGCAAGTTCAGCGCATGCATCCGCACCAAAATCGGCTCTTTCGCGTTTTGAATATCCCCTTTGATCAGCACGATATGTTCGGCATAATCAAGCGTATTGGCGTAAAGCCGCAGGTCAAAATGACCGCCGAAACGGCTCTCAAAGCCGCCTTTGTGGATGCATTTGACCAAGGTTTCGGTTTTGCGGCGATAAGAAATCAAATCGGCAATCGTCCCGATTTTCAGCGCGTGACGCTGCGCAAAGCCGACCAGATCGGGCAAACGCGCCATTGTGCCGTCATCATTCATAATCTCGCAAATCACCCCTGCACCGGAAAATCCGGCCAGACGCGCCAGATCAACAGCAGCCTCGGTATGCCCCGCACGCACAAGAACGCCGCCATCTCTGGCCTTAAGCGGGAACACATGACCCGGCGTTGCGATGTCATTATGGGTCATTTTCGGGTCAATTGCGGTCAAAATGGTATGGGCGCGATCCGCCGCCGAAATGCCTGTGGTTACGCCCTCTTTGGCCTCAATCGACACCGTAAAGGCGGTTCTGTGATGCTTGTTATCGCCGCGCCCCATCAATTCGAGGTTCAAACGCTCGACCATCGCCGATTCCATGGGCAGGCAAATAAGCCCGCGCCCGTCCTTGGCCATGAAATTGACGACCTCCGCCGTCGCGCATTGCGCCGCAATCACAAGATCACCCTCATTTTCGCGGTCTTCATCATCAACGATGATCACAGGTTTCCCAAGCTTAACGTCCTCAATAATTTCCTCAATCGTAGAAATCGCTTGAAAATACTCGCTATTTTGCGCCGCCCCCTCTTTCGAGGCTGCTTTTGAGGCCGCGTGCGCAATATCCTGCTTGCCGATTTGGTTTATCATTTCGAAAACTCCGCCAAACGCGCCACATAACGCGCCAACATATCAATTTCAATATGGCATGTATCACCTGCGCGGGCATTTGACAATGTTGTATTCTGCCATGTGTGCGGAATTATCATCACGGTGAAGTCCTCGGCGCTGACCGCATTGACGGTGAGGGAAATCCCGTCGAGCGCGATCGAGCCTTTCGGGGCAATAAACCGCATCACATCAGGGGATTGCGGACGAATGGTAAGGTTATAACACGCCCCGTCCTGCGCAATGGCGCTGATCACCGCCAGCCCGTCAACATGGCCATAGACCAAATGCCCGCCAAGCTCATCGCCCATCCGCAAGGACGGTTCAAGATTAACGGGCGTTCCCGCGATCCATGCGCCGATATGGGTCTTGCTCAGGGTTTCGGAGGACACTTCGACGCTAAAGCCATGCGCGCCGATCTTCTCCGTCATGGTCAAACAGCAGCCCGAACAGGCAATGGACGCGCCGATTTTCTCCCGCGCCAAATCCAACATAGGCGCGGCGATATTGATCTTGCGCCCCTGCCCCTGCGCCATCTCCGTCACGGCTTCAACATGGCCGATCGTTTGAATAAGTCCTGTAAACACGGCCTTAGCCCTCATCCCTCATTCGATTTTGCATCTGATTTCGCAAAAAGATCCAAGCGATCCTTGCCCAGCACTATGGTTTGCTTCAGGCGGAATTGCAATCTCTGATCAAGGCTTTGCGCCTCAAATTTATCAAAAGCGCCAAGCCCCGCCCCCAAAATATCGGCCGAGCGGAAAACGGCCAGCTCGTCATAAAGCCCTGAATCCAGAAAGGCGCTGTGCAGCCGCGCCCCGCCCTCAACCAAAAGCCTTGTAATCCCGCGCTCCGCCAAGGCTTTAAGAATATCGGCAATCTGCATGGAGGGGACGTGCAGCAAGACCGCGCCCTTTGCGATCAAGGCCTCGATCTGACCCGTTTCAGCCGATGCATATACGATCCATAGCGGGTCATTGACCCGATTTTGCACCAGCTTTGACCCAATCGGCAGGCGCAAATTTTTATCCACAACTATACGCACAGGCTTATGCACCAAGCCATCCACACGGGTGGTCAGCATCGGGTCATCATGGGTCACGGTGTTCACCCCAACCATAATCGCATCATGCTGGGCGCGGAGTTGATGCGCCTTGCGCCGCGCCAGCGCTCCGGTGATCCATTGACTTTCGCCGCTGTTAAGGGCAGTTTTGCCATCCAGCGACATCGCGGTTTTGAGCGTGACAAACGGCCTGTTTTGGGTTTGGGTGAGGCAAAACCCTGCATTCACCAATGCGCAATCGCGCACCAGAACGCCCGTCACGACCTCAATCCCCGCGGATTTGAGCATATCCACCCCGCCGCCACTGACCTGCGGATTGGGGTCGATACAGCCGATAATCACGCGCTTGACCTGCGCCTTTATCAGCGCTTCGGCGCAGGGCGCGGTTTTGCCGTGATGCGAGCACGGCTCCAGCGTCACATAGATATCCGCACCTTGAGCGCGCTCCCCCGCTTGGCGCAGAGCCTCGGTTTCAGCATGTGGCCGCCCGCCATCAGCGGTGCGCCCCATCCCGACAATGCGGTTATCCTGCACGATCACACAGCCGACAGACGGGTTGGGCGCACATCGCCCCAAGCCGCGCCGCGCCAGTGATAGCGCGACTTTCATATAATGCTGATCATCTGAAGAAGCGGAAAAAGTCATGTCATCCAAAGTTATTCGCAAGATGCCCGATCACAAAAACGCGGCTATCGCGCCCGATATATCAAACGCACAAAGCCCGATAAAGACCCCGATAAAGCCGAGTCAAAGCCGTTAAAGGCCGATATCACGTTACGCCGCGCTGTCTTTGCTCGCCCCGCTTTCTTGCTGTTTGCGGCTCTTTTTATCCTGCAAGCGCTTGATATCCTCAAGGAACTGATTGAAATCTTCAGGCTTGCGGAAGTCCTTGTAAACCGAGGCATAGCGGATATAACCGACCTCATCGAGATCCATCAAAGCGCGCATCACCTCCGCCCCGATCTGCTTTGAGCCTATCTCGTGCTCGCCTTCGGATTCCAGCTTACGAACGATCCCCGTTGTGACCTTTTCGATCTTCTCAAAGGCTATCGGCCGCTTTTGCAGGGCAATTTGCATCGATTTAATGACTTTATCACGGTCAAAGGGCTGTTTACGGCCATCGGACTTAATCACCGTCATTTCCCTGAGCTGCACGCGCTCAAAAGTCGTGAAACGCTGCTCACACTCAGGACAGGAGCGGCGACGACGAATGGATGAACCATCCTCGCTGGGCCGCGAATCCTTGACCTGAGTTTCTTCATTTCCGCAAAACGGGCAGCGCATAACGTGACCAAAGCCTTTCTATATCTCTATATCGCACCATAAATCGGGAAGCGCGCGCACAAGGCCTTGACCTTTTCCTTCACGGATTTTTGTACCGCATCGTTCCCCTCCGCACCATTGGCAACCAGCCCGTCAAGCACTTCAAGGATCAGCGTTCCGATCTCTTTCCACTCCGCCGCGCCAAAGCCGCGTGTTGTGCCGGCAGGCGTTCCCAAGCGGATACCCGATGTCACAAACGGTTTTTCAGGGTCAAACGGCACGGCGTTCTTGTTGCAGGTAATCCCCGCATGCTCCAGAGCATCATCAGCCGCCTTACCCGTCAGACCTTTCGGACGCAGATCAACCAGCACAATGTGGGAGTCCGTACCGCCCGTTACAATATCAAGCCCGCCATCAACCAAGGTTTGCGCCAATATCTTGGCATTGGCCACAATGTCATGGGCATAGGTTTTGAACTCAGGCTTCAGCGCCTCGGCAAAGGCCACGGCCTTTCCGGCGATGACATGCTCCAGCGGCCCACCCTGCAAACCGGGGAAAACAGCGGAGTTCAGCTTTTTGGCAATATCCTCATCATTGGTCAGGATAATCCCGCCGCGCGGCCCGCGCAGGGTTTTGTGCGTTGTCGAGGTGGTGACATGGGCATGCGGCACAGGGTTCGGATAAGAGCCGCCCGCAATCAAGCCCGCATAATGCGCCATATCCACAAACAAAATCGCCCCGACCTTATCGGCAATCTCGCGGAAGCGCTTCCAGTCAATAACGCGCGGATAGGCCGACGCGCCCGCAATAATCATCTTCGGCTTATGCTCGATAGCCAGTTTTTCGACCTCATTATAATCAATCAGGCCGTCATCCTTGCGCGTTCCGTATTGCACGGCATTGAACCACTTGCCAGACATCGCCGGCGCAGCGCCATGCGTCAAATGCCCGCCAAAGGCCAGCGACATACCCAAAATCGTATCCCCCGGCTGTAGCAGCGCCAGCATCACCGCGCCATTGGCCTGCGCGCCCGAATGCGGCTGGACATTGGCGAATTCCGCGCCGAAAAGCTGCTTCACGCGGTCGATTGCGGCCTGCTCAACGATATCAACATTCACGCAGCCCTGATAATAGCGCTTGCCCGGATAGCCCTCGGCATATTTGTTGGTCAGAACAGAGCCTTGCGCCTCGATCACCGCGCGGGAGGTAATATTCTCGGATGCGATCAGCTCGATTTGCTCCTGCTGGCGCTTCAATTCATCTTGTATTGCGTTGTAAACCAGCGGATCGACATCGCGGAGGCTGCTCTCGAAAAAGCTCTCATAGTGATTGTTGATGTGTTTGGCTGCGTTGGTCATGGTTTCGTCCTTTTCGTGTTTTGCATGGCTGAATACTGAATATTTAAATATTTAATGCTTAAAAGAGCGGCGACTAGTTACCTATCTCGTTGATTTTACAAATTCTTTTTTCATGGCGACCGCCTTCGAACCCCGTGTTCAAAAAGGTATCGACAATATCAAAGGCCGTTTCCAGCCCGATAATCCGCTCACCGAGCGCCAAAACATTCGCATCATTGTGAAGCCGCGTCAAACGCGCCATGGTGACATCAGTACACAAAGCGGCGCGGATATCCTTGTGACGGTTGGCGGCAATCGAAACGCCTATCCCGCTGCCGCAAATGACAATGCCCTTTTCGGCCTGCCCCTGCGCCATCACATGAGCGAGTCTATGGGCATAATCGGGGTAATCGACCGATTCGGCACTATCCGTTCCCAAATCAATCCAATCCACCGCCGCAAACTTGCGTTTGATGGCTTCCTTGTAATTATATCCGCCGTGATCGGAGGCTATTGCAATTTTTGCGCTCATACACCGCTTTATATGCTGTTTAATGGCCAAAAATCAAGGATTATTGCGGAAGAATACCCTTCTTTTTTAGAGCAACCTTAATCGTTATAAATTGGTGAAACATCCCTAATCCCAGCTTTACAAAATCTTTTAACCATGTTTTGACAAATAAAAAAGATATGTATATTGAATTAGTAAAACTAAGGGAGGACATTATGAGCAAAGCACTAAAATTAGCCGCTGCGTTTGCGGCTGCGTCCACGCTGGTTGCAGGCGCAGCTTATGGCACGGTATGGGCTGTCGCTGGCTTAAGAAATTTATTGGTCAATGTGCCAGAATCCACCACAGAATTCAGTGATAACGGCTTAAGAATTTTATGGCACGATTACAGAGGCGGATCTACAGGGGGACGCCCACGAGATCAGTCTTATGCATTGTTATTAGATACGGAAGAATTCGGGATTGTTGCTTGTCATGGGCTTCGCTCCTGGCCGCAAAATACATGGGTAGGGCAAGTGAATGACGGGGCATATCCTGACACCCTCTATGCCAACTCACCGCTTGCCGAATTGGTTTTTAAAAAATCGGATCAACAACAAGATACTGACGGAATTTTATCGCTCGGCTCTTGTTTTCAATATGAAACACCACTAACAGACACGACAATTAACAGCTTGGGGAGCAACACTCTTGATAGACGCCATCAAGAAAATACCGCTCTTGCCGATATTGGGTCTAATCACCCGCATTGGGGACTCCCGATTATGGAATGGCAAGACCGTTCATTTGGAGTGACCATTGCAACCGAAAGCTCAGGAAGACATATTCATGATACTGAAAGGCGCATTCGTGGGGATATAACCTACATCGCATCACCGCACATCCTGAATGACACAATTCGTGACCGCCGCTATTTAAGTGTGTTTAATGTTATTCGGGGAGAAACATCAACGCGCGGCCGTCACGCGTTTACACCTGAAATTTGTT
>JBKBPR010000008.1:0-46086 GCA_046293135.1 Alphaproteobacteria bacterium | reverse complement strand
ATCGGCTTTGAATACAAGCTGCGTAAAATTCGCTCCGAAGGGTTATCATGGCTTTCAGGACGGCTCGATAATGTTGTCGGCAATAAAATCTTCGCGCATCTGATCGGATTATCGCCGAATATGATCGAACGCGCTTCCGTCTCGGCGCAGATTGCGCGGATCAAAACATTTGAATCCGTGCGCGATTTTTTCAGCAGCTCGATCTTCATGGCGCTGCTTGAAATTCCGTTTGTCGTGATTGCCGTGCTGGCGATTTACTTTATTGCCGGAAATCTCGTCCTGATCCCGATTGCCTTTGCCGCGCTCTATGCCGTGCTGTTTTACGGTATGCGCGCCCGCATCAAAACCGTCATACGCCTCGCCGCCAAAACCAGTTCGGCGCGGCAGCAATTCACCATCGAAACATTCGAAAAGCTCGAAGGCATTCGCGCCAACGGGCTACATGAAAAATGGCAGGAAAAATACCGCCATCTCTCCGGCCGCGAATTGATGACGCATTTCCAACTGGCATGGCTCGGTATCGTATCGGAAACCATCGCCAATGCGCTCACCATTATGGCCGCCGTTTCCACCATCGGCTTTGGCGTGCATATGGTCTGGGAGGGCGCGATCAGCTCCGGCGCACTGGTCGCCACGATGATATTGGTCTGGCGTATTCTCACTCCGTTTTACTCGCTCTGCACCGTTATTCCGCGGCTGGAGCAACTGCGCAATTCGATCATCCAGATCAATGATCTCATGGATATCGAAACCGAAGCCGAACAGGCCAGAAGCTTCTCACGGCTATCAAAGCTCAAGGGCGGCGTGTCCTTTCACCATGTCGATTTCAAATATAATGAGAGCGGCGATGAGGCCTTTTCCGATTTATCCTTTGAAGCCCGCCCCGGCGAGTTGATCGCAATCACGGGGTCGAACGGCACCGGCAAAGCGACCATCCTCAAGCTCATCAAGTCGATGTATCACGCAACGGGCGGTGTTATCCGCATTGACGGCTTTGACATTCGCCAGATTGACGGCCCCGATTTGCGCCGCCAGATTGCCTATATCCCCAAAACGCCAAGCTTTTTCAGCGGCTCAATTATCGAGAATTTGCGCCTGTCCAACCCGCTCGCCAGCGAGGCCGATATCACCGCCGCCCTGAAACAAGCCGATGTCTGGGATGAGATTTACGCCCTGCCCGATGGCTGGCACACGAAAATCGGGATGCAGTTTAAATCGGTGCTGACCAGCTCGCTCGCCACAAAACTTTCCATCGCCAGAGCCTATATCAGCCCCGCCGCGATCTTGCTGATTGACGAACTGCCGAACACGATTTTATCGGGAAAATGCGGCGATAATCTGAAGGCCTATCTTGCCCGCTGCAAAGGACGCAAAACCGTTTTGCTCTGCACATACCGCAATGATTTTTTACAGCTCGCCGACGGAATTGTCTGGCTGCGCGGGCTGGATGCGCCGCTCTTTGGCGAGCGCAGCAGCATATTATCCAAACTATCGCAAACGCAAAAAGGATTGAGCGCATGATGACGATAAAACCTGAACAGTCTGAACAATTTCAGCACTCTGAACTACAAGCACAGCTTAAAACGGGCGAGCCGCGCCGCAAACATTCCAAGCAAACGCGCTATCTCTCGCAAGCCATCCAGCTTGAAGAGGCCGTTAATCCGCATATCCTGCAATCGACCATCGGCATGGTGGCCTTGGTGATTGCGGCGTTTTTGTCATGGTCGTATTTCACCAATATCAACGAAATTGCCAGAGCATCGGGCGAGGTTGTGCCGCAAGGCCATCACAAAACCGTGCAGCATTTTGAGGGTGGTATCATCAAGGATATTCACATTAGTGAGAATATGATTGTGCAGGAAGGCAGCCTGCTTTTGAGCCTTGACGATGCCAGTTTGCGCGAGGATCTGGAACGCACGCGCATCAAACAATCCACGCTGGAAATTCAGGCCGAGCGCTTGCGGGCATTCTTGGAAAACCGCAGTCCCGATTTTTCAGCGCATCAGGATTATGCGCGGTTTGACCTGAATGAGCAGCTCCAGTTTTTCGACACCATGCGCGAGGCGCGGGAGCATGAAGAGGCCATCATCAAAAAACAGATTGCTGAAAAGGTGCAATTTGCCGGAGCGCTGGAGAATGAAATTCGGGCGCTGCAATCCAATCTAGCCATCACGCAAAATATTTACAATCGCCGTAAAGCGCTGAACGAGCGAGGCTTTGCCTCGGATATGCAGCTTTTGGACGATCAACGCGCCGTCAATCAAATGAACGGGGATATCAACCGTTTGCGCAACCAGATCGCCCAAACCAAGGCCGAGCAATCACAATTCGAGGAGCGTTTGAAATCGCTCTCGGCGACTCATCGCGACGCGGTTACTGAAAAACTCGCGGCGATTATCTCGGAAAAGGCGCAGAACAAAACCACGATTGAAAAAATTCTGGAGCGTATGGAACGGCTGGATATTCGCTCCCCCGCCAACGGCCTTGTCAAAGGGCTGCGCGTTCATACGGTTGGCGGCGTGGTGCAGCCGGGTGAGGCGCTGATGGAAATCATTCCCGTCGATGAAACGCTGGAAGTTAGCATTAAAATCTCGCCGCAAGATGTCGGACATCTCAAAACCGGACAAAACGTCCATATCAAATTCAGCAGCTATGATTTTTCACGCTTCGGATTTGTGAAAGGGACGCTCGCGCAAATTTCAGCCTCGACCTTCGCGGGCGAGAATGGTGAGCGCTATTATCAAGGGCGCGTTCGGCTTGATCAGAGCCATGTCGGCAGCAATACCGATCACCGCATACTCCCCGGCATGACGGTCATGGCCGATATCGTAACAGGCGAAAAAACCATCTTCCAATATCTCCTCAAACCCATCCATCTTTCCATTCAAACTGCTTTTTCGGAACGGTAAATCATGCAACAGAACATAAGTCACAACACGATTCATAGCATTCCACCAAACCACAAAGACCATCTCTATGTTATGGGGCGGACGGAAGAGAATATATCCATCTTGATTGTCGAGGATGACCCGCTTTCGATGCAATTTCTCGCCGTTCAGATCGAGGCTTTAGAACACAAATTTTTCAAGGCCGAGAACGGCCTGCAAGCGCTCGACTTTCTGGAAAGCCCGAAGAATAAAATCGACATTATCCTGATGGATCGGGAAATGCCTGTGATGGACGGCATCAAGGCGGTGCAAAAAATCAAGAGCAATCCCAGCCTGCGCAACATTCCGATCATCATGGTCACCAGCGCCGATACCACCAAAGAGATGCGTGAGGGGCTGGATGCGGGGATGTTTTACTATCTCACCAAACCCGTCGAGCCGGACATGCTACGCTCGGTTTTGGCGGCGGCGACAAAAGAAGTACAACAAAACAAAACGCTGGAATTTGAGCTTGGTCAGCATCGCTCAAGCTTTCACCTGATCGAAACCTGCCGCTTCAAATTCAAGAAACTTGAGGAAGCCGAGAGCCTTGCCGCCTTTATTGCGAATTGCTTTCCCGATCCCAAACGCGTTTTGGTCGGGCTGGGTGAGTTGATGATCAACGCCGTTGAGCATGGCAATCTCGGTATCGGCTATGCGCAAAAAACTGCACTTATCGAAAACGGCACATGGCGCGGCGAGATTGAAAGACTGCAATCCCTCCCGCAAAACGAAGATAAATTTGTGACCGTCACTATGACGCATAAGGATGACGGCACTTATGTCGTTATCGATGATTGCGGCGACGGGTTTGACTGGCAAAATTATATGCAGATTGACCCCGCCCGCGCCGCCGATAATCACGGGCGCGGAATCGCTCAAGCCAATGCGCTGAGCTTTGACAAGCTTGTTTATAACGCCAAGGGCAATCAGGCCGTTGCCTTTGTCAGCAATAAAAAACAATTGGAGTGGTAGGGCAATGAAAGCGCATATTCTTAATTACAAACAATATCTAAGCATTTTTGTATTTTGTATCATCAGTACGATTTTGTTGGTTTATAGTAATTTTAGTTCGCGTGAAACCCTCACTATTGAACTCATTCTCGTTCTGAGCTTGTTACTGATTTTCATCACTTCAAAACTTGATTATCTACGCAGAAAAAATGAACAAACGCAAGAAATCACCGATTTAAACGCCAGTATTCTCAATAATATCATCGAGAACATGCCCGTTGTGGTTTTCGCCAAGGACGTAAAAAACGGCTATCGCTTTAGCATTGTCAACAAAAAGGCAGAGGAGTATTTCAAGGTTGATAGTCAAGACGCAATCGGTAAAACCGATTTTGAACTCTTCGCGGAAGACGAGGCTAAATTCTTCCGAAGCACTGATATCAGTGTGATTGCCAGCGGTGAAGTGCTCGACATTCCTTGCGAACAACTCACGATCGAGGACAATGTCTACTTCGTTCATACCAAAAAAATCCCGATTTTCAATCACAATGGCGACCCACTCATGCTGCTGGGGATTTTTGAAGATATCACCGAGCAACGCCGCAATGAAGCTGAGCTGAAAGAATATCGCCTGCATCTTGAAAATATGGTCGAAACGCGCACACAAGAATTAAGCGCCGCCCAGAAAAAGGCTGAAAATCTAAACAATTTGAAATCGGAATTTCTGGCAACGATGAGCCATGAAATCAGAACACCGATGAACGGAATTTTAGGCATGGCCGAGCTGATCTTGACAGCCAAACCCAATTCTCAGGTTGAAACCTATGCCCAGACCATCATCAATTCGGGCGAAACCTTGCTCAATATTATTGATGATATTCTCGATTTTTCAAAAATTGAATCCGGCAAACTCAGCCTCGACCCGATGCCAGTTGACCTGCTCGAAATTGCCGATGATCTGGCCACGCTCTATTCGGTCAAGGCGCGGGATAAGGCTCTGGAGCTTGCCGTACGCTATGTTCCGGGGAGCGAGCAATTTGTTTTTGCTGACCCCAATCGCTTGCGGCAAATCCTTGGCAACCTTATCAATAATGCGATCAAATTCACGCATAAAGGTCACATTCTTCTTCATATCGAGGAAGACAAAACCGCCGAAAATTCCGATGAGTACGCGCAGATGATTTTCTCGGTCAAAGATACAGGGATCGGAATCAACGAAGAGGCGCAGCTAAAAATTTTCGATAAATTCACACAGGCCGACACCACAACCACCAGAGAGTTCGGCGGTACAGGGCTGGGGCTAACAATTTGCAAAAGCCTTGTCGAATTGATGGGCGGGACGATTGCGGTTGAGAGCACACAATATGAAGGCTCGATTTTCACCATCCGCCTATCGATGCCGCGCAACCGAAACACCCCCGCGCTTTCAAAAAAATCTGTGGCACTTCCAAAAGGCTTGCGCATTCTGGTTGTCGATGATCTGGCGGCGGTCAGATTGGCGGTCGCCGAACAGCTCACCGCCGGCGGCGCAATGGTTGATGTCGCCGCAAACGGTCAAGCCGCACTGGAAAAAATGATTGCGGCGCAAAAGAACAATGAAAAATTCGATATGTGCCTGATTGATTATCTGATGCCCGCCATGAACGGGGAGATGCTGGCCAGCGCGATCAACGATCACCCCTTGCTGCGCGATACATGCCTGATTATGATGACGGCGGCGGGAAACCCTCTGGCGGATGATCAGTTTGTGACAAAGGGGTTTTCGGCCTATATCGCCAAGCCGATCAGCAGCCGCATTCTCGCCGAAAGCATTGGCAAAATCTGGAAACATTATGCTTCGGGCGATAAGAAAACGCTGATCAAAATTGATCTTCACGCGCCGATGCTCAGCCAATGTTGCGCCGTGGATTACGATTTAAGTCATATCAAAATTCTGGTCGCCGAGGATAATCTGGTCAATCAGGTTTTCATTCGCGAGATTCTCGAAACCATGAACGCGCAATATTGCATTGTCGCCAATGGGCACGAAGCGCTCAACATGATCCGCAAAGAGCCGTTTGATCTTATCATCATGGATTGCCTGATGCCGGAAATGGACGGCTTTGAGGCCACGCGCGAAATTCGCAAACTTCAAGACGTTCATGTTATTGCGCCGATCCCCGTTCTGGCACTGACCGCCAATGCGATGAAGGGCGACCGCGAAAAATGTCTGGAGGCGGGCATGGATGATTATCTCTCCAAACCCGTCAGGCAGGATGAATTAAAGCACAAAATTTTTACGCTGCTCGGATTGCATCTTGAGAAGGAAAACCAGCAAAGGACTCAGCAAAGGACTCAGCAGAGCGCGCAGCAGAGCATGCAGCAACCCGCAACGATAGCGCAGAGCGGATTGCAAGATTTGATCGACCCGCAAGCCGTTTTGAGCGCGCGGCATATCCTTAAAAATAAATATGATGAAATGCTAACGCTTTATCTCAATACCAGCCGCGGCCAGATCAGCGATATTCAAAAAGCCTTTGCGTTTAAAAATTACGAGGAGATTATCAGGCCAGCGCATACGCTCAAATCGACCAGTCGGCAAATGGGAGCGCTGATGCTTTCCGAGATTGCACAAAGCATTGAATATGCCGCCAAAAATGCGGCGGAGGCGGCGGAAAATCATCCGCAATCCATGCGCATTATCGAGGCAGCATTGGGCACGATTGAGCCGACTTATCTGAAAACCAGTGCCGCGCTGACATCATCAGATACGCAAGGCGAGCAAGATGCACAGCAACAAAATTCGCAGCAGCAATAAACCAACAGCACAATAAAAGGGAGGGAAAGCACTATGCTCGTTATCACACACAACACCGAAACACGGCTCTATCAGGATTTACAAGATTGCTTGCGGCAAAGCCCGTCGCGCCGCTGTTTCTTCATGGAATTTTCAAAATCTCACCTCAAGCGTGAGGAATTATTCGAAGATCTTCTGCGCGTGCTCGATGACGTTCCCAATGCCTATATGGCGCAGATTTATATCTGTCAGGACATGGATGTGTTCGTTTTGATGCAAGGATTCATGCAGCGGCATTTTGCCGATTTCATCCAAAATCTCGCCGATTATACAGGCCATGCCGAGCTTGCGCGATTGGGGCATATCTATGAGGTCGGGCATGATTGGGCAACGCTTGAAAAATATTGCTTGAGCAAATTACATGCGATCGAGGCCGCACAAAAACAAGCCGACCGCGAAGCCAAGAAAATCGCCGCTGAATTGCGCGTCACTGAAATTCTATCCTCGCTCAGCATTCAGGATATTCCGCAAATCCCGCAGCGCCGCATGGACAACAAGCATTACAATATCCTTGTCGTTGATGATGATGCGCTGACCCGCACCCTGATCGGCAATCTGCTCGGCGGGCCGCTGAAAACGGTTTATGCTCATAACGGTCAAGAAGCGATACGCGAATATATCACCGCTGCGCCCGATGTGGTGTTTCTTGATATCGGCCTGCCTGATATTCACGGCCATCAAATCCTTGAAAGCCTGATGCAGATCGACCCGCAAGCCTATATCATCATGATTAGCGGCAATAAAGACAAGCGCAACATCATGCAATCTCTCGATAAAGGCGCGTAGGGATTTATCGGCAAGCCGTTCACCCGCAATAAGATATTTGAGTATATTTTCAAATCCCCTTATATCCGCGAAAAGCAAGATCGCGAACAACTGGAAAAAATCGGGCTTTATAATGCCTGACCACACGATTGAGATATTTTTAATAGTCCTGAGCGCCTTTGCGGTGCTCGAATTCATGCTCTATCTCAAACGCCGCAGGGCTACGCACAAGGCCGAAGCTGTTCTCAAAAAAGCCAAAGAGGAAATCTTTCAACTCTCGCAGCTTTCAATGAGCAATCCTTACCCGCTGCTACAGATTGACGGGGAGGGGCAGATTTTATTCGCCAATCCGGCGGCGATGCGCGAATATCCCGATCTTTTCCGCCACGCCCCGAAAGCGCCATTGCATCCGATTTTGGAGCACGCTTTGTATATGCCCGAAAATACCGAGCGTTGGTCGTGTGAGGCGGCGTTAAAATCACAAATATATTTGCTGCATTTTTTTAAATTCTGCGGCAGTCAGGCGGGCGATAGGGCAAGTAAAAACAAAACTGCGCAAGCTGCAAATAGCACATCAATCATCATTCACGGTTATAACGTCACCCGCATCAAACAGGCCGAACGCGAATTGCAAAGCGCCTATGCCAATGCCGAGAGCGCCCGCAAATCCGCCGAACAAGCCAAGGAAGCGCGGGGGCAATTCCTCGCCAATATGAGCCACGAATTGCGCACACCGATGAACGGCATCATCGGGCTATCCGATATGTTGTTGCAGAGTAGCGCAGCAATCTATAACGACAGTGGTAATAGTAATAGCAATAGTAATTACAATCCAAACGCATCCCTATCCAATGACGACAGGGCATCAATCGGCGCGATCAATTCTTCAGCCAAAACACTGCTAAGAGTGCTGAATGATATTCTCGATTTCTCCAAAATCGAAGCTGGCGAACTTGCGCTCAACGCCATAGAGTTTGATCTTGTCGATTTGATAAAGGATGTGCAGGCGCTCTATCTCCCGCTCGCCGCGCAAAAGGGACTAGGCTTCAGCCTTCAACTCTCGCAAGACGAGCAATCGCCAGCATTACCGCTACCCTTGTTGATTGGCGATTCTGACCGCATTCGGTAAATTCTCAACAATCTGGTTTCCAATGCGATCAAATTCACGGCGCAGGGCGAAGTTTCGATCACGCTGCTGGCCGCGCCCCTATCACAAACCCATCTTGATATACGCCTCGCCGTGCGTGATAGCGGGACCGGCATTCCCGCCGAGAAACACAAGCTGATCTTTGAGAAGTTCCAGCAAGCCGATAGCACCACCGCCCGCAAATATGGCGGGACGGGGCTGGGTTTAA
The DNA here is from genome assembly GCA_046293135.1 of Alphaproteobacteria bacterium. Taxonomy (GTDB): domain Bacteria; phylum Pseudomonadota; class Alphaproteobacteria; order Micavibrionales; family Micavibrionaceae; genus UBA2638. The sequence continues at coordinate 37,252 of JBKBPR010000008.1, read as the reverse complement.
GCATCACCAAAATGCTTTGTGAATTGATGGGGGGCGATATTGAACTTGAAAGCGAATACGGCAAAGGCGCTTGTTTTACAATCCGCCTGCCGCTGAAAATCGGTGCGGTGCGGCCTGTGCAACAAGAGCAAAACTCTGCGCAAAACGCCATATCGCCGATACGAAACACCGCCAATATTCTTATCGTTGATGACCACCCCGTGAATTTGCTGTTCATGCATAAATTTTTCTCGGCGCTCGGCTTTACGGCGGTGGAGCAAGCAATTGACGGGCGCACCGCAATTTTACTGGCGCAAAAACAAGTATTCGATGTGATTATGATGGATTGTCAAATGCCCGATATTGACGGTTTTGAAGCGGCGGCCACCATTCATCGAAACTATGCGCAAAACGGCCAGCCCAAACCCGTCATCATTGCCGTCACCGCCGATGCCATGGCCGGAACGAGGGAAAAATGTATGGCGAGCGGTATGCAAGATTATATCAGCAAGCCCGTTGAAACGGCCAAGCTCACCCAGCTTTTGCAAAAATGGATTCCCGCTGCGGAAGACTCGGGCAGCGATAGAGCAAACAAACGACACAATGCAAAAATGCATATCCCTGCTTTTGCGCAGCCCATCACAAACGCTCAAACACAAGCACAAACACAAGCCGATATCAGGCATTGCCTCAATCCGCAGCGTTTGTTTGAATTTTCCGAAGGCGATGAGGATATAGAGCGCAAAATATCAACGGTGTTTCTCGATACGCTCGAACATGATATGCAATCGCTCGATCACGCGCTGGCGCAGGAAAATTCCTCCAAATGGCTGGAATATGTGCATAAGATTTACGGCTCTTGCGCCAATTTCGGTGCGGAGCTTCTGGCCGATCTATGTGACTCAATTCAGGAAAATCCCCCCGCCCGCCTTGAAGATATGACGCAGGCACATATCTTAATAAAGTCGCAATTTCAGGCGATTATCAGCAAAATGGCATAGTTTTTGCGATAATTTGAAATTCCTTGCAAAGGGTTTCGCCCTGCGCTGCGTATCAATTCAATATGGTTTTTAAATCCGCCTCCTGCGCCTTGCACTGCAATTACGGGGCTTCATAAGTAAAAAACAGCCAAATCGCACCATGAAAAGGAGATTGGCCTTGAAGAAAATCATTGTCCCCGCATTTGTTTTGGCCGCGCTGGCTGGCGCTGCAATTATGCTCTTCCCCTCTTATTTAAATATCGGCAGCGCACCGGGCGGCGAAACAGCCAGAACAGGCGCTAGCGAGGGTTCTGGCTCTGGAGCTGGTGGAGCTGGCGGACAGGCGGGCAACCGCTCCGCTGCACGCGGGGCAATTCCTGATCTTCCGATCAAAATTATTGCCCGCCCCGCACAAATCATGAATGACGGGCGGGTGTTTGAAGCGCTCGGCACTGGGCGGGCGTTGCGCTCGGTGCAGATTTTCCCCGCCGCCTCCGATGAAGTAACCGAAATTTTCTTCCGCTCAGGACAATTTGTCGAGCGCGGAGAGCAGCTCGTGCAACTTGATGACCGCGAAGAGTCGCTGGCGCTGCAACTCGCTGAAGTTTCGCTCAAGGACTCACAAAGCCTGCTGGAGCGTTATGAGAATGCCGTCCAAAAAGGCGCTGTACCGCAAAGCGAAGTTGACTCCGCCCGCGCCGCCTTTGAACGCGCCGAGGTTAATCTTGAAAGCGCCAAGCTGGCCTTGGAGCGCCGCAAAATTATCGCGCCGTTTGATGGTTATGTCGGCATTCCGCAGATTGATGTCGGTGACCGCGTTGATACCAATATGCTCATTACCGGCCTTGATAACCGCGAGAAAGTCCTGATCGATTTCGAAGTGCCGGAATCACTGGCAGGCGTTCTGGGCGGCTTTTCACAAAATGATATTCGCCTCACCGCAACGACCCCCGCCTATCCCAACAAAGTGTTTGAGGGCGGTTTGCGCGAGATCGAAAGCCGCATCCAGCCGGAGCGCCGCACAATCAATGTCCGCGCCGAGATCGACAATGCCGAAGATTTATTGCGCCCCGGTATGTCATTTAGCATTCGCCTGAATATCCCTGGCCGTGATTATCCCGCCATTCCCGAAATCTCGCTGGAATGGGATCAGGAAGGCTCTTATTTCTGGGTTGTGCGTGAAAATTTTTCCCGCCGCATTCCCGCAACGGTTATCGCGCGGCGCTCCGGTTTTGTGATTGTTGAAGCCGAGATCGAAGCGGGCGAGCCTATCGTTACCGAGGGTATTCAGCGCCTGCGCGAAGGGCAAAGCGTTGAAATGACGATGGCCAATGGTGAAATACAAACACAGGCGCAAACAAGCGCACAAAGCCCGCAAGAGGCTGCGCCATGAGCAAATCCAAAAAAGACAGCGCAGCGCAACAGCCTGACCCGCAGCAAACAATCGCGCAACAAAGCACCAGCAAGAGCGGCTCTATCACCGCGCTTGGTGTGCGCCGCCCTGTGCTGATTGCGGTTGTGAATTTGCTGATTATTCTGGCAGGATTTGCCGCCTTTCTCGGCGTTGATGTCCGCGAATTGCCGAGCACCGACCGCCCGATTGTAACCGTCCGCGCAACGCTGCAGGGCGCTTCGCCCGAAACCATGGACGCCGAAGTGACCAGCATTGTCGAAAGCGCTATCGCCCGCGTTTCAGGCGTGCGCAATATTTTCGCCTCCAGCGAGGAAGGCACGATGCGGCTGCGGATCGAGTTCCGTCAGGATGTCGATATCAATATGGCCGCCAATGATATACGCGAAGCCGTGAGCCGCGTCGAACGCAGGCTGCCCAATGATATAGATCAGTTGCTTGTCATCAAGGCCGATGATGATGCCCGCGCAATCATGCAGCTCTCGGCGTTCAGCAATTCGCTCTCGAAATATGAGCTGGCTTCGCGGGTTGAAAAAGATATCGTTCCCGAACTGCTCTCGATTGATGGCGTGGCCGAGGTCAATATCAACGGCAATCAGCCCCGCACGATGCGCATCCAGATTGATCCCGCCAAAATGTCGGGGCATAGAATTGCGGTCAATGAAATCATTACCGCGCTCAGGAATACGCAATATGATGTGCCGGTCGGCAGCTATGATTCAGGCGGTCAGGAATTGATCGTCAGGGCGTTCGCCTCGGCCACGCAGCCCGAAGACGTGCAAAATATTTTCATCAAGAACAATACGCGGCTCGGTGATATTGCTGATGTCTTTTTCGCGCCGCAAACCGCAAGCTCATATTCACTGCTCAATGGCCGCGTTGTGATCGGGCTTGGTATCGTGCGGCAAGCGGGGTCAAATACGATCCTGATTTCCGATGAGATCAAAAAGCGGCTGGAGCAAATCAACGCCCGCGCCCGCGATTACGAAGTCGCCGTCAATTCCGATGATGCCAAATTCATCAAAGGCGCGCTTTATGAAGTTATCACAACATTATTCTTTGCAATCATCATCGTTCTGGTTGTGATTGCAACCTTTTTGGGGCAGTGGCGCACAACGCTTATCCCCGCCGTCACCATGCCCGTTGCGCTGATCGGAACGCTCGCCGCTATCTGGGCGCTCGGCTTTTCGATCAATATCCTCACACTGCTGGCTTTGGTATTGGCAACGGGTTTGATCGTTGATGATGCGATTGTCGTGCTGGAAAATATCCAGCGCTTGCGGGCGAAAAAAGTCGATAAAATGGCCGCCGCCGTTCTTGGGACGCGGCAAGTGTTTTTCGCCGTTCTCGCCACCACCATCACCTTGATTGCGGTATTCCTGCCGATTGCCTTCCTCCCCGGCCAGACAGGGGCGATGTTCAAGGAATTCGGCATTGTGCTGGCGATTGCGGTGATGATCAGCTCCTTTGTAGCCATTACGCTCTGTCCGATGATGGCTTCGCGCCTGCCCAATCTGTCGGGAACAAATCCGTTTTTCGGCAAAATCCGTAGCGGGCTTGATGCCGTTGGCGGCAAGCTCTCCGAATTTTATTTCATGACGCTTGATATTCTTCTGGCCAGACGCGCCCTTGCGGTTACACTCTCGCTGATTATCGCACTGGGCGGCTATATAGGTTTTCAATCCCTCCAACAGGAATTGCTGCCGCGTGAGGATCGCGGCGCGCTCAATATTTTCGTCACCGCCCCCGACGGGGCAACTTTGGCCTATACTGATGCACAGGCACGTATGGTTGAAGCCGCGCTCCAGCCCTATAAAGACCAAGGCATTATCACCGATATTTTCTCGATCATTGGCCGCTGGGATAAAAACCGCGCCTTTATCTCCGCCACGTTGAGCGATTGGAACGCCCGTAATATATCCCAACAGCAACTCGCCGATGAGGTCAATCGCGCCATTCGTGATTTGCCGGGGGCGCAAATTCGTATCGCCCAAGGCTCTAGCCTCAATGTGCGTAATCGCGGCGGCGGGCTGGAGCTTGCGCTGCTTGGCAATGATTATGAAACCCTGTCCGAAACCGCCGATGAATTTGCAGAAACATTGCGCTCACGGCTATCGGCAATCAATGACGTGCGCGTGAATTTCAACACGTCACAACCCGAATTGTCCTTTATCATCAACCGTCAACGCGCCAATGATTTGAACGTGCCGCTTGATACAATTTCGCAAACCTTGCGCGTCATGGTCAATGAATATCGCCTGCTTGATATGAGCATGAATGACGAGATCGTGCCGCTCGTGCTCGCCCCGACAAATAATCGTTTTATGAACGCAACCGATTTGCTCAACCTGATGGTCACCAATCAGAACGGTGAGTTGATACCGCTGAGCCTGCTCGTTGATTTGCAGGAAAAGGGCGTCTCGGCAGAGCTGAACCGCCATGCCCAGCGCCGCGCCGTGGAAATGGATATCGGTCTGGCTGAAAATGTGCCCTTGGGCGATTTGATCCGCGACATCAGGGCGGTGGCGAATGAAACCCTGCCCGCCGGTATGAATATTATTTTCCTCGGTGATGCGGCGACACTCGAAGAAACATCCTATGAAATGCTGCTGACATTTGTACTCGCATTTTTGGTGATTTTCCTCGTGCTCTCGGCGCAGTTTGAAAGCGTCGGCAGTGCGCTGATCGTTATGTTCACCGTGCCATTCGGGCTGGCTGCTGCGGTCTTTGCGCTGATGCTTACGGGGCAATCTCTCAATCTCTATAGCCAGATCGGGCTGGTCATGCTGATCGGGCTCATGACCAAAAACGCGATTTTGCTGGTGGAGTTTATGGATCAAATTCGTGACACTGGAAAATCCGTCCCCGAAGCGGTGCGTGAAGGCGTGCGCGTGCGGTTGCGTCCTGTGACGATGACGGTGCTCTCAACCGTGCTTGGTGCGTTGCCGCTCATCTTGAGCGTCGGAGCAGGTGCCGAGGCTCGCAACGCCATCGGCTGGGTTATTTTCGGCGGGCTGGGGCTTTCCACGCTCTTTACGCTTTACCTTGCGCCTGTCGGTTATGCGCTGATTGCACCATTCGTCAAGCCGCGCGCCGCCGCAGGGCTGGAGCTGGAAAAACAGCTTCTCAAAGCGCAAGCCCATGATCTCACCGCCAAGGAAAACGGAGCTTCATAATATGAGTATGATGAAAAAATCAATGCGCTCCCTGATATTGTTAAGCTGTTCATCGGCGCTCCTGTTTTCGCTCGGCGGTTGCACAGCGGGCAAGGATTACGAAGCCCCCGCAATCAACGCCCCGCAACAATTCGTCTCGCAAGACGTCATTGCCGCGCTCAATATCGGCAAAAGTGAAGCCGCTGCCGAAACGCTATGGTGGGAGGGGTTTGATGATACGCTGCTCAACAGCCTCATCGAAAGCGGGCTGGAGCGGAACTTTTCGATTGCCGCCGCAACCGCCCGCATCCGCGAAGCCGAAGCCCGCGTGACATTGGCGGGAGCAAGTTTTAAACCATCTGTCAGCGCAGGCGGAAGCAGCAATTTGCAAGAACGCCGCGCCCTGTCACAAAACCGCGAAAGCACCACAACGACCAGCGCAGGGGCGGATCTGAATATCGCGATACCGCTCGATATTTCGGGACGCAATCGCCGCGAGATTGAGGCCGCAATGGCTGGCCTTGAAGCCGCGCGCGCTGATTTAAACGGCGCAATTTTGGGGATCAGCGCTGATATTGCCGCCGAATATCTCACCTTGCGCGGCAATCAGCGCCAGCTTGAATTGCTCCGCGAGTCGGTCGCCTTACAGGAACAAACGCTGAGCATCGTTCGCAGCCGTTATGAAGCAGGGCTTTCACCAGAGCTTGATTTCCGCCGCGCTGAAACATCGGTTGAAAATCTGCGCGCTGATATTCCCGCCCTCGAACAAGCCTTGCAGAATTCGCGCAACCGCATTGCAACGCTCAGCGGTGATTTCCCCGGCGCGCGGGAAGAGGAGCTACGCAGCGCCAGCGCGATCCCGTCCTACCAGCTCGAAATCCCCGATATCTTGCCGATGGATGTCTTGCGGGCGCGGCCTGATATTCAACGCGCCGAAGCGCAATTCAAACAAGCCATCGCCAATATCGGCGTTGCCGAAGCCGCCTATTATCCCGATTTTCGTTTGAGCGGAACATTGGGGCTGAGCGCCACAGGGGTTAGCTCACTGCCCGTTGCGCATACGCTGATCGCCTCACTCGCCGCGCTGATAACGCAGGTGATCGCCGATGGCGGGGCGCGGGATGCCAATCTTGAAATCGCAGAAGCGCGCGCGCAAGAGGCTCTGGCGAATTACGAACAAACCTTGCGCGAAGCCAGTGAAGATGTCGAACGCAGCCTTGCCGCGCTCAATGCCTCGCAGGAACGTCAGGCTGCGCTGGAACGCTCGCTCAACGCCTCCCGCCGCAGTTTCTCCCAAGCTGAAACACTCTATCAGCAAGGGCTGATCAGCTTCCTTGATGTGGTGGATGCCCAGCGCTCCTTGGCCAATACCGAACAACAACTCGCCAGAGAGCGCACCAATACGCTCGTGCAAATCGCACGGCTGTTTGAATCACTCGGCACACAAATTCGGTAGTGTTTTTTTAAAGAAGCTTTGAGATTTGTCTCTTAATCAATCAGCTCGATCTTGACGGCTTCGCGGCCTTTTTCGACATCTTTGAGAGTCACGCGAACACGCTGACCGGATTGCAATTCCTCGATTTCCAGCGCCTGCAAGATAGTTTGGTGAATAAAAATATCCTTCATGCCGTCATCGGGAATGATAAAGCCAAAGCCTTGTTCAGGCTTGAACCATTTCACCAGCCCACCCATCGTATATGTGCCCTCATCGGCGTTCACAACAGGAATGGTCGAAAGCGAGCCTTGCTCGATCACTTCAACGACTTCGCGCACCTGCTTGCCCTTATCGCCCTCCGTCAGCAAGCACATCAAAACCGCGCCCTCACCAATCGCATTGATGCCGCAGCGCTGCAAGGTCGTGACATGCAAAAACGCATCATAACGCCCCTCTTCCGGTACGACGAAGCCGAAACCTTTGGAGCCGTTAAACCATTTCAGGTGCATTTTAACCGGAACGGATTGACCGACGGTTTCAAAATCCGTTTCCGAATTTTCATTGACAGGCAGAGATTGTGAAGCAGAAGTATTTGAAGTCATAGACAAACGCACAATTCAGAATTTACACATGAAAAAATTTATTCGAATAATTTTACCTGAAAAATATTTTACGCGAACAAATTTCAAAATAAACCCCACAAAAATCCTTGTATAAAACTTGTCGGTATCCATGGAAAATCGGATAATACTGCGTTACACTGTTAAAAATTAGCGTAAAATCAAAGTGTTATTTTCATTTCCCGCAATCAGAAAACAGGGCAAAAACAATGAGCGAACAAAACTATCCTTGGCTGAAAACCTATCCTGCAAAACCGGGCTGGAGTCTTGATATCCCTGATAAAACAATGATTGAGGCCTTCCGCGAAACAATCGCGCGCAAGCCGAATGCAACAGCCATGGATTTTCTGGGGAAAACTTACACATGGGCGGAATTGGGAAAATCTGTCGATAAATTTGCCGCCGGATTGCAAGCGCTCAATATCGGAAAAGGGCAAAAGGTCGGCATTTTCCTGCCCAACTGCCCGCTCTTTCTGATTGCATACTATGGTATTATGCATGCAGGGGCGACGGTTGTGAATTACAACCCGCTTTATGCCAGCGGTGAGTTAAAGCATCAAATCGAAGACAGCGAAACCGATATGCTAATTACGCTCGATCTCGCTGCGCTTTATCCCAAGGCGCATGAGATGCTGGAAAGCACGCGGCTGAAAAGGCTCGTGATCGGGAATTTCACCGATATGCTGTCCTTCCCGAAAAATATTCTCTTTCCGCTTTTGAAAGCCAAGGATGTCGCAAAGCCCGATTGGAATGATGAGCGCATCGTCAAACTTTCCGATTTCCTCAACAACTCCGGCTCGTATGTACCGCCGGTTATCAATGCCGCCGAGGATATCGCCGTCTTGCAATATACGGGCGGCACGACGGGTATCCCCAAAGGCGCGATGCTGACGCACCGTAATATCTACGCCAATGCGGTGCAGTGTTTCGTCAATTTCCCTGATGAGCAAGAACACTATAAAATGCTCGCGATTTTACCGATGTTCCACGTCTTTGCGATGACGGTGACGCTCAACGTGCCTGTGCTTGGCGGGTTTGAAATTGTCACTATTCCGCGCTTTGATCTGGGTCAATCGCTTCAGGCCATCACCAAGGCCAAACCGCAATTTATGGCGGCTGTTCCCGCAATTTTCAACGCTATGAACAATCATGCACAAATTGCAAAATATGATCTCTCCTCATTACAATTTTGTATTTCGGGCGGGGCGGCGCTCCCCGTCGAGGTCAAAAAATCCTTCGAAGCCAAGACCAGCTGTATTGTTGTAGAGGGCTATGGCCTGACCGAGTCCTCCCCCGTTACCAATGTCAACCCGCCATTCGGTGAGAATGTTGCGGGGTCTATCGGCCTGCCGCTGCCCAACACGATTATCGAGATCATCAACAAGGATGACAAGGTAACGCCGATGGCTTTGGGTGATCGCGGCGAGGTTTGTATTCGCGGGCCGCAGGTTATGAAAGGCTATTGGAAAAACAAAGAAGCCACCGATGATGTCTTGCGCCCGACCGGAGACGGTGATTACAGGCTGCATACAGGCGATATCGGCATTATGGATGCGAACGGTTACACCTATATTGTCGACCGCATCAAGGATATGATTATCACCAACGGCTATAATGTTTATCCGCGCAATATCGAGGAAAAAATCTACGAGCATCCAGCGGTCGAGGAATGTATCGTTGCGGGGCTGGAACATTCCCAGCGCGGCGAAATCGTCAAGGCTTGGGTCAAACTTAAACCCGGTATGGTTCTCACCGATTGGGAACTGACTCAATTTTTGGAGGATAAGCTCTCCAAAATGGAAATGCCGAAGATTATCGAATTCAGGAAGGATCCCCTACCGAAAACGATGATCGGGAAGCTGAGCCGGAAAGATGTTGTGGCGCAAGAGTTGGGTACACGCCAGACTTGATCAGCTTTTGGGCGGCTTCTAGTACCTGACCTAAAACCAAAATTCGGTTAAACGTGATTTCTTCACCTGACGCGAAAGTTGTAAGGCTGAATGCTCTGCTGGTATCGACTTGTGACAAATCATCAATATAAAAATCAGATACACTCATAGCTTTTACGAGGACATTCATGATGTCTTCTTGTATTTCTGTATTTTCTTCTTCTATTATTTCGGGAGCATAAAAAAGCATATGAGACCCACCCAAGTATCCAATTACGCCATCTAAAAATTGATCATTGAATTTTACTTGTTCAAGATTTGAAAATTGGCTCAGGCAATAACTATAAGTCGATTGAAAACTTCTCGCGTTGAAACTGATATTGAAATTTTTTGATGCCTCCGCTTGTTGTAAACAAGACGCAGCTTTTTGAAAAATATCAACCAATGTTGATCTTAGTTGATCACGCATGTCTGCATTTAAGGCTTTGTAATCTTGTTCAGTAAAAACCATAGAGCAACCTCCATTTAAAAGCGCTCTCATAAAACCACAAAGTATACATTATGTCAATAATTTAGAGTTATGTGCTATCAGAACACCTACAAAGGCCGCTCTTAACCGCGCAAAACGCCGCCGGTTTTATCAAAGACCGAGGCAATCACGGCTTGCGAGATTTGCTCGATATCCTTATCGGTCAGGGTTTTGTCCTGCGGCTGAAGCGTCACATTAAGCGCAAGCGATTTCTTGCCCTCCTCAACGCCCTTGCCCGTGTAAACGTCAAACACATAGGCCGCCGCGATCAGCTTTTTATCCGCCGCCTTGGCCGCACGTACCAACGCATCAGCCTCCACCGCCGTATCAACGATAAAGGCAAAATCGCGCGATAACGGCTGTAACGACAACAAGGTCAAATAAGGCTTTTCCGTTCCCGTTTTGTTGCGGGCTTCGGGGATGTTTTGCAGGTAAATCTCAAACCCGACAACGCTGTCTTGAATATCCATCTCATCAAGAATAGCGGGGTGAATTTCGCCAAAGCTCGCCAACACGACCTTGCCCAAAGTCACAGAACCGGAACGGCCGGGGTGGAAATGCTCCGGCGCTTCGGCCTTGATCTGGGCATTGGCGACAGGCGCGCCGCAAGCCATCAAGGCGCTCAGCGCATCGGCCTTGGCATCATAAGCATCAATCGCCCGCGCCGCATTGCTGTCCGACCAGCTCCGCGCCGCATGCGCCCCAAGCCGAATACCCGCCGCAACCATATCTTGCCCGTCGGGTTTGCTGGTGCGGAAAACGGGGCCGACTTCACACAGCGCCGCATCTCCAAATCCGCGCGCTTCATTTTTCGCCGCTGCCTGAATCAGATTGGGCAGGATAGACGGACGCATCTGGTCAATCTCGGCGCTGATCGGATTGGCAATCGCCAAAGCGGGATTGTCATTCGACCCGAAATGCCGCGCCAAATCCTTGGGCATAAACGACCATGTCACGCATTCGAAAAATCCGCGTGAAGCTAGAGCGTTGCGCGCCAATCGCATCCGGCTCAAAAGCGGCGTTTCGGCCAAACCAGCAACACTGGCCTCAGAGCGCACAGAAACCGCGGGCAGGATATCCAGCCCCTCAACGCGCATAATTTCCTCCGCCAGATCGGCGCGGCCATCGGTGTCATTGTTCCAAATATCGCCGCGCCATGGCGGAACGGCAACCTCAAAAACCCCGCTTTTTTCAGTGATCGAAAAACCAAGCGCGGTTAAAATTTCCTTCTGGCGGGCGGGCGCAACATCCATCCCGATCAGGGTTTTGACCAGTGAGGGATCATAATCAACGCGTTTTTCCCATTGCGGCAAAGCCCCCGCCTCAACAATCTCGCTGGCCTCGCCGCCGCACAGATCAAGGATCATCTGCGTCGCAAGTTCCATCGCATCATAAGTGAATACGGGGTCGATTCCGCGCTCGAAACGATACCTTGCATCGCTCTCAATCCCCAATGTACGGCCAGTCCGCGCAATACGCAGCGGCGCAAAATAAGCGGCCTCAAGGAATACATCAACCGTGTCATCCTCGCTGCCCGTTGAAACGCCGCCGACAATACCGCCCAGCCCGATCAAGCCTGAGCCGTCCGTAATCGCCACCTCACCGCCAAGCGCGGTGTATGATTTATCATTCAGCGCGTCAAAGCTCTCTCCCGCTGCGGCCTTGCGCACGAGAATATCGCCCGTAATTTTGTTCGCATCATAAACGTGCAAAGGGCGGCACAGATCGAGCGAAAAATAATTGGTAATATCAACCAATATCGAGATTGGACGCAGCCCCACCGCTTTGAGCTTGCTTTGCAGCCAGAGCGGGGAAGCGCCGTTTTTCACGCCGCGAATATAACGCCCCAAAAATAACGGGCAGCCCTCGCCATCCTCAATTTTCACAGAGACAGGCGATGTAAAACCGCCCTTGATTTTCGGCACATCCAGCGGCTTAAACTTACCCAATCCGGCGGCGGCCAAATCCCGCGCAATACCGCGCACCCCCGCGCAATCAACGCGGTTCGGGGTTAAATCCACCGTAAAGACCGGATCATCCAACCCGAAAATCTGCGCCAGCGGCGTGCCAATCTCGGCATCATCCTCTACCTCGATAATCCCGTCATGGTCATCGGACAGCGCCATTTCCGCAGCCGATACAAGCATTCCGCAGCTCTCGACACCGCGGATCACGCCTTTTTTCAAAACCATGTCAGAGCCGGGAATATAAGAGCCCTCAGGCGCAAAAATCCCCTTCATGCCCGCGCGGGCATTGGGCGCGCCGCACACAACTTTTTGCACGCCATCAATCGTGCGCATCGTACAGATTTTCAAACGGTCGGCATCGGGATGTTTTTCGGCGCTCTCGACATAGGCAACCTTGAACGGTGCATAGATTTTCGAAGGATCGTCCAGAGCATCAAGCTCCAGCCCCAGCGCGGTCAACGCCTCCCCGATTTGTTCGGGGCTTGCATCAGTGTCCAAATGGTTTTTAAGCCAGCTCAAGGTAAATTTCATGGTCGGTCTTCGTCTTTGTTGTTGTTTACTTTTATCGGTTTTGCTTGGGGTCTTTTGTCTTTTGTTCAGTTTTAGCAGCTTTTGCGCAAAACTCAATCACACAAAGCCAATCTGGCTGTCATCAAAGGCCGAAAATTTGCAAATTTCACCAAAAATTAGTAATATGAGGGCATACTATAAAAAAATCGGCAAAAAAGCCGAGAAAATACAAAAACAATAAGCGCGCCAAAGAGCGTAACTAGAGTAATAGAGTGTAACAAAGAGGGTGTTGCTGATGGATCCGGATCAATATCTGGTCATTCAAAGTGAAAATTTCGCAGCGGAAAATTATCGCCGCTACACAGCGCTTTTTGCCGAAAACCCCGAATTTCTCGCCAATCATTTCTCAAGACTGGCTGATGGCTATGCTGTCATGGGCGTTACGTTTGACGATCTGCGCGAAATGTTGCTGCATGACAACTTCCGTTTTATCCGCGAGGCTGAAGCGCTGGACAGCCAAGATATTGATGACATTCTTGCTGATTGCCTTGATATTGTGGATCACCACTACCCTGGGTTTATCGCCGCCTTAAGAGCCGCTTCCCCCGAAGCCGACGAGCTTATCAGCCGCTCTTACCTGACATCGGCTGAAGATAAAGTGGCGCGTGATTTCGAAAACGGACGCTTTGCGAATTTCTTTCGTCTGGTCGATAATGATAACGTTTCTGGCTTACGGGACTACTTCGCAGCTCTTCAATCAACAGGCCGTATACGCGATTTCATTGCGATGAACATTGACAATCCTGCTTTCACGGGCAATCCCGACTTACTGACGGATCAACGTTTCGGGCTTTTGGACTACATTGAACGCAACGGATCGGATAGAGCCGCTGAAATAACATCAGAGGCAATCCATGATTATCTGGACTTCATGGATTACGCCCGTATAACGACTGACATGCCGAGAATTGGTGCAGGATTGCCGCACCGTGACCCGCCAAGGCCGATGCCGCGCCCCGTGATAGAAGAACCGAGCGAGCCAACTGAACCGGAAGAGCCGGAAGATCAACCGACGCTTGATTTCGAATTTGGTACACCTGCCCCTGAAGAAGACAGCCAGCCACCAATTGCCGATCGTTTACGCGGGCCTTATCAGCCTGTTATACGCTTGGATCAGTCTATCCCTATGAATGAGGCTCAAACCCGCTTAAATACATTAATAGAACAACTCGACACGCTGCCTGATGACCCGCAACAGCGACTTGCCGCTGTACAAGCTATCACACAAGAGCTGGAGACGCTCGCAAACGGCCTTAATCCGACCGTGGCTGCCGCACAACTCGGACAAGCCCTTCCGCCGCGCCCTAGCGTGACAGACTCCGAATTGGAACTCAACCGCTTAGGCAGCATCCTGCAAACAGCACAACGCCAAAGCAACCCCGGCACAATGGCTTCCATTTTATCTGATGCGGCGCGTCAGGCGCGTATTTCCAGTCGTGAGATGGGTTTGGAAATAGAGCGCAGCGCGCCGGTTGAATTGGAAGAAGAATCCAATCTTGCGCCAGCCGATCCAACAAGCATCCCGGCGGGAATTCTTCCGACAATCGCTCCTGATTTTGGTGCGGCCACACGATTCGCAGAGGCAAGCCCAACAGCCACTGAACCAGCCCTTGAGCAAAATCATACGCCCAACCAGCCAAATCCTGTGGTATAAGAAATACCGGACACGAAGTAAAAAATGAAAGCTAAAGCTCTGGACTCTAAGCCGCTTTCTTGAGCGCGGCCGCCCCCGCCTTCATCTTGCCGCGCAGATAATCGGCAACCTTATCCATGTGAATACGCTCTTGCGCCATGGTGTTGCGGTCACGCACCGTCACGGTCTGATCGGCGATTGTGTCATTGTCAATCGTGAAGCAATAGGGCGTGCCGATCTCGTCTTGCCGCGCATAACGCTTGCCGATATTTTGTTTGATATCCAGATCAACCGCAAACTCCCCGCGCAGCTCCAAATATAGCTTTTGCGCCAGCGGTACATGATCTTCCTTGGCCGTCAGCGGTAAAATCGCCGCTTTTTTCGGCGCCATTTCCGGCGTGAAATTCATATAAACCCCGCTCGGCCGGTTGGCATCAACCGTGTAAGCCTCGGCAATCAGCGCCAGGACGCCGCGCGTCAAACCCGATGACGGCTCAATCACATGCGGGTGATAACGCTCGCCCGTCACCTGATCGAAATATTCCAGCTTCGTGCCGGAGAATTTCTCATGTTGCGTCAGGTCAAAATTCCCGCGATGGGCAATCCCTTCAAGCTCGTCATAGCCCTCGCCGCTAAACGGGAAGCGATATTCAAAATCAATCGTCCGTGATGAATAATGCGCCAACTCATCTTTCGGGATTTCATTGAAATGCAGCGTTGAGAGCGGAATACCAATCCCTTCCCAGAATTTCTTGCGCTGATCAACCCAAAATTCGAACCACATCGGCACGTCTTGTTCATGGCAAAACCATTCCAGCTCCATCTGTTCGAACTCGCGGCTGCGGAAGATGAAATTGCGCGGCGTGACCTCATTGCGGAAGGCCTTGCCGATTTGTGCAATCCCGAAGGGCGGTTTTGCGCGGCTGCTATCGAGTACATTTTTGAAATTCAGGAATATCCCCGCGCAGGTTTCAGGGCGCAGATAGACCTTGTTTTCCTCACCCGCCGCCGCACCGGCATAAGAATGAAACATCATGTTAAATTGGCGCGGCTCGGTCAGCGTTCCGATCTCCTTGGCATCAGGGCCGAGAATTTTCGGAATTTGATCTTTGTGCAATTTATCCAGACTGGCGATCTCAAAATCTTCAGGGCTGCGGTTATTGGCAAATTTTTTCAGACGCTTTTCAATCTCCGCATCATCCGCATCGCGGTCAAAAGCGATATATGCGCCCTGCCCGTCCTTGGGTTGATAAACCAAAATATGATCGGCGCGATAGCGTTTTTTGCTTTCCTTACAATCGACCATCGGGTCATTAAACCCGCCGACATGGCCGGAGGCTTCCCACGCTTTCGGGTTTTGGATGATCGCCGTATCAACGCCGAGAATTTCCACAGGCGCGCCATCAGGGCCAAGCGGCGGACACAAAACCATATCGCGCCACCAACGATCACGCAGGTTGTTTTTCAGCTCCGTCCCAAGCGGGCCGAAATCCCAAAATCCGTTGATCCCGCCGTAAATATCGCTGGCGGCAAAAATAAAACCGCGGCGTTTACAAAGGGCGACAATCTCTTTCATATCTTTGGGCTGTGTCATCGGGACGGACTTTCTTTTTCTTGCGTCATATAAAAATTATATTGTAAAAACTGCTCCCATCATCGCCCAGAGTCCCGCAGATTTCAAGCGGTTTCACGCCGATTTTTCTTGACTTTTTTCCCTAACTCCGCTATCTTGATTTTAACAAAAAGAATAACAGCCAAATGTTATGAAACAATATTTATTCGGAGGTGTTCATCATGTCATCATTTATGGATCTAAATTCAATCGGTTCCGGCAAAGCCAACGGTATCGACAAAAACAACATCAATGAGGCGCGTCGCCAATTTATGGCCGGAACCATTCGCGCTAGCCAAAAAGATAAAAACAGACCTGATAGCGTTAATCCGTTCTTGCAGGCTTCCTCTTCAGGTTTGGCCGCGGATAATATTGATACAGCGCCAAGACCGCTGAGAGACTCGCACCGTATCCCTGTTTTGATCGCTATGGGCGCAACAATTTATGCCTGTGTCGGTGCATTGCGCGAGCATCTGGGGATGAGCGACCGCGAAATCCGTGATCTTGAGCAACGCTATGGCGGCCTGACCATGGAGATTTTGGACACTTATTCCGAAAGACAAAGAGAAGCGCTCGAAGCAACCTATGAGCTGGATGAGGCGGCTTAACGAGCCTCCGCCGCGCTCAAAGCGCGCCTGAAAAATAGAGTGGGGGCGAGTGGGGCGTTTCGCCCCAACTGAATAAAATCAATACCTTACAAACCACCAAGTGGGGCGTTTCGCCCCACTTTCCTTTTAGCTCACGGATATATTTGACCGCTAGCGAATAATGACCTGCCGCGTCTGGCCTGCGCGTTTCAACACAAGCTCCCAGCCACCGCGCGGGGAAGGGCTGCGCAAAGCCCGCTCCACATCAGCCGGATTATTGACCTCCGCGCCATTAACCGCAACAATCAAATCCCCCGCCCGCGCCACGCGCCGAGCTGCTGCGCCTTGCGGGATTTCGAGAATGGCCACGCCCTGCCCTTCATCATCTTCGCTCAAGCCCAGCTCCACCGCCACGGCGGGGTTGATAAACCCGACCACCGCGCCCGATAACGGGTGATTGCCGCTCAGCGTTGTTGCCTGACGCGGCGGCGTATCGGGCGGTGCAATCGCCTTGACCTTGGCGCTTTGCGTGCGGCCTTGGCGAATATAGTCGAATGTCGCCTCCTGCCCCAAAGAAACCATCGCCATACGGAATTTCAGCTCCGCCGGATCGCGCACATTGCGCCCGTCAATCGCGCTGACCACATCGCCGACCCGCAACCCTGCCTGCGCCAGCGGGCTGGCGGAGTGCAGCCTTGCGATCAACACCCCTGCGGGGCGCGGCAAGCCCAAAGATTCCGCAATATCGGAACTCACGGCCTGCGCCGTGATGCCCAGCCATGGCCGCAAAACACCTGCCCCGCCACTCTGGCCGCTCTTTTCAGCAGCAACAACCGAGGCCACCATCTCCGACGGCACAGCAAAGCCGATCCCCAGCGAGCCGCCGTCACGCGAGTAAATCGCCGTATTGATTCCGACCACCCCGCCATCCAGCGCGACCAGCGGGCCGCCCGAATTACCGGGATTGATCGCGGCATCGGTCTGGATAAAGAAATTGAAATCATTGATATTCAAGCTGGATCGCCCCTGCGCCGATACAATCCCGCTCGTCACCGTCTGGCCAACGCCAAAGGGATTGCCGATCGCCAGCACAATATCCCCGACCTCCAGCGTTTCACTGGGTTTCAGGGAAACAAACGGCAGCTTCTCGCCCTTTGTTTCCACCCGCAACACCGCAAGGTCGGACGCGCTATCCTCCAGCGAAAGCCGCGCTTCAAACTCTCGCCCATCGGCCAGCACAACCGTAATTTGCTCCGCGCCGCGAATGACATGGGCATTGGTCACAACCAGCCCTTCAGCCTCCAGAATAACGCCAGAGCCGAGCGAGTTTTCAACCTGTTGGCGCATCCGTCCGCCAAGATCAGGCCGCCCGAAAAATCCGCCGAAAAACGGGTCATCAAGGAACGGATGACGCATCGAGCGCGTCACCGTGCGCGAGGTGTAAATATTGACAACAGCGGGCGCGACCTCCCGCACCAACGGCGCATAGGAAAGCTGTATCTGCTGCCCCGAACTCGGCAGGACGCGCTCAACCGCGCTGCTATGCAGAGACTCTTGCAACGGCGGCTCTTGCGCATAACTCGCCCGTATATCATAAACCAGCGCCAAAGCGCCAAGCGCCGCCGCCATACCCAGCGAACGCAGCGCGAAAAACAATACTGGCTTCGTAAAACGGCTTTTGCTAAACATAGTTAAAATTTAGGGCAGGCCACATCAACCTGCAAGAGCTTAGGATTAAAAAAATGACCTATACAAGCAACAAGCCCGCACAATCGCCAGGGCAAACAAGAGGGCAATCGGCGGGGCAAACAAGGCTGAGCCTCGAAGCCATCAAAGCGCATAAAAACAAGCCGCAACCGCTGGTGTGCCTGACCGCCTATACAGCGCCGATGGCCGCGATCCTTGATCCGCATTGTGATCTTTTGCTCGTTGGCGATTCCATGGGCATGGTGCTTTACGGCATGGACAATACGCTCGGCGTGACGCTTGATATGATGATCGCCCATACCAAAGCCGTGATGCGCGGCGCGCCATCGGCCTTTATTCTCGCCGATATGCCCTACGGCACGTATGAGGACAGCCCCGCCCAGGCCCTCGCCAATGCCAAGCGCCTGATGGAAGAGACAGGCTGCGGCGCGGTCAAGCTGGAGGGCGACGGCACAATGGCCGCCACGGTTGAAACGCTGGTTGCGGCGGGCATTCCCGTCATGGCGCATATCGGGCTGCGCCCGCAAATGGTGGTGCAAGAGGGCGGCTACAAGATCAAGGGCAAAACACCCGAACAGGCCGAAGCCCTGCTGCAAGATGCGCTCACCCTCGAAAAAGCGGGCGCTTTTGCGATTTTAATAGAAGGCACGATCGAGCTGGTTGCCCGTTCGATCACGCAGGCCTTGCGCGTTCCGACAATCGGTATCGGCGCATCCGTGGCCTGTGACGGGCAAATTCTGGTGACGGATGATATGATCGGACTGCTTGAATCAAACCCGCCGAAATTCGCCAAACAATACGGCGCGGTGCGCAAAACCATCGGCGCCATGATCGAAGAGTATGCCCGCGATGTGCGCGAGCGGATCTTCCCTGATGCGGCACATGTTTATACCGCCCCGAAAGAAAACGCCCCAAAAGAAAACGCGGCTTCACTCAAAAAAGCCTCATAAAGACGTTAAACCATGCGCGTTTTTCACACCGCTCAGGAGCTTTCAAACCACATCACCCCGTTGCAATCAAACGGGCAGCGGATCGGTTTTGTCCCGACCATGGGCGCGCTGCATGAGGGGCATCTTGCGCTTTGCGAGGTCGCCCGCAATGCCGGACGCGCCGATGCGCTGGTTGTCAGCATTTTCGTCAACCCCACGCAATTTGCGCCGCATGAGGATCTGGACACCTATCCGCGCACGCTCGAAACCGATTGCGCCAAGCTCAAGGCGCGCGGCGTCGAGATGGTCTATGCGCCAAGCATAAACGAAATTTACCCCGATGGCGCGGCGGCCTAT
Organism: Alphaproteobacteria bacterium; assembly: GCA_046293135.1. Classification (GTDB taxonomy): domain Bacteria; phylum Pseudomonadota; class Alphaproteobacteria; order Micavibrionales; family Micavibrionaceae; genus UBA2638. The sequence continues at coordinate 17,892 of JBKBPR010000008.1, read as the reverse complement.
CTCAAAGCGGGCGCGGCGGCACACGGGCTGGAAAGCGATTTCAGGCCGCATTTTTTTGACGGGGTGGTGAGCGTCGTGCATACGCTGTTTGCGCAAGTTCGTCCTGATCTGGCCGTGTTCGGCGAGAAGGATTTTCAACAACTTATGGTCATTCGCGAGATGGTCAAAACCCAAAATCTGGCGATTGATATTCTGGCGGGCGCAACCATCCGCGACGAATACGGGCTGGCGCTATCCTCGCGCAACAGCTATCTCAGCGCTGAGGAGCTTGAGATTGCCCGCATGCTCAACCAGATCATTTTCAAAACCGCAGACGATATCCGCAACGGCCAGCCGCCGCAAACCGCCACCGCAAACGGGCGGGATATGCTGGAAAATTGCGGCTTTGATAAAATCGACTACCTTGCTTTTCATGAGGATTGGCGCCGCGTACTGGTTGCGGCATGGCTCGGCAAAACGCGGCTGATTGATAATTGCGCGGTTTAGCATCGAAACCCGACGCCCCCTTAATACCCCTTCCAATACAATAATCCACTACATTGAAAAACAAAAAAGGCCGCATCATTCTGCAGCCTTTTTAAAATCATTATGCTTCATTGAATTAAGCAGCAGCCTTTTTCTTCGGCTTGGCTTTCGGCTTCTCTGCAGCTTTTTCTTCCGCAGATGTGTCGAGCGGGCCGTCGATCATATCTTCATCGAATTGTGTCGGGCCGGAGTCTTTGCCTTTTGCATCAACATCGCGGTCAACCAGTTCGATAATCGCCATCGGTGCGGCATCGCCATAACGGAAACCGGCTTTCAACACGCGGGTATAGCCGCCCTTACGGTTTTCGTAACGCTCGCCGAGCACGTCAAAAAGTTTTTTGACCTGATCTTTATCACGCATGATCGCAATCGCGCGGCGACGATTGGCCAAAGCTGTTTCCGGCTTTTCCAATGACTTTTTCGCCAGCGTGATCAGCTTTTCAACATAAGGCTTCAGCTCCTTGGCTTTCGGCACAGTCGTTTTGATCTGCTCATGCTTGATAAGGGACGCCGCCATATTCGCAAACATTGCCTTGCGGTGGCTTGAATCCATATTCAGCTTACGGTGTTTAATACCATGTCTCATTTTTCAAGCCCTCCTTCGGCTTATCGCTGCGGCCTCACGGGGTGAGAACCATTTCAATCCCGCTGCGCACGGCGGACAAACCGTTACGCGGCGAATACGGACACCATGTCCGAAACTTTTTCTCGCCAGCCCTTTTTAAAATTTCAGGGCTCTTTTAAGCTCTTGTTAAGCTCTTTCGGGCGCGGCGCGGTTAGGCGCAGTGCCGCGAGAGAGAGGATACGCGATTAAAACTGCGTATCATCAACCTTTTTCGCCAGATCTTCAATGTTTTCCGGCGGCCAGCCTTCAACATTCATGCCCAGATGCAAGCCCATATTCGTCAGCACTTCCTTGATTTCATTCAAGGACTTACGGCCAAAATTCGGTGTGCGGAGCATATCGCCTTCGGATTTCTGAACCAGATCACCGATATAAACGATATTGTCGTTCTTGAGGCAGTTGGCGGAACGTACAGACAATTCCAGCTCTTCGACTTTCTTGAGCAGGTTTTTGTTGAACGGCAATTCTTGTGCTTCTTCGGATTCCTTGGCTTCCTTCGGCTCTTCGAAATTGATGAACACCTGAAGCTGGTCTTGCAGAATGCGCGCGGCGTAGGCCACTGCATCTTCCGGAGAAATAACGCCGTTTGTCTCAACGGTCATTGTCAGCTTGTCGTAGTCTGTGATCTGGCCAACGCGTGTGTCTTCAACATCGTAAGTCACTTTGCGCACAGGAGAGAACACGGAATCAACTGGAATAAGTCCGACAGGCGCTTCTTCCGGGCGGTTCTGCGCGGCAGGGCGGTAGCCTTTTCCGGTATTGACAGTCATCTCGATAGAGAGTTTCGCGCCCTTATCCAGCGTACAAATCACCAGATCAGGATTCATGATTTCGATATCCGCGCCCGCTTCGATTTGTGCGGCTGTCACTTCACAAGGACCTTCCGCAGACAAGCGCATTTTCTTCGGGCCTTCGGCATGCATACGCACAGCCAAAGCCTTGATGTTCAGGATAATATCGGTCACATCTTCGCGCACGCCCTCGATAGAGGAGAATTCATGGACAACGCCGTTGATCTGAACGGCTGTCACCGCTGCGCCCTGCAAAGAGGAGAGCAAAATACGGCGCAAAGCATTTCCGAGCGTCAAGCCGAAGCCGCGCTCCAGAGGTTCTGCAACCACTTTACCGATATGTGTTCCGGCCTTGTGTGCAATTTCCAGCTTCGCCGGTTTAATCAGTTCTGCCCAATTTTTATGTATCATCGTCTTTTCCTTTCGCTTCATTCGGCTCTTAACCGACCTCTTGCATAAAGCTTGGATCATTTGTCTTATATGTCGTCATGTCATCGCTCATGGCTAAAACGGCCTATTCGCTCTTCATTCCTAATATAATCAGAATGCTCGTCGCTTTAGATATTTGCCCCAACTGTTAAGGGCGGTTTAAAAAGCTCTCCCCGCACCATGCGGGGAGAACCGAAACTCATACTTCATTATACGCGGCGGCGCTTCGGCGGGCGGCAACCATTGTGCGGGATCGGCGTAATGTCGCAAATGCCCTTGATGGTAAAGCCGATTGCCTGCAACGCGCGCAGAGCGGATTCACGGCCTGAACCCGGCCCTTTCACCAGAACATCCAGCTCTTTCATGCCGTGTTCCTGCGCCTTGCGGCCTGCGTCCTCAGCGGCAATCTGCGCCGCATAAGGTGTCGATTTCCGTGAGCCTTTAAAGCCCATCATGCCTGATGACGACCATGACACGACATTGCCTTGCGCGTCACTGATGGTCACAAGCGTGTTATTGAATGTCGCATTCACATGCGCCACGCCGGAAACGATGTTCTTCTTTTCTTTTCTTTTTGTCTTCACTGCTGGTTTTGCCATTGCTCAAGCCCTCCCTTATTTCTTCTTACCGGCGATCGGCTTGGCCGGACCTTTACGCGTACGCGCATTGGTCTTTGTGTTCTGGCCGCGCACAGGCAGACCGGAACGGTGACGCAAACCGCGATAGCATTTCATGTCCATCAAACGCTTGATATTGATTGAAACCTCACGGCGCAGATCCCCTTCGATCAGGATACCGCTGCTTTCGATTTCAGCGCGGATTCTGTTCAGGGCATCTTCATCGAGATTGCCCATACGGGTCAAAACATCAATGCCGAGTTTTTCACAAATTTTAAACGCCGTTGTTGAACCAATCCCATGGATATAGGTCAGGGCGATAGGGACGCGTTTTTTATCGGGAACGTTAACCCCAGCAATACGTGCCATAGTCTTTCCTTTCAATTTCTCGGATATATCAAGGCTTTATTGCCTGATAAACCCATCCAAACCGTAGACAGTTCCGCCCGTTAAGCTTGCACTGCGCCAGTTTGTAAACATACACAAAATCACGGGAAACCCCGCGACTGTGCGGACTATATGGATTTTTGGAGCTTTGTCAATGGTTTAATGCGTAAAAAGCTATAAATCGCCGTAAACACTTAATCCGGCGCATCCCAGTCAAAAGCTACAGGCTCTCTCGGAACCGGCGGCGGCGGTGAAATGGCCGCTGCGCTACTACCCCGCGCAGCCTTTGGGAAAATCGCATGGGTCAAAAGCCCACGCAAAAGATCTGTCTGCGAAACGCCTTCATCAACCTTTTGTGCAAAGTCCCGCGCCAGAGAATAATCCTGCGGCAGCAGGGCGTTTGCAATCACAGAAATGTGAACACCTGCGGCCTCACTGATTTTTTTGTGAATGCCGTGAAGCTCAGGGGTAACATTATATAAATGTGCCATGGCGATTATATCTCCTTCAACTGGTTAACTCTGTCAACTTATAACCAGAGATAAAAATTATGTCAATTTTTATTGCGCGAGAAATTATTTCTAAGGCGATGGCGGCGTGTTCGGGGGATTGGAAACATTTTTATCCAACCCGAACCAGCGCAAAACCGATTGCATGAAATGACGTTTTAAAACGCTCCGCCAGCCTGTTAGTCAGGCGGCTCGATCCAGCCCGATAATCTGCTCGATCTGCGCTGTCACCTCGGCGATAGGCTTCATGCCTTCAACAGGCTGCACACCGAGCTTCGCCTGATAATAGGGCAAAACCTTGGCGGCATAATCGCGATATGCTTCCAGACGTTTTTTAAGCGCTTCCACCGTATCATCGCTGCGCCCCTCTTCCACGGCGCGTTTTTTGATACGTTCGACGATCAAATCATCATCAACCTTCAGCTCCAGCACCAAATCGATTGTCTTGCTGCGTTCCGCCAGCATCGCATCGAGCGCTTCGGCTTGCGCGACCGTTCTGGGGAAGCCATCAAAAATAACGCCCTTGGCACATTCCGCTGAATCAATCCGCGCCGCAATCATTCCGATTACAATCTCATCGGCCACAAGCTGCCCCGCATCCATCAGCTTTTTCGCTTCAAGGCCGAGCGGTGTCGCATTGGATACTTCCTCGCGCAGCATATCTCCGGTTGAGAGCTGCTTAAGGCCGTATTTTTTCTCGATGAGCTGGGCTTGCGTTCCCTTGCCCGCGCCGGGTGGTCCGAAGAAAATCAAATTCATAGCTTTATTCTCCTGCTGCTTGTCAGAGCAATGTAAAGGTAGCGGTCAAATAATCGGCACATCATCGCATAAATAAAAGCATGACAAATGCGCCGCTATATACAGACCTATCCCTTACGGCCTCTCAATTTCGCCTTCTTCATCAGCCCCTCATATTGATGCGCGATCAAATGCGAGTGGATTTGCGAAACGGTATCAAGCGTCACGGTCACCACAATCAAAAGGCTGGTTCCCCCAAAATAAAACGGCATTGAATATTGTGCAATCATAAATTCGGGCAACAAACAGATAAACACCAGATAGGTCGCGCCGATCGCGGTAATACGCGTCAAAACGTAATCGAGATAATCAGCGGTATTTTTCCCCGGCCTGATCCCCGGCACGAAGCCGCCATATTTACGCAAGGTTTCAGCATTTTCCTGCGGGTTGAATACAATCGCGGTATAAAAGAACGCAAAGAACGCAATCAACAGCCCGTAGAGGAACATATAGGTGAACTGGCCGTGCGAGAGATGCTGCTGCACAAAGCTGCTCCAGCTATTGTCCTGCATTTGCGAAAACCCGATAATCGTCAGCGGCAACAACAACAGAGCCGAGGCGAAAATCGGCGGGATAACACCGGCGGTATTCAGCTTAAGCGGGATGTGATTGCTTTGCCCCTGCACCATCTGGTTGCCGACCTGCCGTTTCGGATATTGCACGACCACGCGGCGCTGCGAGCGCTCCATGAAGACGATAAAGGCAATCACCGCCACAACCATCACAAAGAGCATAATCAGCTCCAGCAGGTTGAACTGGCCTTGACGCCCCAGCTCCAAAGTCGAGCCGATAGCGCGCGGCAATTCGGCGACAATACCGGCAAAGATGATAAGCGAGATACCGTTTCCGACGCCGCGGCTGGTGATCTGCTCACCGAGCCACATCAGGAAAACCGTACCGCCGACAATCGTAATCACGGTTGAAACCCTGAAAAATACACCCGGATCAATCACGGCCGCGCCGACAGAGCTTTGCATACTTTCCAGACCGACCGCCAGACCGTAAGCCTGCACCGTCGCCAGCAACACCGTCAAATACCGTGTGTACTGGTTGATTTTCATGCGGCCGCTTTCGCCCTCTTTCTTGATCGCCTCAAGCTTGGGCGACATCGAAGAGGCGAGCTGCATGATAATCGCCGCCGAAATGTAAGGCATAATATTCAGCGCGAAAATCGTCATACGCTGCAAAGCACCACCGGAGAACATATTGAACATGTCCAAAATACCGCCGCCGCGCTGGGTGAAAATATCATTCCACGCTTGCGGGTCGATCCCCGGAATCGGAATATATGTTCCAAGACGGTAAACAAGCAAAGCCCCGACAACAAACAACAGGCGCTTTTTCAGCTCCTTTGCCTTTGAAAACGAGCTCCAGTTTACGTTTTTTGCCATTTGTTCGACGGCTGAGGCCATGAAACGATTCCTTTATTCTTCTATTATTTTTTAAATTGATAGCTGGTTTATAACGAATAGAGCACACAGAAACAAGCTGCAACCGAAAACTTTCCCGCAGATTTTATATTTGATATATTCATAATTGGTTGCCGCAGGTTCACATCTTCACTTCTTTACTGATTTTGAAATGATTACAGTTTTATTCCTCTTGACAATATAGGAATTTAGTCATATTCTGGTTTTGGTTCAGGGGCGAATTGCGCCTAAAATACACCATCATAAAATCGGATTCATCAGCCCGTCATCCCGAGCGAAGCCTAGGGATCTCTTTTACCACAGAAGCACAAAGATTTTTAAATCAACCTTAATGCCCGCCTTGTGCGGGCATATGGTTTCACTGTCATTCCGGCGAAAGCCGAAATCCAGAGGAATGTAAACCACGAAAGCCACGAAAAACAAGACGGTCATCTTGAGCGAACGCGAAGGATCTTATTTATGAAACCACAAAGACACAGAGTTATAAGAGTCCACAGAGTTCCTTTTGAATATAAACAAACTCCGTGTTCTCTTTTTTTAAACTCTTTCATCTCTGTGGTGGAAAACACTGTCATTCAGGCCGAATGGCGTCGCCATGAGTGGAAGAATCTCATCACAAATCTGTGGAATCTCTTGGCTTCGCTCGGGATGACACTATAAAGGCTAGAAAATCCTTGGTGTCTTGGTGACTTGGGGGTTCAAAATACCTTAAACCAAAAAAATAACTGGGGCGAGTGGGGCAAGTGGGGCGAAGTGCCTATAACTCACTGAAATATTTAACAAACCCTTCGCCCCACTTTAAGCTAGAGAGTGGGGCGAGTGGGGCGAAACGTCCCAACAACAAATGTAAAAAAATGAAAAACGACGCAAGCCAAAAACGAAACGGCGAGCCTTACAGCCCGCCGTTACAAATTCAAAAACTATATATCCGATAAAACAGCCGCAGCCCTAAATCCGCAGCCGCAACACCACGAAATATCAATTATTTCGCAACCGCCTTCTCACCGCGCTTTTTCACAGGAGCAACGGATTTATCAATAATCGTGACCTTACCGCCGGCTTTCTCAACCGCTTCACCAGCGGCTTTCGTGACCTTTGACAGGTTCAAATTGACCTTGGCTGAGAGCGTACCGGAAGCCAAAAGCTTGATACCATCGCGCTTACGGCGCACAACGCCGGAAGCAACAAGAATATCTTCAGTGACTTCATTTTTCACATCAATTTTCTTATCATCAATCGCCTTTTGCAATTTCGCCAAAGTCAGTTCAGCATACTCGGTTGTAAATTTCTTGTTGCTGAAACCGAATTTCGGCAAGCGTCTGTCGAGCGGCATTTGTCCGCCTTCAAAACCCTTGATCGCCACGCCAGAGCGCGCCTTCTGACCTTTTTGACCACGGCCAGACGTCTTACCCTTACCGGAACCGATACCGCGACCAACGCGCATACGCTTCTTGGCGGAGCCTTCTTTGGGTTGTAATTCGTTCAGTTTCATTGTCTTATCCTTTTTTATTCAAGCCTTAAGCCCTGACCAGAGTTTAACGATCATTCAGCCCTAAGCGACATCCTCAACTTTAAGCAGGTGCTTCACCTTAAAAATCATACCGCGCACAGACGGCGTATCTTCGAGTTCGCGTGTTTTGTGCATCTTGTTCAAACCAAGACCAATCAGCGTCGCGCGCTGGCTTGGGTGACGGCTGATCGGGCTCGCAATCTGCGTAACACGAACAACAGCGCCAGATGGCTTTTTCTTGACCGGAGCTGCTGGCTTCGCTGCTGCAGGCGCTGCCGCCTTGCTTTCACTGGCTGCCTTTTTCGGCGCGTCAGTCTTTTTTGCCGCCGTATCAGCTTTTACAGCTTTCGGCGCTGCGGCTTTCTTCGCAGGTGCTTTCTTTGCTTCGTCTTTTTTCTCAGTCATGGAACCAAATCCTTTATATTCTCAATACAAAAATAAATCTTATTCTGATTTATCGTCTTCCGCTGCCTTATCTTCGGCAATTTCAGAGGATGTACGCGCCGCTTCACGATTGGCAACGATATCGCTCACTTTGATGTTACGGCGACCCGCAACATGGCGTGGGCTTTGCATTTCCTTAAGCGCCGCAAATGTCGCATTCACCATGCTATATGGGTTATTCGAACCGATAGCCTTGGCAACAATGTCCTGAATTCCGACCGCTTCGAATACCGCACGCATCGGACCTCCGGCAATAATCCCAGTACCAGCAGGAGCAGAGCGCAGCAACACGCGACCAGCACCTTGACGACCTCTTACGTCATGGTGGATTGTGCGGCCTTCGCGCAATGGAACGCGAACCATCTCGCGCTTGGCTTGATCGGTCGCTTTCTTGATCGCTTCCGGCACTTCCTTGGCCTTACCGCTTCCGAAGCCGACGCGGCCTTTGCCGTCACCGACAACGACAAGCGCTGCAAAACCAAAACGACGTCCGCCCTTCACAACCTTCGCAACGCGATTGATGCCGACCAAACGCTCGATCAGTTCCGGCTCTTCTCTTTGCTGTTCCTGTGGTGCTCCACGTGCCATATTTTTCATTCCTTCTTTTAAAAAAATTCCTGTAATGCCTTAGAATACAAGGCCGCCTTCACGCGCGCCCTCAGCCAAAGCCTTTACCCGGCCATGATACAAATAGCGGCCACGGTCAAAAACAATCTTCTCAACACCGGCTTTTTTCGCTCTTTGTGCAACCAGCTTACCAACTTGCTGGGCTGCATCCACGGTCGAACCGGATTTGATTTTCTCGCGCAAATCTTTCTCAACGGTCGAGGCCGCTGCCAAAGTTACGCCCTTAATATCGTCAATGACCTGCGCATAAATCTGCTTACCTGAACGATAGACAGACAAACGCGGACGCACATCACGGTTTGGATTGCGATCAATATTGACCTTGCGGATCTTGTTACGCGTTCTGTAATTGCGTCTTTGTGCTGATGTAAGTTTTGCCATGGCAACCTCAAAAATTCTAAAAAACCTAGTTTACTTCTTCTTGCCTTCTTTACGCAGAACATACTCATCCGCATAACGAATACCTTTGCCTTTATATGGCTCAGGCGGCTTGAACCCTCTGATATTGGCAGCAACCTGCCCGACCAGCTGCTTGTCAATTCCGCTCACGGAAATGGCAACCTGCTTTTCTACTTCAACCTTAATGCCGTCAGGAATACGGTATTTCACTTCATGTGAGAAACCGAGGGACATCACAAGATCCTGACCTTGCAAATTGGCACGATAACCAACCCCTTTGATCTCCAGATCCTTTTTGTATCCTTGGCTGACACCGACAACAATATTATTCACCAAAGTGCGCATAGTCGGCCAGATTTGACGTGCCTGACGTGTTTCGTTGCGCGCTGCCAACTTAACAGCTTTAACGGATTTGCCTTCATCATTGGCAACGTCCTGAAGCTCGACCGAAACATCATCGTGAACAACAACCTTCAGCTCACCAAGCTTTCCCTTGGCTTTCACTTCTTGTCCGTTGACCTGAATTTCAACACCATCAGGAATGACAACCGGATATTTACCAATACGTGACATCGTCTTAATTCCTTTTCCTTTAGAACACCTGACAGAGGATTTCGCCGCCAACATTATTGGCGCGAGCCTTGCTGTCTGCCAGAACGCCGTGCGGTGTCGACAACACCAAAACGCCCAGGCCATTATAGAAGCGTGGCATATCTTTCACATTCGTATAGATACGACGACCCGGCTTTGACACGCGGTCAATCTTGCGGATAACGCCGCGGCCTTCCGAATATTTCAGATAGACAACGATTTCTTTCTTATTATTGTCAAGCGCATTGACTTTATAGTCACGCACAAAACCTTCTTCTTTCAGAACCTTGCAGACATTCTCATGCAATTTCGAAAACGGTGCCGCAATGGATTCCTTACCGGCCTGTTGACCGTTACGGATCCGTGTCAGCAAATCACCAAGAGGATCGTTCATAGACATTTTTTAATACTCCTCTCTTGACCTTACCAGCTGGATTTCGTTACGCCCGGAAGCTCGCCGCGAGATGCAAGATCACGCAGGGCAATACGGGACAAATTAAACTTACGGTAGTAAGCGCGTGGGCGGCCTGTAAGGGCACAACGATTGCGCATCCGTGTCTTTGATGAGTTGCGCGGCAGCTCAGCCAATTTCAGAACAGCCTGAAATCTTTCTTCCGCCGGAACGCTCAAATCATGAATAATTGCCTTGAGCGCAGCACGCTTGCTCTTGTATTTGGATACAAGCTTTTTGCGTTTTTTGTCGCGCTCTATCATACAAACTTTAGCCATAAATTTTTCCTCTTTGCTATCGTCAGTCTTATCGTTTAATTCCGGAACGGCATTTTAAAGCCGCGCAGTAACTCTTTTGCTTCTTCATCGGTCTTGGCGCTTGTACAGATCACAATATCCATCCCGCGCATTTGGTCGACCTTATCGTACTCAATTTCAGGAAATACGATTTGCTCTTTCATACCCATTGCGTAATTGCCGCGGCCGTCAAAGCTCTTGCCGTTGATCCCGCGGAAGTCGCGGATACGCGGCATTGCAATCGTTACAAAACGATCAAGAAATTCGTACATGCTTTGCTTGCGCAATGTCACCTTACAGCCGATCGCCATGCCTTCACGCACTTTGAATGACGCATTGGATTGCTTCGCTTTTGCAATCGCAGGCTTCTGACCTGAAATACGTGCCAGATCATTGGCAGCATTTTCAATATGCTTACGGTCTTGTGTGGCTTCGCCAACACCCATATTGATTACAATTTTCTCAAGCTTTGGAATCTCGTGCTTGTTCTTATAGCCGTATTTCTCCATAAGAGCCGGAACGATTTCCTTTTCGTATATTTCTTGAAAGCGTGGTTTCATATCACTTATCTCACTTCAATTTTATTCAACGTTTTCGCCGGATTTCTTCGCAACACGTACCTTCTTGCCATCCTTCAGGACAGTGTAGCCAACACGTGTCGGCTTGCCCGTTTTCGGATCAGCCAAAGCCACGTTTGATACATGAATGCTTTTTTCCATCTTCTCAATGCCGCCAGTAGAAATCTGTGACGGCTTGCGGTGACGTGTTACAAGGTTCACGCCTTGAACAACCAAACGGGACTCAGCGCGAAGAACCTTCAACACCTCTCCGGTTGCGCCCTTGTCCTTGCCTGTCAGGACAACGACCTTATCACCTTTTTTAATTTTCATTTTCGGCTGTGTCATAGCTTTATCCTTTTTCAATCTCTTCCTGACCAAACCCTAGAGCACTTCGCCAGCCAGAGAAATAATCTTCATATAGCCCTTGGCACGCAATTCGCGGGTTACGGGTCCAAAAATACGTGTTCCGATCGGCTCACCGTTGTTATTGATGATAACGCAGGCATTGGTGTCAAAACGGATTTTCTCACCATAGCCACGCTGCAAACCATGACGTGAGCGCACGATCACCGCACGGCGCACATCACCTTTTTTCACCCGGCCGCGGGGAATTGCTTCCTTCACCGACACGATAACAACATCGCCGATATTGGCTGTACGACGCTTCGAGCCACCCAAAACCTTAACGCACTGCACCTGACGCGCACCGCTGTTATCCGCTACATCCATACGTGATTGCATCTGGATCATTGTTTAGGCATCCTTCTTCGCAGTTGTTTTCTTCGTCGCTGCCGGCTTTTTCGCTGTAGCCGCTTTTGGTGCTTTTTCAGCAGCAGGCTTCGCCGCAGTTTTTGCTTTCGGCGCAGCTGCTGTTTTCACTTTCACCACAGGAGCAGGCTCAGCACCATCAATCAGAACCGTCCAACGCTTTGTTCTGGAGATCGGGCGGCACTCGATAATCTGTACGCGGTCACCTGCCTTGAAATGATTGCTCTCATCATGCGCAGAATATTTATCTGTACGCTTGACGTATTTTTTGTAAACAGGGTGTCTAAAGCGACGCTCAACAAGAACCGTAACAGTCTTGTCCGTTTTGGCGCTAACCACTTCACCTTCCAATATACGACGGGGCATTTCTAAACTCCTTCAATCTTTCGTATTCTATGCAACTTTGGCCTTGGCTTTCGCCTTTGGCTTCGCTTTTGCTTTATCTTGTGTCTCTGCTTTGGCCTTTGCTGCAGCAGGCTTTTTAGCCGCCTTGGCAGGGTTTTTCGCAGCAACGCTCAAACCAAGCTTCTTGGCGTTCAAAAATGTTTTGATACGCGCAACCAAACGGCGCTTTTTGCGCACATCGGCCGTGTTATCCAAAGAGCCATTCGTCTTTTGAAAACGCATATTGAACTGCTCTTTACGTGTATCAAGCAACAGCTTCATCAGCTCGTCTTCGGTCTTTGTTTTCAAATCTTCTGCTTTCATAGCAAACTCCAATTCCTAATCTTTAACCTAAGCCGCTTCACCGATGCGGGTTACGAATTTTGTTTTGATCGGCAGCTTCATCGCCGCAAGATCAAGCGCTTCACGCGCCAATTCAGTCGGTACGCCGTCAATTTCAAACATGATACGGCCTGGCTTTACACGCGCCGCCCAGTATTCCGGCGACCCTTTACCCTTACCTTGACGCACTTCCAAAGGCTTTGCTGTCACAGGAACATCAGGGAAAATACGGATCCAGACTTTACCCTGACGCTTTAGATGACGTGTAATCGCACGACGCGCCGCCTCAATCTGGCGGGCTGTGATACGATCAGGCGTCAGCGCCTTCAAACCATAAGCGCCGAAATTCAGCTGCGTTCCGCCCTTGGCATTTCCATGGATACGGCCTTTGTGCTGCTTGCGGTGTTTAAACTTCTTTGGGCTTAACATTGTTTCTGCCTTCGTACTTTAATCGTTAACAAAAAATTTCATTCACATGGACTTTTCGCTATCGAGCAAGAGTTCCCATATGCTGTTCTTAACAGAACTTTTCAGTAAAACTGGCGCGGATAATATCCTACACCAAAACAAAATACCAGAACTTTTTTTAATAGATCCGGTATTTTTTAACTTAATTCGCAGCCTCGCCGCCACGTGGCGCTCCGCCTTGAACTTCGGAGACACGCTTATCACGCGCCATCGGGTCATGTTCCAGAACATCGCCCTTATAGAGCCATACTTTCACACCGATAATACCAAAGGTTGTCAAAGCTTCGGCAAAACCGTAATCCAGATCAGCGCGCAAAGTGTGCAAAGGCACGCGGCCTTCACGGTACCATTCCGTACGCGCAATATCAGCGCCGCCCAAACGGCCAGATACGTTGATACGAATACCCAACGCACCAAAACGCAAGGAAGACTGAACCGCTCTTTTCATCGCACGGCGGAAAGATACGCGGCGCTCCAACTGCTGACAAACGCCTTCGGCCACGAGCTGTGCATCAACTTCAGGCTTACGAATTTCAACGATATTCAGGGATACTTCACCACCGGCGCGGCTGGAGAGCTGCTGACGCAGTTTTTCAATATCCGCGCCTTTCTTACCGATAATCACGCCCGGACGCGCTGTGTAGATCGTCACGCGTGTGTTTTTCGCAGCGCGCTCGATAATAACCTTGGAAATACCCGCAGCCTTCAGCTCTTTTTTGATGAACTCGCGCAATTTCAGATCATTCACCAATTTCTTGGCGTAATCTTTATTGGCATACCAGCGGGAATCCCATGTGCGGTTAATGCCTACTCTTAGTCCGATTGGATTAATCTTCTGTCCCATCAGGTCGCTCCTCGATTATGCGTCTTGTTCTTTGACCACGATGGTCATGTTTGAAAACTTTTTTTCCACCCGTGCAGAGCGGCCACGGCCACGCGCATGAAAGCGCTTCATCCGCAACGTCTTGCCGACATGTGCTTCGGAAATCACCAACTGGTCAACATCCAGACCATGATTATTCTCGGCATTGGCAATCGCGGATTGCAACAATTTCTTAACATCACCTGCAACGCGGCGCTTGGAAAATTCCAGATCAATCAGCGCACGGCCAGCCTTCTTGCCGCGAATAGTCTGCGCAATCAGATTGAGCTTTTGCTGTGAACCGCGGAAATATTTTCCGAAGGCTCTCACTTCCTTATCGCCTGTGCGGCTTTCGTTTTTTTGCTGTCCCATTTTTAATGTTCCTTCAATTCAAAAACTTATTTCTTTTTGGCTTTTTTGTCAGCGCCGTGACCAGTATATGTTCTGGTTGGGGCGAATTCACCAAGCTTGTGGCCGATCATCTGGTCTGAAATCACAACCGGAATGAACTTTTGACCGTTGTGTACACCGAATGTCAAGCCAACCATATTCGGCAGGATTGTGCTGCGGCGTGACCATGTTTTAATCACTGTGTTCTTTCCAGCCTTACGTGCCTCATCAACCTTCTTGAGCAGGCTTCTTTCTACAAACGGACCTTTCCAAACTGAACGTGCCATCTTTTTATCCTCAATCTATTATTTCTTGCGGCGTCTGATAATGTACTTATCAGTTGCCTTGTTCTTACGTGTTTTCGCGCCCTTGGTCGGCTTACCCCATGGTGATACAGGGTGACGACCGCCTGAAGTACGGCCTTCACCGCCTCCATGTGGGTGATCAACAGGGTTCATAACAACACCGCGGACAGTCGGGCGCTTGCCCTTCCAACGTGTGCGGCCTGCTTTACCGTCATTGGTGTTCATGTGGTCAGGATTCGATACCGCGCCAACAGTCGCCATGCACTCACCGCGCACAATCCGCAATTCACCGGAGGCCAGCTTAACCTGAGCATAGCCCTGATCACGACCAACCAGCTGAGCGAATGTTCCGGCTGAACGCACCATCTGCGCACCTTTACCGGGCTTCATCTCGATGTTGTGAATGATCGTACCAACAGGCATAGAGCGCAAAGGCATGGAATTACCAGGCTTCACATCAACTTTTTGTCCAGCGATAATCTTATCGCCTACGGCCAATCTTTGCGGCGCAACGATATAACGCTTTTCGCCATCCGTATATTCAATCAGGGCAATAAAGGCCGTTCTGTTCGGATCATATTCAATCCGATCAACCGTACCTTCAATATCCCATTTGTCACGCTTCCAGTCGATCAAACGGTAACGGCGCTTGTGACCACCGCCAATATGACGGGTCGTGATACGGCCTGTATTGTTCCGTCCACCAGTCTTTTTCAAGCCTTCAGTCAAGCTTTTCTCAGGCTTGCCCTTATGCAGATCCTTACGATCAATCTGTACCAGCTGACGCTGGCCGGGTGATCTGGGTTTATACTGTTTTAGTGCCATTTTCTTCTTCCTTTTTGCTCATTTTCGGCGAAGCCGCCATAGTTAAATCAATTTTCTAATTCGGGGCAATATCCTGATCATCCAATACTGATGCGATGATATCTTCCTCTAATTGTCTTATCCCTTCCAACAACTTCGCATTGAGTCTCTTCATACCTTCCTCAAGATGCTGATCAGGATCATACTTCACGTCTTTGTTTTCGGCAAATTCTCGTCCCAGCTTACTGGCGGCTTCCGTAAGCCTTTCTAACGAGATATCAGCGTAAAAACGTGCTGTCATATTTTCTAAATCCCAACTCCTGTATCAATCACGCTGCCTTCTTCAAGCGTTATAATCGCCTTTTTGAAATCGCTGCGGCGGCCTTTAATACCGCGGAAACGCTTCAGTTTCCCTTTTTGGATCAGCGTATTCACGCCCTTCACCTTCACACCAAAAAGCGCTTCAACAGCTTCCTTGATCTGCGGCTTTGTCGCATCTTTCGCAACTTCAAACGTCACCTGATTATTCTCAGAACCAAGCGTTGCCTTTTCAGTCAAATGCGGCGCCACGATGACCTGATACATCGCTTCTGTGACTTCTTTTTTACCTGTCTTAGCCATAGTCTTAATCCTTATCTTCTAAGAAAGCGATTGTCCAATTACGCCTTCAACTTCTCCGTAATATCGTTGATAGCATCCTTTGTCAGAACCAGAACGTCACGGCGCAAAATGTCATACACATTCGCCCCTTGTGACGGCAGCACATCAATGCGCGGAATATTCGCAGTAGCCCGTGCAAAATTGATATCCAGTTCCTTGCCACCCAAAATCAAAGCTGAATTCAGGTTAAGCTTTTCCAACGCATCCGCCATTGGCTTTGTTTTGTGTGATTTGGCAACGGCCTCATCAATCACAATCAACTTGCCTTCAGCAGCCTTCGCAGACAACGCCATTTTCAAAGCCAGCTTACGCACTTTTTTCGGCATATCCACCGCATGTGAACGCACAACAGGACCAAAAATCGTAACCCCGCCGCGATCTTGCGTTCTTTTACGGTCACCCGCACGCGCGCGGCCAGTACCCTTTTGCGCCCAAGGCTTTTTGCCCGTGCCAGCAAGCTCACTGCGCTCTTTCACTTTGTGATTACCGGAGCGGCGCTTCGCCAATTGATAATTGACCATACGGTGCAAAATGTCATTGCGCACCTCAACGCCGAAAATATCTTTATCGAGCGTGATCTCACCAGCGGATTTATTATCCAATGTTTTAACGGCTAGCTTCATGGCTTAATCCTTCTTTTCTTCCTGCGCATCAGCAGCAGCGGCATTTTCAACCTGCGCTGTTTCAGCATCGTTCGTCTTGGCTTCGGCCTGTTCCGCCTTTGGAGCAGCAGCAGGCTTCGCAGATTCAATAATTCCAGCAGGCTTCGGCGCCTCAGCATGAGCAGGCTTCTTCACCGCATCGGTAATGAAAACCCAACCAGTCTTGGAGCCCGGCACAGCGCCTTTCACCAAGATCAAATTGTCTTCTTCGTCAATAGCGACAACTTGCAAATTCTGAACAGTCACGCGCTCATTGCCCATTTGTCCGGCCATTTTCTTGCCTTTGAAAACCTTACCCGGCTCCTGACACTGACCTGTCGAACCATGTGCACGGTGAGAAACAGACACACCGTGAGAGGCACGCATACCACCGAAGTTGTGACGCTTCATCGCACCGGCAAAGCCTTTACCGATTGACGTTCCAGCCACATCAACAAACTGACCCGGCACGAAATGTTTTGCACCAACCTCAACCCCGACTTCCAGCAAATTCTCATTGGATACACGGAACTCAACAAGCTTTTTCTTCGGCTCAACTTTTGCTTTTGCAAAATGTCCGCGATTGGCTTTTGAAGTGCGGTTGATCTTGGCTTTGCCTGCGCCAAGCTGAACAGCTGTGTAGCCGTCCTTCTCTTCAGAACGCACCGCAACCACCTGACAATTATCAACTTTCAGCACAGTCACAGGGATATGGCGGCCATCTTCATCAAAGATCCGTGTCATTCCCTCTTTACGAGCAATCAGTCCAGTTCTCATTTTCTTTTCCTTTCCAGAGGTTGGGATCACCCCAACTTAGTCAAACCAATTTCGTGCCAAATCAAGGCCTATTAAGCCGCCATCTGGCCAATTTTAATTTCAACGTCAACACCCGCAGCCAAATCCAGCTTCATCAAAGCATCGATTGTTTGTGGTGTCGGATCCAAAATATCCAGCAATCTTTTATGCGTACGCATTTCAAATTGCTCCTGTGATTTTTTATCAACGTGCGGAGAGCGGATCACCGTGAATTTTTGAATACGGTTAGGCAGAGGCACAGGGCCACGAACCAGAGCTCCCGTACGTTTTGCAGTATTTACAATCTCTGCAGACGCCTGATCGAGAACCCGATGGTCAAACGCCTTGAGCGTAATCCGAATTGTTTGAGCATTCATAGCCATTGCCTTTACCTTTTACCTTAAACCTTACTCAATAATTTTAGAGACGACGCCTGCGCCGACAGTACGTCCGCCTTCACGGATCGCAAAGCGCAGACCTTCAT
>JBKBPR010000007.1:0-75185 GCA_046293135.1 Alphaproteobacteria bacterium | reverse complement strand
AGGCCTTTGATCCGGCGCTTTCCTGAAGATTCTGGATATAGGTGTAAAATTCCGTATCGTGGTGAACGGGGTCAGTCAATTCACTTACCGGCCAGTTCGGAATGACGGTGATTTTCTTCGGATCAAGCCCCGTATAGCTGAGATGCCGGGCCATACAGCGCCCGATGACGATTGTTTTATCAGCATTTTGCATCGTGCGGCGTGAAAGGCTCGTCAGTGATTTGCGCATAAATGGCGGTAATTTCACACCGATTGCGGGCAAAATATCAGGATAAAGATCCTGACACCAATGGATGTGTTTCATTCCACTAAACCGTGCCATCAAGCGGCCGATCAGCGAAGTCATCGGTGGGTCGGTCATCGTGACAACAATATGCGTTTTGGGCATCATAAAGGCCACAACCAGCAATTTCAGCCATATCCAGAGATAATAGACATCAAAGCGCGGACGCTCCACACCCTTGATATACTTAACGTGCACGTTTTCGGATGTTTCTGATTGCGAGATACGCCCCGTGGTCAACACATGAACATCCCACCCCTCTTGCGCGAAACGATGAACCAGATCATATAAAATGCGCCCGCTGGCACCGCGAGCAGGCGGATAAACACGATTAATGAACAATATGGACGGGCGCTGCATAATAATTGTTTCAAGTTTTTCGCTAAAAAATCTCAGGCACGTTAGAAAAATTTGCGACCTTTTGCAAGGTTTTGCATGAAAGTTAAGCATTTTAGAGGTGTTTAGCCGCTCTTCCGCTCATAATCGGCAACTGAAAGAGGCCATAAAACGATCAGCAGCAGCAAAATGCCAAAATCGAGTGATTTATAACTTCCATATAGAAGCGCCACGATGAGGAGCGGAAACGACAGCGCCATGCCCCATATAATATGGCTGAGGCGCTTTATATCCAGCTCCTTGAGCATAGGCCGTAGCATTAACAGGAGGTAGATCACGCTTAAAACCAGCCCGATAACACCTGTTTTCAAAAGCATGGCGGGTAGAAGGCCATAGGCAAAATTCACCCGAATATCCGCCACGGCAGGCGAAGGAAACATGCCGCCCCAGCCGATACCGAAAAGAACAGCCCAAGCACCATGTGCCGATAACTCGTTCCAGATCGCCCGCAATTCCTCAGCACGGCTGTTCAGCCCGACATGAATTGTTTTGGTTTGGAACAAATCAAAAATGAGGTAAAAAAACGGCTGGAACACTATGGCGCACGAAATTATCACCACGCAAAACAGCAAGGCACGTTTCGGCGCATGAATAAACACATATAGGAGCGTCACGGCCATAGACAGGCACAACAGGCCGATATAGGCACGTTGGACGGAAATTATCATCACCAGCAACGGCAGAACCAAAGCCATAAGCATAAACCCGCCGATGAGCCTTGAACGCGGATTATCACCACTGATGATGTATTTCAATCCAAACCCGCCAATGAGGATGGCAGCCATCAAGACCAGCGGCGAGTTACCGAGATAATCCAGCCGCGCCCCGCTGCGCAAACTCCAAATCTCAATACCGAAAAATCCCGCAATATCGCGTAGGCTGAAAAAAACAGCGATCAGACAGGCAGCGGTGAATATATAAGAAAAGACGTTATATGACTTTGGCTTGTCATTGCCTTCGTTGTGATAAGAAGAGAGACACGGAAAAAACAAAATCGGCAATAGCAAAAATCCGAAGGCAATCAGATCACGCGTTATGCGCTCTATATCATGCCCTAAAATCACCGCGCCCAGAGCGCTCGGCACAATCAAACCGCAAAACAAAAATAATCGGCCATAATCAAACCAGAGGTTTTTTGATAGTGGCGCGAATAAAGCCGCAATATTCCCCGACACCAGCGCGGCCAATAGGCAAAGTGCAATGATAAGCTCCGCCGCGCCGAAATCATTGGCGGTTGGCACGCCCCATAATGCATAGGCGGCAAGAGCGAGAACCAAAAACAAAACGCTGCGCGGCGTTTTATCGCGAATATGGCTTATTATAGAATCAATGCGAAAATTTAAAATTATTTGAATAATGCTCACGACTCATCAATGTCCGTTTATTTCACCAAGGCAAAATAACACTGATTCACAAATTTGTGTGATGAAATGATAAAGCGACAATAGCCTAATCAAGAATATTGAAAATTCTAGGCGGTGTTTGCAGACCGGAACCTTGCCTTGGCTGCTGCACCCTTTGCCTTGACGGATCTCTCTGCACTTGTTGCGTGGCCACTGCACGCCTATTGTCACTGCCTTGCCTTGCAGCGTATTGTGCTTCCAGGTTGGCGTAATAGGCATCCCGCTCTCTATCCAGATCAGACATCATATTGTTCGCATAACTTAACTGATCTTCAGCAAAACGTTGTGCATTTTCAATATTCAATCTTTGATACTCATCAATCATATTATGTTGCTGTTGCGGCTGCTGCCGCGATGCGAATGATTGCCTCTGTCGTTGCGGAGTATGCTGTTGACTAAAGAGTGGCGCTCCTGCCCCTGTGTTTCTATTTCTTGTCGGCTGGCTTTGCGGCGGTAAGAAAAGTCCGCCCGCGCCAGATTGTTGTCCTGAATCACGTTGTGTGCCCGTATTCGGATTATCCCGCAAATATAGATTTTGAGCCTCTGCAGCACTGGTGGCAATCATAAATAAAGCCACAGTGATAGCAGCAAACAGGAAAACCCCCGACTTATGTTTCATGACAAATTCCTAGCGCATTTATAAATATTTTGAACACTACATATTCTAATAGTTTAACAGATAAATAATGCTCTGCTCAAAAAAACTCTGATCACTTGAAAAAATAATTTTGAAACCGTTTTTTATTAACCACTTATTAAGGATTATAGATATATATTTAATCACTTTCCGTAAAAAAATTAAAAGTGCCGGACAAACGGGCATAAACGGATAATAGAAGGAGTGGTGAAATGAAAGTCAATTTTAAAGAATTTTTGAAGGATTCAGGGATCAGCGAGCCGTTTTATCCCGGTAAACGCTTGGTTAAATCCTGTCATATCCCCGGCGAATATAAGAGCCATAGCGTCGTCTTTGACTGGCGCAACCCCGATCACATTAAGATCGAGGTTAAGGCAGGCCTGAGCGGCAAGGAGCTCCCTCTCAAAACACTCAAACAATACCCCGTCAGCTTTCAAAGCCCGACCTTTGTCGAGATTGATGTTGTCAATGACAATGACGATGAGGACGAAGAAAAATCCAGCAGCTCCGGCAGCTCCAGCTCCGGTGGCAAAGGTTTCAAAAAGAAAAAACTATCTGATTTGAACGGCCTGATGTCCAAAGCATTTGCCGATATCAGTGAGGGGCGCACACCCGAGCTTGGGGAGGTCAAGAAAATGGTGGTCATGGGCATGGAAGTCGCTAAAGAAGCCTTTGAGGGGGTTCTGAAGGTCTTTGCCCAGCAAATTAACAATTCGATGATCGCAACAACCGATATATTAGCGAAAGCCGGAAAATTTATTACGCGCTACACTCCTCCAGCGTTTTTGGCGCCGAAGGGTGATGAGGACAAGCCTTATAAATATGACCGTGTGAAGAACGAAAATATCGGGATGCGCGGCCCGTCTATAGGATAACCGCGAAGCAACGATTTTTAAAACTATCTCTCTCCCTGTATTGCCGTTGGCGTAAAAACCAACGGCTTCTTTTTATTTTCTGTTTCATCAGAGCTTTTTTAAAGCAAACACGACTGTTGCAAATGTACAACACCAATTCTTAAAATCGAATATTTTTTCATTGCTACAGCAAACTTCACGGGGGAGGATATTTCTTTATTTAAATTCAACATTGGAGACAAACATGAAAAAATTATTGGCAACAACCGCGTTATGCTTGGCAGTGGCATCAGGCAGCGCGAATGCAGAAAGTTTCAACGGTCCATATGTCGGGCTGGATATCGGTCATTCTTGGGGCACATATAAAGAGAGCGGAACGATCACAGTTGGCGCGACCACAGGAAACTATAATGAAAAGACATCACTGCGCGGCTTTGAAGGCGGTTTACATGCCGGCTACAGATCAGCCATATTTAACAACAATTTCATTCTTGGCGGTGAAATCGGGTATATCCGTAGCGGAGCAGACAAGAGAGAGGCCTTTACCTTCGACGGAAACTCTCTTGATCTCAAGACTGAGAAAAGAAACGAGTTCTACCTTTCCGTAAAACCCGGTATCAAAGCCTCAGAAAGCACACTATTCTACGGAATACTCGGCGCTCAATGGACAAAAGGAAAAAGCACCCTCACGGACAATACCAACGGCGACAGATCGTCTGAATCAGAGCGCTTCAGAGGCTATCACGTTGGTGCGGGCGCAGAGCTGGCAACAACCAGAAATGCTTCATTGAGAATCGAATACAAGTATCAAGACTACAGATCAAAATCATTCAACTTTAATGAAGGCGGCCTATCCGCAAACGGAAAAAGCAGATTTGATGAGAATGTTGTGCGTGTAGGTTTATCTTACAACTTCTAATTTTGATACGATATTCGAATATAATAAAGATAATTTAAGGGCGCCATTGGCGCCCTTTTTTACATGTACTCATCAAAGCTTGTTCGGGTTATCTTCGGACACAGCGAACCCAGTTCGAAAAGTTAGGCGTACCATCACCACCAGTGCCGTTCGTTATATCAACATAATATGCGGCGCTCTGCCATTGCTCGGATGAAGTCCAATAGTTTACTCCAGAAAAACTTCCGTCTAATGCACCCTGCCCTCTATTGGCTTGTAAAACCTCCATCTCTTGTCTTGCAGGGAGATACCAATCATCATGTCCATGCGCTGACAATGAGAAACACGCATGCGCAGCTTGATAAAGGTTAGGATTTCCATGCAGGCCTTGTAGATAGCTTGTATTGCTTTGTCCTTGAACACAGACTGCGGGAACCTGCCAGCAATAACCCATCCCGGTTTCCACCGAAGCGCTGCTCCACTGAAACTGTCCGACATCCGCAGGGGTTGTGAACATCGGCACATTGCCATCGGGAGAATTACCCGCATAAATTGTTCCATCATCACAAACTGTTCCAACTGGTTGCGTATGGCATGGCGGATCAAGATCTCCACAACGAAGACCTCCTGTGCTGGCATTAAATGTTATGTGCATCCCGTGTTCACAGTTTGCTTGATTAGAAAAACTTGGGAGCTTTGCTTCCCAGACCGTGCCGTTACAAATCAGGATGATTTGACGCCTGCTTTGGTCAGGATCAGCAGTTACAGCCGTTGCCCCTTCGGGTAATCCCGCACAGCTATCGCCCGCCGCAACAAATGTTCCTTGAAGCTCAGCATGCGCAATTGACGGCACAAGCAGAAAAACAAGAAGAACAATAATTTTTTCATAACAATTCCCGTAAACAATAATATTACTTCATTATCCCCTAAAATCTTCTTAATGGAAAGGCATGAGACATTAGGTTTTTTTTAAAACACGCTTAATATAAGGGAAATGTGAGATGGCGCGCCCGGGAAGATTCGAACTTCCGACACCTGGCTCCGGAAACCAGTGCTCTATCCCCTGAGCTACGGGCGCGCATATAAGGCGGTTATTCAGCCGACTGAAAGCACACTTAAGCACACTCGCCCCCGTTCCGACAACAAAGAAATTGATTTTCGTGCGGCGGGTGATGGGGGCTGGCTTATAAGGCCTAACTTATGAGAGCCTTGAGGCTCTAAGGCCGCCCCTAAGCCGCTTTGCGCGTGAGCTGCAGGAAAACATTCTCCAGATCACTGTCTTTTGTCGAGATATCGTCAATATCCAACCCGCAATCCTGAATGGCCTTGATAATCTCACCGACCGAGCGTTCGGCAGGGCTGAAGCGAATAATCAAGCTGCGCTGCCCCGCCTTTTCAGGGGCGTAAGGGCTTAGAATGCTTGGAATATCGCCCTCTATCGGCTTGCTAAGACGGAAGCGAATTTCCTTATTATCGATGCGCGAAAGTAGTTTTTCCTTATCCTCACAGGCAATCAGCTTGCCGTGATTGATAATCGCGATTTTATCGCAGAGCTCTTCGGCTTCTTCGAGATAATGGGTCGTCAGGACAATCGTCACGCCGCGCTGGTTGAGGCTGCGAACATTGTCCCACAGCGCCTTGCGCAGCTCGATATCAACGCCCGCCGTCGGCTCGTCAAGCACCAAAATCGGCGGATTATGCACCATGGCCTTGGCGACCATCAAACGCCGCTTCATACCGCCCGAAAGCGAGCGCGTATAGGCATGCGCCTTGTCGCCCAGCCCCATCGTTTCAAGCAGCGCCATCGAGCGGCGCTCGGCTTTGGGCACGCCATAAAGCCCGCCCATCAGATCGAGAATTTGCAGCGGGCTGAAAAACGGGTCAAAGCTGACCTCTTGCGGAACAATCCCCACCGCCGCCTTGGCGTTGCGCATATCCTGATCAATATCAATGCCCCATACCCGCATCGTGCCGGAGGATTTCTGCACCAAACCCGCCATAATGTTGATAAGCGTTGATTTCCCCGCCCCGTTCGGCCCCAAAAGCCCGAATATCGAGCCGCGCGGGATAACCATCGATACATCATCAAGCGCCAGCTTGGCCGCGCCCTTGCCCGCTGGTTTGTAGGTTTTGCAGAGGTTTTGAATTTCTATCGCGTTTTCAATCATGCAACAGGAAATAATCCATTTTCACGAAAAAGCAAAGCGGCGTTTTCGATTTTGTGTCGTTGCTATTCATTTTTTCGCTTAGATTTTACGGAGGTTTTGCTTTGGTTTTTTTGGGCGGATTTTCGCGCAGCAGGGTTTTGCGCGTCAGGCGCTCTCAAACCGCGTTCTTGAAGCTGCCCCGTTGCCCCAGATAATCACTGGCCGCCGTGCTTTTGAGCCATTCCATCGCCCGCTCATCCCCCTTCAGATAGGCTTCCCAATAGGCCAGCGAAAACGCCTTAATCAGCGCCTCGTGGGTATCGCGGTCGGGATTGCGCTCCAGCTTGCCGCGCGTGCCGTTATAGACCATGTGATCCGCGCCGTCCTTGACGAGCAGGAATTTCTCGTCATGGCCGGAATTTTCAAAAACCACCAGCCTGTGATCGTAAGCCATGCCGCCAATCGGCGCATCATCAAGCGTTCCCGTCATATGCAAGAGCGGAATTTCAATCGGTTGGTAGATATTCGTCCCGCCCAGATCAACGATCTTATCCAGCAAATGCTCAGCAACGGGGACAGGGCTGTAGAGGATGCCCGCTTTTATCCGCTCCTCACGCAGGCGGATCAGCTTTTGATCCTCATCGGCAAAATACTGCCCCGCGGCGATTTGGGTGCTGAGCGCGCCGAAGGAGTGGCCGGACATGCCGATAGCCTCAAAATCCATAAAACGTCCCGGATCAGGGTTTTCCAAAGCCCAATGCGGCAGCTCGTTGAGCAAATAGGGAATATCCAAAAAGCGGTTGAGCGTTGTCAGCCGTGAAACCTTGGTTTGGCGCAAAATATCCCAAGGATGCCCTGCTTTCCCCTCCCAGAGCGAGCTATCCGTTCCGATATGCGTCGGATGCACCACGACATAGCCATGCGCGGCAATAAAGCGCGATAAAAACCCCGCCCCGTCCTGTGAGCCGCCAAAGCCATGCGACCAGATCACAACGGGCAAGCGCTCTTGATCGTGACCGTCAGGGTAATACACCTTAAAGGGAATTTTGCGGGCAGAGCCATCATCATTGTGCCGCGATGAATCGAGCATTTCCCCGCGCTTTAGCAGCACCCGCACTTGCGGGTCTTGGTCAATCTGAATGTCCGGCGTCCATAACATATAGGTATCGGTTTTTAGCTGTGTTTATCGGCTTTATCGGCTTTATCGTTGTTTACGCGTTTATCAGCTTCTGGCTCTGAGTCGGGATTACCAGCTTCAGCCAAGCGCTTTTCCTGCATACAAATAATGTCATATATGATTTTCAAAACGATAAGAAAGATCAGCGCACTTACCGGTTCTCCCAGAGATTGCGCCGCAAATCCGCCGAGCAATATAGCTGTATGCAAAACCAAAATACGGCCATACGGTCTGAACATGACGGCGACGGGAAGCCGTGCCTCTGCTTTATCCTCGCGCATGGCTTTCAGGCCCTCAATGACAACGATTAGAGCAATCCCGCTCAGCGCGATTAAAAACCCGTCTTGCGCACCGTTAAAGGCAAAAGCGATGAGTAATTCTGGATGCTTGCTCACGCTTTTCGCCAATTGGACATCATTGCCGAACAGGTCGAACAGGATCGTTCCATGCACCATACAAAACAACCCGTAATGAAAGCAGAAAAATATGACGAAATTAATAGAGCCGAACAGCATAGCAATACCCGATGCCGCCCCGACCACCAACATTCTGACGATAACCATAAAGCCGATCAGAACATTTTCCGCCCAATAAAGATAAAAAATATCAAAAAGCGACCACTCAAAGAAAATAACACCGAAAACAGGGGCAATATTCCCCAAAATAACCCCAGCCAGCAGCAGTGGATTGGCGCTCATAGGAGAAAGCGCGTGCTTAAAACTATCAAAATATGACTGAAGCCAAAGCCGCACGAATTATTTCTTACGGAATTTATCGAGCGAGACCACTTCGCCGGTTTTATCGCCCTTGGATTTTTTGCCGCCCGAACCGTCATCATCCGGATTATCGTCATCCTCGAAAGCGTCAAAATCGGATTCCTCGAACTCATCATCGGTCATCGGCTGGAATTGCAGCGCAAAATTAACCGACGGATCGGCAAAAATGGAAATCGCATTGAGTGGAATAACCAGACGCTCCGGCACGCTGTTAAACGAGAGCGTAACCCGCAGGAACTCATTATCAACGCCCAAATCGCTGAATTGATATTGCAACACAATCGTCATTTCACCGGGATAGCGCTCACGTAGGTAGTCAGGTATGCTGACCCCCGGATAATCGGTCATAAACGTAATGTAAAAATGATGATCCCCGCCAAGGCCATATTGCATGACCTCCTCGATGGATTTTTTTACAACGCCGCGCAGAGCTTGCTCGACCATGCGGTCATACCGCAATATATCATCTTCATCTTTCATAGAAATATCTGATTTTCAGCTTCTTTGATATTGAACTATTCCCTGTATGGCATAACGCATTGCGCCAATCCACCGTAAATATCATATACAAGGAATAGGCTGTGGACAATGGCGGGCTCTATAATTTATCAGATTTTATTTGTGCGGCAAACACGGCGATAGGGCAGATTCTGCGCAAACAATAGGAAATATATGAAAAAATACACCACTATTTGGATTGTAACAGGCGCAGATTCACGTCATATTTTATAAATTCGGTTACTTTGCGCTTTGAGGGCTCATGAAAAAATATCTTTTATTAATAATTTTGGGTATGGGGTTGTTGTGTATTCCAGCGGTGGCTTTGTGGGCGCAAGGCTTTGGCAGCAAGGATAAAATTCTCAACCCTTATCATCAAAATTTTGATCCAGATCAGTTTCGGTTCGAGGACTACACGGTCAATATCTGCATCCGAAGAGAAATTCTGGCCAAGCTTTTTCCAGTTGGTACGCCAAAGAATTTTGTTGATCGGGTTTTGGTGAAAGCAGGTGGTGCAAATGCTGAAAAAGTTCCAGAACACGTCGGACATAATATGTATAGCTACTATAAAGCACTTGAACCGCCTTTGGTATTTATGAGTTCGGTCTGGAATGTCGCGGTTCAGTTTGACGACAATATGAATGTAACTGATATGTCTATTGGCGGTGGTAAATCCAATAGTGTTTATGAATACTCCAAATATTGTGAGAAAAAACACAAATACTCAAAAAATTGGGGCGTTGAAGATTGAGTAAATCCCCGATTTTAAAACTATCCTCGCAATAGACAAAAACTCTGTGTCGGTCATAAGAAAGAGCAACAATGAAAAAATATCACGATAAAAAAAGACTGTTTCTGCTTTGTTTGATTGCTTTTGCCTGCGCCGTGTTTCTTTTTGCGATGCCTGATGACTTTGATACGTCAGCTAATGCGCAACACTTTTTATTTGAGGGATCTTCGGTTGAAACACGCAAATTAGAGCACCCCAAGAACCAACTAACGGCAAATCAAAGTTTCGACCATGTGCGTAAGGTACTGAAATTTTCCAAAAATATTTTTTATCCAAAATCATCAGGAGTCACCCAAGAGGAAAGAGTGTACCCCGTCAGCACAAATTGGACAGGTAGCGCCTGATTGCTAAGGTGATGTTTATGATTATTAAAACAGGTTGGGCTATTTTAATTATGATTAAAGACGAAACTGTAGGTGTTTTTGACAAGCGCACCAAAATTGTCAGAAGACGGCTCAAAACGCTCATTGCTGTCATTATCATCTCAACCTTGCTTTTTAGTGCCTTTATGCTTTGGACAGGCTCCTTGCTTTTCGGGCGTGACCCCTGCCGGAACTGGCGTCCAGGCATGACGGACGAGCAAAAAATATTGATGGCATTAGAGAATACTAATCGTTCAAATGCCCTAGTTTTTGAAATAATCCGCTCGGAAACTGGTGAAACGTATGCTGATTTAATTCCACAAATACCATATAAGAGCGCGGAAGTTATACTACGGGAACAGCCTGACTGCTGTCATATTTATTCACAAGATACAGCATTTACGGATCATCCCAAACCTGTCAATAAAACACTCGCAGGTGATGAGGGAGTCGTAATTATGCGTTATGTGGGGCGATACCGACTTCATTCAAAAGCGGAGATGCAAGAAGCTTCAGCCTTTATGTACCAAAATCTAAATAACTGTAAGCCTTAGAACATAGGAGATTCAAATGGCCGCAAATAAATTCTACACCCGTTGTAAGCGCTGCGGTGGGTTTTGAAGTGCCAGGAATCTTTCGGAATTGATATAGCGTTCGACCATCATCGGGATCATCAACAATAATATCGCCAGCGCGAACGGCCATATCACTTGCCGCAGCGGGGTTTCGGGGAGCGTTTCGGGTGGAGTAGTTTCAGTCTTATCACCCGCGCAGTTTTTGAGCGCTTTTTGGTAGTAAATATTCGCCAAAGCCAAGAGCGCCAAAAACAGCCCGCCAACCCCGCTTAAGAGCCCAAAGGCCAGAGCCTCATCGCTGTCAAATCCTGCCATCACGATAAGGCCGTAAAAGACAGCCGCGCCGATAGAGCAAACCAGCGCCCAAATCAAAGCACAACCCGCGCCAAAAGCCAGTATTTTCAGGATAAAAGTGTTGTATATTTGTTTGAGCGGGCGCTGCGTTGTTCTGACTTGAACTTTGCCGTATAAAATCGCCACCACAAAAAGCAGTGCAAGCTCAATCGCAATTTTTGCAAAAGAGAAATCCGTTTTGAGCAGGCTCAAGATCAAAGAGGAAAAAATCACCCAAATCAAACTACAGCCCAAGGCCGCGCTCTGGTATTTCGGCAATGTATTATGCCTCACAATCCGTCCGCATAGGGAAACCAAAACCCCGCTCGCGGCAAACGCAAAAGCCATATAAATCAGAATAGGAAGCGAGTAAGTCATATTGTACTGAATACCATAAATTTGACAAATAGATTATGACAACGTAGGTTTAAGAAAAAATGAACAGGAATACGATACATGCCTATCCAAAAAAATGCCAATAATTCAGAGAGCAGAGAAGCGGGGATTGCGCGAATTCAAAATTTAATAACCGCTTATAAAGCGGAAGATACAACAGCGACCGAAAAGAGAAAAATCGAGAATGCGCTTTATGATGCTTTTTTGAATGCCGGTCACAAAATGGCTCGAAAATACACACGTGATCCGAAGAAATTAGATACTCTGTTCGCGCATGCGATGGTCGGGTTGAGCATTGCGATTAAAAAATACGACCCTCAAAGACCAAATGTTCCTGCATTTTTTACATTCGCTCATTTTGAAATGCGCAATGAGTTAATTGGCGCTCAGTTGAAACGCTTGGGTATTTCTCAAGGTCATGAAAAACATTTATTTTATAACTACGGAAAGTATCGTGCTGAAATAGTGGCCAAGCATCCAAATATTAAAGAAGAAGAAATTGATTCACTCATAGCCGAAAAGCTCTTTCGTGCCCGTTCTTCAAGTGGAAATGCTTATGTGAGTTCATTGGAGGCCGCTGTAAATACAGTGGAAAGTTACAAGGCAAAATGGGCGGCGCAAAATGCCGCATCATTAAACAATAGACAATTTTCAGGACATGATCGTGACGGCGATCAAGAATGGCTGGACGCACTTGAAGATGATAGCGCGCAAGATATAGAAAAATCCATTGCTGACACGCAAGACGTCACAATGCTGCGCGATGTTTTCAAATGCAGTTCGGAAAAATTAAACGATAGAGAACAAAGCATTTTATGGGCTCGCCTCGGCATAAATCCTGAGGATTTTTCAGAGCAGCCTGAACGCACGCTTGAGAGTATATCGCAAGAACATAGCGTGAGCCGTGAAAGAATTCGACAGATTTTCGAGTCGGCACGTAAAAAAATTCGCCTAAAAATGCTGGAAGAATTCAAACACCGAAAAAACGTAGATCCGTTTAATCTGGATCTTATAAAAGCTTCGTCAGCCTCCCAAAAGGGAAAGCGTCCTGAAACGATATCTGATAGCCATAAAAAACCGGAAGAGCTCGCATTATAAAACCCGATAACGCTCCCGCAGGCTTCCATTATATTTTAATCCGTCCTTGGCCTGAAATGACAATAACCGTTACCCATAAAAAGGTTGACTTTAATATTATGAAAATATATCGTCCATCCTTATAAGAATATAAATAAAACGATAGAACAGCGCAGACGCAAAACAATGACAGACAAAAAATTCAAAAAGCCTGATTATATTGAGCTTAATAAGAACTTGGCGTTGATTCGAGACCCAAACACATCAGAACGCGATAAAGATCGCATCAAGCAAGCTCTATTTAACAGATTCAAAGGAATGCTGGATTCCTATGCAATGCGCATTAAAAATATCGAAGGCAGCATGGAGGATCGCCAAAGCGAATGCTATACCATGTTTTTTGATATATTAAATCAATACGATCCTGAAAAAGAAGGTGCAGCGAAATTCCCCTATTACTTAAAAACATATATGAAATTTTACATGCAAAATCTAAACAAGCGTAAAACACAGTCCAGAAATGTTAAGGATACTTTTTTACTTGCCCATATGCACAATGCTGAGAAAAAAATCAGTGCAGAGTTCCCTCATCTCTCTTCAGAAGAAAGAGAAGAAAAGCTTATACAAGCTTTCGCAGAAGCAAGACTCGGGAACGGAACACCCATATTCAACTCAAGAAAAGATATAGAAGAAAAAATAAAAGGTTACAGGCAGGCGCGCTTATCTATGTATGGCTTAAGCAACCCTGTAGTGATGCAAGATCCTGACGGAGCGGATTTCATATCTACATTAATAGACCCCAATGCAGATGAGGGCTTCAGAACTCTGGCGCAGGAACAACAAATCACGCTCATTCGCGAGGTCATAGAGAACGCATTTTCAGGACTACCGGAGAGAACAGCATATATTTTAACACAACGCTTATTGGCCGGAACATTAAATGAAAGTGAAGGCCTTCCTGTAAAAACTCTTGATGTTCTTGGAAAAGAATTAAACCTTAGCAAAGAGAGAATAAGGCAAATTGAAAATAGTGCTAAGAATCAACTTAGAATTCAGTTTCAAAAATATGCACGCCAAACAGGTGTTCGAGAAATATTCGGTGTAAAAATTACACAGGGCATTCAAGAACCGACAAAGACGGCTCGCAAAAAACCGAAGACTATAGAGGCTGACACGTTAGAGCCGTGACAAGATTACCTAAGATTAGGATTTCTGTAGAGACTGTCCACAGATATAGCCACTAAATCAGTTTATTAATCATGCTTCAGATCAATCACAAGTCGGGTTGGGCTATCCAGTATTTGCCGTGATTTTATGCTCGCAGCTTTATTAAGGGACACAGAGAGAAGACTTCCCTGGCCGTCCGCCCCCGCATTCGCGCTCCATGACTTCACGACACCATTTGCAGCAGCCGAAGACGGCGCGCCGCTCCACTGCACATCCGGCATTTGAATAAGCAGGATTTTCTCACTGTTATCAATATCAACAGAAAAATCAGTCTTGCCGCTGATATCAATTACAAGCCGTGTGTAATCGGGATGCGCTCCAATACGCAGCCCTGAGGCCCTTACCGACCCGGATGTAGAAAGCGAGGCCACCGCCATAGGTTTTGGCTGCTGTTCTTGTTGCGGTTGTGGTGGAACTACTTCTGTCGTTGCCTGTGTAGCAGCAGGTGCAAGGTCAGGCTGCTGTTGTGGCGGTGCCGCCGATACAGGCGCAGGATTCATCAAGGCTAACGGCTCTTGCTCAACACCCGCAGCAGGGGCAATCGCAGCATTATTCACAGCGGCCGAAGCATAATAATCATCACTCATCAGCGTTTCCAACTGCACAACGAGATTGGCGATATCTTTCTCGATCGCCACAAGCCTGAGCAGTGAAGGCAGCATCGCATCAAAATCATTGCGCAATTCCTGCACCGCATTTTCAACCCGGTCAAATCGTTGATCCTGATTGCGCACGGGTTCGTTGAACAACACCACCGAGCTGTTCAGCCCCTTGGCGGGCTTGAGCATCGGCAAGCCTTGCGAATCGCGCTCGCGTCCTGTTTGCCCTGGCAAGGGCGGGCGAGCATTGACATCGGGCGGCGCCGTCATCGGGGCAATACGCACTCCGGCACTATCGCCCCCCTCGCCTGCAGCGCCCGAAGAGGACGGCGCATTGCTCCCGCGCGGGGTAAAGTTAGAGGAATCACCACAGGCTGAAAGAATCACTATTGCGCCGAGCAGCAAGCCGCAAAGCGCAAAAACCCGACCCGACCGCAATCGAATTTCAAAGGTTTTATCAGTGTTTAAGCCACAAAAGCTCAGCATTTCAGCCAATCTATTTGGTTGCGAGAAAAGTGGTGTTACGCATAGTTAAAAGCAAGGAAATCTGACCAGAACAGCCCTTTTGAACCCCTTACCTAGAATGATAGGTTTTTGGCAAAAGGTGAGTCAACACACCATAGGCACGACTGTGGATTAAATCACAAGAAAATTCAGGGCTTACAATGTTTTGCGCATGATTTTTCAGTATTGAACGGTCAGCGGCTCACAGGTTATACGCTAGTTACCCACAGGGAAGCGCACTTCATCGAACACCATACCGCGCTGTCGGTCGACACCAACAAAAGCCACGCGGATAACACCAGAGGTGATGTAGTTTTCGTTCAATGTCACCGTTACTATTCTCGAAGGCAGCTCATGAAACGTCACAATATTGTTAATGCGTCCAATTTGCCTCTCAGGCTGCCCCGGCGGGGTCCAATGGACCTCAAGCGCACCGTTAATGCTGTGAGTGCCAATTCGCTCCAATGTAACTCGTAAGGCACGTTGTGTACCTTCGTGATTTGCGTTGACGAATTCTGGATTTGCGATTTTCGCACCGGCGTTATATTCTCCCTGCCTTACAAAGACGGGCACAGACAGGCCGACACGCGGCGAAAGATTCATCTCAACCCCTTCTGTTGGACGGCGGCTAGAGCGCGCCGCAGTCTGCGACATAAACACGAGATGAGCGCGATATTCACCATCAGGCAGGTCGGCAGGGCGGCGTACAGTAATTCGCACCCTCTGGCTTTGCCCTGGCGCAATCGTCACCTGACGCGGACTGAACACAAGATGCTGCGCAGGATCGAATACGGGATCAAGCGGAGCATCAAGATGCTCATAACCGCCCTCGGCTCGAGCACGGCGATTGCCCCATGCGAGCTGATAAGTCACTGTACGGTTTGTTGTGTTAATCACTGTAACCTCCGCCGAACGGTCACGATTTTCAATGACAACACGGATCGGCATGATCGTCATATTGGCGAGTGCAGAACCCGAAACAGCGATCAGACCTGACACCAGAACCCCTAAAGCGAGCGCTCCCAGAACAAGTTTCATGGCTGTGTTTTGCATTTTCATTATCCTTTGAACAATCATAAACTAGAACAAAACTTTATACCAAGGAGCCCACCTTGTCCACGGTGAAGAGCTGATCTCAGAAGTCTACAATGATACTATGTGAACCAACATAAGTACCACTTCGGTAGCGCTCGCCTGTTCCAGTAGTGCGCATGGTTGCACCATAAAAGATCGTCAAACGCCCATCCTCATCGGCGACATACGGGTCTGGTATCGGCTGGTCGGTTGTAAAATCGGTAATCAGGAAATGTGGCTCTGGTGGTCCGTCTAACAGGCGTAAAGCGCCATCGGTAAAGCTAATCGTCACGGGCTGATTTGCGGGTAACCCCTCCAGCAGGATTTCCCCATTCAACACTGCTTCTGCACCAACGACAAATTCAGGCGCACGCGACACCTCTCCGAACGGGCCGACAGTGTAGCTATAAACCGCATCGTTTTTGGTAATGGCAAAGCGTTGAAAGCTGAGTGCCTCCATGACCGTAATTTGGCCACCACTACCACCATCAGGCGGGAACGGATCGTCATCATCCGGCGGCGGAGGGGGATCATCATCAGGTGGAGGTGGAGGTGGTGGAGGACACCAATTCGGCGGATTGGCCCCAGCGCAGGCTTGGGGCGGCGGGTTGGCCGGACCCGCGATCACCGCAAAGGACGCCACCACCATCACGGCCACAAGCGCAAGCGCCAAAAGTTTTTGTGTGAAAAATCGGCTCCGCATCATGTCAAAAAAGATAAAGCCCGCAAGCAGGAATTGCAAGCGGGCTTTAAAAAACTTTGTAAGATGAATAAGGAATTAATATTCCATGATCATGTCAAATGAACCTTCATACAGACCAGTTTCATAAACAGGTCTCGGGTCAGCGCCATCTACTGTACGGATTGTTGCACCGATATTGAATGTCAATTCACCATCGGCATTTGTAATGTCACAACCTTGCACGGTGTTGGCAGGGATCAAAACATCAAGAATAGCGCCTGTTAATGCACCGCAAGCAACGCCGCCAGCTTGGTTTGTCGCCACACGGACGAGACGTAACGCAGGGTTACCGACAGTTCCCGTTGTAAGGTCAACAGCATCGGATAATGTTACATAGACAGGCGTTGTTGCAAAAGCATCTCCTGTATCAATACCAACAATCCCCGCTACTGGCGTACCGCCTGAGATAATACGGGCGCTGCCTGCCGGCGTTAGCGTTAATGTACCATCAAAGTTCAACAGGGCTACAGCACGCTCGCCAGGGGTTGTCGATGCAACAACACCAAGTCTGTCAAAGCTTGGATCAGTAACAGTCGCCGTAATTGAGTTGTCTACATTAGCGGTAATATCAATCGTTTGGGGTACACCAGCTTCAAATGTTATAGCCTGAGCCATTGCATCGCTCGCCATAAACATCAGAGCGGTTGTCCCGACCAATGCCAATTTAAAAAATGATTTGGTTTTCATGTTAGGTTTCTCCTTCTTACCTAGTTTGCCAAAGTTTAGTAGTGGTTGAGATACTCTCAGTTACAATCCGACCAAAGCCGGAATACTCAAGAAACAATAATCTTGTGTAATATTATTATCATACAAAAAGGGTTAATTCATCCTTAAAATCGCATTTTATCATGAAAAAAAGCATGATTATTGTGGATCACGGGGAAAAATACTTTGAAAACCGCGGGGTTTCGGGTATTATTGCTTGAATGACTGCGTTTTTATTTCCAGAATATACAGATTCCTGTATTTTTACTTTTCATAATTAAAATTCTCGCCTGTTTTTACTTTAGGGCTGCCTTTGGTGTTTGTGCCGTTTTTTGATCTTCGAAAGCCGATAAGGGCGCGATTTGCCGCGCTTTGTGCCGCCTCGTGCCTTGCGCTTTTGGCGGTAACGGGCGGCGCCTTGGCGCAGGACAACTCCGATAATGCAAATAATGAATTGCAGCTGGCGAGTATTCAGTCCTCCCAGATTGAAACTGCGCAGCAGACTCCGCCGGCGGGATTATCGCTTTTGGCGCGGGATTTTTTGCGCAAGGTCAAGGCGGGTTTTGCCGAGGCCGATGCCTATCATCAGGATCATTTCACGGGCGGAGTAGCGATTGACGATAGTATTCACATGATCCCCGACGGCGAATTGCTGGTGTTACAAATTACCTTGCCCAATCGTATGCGCTTGGCCGATTCCGTTATCGGGATCAAAAGCGGGCGCGATGTGTTGTTATCCTTTTCCGATTTTGTCAATGTGGCGCGATTCAAAATTGATGTCTTCCCTGAAGAGCGCCGCGCCGAAGGCTGGTTTGCGCAAGAAAATAATGCCTTTGCGCTTGATATCGATAACGGCGTTGTGCTTATCGGGGAGGAGCGGTTCAGCATCGAAAATGCCGAGATACTCGAAGAGGATAACGAGATTTATATTGCGGCGCAGACTCTCGCGACGTGGTTCAAATTCGAGGCAGATTTACACTTGCCATCCTTGACGATGAATATCACGCCACAAGTAAAATGGCCAGTACAAGAGCAGTTAAACAGACAGCGACGAAATATTTCCGACGGACGACGTTTTCCCGAATTGCCGCGAATGGACACGCCCTATACAATGGCCAGCGTGCCGAATGTTGATTTACGCCTGCGTCAGAGCTACCGCAAGCGCGGTAATAGTAACGCACCCGCAACAAAAGACACGAGTTATTCATTGCAGGCTGGGGGCGATTTGATCGGCCATACGGCGCGGGCGGTGATGAGCGGTTCAAATGATAATGCAGTGTCCTCGGCGCGGCTCACCCTGTCCAAAGAAAGTGAAACGCCCGATTTGCTCGGACCTCTCGGTGCGCGGCGTTATGAGTTCGGTGATATTAATTCGGTCAATGCGCCATTAATAGGCAGCGGTGGCGGCGGCTTGGGATTGCGTGCCACGAATAGAAATCCAAACATTATCACCGATAGCGCAGTGCAGATTGTCGGGGAAGGCACACCCGGCTGGGATGTCGAGATTTACCGCGACTCGCGGCTGTTGATGCAAGGGCTGGTCGGGAATGACGGGCGCTATGAATTTGATAGTGTGCCGCTGACGCCGGGGCAGAATAATTTCCGCATTGTACAATATGGGCCGTTCGGAGAAATCGTCGAGCAGCAGCAGGGCTTTTTTGCGGGAACGGATTTGTTTGGCGAGGATAGAGGCAAGTATGAATTCTCGGTTGTGGCCGCAGATACGCGCCTTTATGACGGAACGAATTCGACACAACACGCGGCGGCTGATCGTATGCAACCGCAAATATCTGCTCGTTACGAACGGCAAATTGCAGATGGGATTGCTGGGCGCTTTGGCGCTGTTAGCCGCACGCTGGGAGAAGAACGTAAAAACTTCGTGTCGGCGGGCTTGATCACCAGCTTAGGGCAAACATTAATCAACACCGATACAGCAATTGATCTGGACGGCAGCTGGGCAGCGTCGGCCTCGGCGCGAAGACGGCTATTTGATTCACACTCGGCCAGTATCGGCGCAAATTACACCGCTAAGAACTATGATACGCCCTCTCAGGCGGAACGCTCCGCGAGCTATCAACTGACTGGAAATCTTAGTGGGCGGCTTGGACAATGGATGAACAGCCCTATCTCATACGGCTTTGACAACACCTATTCCGAAACCGATGGCGGTAGTAGTAGTTTACAAAACTCGCTCGGCTTGGGGACGAATATCCTGCCGCGCGTTTCCCTCAGCCAGAATTTCAAACGCTTATGGACGAAAAGCGAAGATGGCGACACCAACGAACGTGTGGACGGCACAACAAATCTTAGTGGAAGATTTCTGGGATCACGCTGGCGTGGTGGTGTGTCCTACGATATTTACCCTGAATATGATATTCGTCGCTACTCATTGGATATGACACGGCGCTTAAAACAGAACTTAAACTCCAATATCGCGGTTGATCATACGCCGCAAACCAATCTGACGGCGGGGCGCGCCTCGCTCAGCTATTCGGGGACGAAGCTGACCATTACACCCTCGATGAACTATGACAGCAATCAAAATCTGGGGGCGGCGGTGAATGTTTCGACCGCGCTCGGCTATGATCCACATTCGCAATCCGTGACTATGTCGGGGCGTTCGCTGTCTGGGTCGGGGTCTATTTCGGCGCGGGTCTTCCTTGATAATGATGGCGATATGGTATTCTCCGAAGGCGATGAGTGGCTGGACTATGTCACAATCGAAGCCATTCAGGGCGGGCGGCGCGCTGTCACCGATGAGAACGGGCAAGCCTTGCTCACAAACCTGCCGGCGGGGCGGATTACCGATGTCGATGTGCAGATCAACAGCCTGCCTGATGTGTTCTGGATTCCGGCGCGGCAAGGTGTGTCTGTCATTCCCCGCCCCGGCTATGTGATCCCGCTCGACTTCCCCATCCATATGTCGGGCGAGATTGACGGCACGGTTTACAGGCAAGAGCCGGAGGGCAACAGAGTGCCTCTGCGCGGCGCGAATATTGCCCTGTATAACGCCTTTGACGGCAGCGAAGTTATGAGCGTTCAAACCGCCAATGACGGGTTTTACGTGCTGGAAAAAATCCCGCCTGGCTCATATTATTTGCAAATTCCGCCAAGCGATGCGCAGCGCTTTTCCGTGAGCGTGCCGCCGCCGCAAAAAATCGAAATCGGCTTTGACGGCACGATTATTTACGCCAATGATATCATCCTCAATCGCGGCGCACCGACAGGCTTTGCCATTTTATCCGATGCGGCGCAGATTAAAGAAAAGGCCGGAACAAGCAATGTCACGCTCGGTTCGAACGCCGTGTTGTTCAATCTTGGCGAGTATAATTCGAATTTGTTGATGGCGCTGAATTGGGTCAAGGCCAAGCAGGCCAGCGCGATCATGCGCCAGCACGGGCGCTTGCTGCTCAACCCGTCTGATAGCGCGGCGGTCAGCTCCGATGATAAACATATCCTCCGCGCTGTGGTGATGCTGGAATCGCTAGACTCTGCGCAAGATATTTGTGCGCAAGTCGCCCGCGCCGCATTGCCCTGTACCGTTGAAATTCTCCCGCAGAATTTCTCGCTGGCTGAAAATCTGGCTGAAAAATCGGAGTAAAGCGGTTTCCAATTGCGAAAACTGTGCTATCTTCTTTTCATCTGAAATGAAACGTAAAATATAATCGAAAGATAAGAAGGAGTTCAGCTTATGAGTGTAAGCATTGCAACCGAAAAACGCGCTTTGACCAAGGATGAATTTGCACTGGTTGAAAAGTCGCATTATCCGGAAATTGATAAACTCTCTGCTGATGAGCTGATGGACACGGCCAAGCGTATCCGCGAATTGAGAAACAAATCACGTGATCTTGCGCGCCAACAGCGCCGCGAGCAGCGCGGTAAGGCCGAACCAAGAGGCGCGCAGCCTGCGAAGGACAACAGCTCGCAAACCTTCAAAAAGCAGATTTTTGCAGCGGCTCTCAAGCGCATCAATCGCCGTTTGACCCGTTTACAGGCCGAGGACAAAAGGCAAGCCCATATCGAGGCGGCGCAACGCGCTTTGGCTGCCAAAAAGGAAAACAAGCAGCTCAGCCCGTTCGTGCCGCAGCCGGGGCATCTACGCAAGTCAAAGGGCATGCGCTCGATACCAAATAACAAGCGTCAGGAGCTTGCCAGCGGAGCGGAAAAAGGCCGTGTGTCGCAATTCATGAAAAACTCGCAAGCCCGCCGCGATAATCGTTAAATTAAATTTTTTACAGGGCTAAGTATTCACACACCCATTAAAAAAGCCTGATTTTTCAATCAGGCTTTTTTGTTGTTTGATAAAAGGATTTAATCAAAAACCGACGCGCGTGCCGACAGTAAACCAGCTTGTCGAACCCTCAGTGACATTGCGGCCGGCGATAACATCAAGATTAACATTGCCGTTCATAAAGCTTGGACGCAGCCCCGCCTGAAAGCCGGTTTTCTGATGATCGCTTGAACTACCGAATACTTCCACAATCATATCTGTATTCTCATACACCCCGATATCCGCGCCGACGCCCCATGTCGCATCATTATCACGGCGTCTGTGATGACGCTCGTAACCCAGATTGGCGTTGAATGTTGTGCGGTCTGAAGCATCCAGCGAGAACAGACCCTTGATATTCGTGCGGTCAGTGCGGCTGTCACTGAGATTATAACGCGTGCCAATCGCCGCGCCGAAACCAAGGCCGTATTCTTCTTTAGGCAGAATACGCGTTTTCAATTCAGGGGTTGCATAGCTCGTTGAGTTTCTTTTGATGCGCTCACGCTCAAATGTGATGCTCGGCTCGGCATACGGGAATGCGGCGAATGTACAGCCAGGCGCGATAGCTGCGCGGTGCGATGAACTCCCTCCGATACCTGCCCATGCTTCAACCTGACAAGAGCCGGGGTCAATCAGGCTTGTATCATCAACGATATAAGCTCCGCCCGCAGCATTCGCCGCAGGAGCGCCAAACGGAACAGCCAACAGCAAGGCGGATAAAAATACCGCGCCGCTCAATTTGAATTTTTTGTCGGAACAAAACATATGTATCATTTCAGTCTCCTTGAGGGTTTTTTCTCACTCAGGACGAGCGATTTGAATATAAGAAAGGTACTTCAAACGAAGTATCGAAAAAGCCTTGTGTTACATTTTTTCGGAAATTTCTTTGAAGCGCAAGCAAAACCGACATAAAATATTTTATAAATCTTTGATACCCTCCCTTATTTCAAAACAGATCAAAAAATCATGCACTCAAAATTTCGCTTCACCCTCACCGTTATTTGTTTATTTGCTTTATCCGCATGTGGTGGCGGGCGGTTCTCAACGCCCAATGCCAAGGGATTTAAATCATCCGAACCGATCCAATGCGTCCCCTATGCGCGGCAGGTTTCAGGGATAGAGCTTTATGGCGATGCCCATACTTGGTGGGGGCAAGCGGCGCAAGACCCGCGCTACCAAAGGTCACAAACGCCAAAGCGTGGGTCAGTGGTTGTACTGGCGCGCACACCGCAAATGACGCATGGCCATGTTGCCGTGGTAAAGCGCGTGGTAGGTGCGCGGCATATTGATGTCGCCCACAGCAATTGGGGCAGTGATCGCAACACCCGCCGCTATGTTTATGAGCGCATGCGGGCGGAGGATGCCTCGGCGAATAATGACTGGTCGCGGATACGTTTCTGGAACCATCATATCGGCGCATTCGGCCAACCCTATGAGGTATGGGGCTTTGTTCATAAATAAATAATTTTAAAGACCAAAGCTATCGACGAACACAACGTATGGCGCTCGGAAAATACTTTTCATCCTCGTATTGTGATCCATCACTAAAAACTTGAACCCACGCTCGATTAGTGCTGGCTTCTGAAGAAGACCAATACCACCCATCCGGATCTGCGCCTGTTCTATTGAAACCAAAAGTATTTCCAGGGGTAACATCACCGCCGCCATCGCGGGCCAGATTCACATACAGTAGGTTAAGCTCATTTCGAGCAGGTAAATACCAATCATCATGACCTAATGCAACGATATCTGCACAATGTTGCGCTGCTCTGTGCGGTTGAATGCCGCCAATATTACTATTGGAATCAATCCCAATCAAAGCATTCGTATTATCACTTCCTGTGTTTTGGTTTGTTTGGGATGTCGTTGTGTTACCGGAGCTATTGCCATCATTCCAAGCGACCACAGCTGTATCATTCGGCGTTGTATACATCGGTACGTTGCCGTCAGGTGAAAGCCCTGCATAAATCGTGCCATCGGAACATGTTGTCCCTATAGGCTGTGTTCCGTCACATATAGGGTCTTCTGGAGGAGGAGGTGGTGGCGGCGGCGGCGGCGGCGGTGGTGGCGGAGACACTGCTATTATTTTTCCAATCGCAATCCAACGTGCACCATCACAATATTGCACAACATCATGATCATCATTAAAGATCATTTCACCTTCAATCCCATACGGATTTT
This sequence comes from Alphaproteobacteria bacterium, assembly GCA_046293135.1. Lineage (GTDB taxonomy): Bacteria > Pseudomonadota > Alphaproteobacteria > Micavibrionales > Micavibrionaceae > UBA2638. The sequence goes on along the minus strand of JBKBPR010000007.1, from coordinate 51,281 downwards.
CACAACGCGGCGCAGGACCTTTACGAACACAGCGCACTCTAAAAGCGCCATTCTTCGCTCCAAGTGAATTGGTATCGCCTGTAACCAAGTCTATTTGCCTCGCAGAAGATATATTTTGTTGAGTTGAACTCCAATAAAAACCCGGCAACAAATTTGGCACAAACTGATTGGCATCATAGACAAGCATTAATTCATTATAAGCTGGCAAATAATAATCATTCGCCCCGTGCATATTCAAAGAGCGACAATATTGAGCCGCACTATGAATTTGAAAACCGGCCACACTAGAGTCAGCATCCGTCGAAATAATTAAATTGGTATTGCTTGCTCCATTATTATCATTTGTTGCGGTGGTATTGGTGTGATTTGTATGTTCAGCCTGCTGATTCCAAGTCAAAAGCACCGGAGCATTTTGAGAAGGCACAAACATTGGGATGTTTCCATCAGGCGACAACCCTACATAGACTGTACCGTCATCGCATGCATCGCCGATATTCGGACAATCTTGCGGCAAGGAAGTCGTTGAGCCAACTCGCGCACCCATCTGATAGAGGATCTGAATTTCATATGATGATAAAGCACGGTTATAAACACGCGCATCATCTATACGCCCGTCATAAGTGGTACCGCCAACCATAAGGTTAACTCCAGCATCACTGACCGAAGCACCCCCACCGAGATCAACCCATAATGTAAAAGGGACCGATTGTCCATTCACATAAAATTCCGGTTCATTCGCATCAGAGTCTGAATTAAAGACAACGGCTACGTGAGTCCACTCATTTGCGAGAATACCTGCATTTGTTCGCCATTCCTTACGCCCTGTGGCCCAAGCCTTTCTGAACATTAAGCGGCGCGCCGAATCTGCAAATCTTAAAGTATAACCATCGGGATGCGTGCCATCGTTGGTCGTTTTTCTAAAAATTGCCCCGTCATCAAATTCACCCGCAGTTCTTGGATTTATCCAAGCAGATAACGTACCACCGCCGTCCAACACATCATTAATTGATGCTGAAGAGTTAACGCGGACATAATGACCAGCATTAAAATTATAGTCGAATGAGCGCCCTACCGCACCTGCTGACGTAGCGGTCGCGGCATTCATACCGGACAACAAAACACCATCATTGTTGTTGCCGCTACTATCTACAGCTATAGTTCCGCCTGTCTCGTCCATTTTCCAATGCCCGACAAGCCCACCTGTAATATTCGGCCACTCACTGACCAGTGAGACAAAGTTATTGCCGTCAAAAAATTCCGGCACTCGGAAATTTTCATTGTAACGAATACCGTCATAACTAATATTGTCATCGCGGGCATCATAAATGGTCTGTACTTCTGCGGGGCTTAACGCACGATCATAAATGCGCAAATCATCCATTGCACCATCAAGGTAGTCATTGAAATACCCCGCCCCGATCAGCATGTCATTAATTCCCCAATTCGGGGTAAAGGCTGCCAGTGTTGAAGGTGCGAAAGGAACGCCGTCTCGGTACCACCGCCCCGTCACAGTGCTTCCATCATAAGTGAATGCAATATGATACCATCGTCCGACATCCCATTGTAAAGCGCCTGTACCAAAGAACCTGTCATTCCCCGCCCCGTCACCGATGTAAATTCCCAAGATTTCATTTAAAAAGCCATTAACAAATAATTGAAAACCCGGATCGCTACTACTAACCCCTGATTGAACATCCACAATACGCCAAACATTACTAGGGGCATTATTCCAATCCACATCTGTCCGCATCCAAAAGGCTATGGACATACTGTTCCCTGATGGCTTCAAACTAACACTGTGCGGAACCCTGATTCGTGCATTTGCTCCCGTGAAATCAAGCGCGCCACCGACAATACCTGCGACAGAGCTGCCCGCCCCTGTAAGGCCATTTTCCATCGTTCCTTGGTTGTTATTCACGCTCGTATCAAACGCAGTTGTTCCACTGGTTTCATCCATTCGCCAATGCCCTATCAAACCGTCAGGAACAATTTGTGTTAGCGCAAAAGGATCAGGCGCGGCACCAATCATCGCAATCCAGTCTGTGCCATCACAATAAGATGGAACATTTCCGTTTTCACTGTGAATGATCTCACCGCGCACGCCCGCGGGGTTTACGCAGGCAAAAACACTCTCAATTGAGATGAAAAACACAAAAAACGCTGTTAATAATCGTGCGAGCAATCGCATATTCCCTCGTCCATCTTTCATTATAGTAATAATCCGATAAATAATGGTTAACGGCAAGGCCTAAGTGTTTGAAGGAAATTACGAAAACATAGAGAAAATGGTTCGTTTCTGTTGCTAGGTACGAACCAACCCCACCCGAAGGCATTACCAATCAGGAATTGAAGTAGCTATCGTAAAGTGCCCAATTAGGCGGCTTTGCGAACTTCACCAACGAGGTTATCGTTAGCGGCTACGAATGCAACATTGTCGTTTGCATTTATAAATTTAGCCCGATAACGGCGGATACCATGCCGAACGCCGCCACATACCTTTACTACGCGTGTCGATCCTGTTTCAGGCCCACCGTCTTAATCAAGCGCACCCCTGTTAAAGAATGCGTACCGCATTAAAATGGTGGACCTGCCGGGTACTGCCCCCGGGTCCACGACGTCTATTCCGCACAAGCGTTTAGCGTCATAACTGGCAAGCCAGCATCTACAATTCTAAGGGATTATCGTTCAAAAGTAAAGGACAGCGCTTGCGCACAGCTTATTTGAGCCGAAACCTCTCTCGCGCTTGAATCGGGCAGCCGAATCCCTACATTGTAAGAATAAAAGGGAATTTAGAGATGAAACAATATCACGATCTGATGCGCCATGTGCTTGAAAACGGCGTAAAAAAGGAAGACCGCACAGGGACAGGAACGCTCAGCGTTTTCGGTTACCAGATGCGCTTTGATCTTGCCGAGGGCTTCCCGCTGGTCACGACAAAAAAATGCCATTTGCGCTCGATCATCCATGAATTGCTATGGTTTTTAAAGGGTGAAACAAATATCGCCTATCTCAAGGAAAACGGCGTTTCGATCTGGGATGAATGGGCGGATGAGTCAGGCAATCTCGGGCCTGTTTATGGCGCGCAATGGCGCAGCTGGCCAACCAAAGACGGCAATACGATTGACCAGATATCCAGCGTTATTGTGCGCATCAAGACCAACCCAGATGACCGCCGCCTGATTGTTTCGGCGTGGAATGTCGGGGAAATCCCGAAAATGGCGCTTCCGCCCTGCCACGCGTTTTTCCAGTTCTATGTCGCCGATGGGCGCTTGTCCTGCCAGCTTTATCAGCGCAGCGCCGATATTTTCCTTGGCGTGCCGTTCAATATCGCCTCTTACGCGCTGCTGACGATGATGGTAGCGCAGGTCACAGGCCTCAAACCCGTTGAATTTATCCATACGTTCGGCGATGCGCATTTATATTCCAACCATCTGGAGCAAACGCGCGAGCAGCTCTCGCGCACGCCATATGCGCTGCCCGAAATGCACCTAAACCCGCATGTAAAAAGCATTTTCGACTTCAAATTCGAGGATTTCGAGCTGGTCGGTTATCAGGCGCACCCGCATATCAAAGCCCCCGTGGCTGTTTAATTGATTTGTATATCTATCTTACGACAAATAATATAGCTCACGACTACAGTGTTTCTCTGTAACTCAAAGCGTTTTCATATCCTTTTTTGACGTTTTTAAGTGAAATATACTTATATGGAATACGGCCATTCTTATTTTCTGGTTTACGGGCAACCATATAACAAGCCCACTTGTATCTTTTCCACATAGCTACAGTGAGTTCAAAGCGCTCATTGCTGACCATTGAGAGCAAGACATAAAAAGGATAGACGGCGACATCAAGCCAATTACCAATGTACTTAACCTCTTCTGGTATCATACAAAAAGAAATAGCGAGCCTATAAAGCCCCGCAGGGCTGTAGGGTCTAATATGTGTCGGGTCATCCCAAAAATTATAAAAACTGTGACTTTGCGCACATTTATCGCTTTTTACTGACACAGAGCGATCTGAGGGGGTTTCAACATATATCCGCCCCCCTGGTTTACAAATCCTTACAAGCTCCTCAAACAGCGGCACTGGGGCGCTCACATGCTCTAAAACATGAGATAATACAATTAAATCAAAGCTATCATCTTCAATATCAAGTCTTTCAACACCTTCATCGACCGTGAAAAAATTTATATCTGCAGGAATGAGGGACGGCTCTATTATATCGCATGCATAATGAACAAAATTTTTATTAATTTTTTTTGATTCATGGTAAACAGTCCAAGAGAGGCAACCAAAATCAAGAATCTTTGATTCATCATCTAAATTCTTTAAAACTTGATTTAACACACGCAAATCCCGCAAATAAATTAAATATATCTGATGACTAACATCCTTGGACTCAAAAATGAATAGCAAAACAACTTTAATTGTAGCAATGTCTCAAAATCAAATTATCGGTAAAAACGGCACATTGCCATGGCATATCCCCCAAGACCTCAAGCGTTACAAGGCGCGCACCCTCGGAAAGCCGCTGGTTATGGGGCGCAAAACCCTTGAATCGCTCTATCGTGAGGTTGGCGGGCCATTGCCGGGGCGCACAAATATCATCATCACCCGTCAGAGCGATTTTGCGGCGACTGACGGTGTTGTGGTTTGCCCGTCGCTTGAGGCGGCTTTGGATCGCGCGCGGGCGATTGCAAAGGATAGCGGCGCGGACGAGGTTTTCATCAATGGCGGGGCGCAAATTTACGCCGAGGCCTTAAGCAAAAATCTCGTTGATGAGCTTGATATCACCCTCATTCATGAGGATGTCGAGGGCGATACGCTCTTCCCTGAATTTGACTGGAATGCGTGGAGCGAAATCTGGCGCGAAGATCACGCCAAAACCGAAAAGACGCCAGCCTTTAGTTTCATGCGCCTCGAAAAGAAAAAATAACACGCTGTATTTATTGGCTCAAATTGGCTAGTCATTTGAAATAAAATCAAAAATCTTATTAGCAATCTGCCCGTACGCCTGTACGTGCGAGGCATTGTCGCTATCAAGAACAACGGGGCGTCCGGCATCGGAACGCATCCGAATTTCGCCATGCAGCGGGATTGCGCCCAAAAACGGTACGCCCAGTTTTTGGGCTTCGCTCTCAACACCGCCATGACCGAAAATATGCTCCTCATGCCCGCATTTCGAGCAAATATGCGTGCTCATATTCTCAACCAGCCCCAATATTGGCACATTCGTCTTTTTGAACATTTCAAGCCCCTTACGCGCATCAATCAGCGCGATATCCTGCGGCGTTGACACAATCACCGCGCCCGAAAGCTTGACCTTTTGCGCCATAGTCAACTGCGCATCACCCGTACCGGGCGGCATATCAACGATCAAGACATCCAGCGGCGTTTCGGCACTGCCCCAATTCACATCACGCAGAAGTTGAATAATCGCCGTTTGCACCATCGGGCCGCGCCAGATCATGGCGCGCTCTTCCTCCACCATAAAGCCGATCGACATGATTTTTATGCCGTACGCATCTAACGGATCGAGTCTCCCATTCTCACCCACGCTCGGTTTTTTATCCTGCACGCCAAGCAAGCGTGGTTGGGACGGGCCGTAAATATCCGCATCCAAAATCCCAACCCTCAACCCAGAGCTTTGGCCATTTTTAGCCAATAAAACAGCTGAATTACAGGCAATTGTTGATTTCCCAACCCCGCCCTTGCCGGAAGCCACGGCAATAATATGGCGGATCGGTAAATCAAGAACGGGGACTTTATTCAGCCCATGCGGGTCAGATTTATCTGTTTTTTGGGAGGCGTACATCTCGGCTGGTAGAGGCGTACGCTCTGTACGTTCCGCCGTTAAGATTACGCTCACTTTGCGGATGGATTTTTGAACATCATCCAACGCGCGGATTGTTTTTTCAGCCTTTAAACGGATAGGTTCCATCAGAGCGGCTTGCTGCGGCGTGACTTTCATTAGGCAAATAACCTCCCCCGCCTGCAGGTCGATATGGATATCCTCGACCATGCCGCACGTCACGATATCTTGCGGGCTGTCCGGCGCTGTAATCCCGCCAAGAGCCTGCAAAACCCTATTCTTCATATCACCAATCATGTCTTTACGCGGCGCGGCCATACAATCTCACTTATAAATAATGTCGCTTAAAAACTCGCTTTTTCATGCGCTCAAAAATTTCATCCGAAAAAAACCGGAAACGGTTGCTTTCTGTTTCAAAAAGAATATTCTTATGGCTCAAAATTGCAAATAAAATACAAACACGGAAGCTTGAGAGATTTTACATGGCTTGGGACGATAAATCAGGAAATAAAGGCAATCCTTGGGGCAAGGCGAGCAGCAACGATTCGGGACGCAAGCCGAATAATGGTGCTGGCGGCGGCGGTTCTGAGCCGCCGGATCTGGATGAAATGCTGCGCAAGGCGCAAGACAATTTCAAAAATATGCTCCCTAATAATTTCAAAGGCGGAATGGCGCTTTTCGGCGTTTTGGGCGCAATTTTGCTGCTTTGGCTTTCCAGCGGTCTTTATGTCGTTAATCCTGGTGAGAACGCGGTGATCCAGCGTTTCGGGCAATGGGTCGATACAAAAACCGAGCCGGGCTTGGGCTATCACCTGCCCGCGCCGATTGAAACAGCGACGATAGTTAACAATGCCGAGATCAGACGCCTCAATATCGGCTTTGTCGATGCGTTGACACGGGATGGAAACGCCGCTCGCCGCAGTATCCCTGAGGAAAGCCTGATGCTGACCGCGGATCGGAACATCGTTGATCTGTTCCTTGTTATCCAGTGGAATATCAAATCATCCGAAGATTTCATCTTTAATATCAAGGATCAGGAAAGCACGATCAAAAAGGTTGCCGAGAGCGCCATTCGTGAAGTTGTCGGCCAAACCAATATGTTCCCGATCATCACCCGCGACCGTGAAGAGGTCGCCAGCCGCGCCCGCTCGATCATTCAGCAAAATCTGGATGAATATAATTCCGGCGTGAATATCACGCAGGTCCTGATAGAACGCTCCGAAGTTCACCCTGATGTGCAGGACGCTTTCCAAGACGTGCAATCCGCCAAGCAGGATGCCGAGGACGTGCAAAACCGCGCCGGCGCCTACAGGGAAGACATTATTCCCCGCGCACGCGGTATGGCCATCCAGATTCTTCAGGAAGCCGAAGCCTATAAACAATCGACAATCGCCCGCTCAACAGGGGATAGCGATCGTTTTCGCTCGGTTTACGAAGCCTATCTTCAGGGCAAGGACGTCACCAAGGAGCGTATGTATATTGAGGCCATGGAAGAGGTGCTGAGCAACGCTTCGAAGATCATTATGGATGATCAGGGCGGTAACGGCGTAGTGCCGTATCTGCCTCTCAACGAGCTTGCGGGCGGAGCGGCTTCGGCTCCCCGCCGCGCCAACCAGATTGCTCCGGCAGCAGGGCAAGAAACAAGACAGCAGCCTGAACGCGCTCAAAGCGGCGTCCAGCGCTCCATGCAATAACAGACACGACCAAAAGAGAAAAGAAATAGCAGGTAACGAACATGAATAAGGCACTCATTATTGTACTTTTCGCCGCAGCGGCCGGATTATTGGCGCTTTCAATGTCAATCTTCACCGTTGACCAGCGCCAGCAAGCCATCGTGCTGCAACTTGGTCAACCGATCGGCGAAGTCCGCGGGCCGGGGCTGCATTTCAAAATCCCCGTCATTCAAAATGTGCAATATTTCGACAAGCGCATCTTGTCCGTTGATCCGCCGACAGAGCAGGTTGTTATCTCCAGTGACCGCGAATCGCGTGAGCTTTTAGAGGAAAGCGATGTTTTTTTGGGCGGATCAAGCGGAGAGCCGATCATCGTTGACACATTCGCGCGATATAAAATTGTTGATCCGCTGCAATTCTTCAAAACCCTGCGCACAACAACCAATGCCAATTCGCGCTTGGAGAATATCCTGAACGATGCGACACGGACAGTTTTGGGTCGAACCACGCTGCGGCGCTTGCTTTCGCAAGAGCGGACAGCGGTGATGAATGATATCCGTGCCCGCGTGAATAACGTCATCAAACAAGACCAGCTTGGGATTGAGCTGGTTGATGTGCGAATTGTCCGCGCCGATCTTACCGCTGATCTGCGCACCTCAACCGTGCGCCGTATGATTTCGGAGCTGAAGGAACGCGCTACGGAAACACGCGCAAAAGGGGAAGAGCGAGCGCTGGAAATTCGCTCAACAGCCGAAAAAGAGCGTACGATTATTATTGCCGAAGCCGAGCGTGAAGCACAGATTATGCGCGGTCAGGGCGACAATGAAGCGATTAAAATCTACGCTGATGCCTTTAACAAGGATGCCGAGTTCTACGCGTTTTTCCGCTCTATGGAAGCCTATAAAAACACGCTGGCCACGCCTGATACGCGCTTGATTTTATCGCCCAATAGCGATTTTTTCCGCTATTTCCAAGAGCGTAAGCGCTAAGAGGCTAAAAGGCTCATAGCCTTATAAGCGTTATAACAAGGCAATGCAGGGCGCGTGATGGAGAGTTTCGGCCTATATATTTTCACCGCAATTGCGCTGATCTTCGTGATTGAAGGCCTGCTTTATGCGCTGTTCCCCGATATGATGCGCAAAATGATGATGAGCGCGTTAAGCCTGCCGCCCGCAACCTTACGCAATTTCGGCATCGCCATGGTTATTATCGGCTTTGCACTCGTCAGCTTGGGGCAATTGTTGTTCTAAGCGCTCAACGCCCGCTTTAAAAACCGTGCGGCACATAAAATTCGTATGGTTGACCCTTGAGCCAGTTGGCCTTATTTTAGTGTTTCTATTTTAATTGGCTGACGCAAAATTAGAGCGTCTTAAACACAACAGACATCAAGGTGGAACCATGACAATGACGAATAAATCTGCGCGTATCTGGAGCTTTGTTGCACTGTTTGCATTGCTGATCGGCGGTGTGTATAGCGCCCCACAACATTTTATCAGCACCGCCCAAGCGCAAGACAATGAGAACAATCAGGACAATCAAACCGAGGCGGCGCGCCATGTGTTTGGTGATGCCCAAGAGCGCCCACCCGCCAGCTTTGCCGATCTCGTCGACAAGCTTATCCCTGCGGTTGTCAATATTTCCACCACACAAAAGGTTAGCGACGCGCGGGATTTCCCGCCGATGGAGCAATTCCCCGAAGGCTCGCCGTTTCGGGATTTCTTTGAGGAATTCATGGATAAACGCGGGCGCGGCTTGGACGCTATGCCGCAATCCTCGCTGGGTTCGGGCTTTATTATTGATGCCGAGAATGGCTATGTTGTGACCAATAATCACGTTATCCGTGATTCTGAGTCCGTGAAAATTACGCTGCATGATGACAGCACGATTGATGCTGAAATTATCGGCGTGGATGAGAAAACCGATATTGCCGTGCTGAAGGTTGACCCGACCAAGGCCGATTTGAAAACCGTGAGTTTCGGGCGCAGCGAACATTTGCGTGTCGGCGATTGGGTGCTGGCGATCGGTAATCCGTTCGGGCTGGGCGGTACGGTCACGGCGGGTATTATCTCCGCCCGCCAGCGCGATATCAATACAGGGCCTTATGATGATTATTTGCAGACCGATGCCTCGATCAACCGCGGAAATTCGGGCGGGCCGATGTTCAATCTGAACGGTGAGGTTATCGGAATCAATACCGCGATTTTCAGCCCCACGGGCGGTTCTGTCGGGATTGGCTTTGCGATTCCCTCCGATCTTGCCAAGCCTGTGATCGACCAGATCATCAAATATGGCCGCACGCGCCGCGGCTGGCTGGGCGTTCGTATCCAAACCGTTACGCCTGAAATTGCTGAAAGCCTTGATTTACCGATGGAAAAAGGCGCGCTTGTCGCTAGCATCACTGCAGGAGGCCCCGCCGAAGCCGCAGGGTTACAGCATGGTGATATTATCCTGCGCTTTAACGGGCAGGAGATCAATTCGATGCGCTCCCTCCCCCGTATTGTCGCGGAAACCACCATCGGTGAACCGACCGAGCTGATCTACTGGCGCGAGGGCGTTGAGCACACAACCAAGGTCACGGTTGGTGAGCTTGAGGTTGCCGAGGAAGAAGGCCTGCTGAAGGAAACCGACACCTCCAAGGCTGATCTGCGCCAGCTTGCCGATTTGGGGCTGGGGATTACCTCCCTCACCCAAAAGGAGCGCGAGGATTTCGGTATTCCCGATAATGTCGAAGGCGTATTGGTTGGCGATGTGACGGCGGGTTCCGAGGCCGGCTTGAAAGGCCTGGTGGCGGGCGATGTCATTGTTGAGGTCAACCAGCAAAATGTCCGCGCGCCGCAAGATGTGATTGACATCATCGAGGCCGCCAAAGCCGCAGGGCGCAGCTCTGTCTTGCTGCTGGTCAACCGCACGGGCGATATCCGCTTTGTGGCGCTGCGCTTGTCTTAAGCTCTTAAGCGCTGTAATAATCCCGTGAGCAAAAGCGCCGCCAGTCAGAGACATACGATCCATATTGTTGCTGGCCCGACCGCGAGCGGAAAATCCTCCAGAGCGCTGGAACTGGCGCTGGAACGCGATGGCGTTATCATCAATTGCGATTCGCTGCAGATTTATGACGGGCTGCATACCCTGACCGCGCAGCCCGAGGATGATGACCTCAAAGCCGCGCCGCATCTGCTCTACAGCCATTTGCATCCGAATGATGTGTGTAGCGCCGGAAACTGGTGTGAGCTTGCCATGCCGCTGATTGCCAAAACGCTTGAGAACGGGCAAACGCCAATCATTTGCGGCGGGACGGGGCTATATATCCGCGCGCTGACCGACGGTTTATCGCCGATGCCCGATGTGCCGCCCGCAATCCGCAACGCCGTTGTCGCGCGTTATGAAGCCTTGGGCGCTGAGGCGTTTTATCAGGAGCTCGAAACCCGCGATCCTGTAATGGCTGCGCGGTTTCATGTTAATCACAAGGCGCGCATTATCCGTGCGATGGAGGTTCTGGAGGCTACGGGAAAATCGCTGGCCGAGTGGCAAAAACTGGATCGCGCCGCCCCGCCCCCCAATTGGAATTTTGAGATCGAGGTGATTTTGCCCGAGCGCAACACGCTCTATGAGCGCTGTAACCAACGCTTTGAGGCCATGCTTCAGCGCGGCGCTCTGGAGGAGGTCGCGGCCTTCAGCCAAAAAATCAAGGATGGCGCGGTAAAGGACGGCGTTCCGCTGACCAAGGCGCTGGGCTTCAGGCAATTAGAGGCCTATCTGAACGGGGCGATAAGCCGTGAAGAGGCGATCACGCTGGCGCAAGGGGAAACGCGGCGCTACGCCAAACGCCAGACAACATGGTTCCGCAATCAGATATAAAATAAGGTTTTCGAAACTGGGGCGTTTCGCCCCACTCGCCCCACTCTCGCACTTAAAGTGGGGCGAAAGGTTTATAATATATTTCATTAAGTTACGGTCACTTCGCCCCACTCGCCCCACTCGCCCCGCTCGCCCCACTTGTTTTTGGCTAATCCGTATATATTTTACATAATGCAATATCAGGGAAGGCGTGGCAAAAGAGGAAGTGAGAGTGAAGAGTGAAGAGTGATGGTAAGAGTGGGGGAAAGGCACGAAATCGAGATAAAGGTGGTGGCAAAAGTACAGATAAAGGCAACCATAGCGATGGCTGGCGCTTTGAAGAAAGGGTAACCTGTTGCATTTGCTATTCCTTTTGTTGTTTTTGAACCACCAAGACACGAAGACACCAAGGATTTATGCCCCTGTATGTCATCCCGAGCGAAGTCGAGGGATCTTATTGCTTTACCACAGAGGCACAGAGTTATAAGAGTTCACAGAGTTTTCTCTAAACAAAAAATCTCCGTATTCTCTTTTTAAAACTCCTTCATCTCTGTGGTTAAAATTAATACCAACCGTCATGCCCGCCTTGTGCGGGCATCCGGATATTATGTCGCTATAGTTTTTTCCAGATCCCCGTCGTTTAAGCTCTGCTATGCAGAGCCGCGGGGATGACAGGCCGCATTTTGTCATTCCGACCGAATGGCATAGCTATGAGTGGAGGAATCTTGAAACAAACTCCTAATATCCCTCGGCTACGCTCGGGATGACGAGAGAGTGAACAACAGCGGAATGACATTATACGAGGCACAATTCGCCCCTTAATCAAGACAATCATATGATTTAATTCCTATATTGTCAAGGGTATCTGAACGAAACCGCACCCTCCCCCCGATTCTTTCTTGCCTTTGGCAGCCGTTATTCTGTATATAGGCTCAAGAGAAAAAATGATGAGCAGAGAGTTTAACCAATCAGATTACTACGCCTATAGCGCTATGGACGTTGCCAAAATATTGGTGCGCGACCCGAATCAGATCACAGACCTGCCGACTTATGATTATATCTGTGAAAATTACAGCCAGAATCGCGCTTTCGAAGATTTAAGCCATGATGAAATGGCGGCACTGCTCTCCGTTGAGGCCGCCGTTGAAGATTTGCGCTGGCTAGGCTTTAGCAACTCAACCATCAAAATCTTTTTGGATGTTTTCCACGAAGCCTATCAGGAATTAGACCTTCCACGCGAAATGCCCGATATCGGCGTGATAACCTTGAGCGAGAATTTTTATTTGGCCGCTTACAGCGTTATGGCCTTTCCCTATGGCCCGCCGATTGTTTTAACCGTCCCGTCCTATGCGCTCAAGAATCATGGCTTTTCCATTACAAAAACAAATCTATTGATGGATAAATTAACAAATATTGTTGCCCAAAAACTGACGGAAAGACGGGAAGCCTGGCCTTATCTCTTAACCGTTCTATCCAATAATTCACCTGTAAGCCACGCTCACGGACTCTCACAGCCATAAGAACCCCCTGAAAACCCTCGGTTTCACCACCTATATTGAAATATTATTTCTTTTTGTACGATTAATTGATTTTTTTGTTTCTTTTGTGTTGACTCAAACGTCATTTTGTTGCTTAATAAAATCATAAAGAGACAGCAATGTTTCGAAAAAGGTCCGGCCAGACAAAGGTACGGGTAACAAACGAAAGTAAATTGGGTGTATCGAAGCGGCAAAAGGAAAAAATCCGGACCCGCTTCCAGAAAAAAGAAAACGCGAACCGCGGAGAAGCCGAGCAATATCTCTCCAATCATGAAAAGCGGCTTCATCCCGGACGCGTTATTTCTTTTTGTAAGATTAAAAAATTTTTGAATTCAAATAAGACAAATTTGTTGCGGATGCACAAAACATACGGTAAACAAGAGTTTATGAATAAAGCAAACGGCATTAACAAAATCCTAGGACTACTCGTGGTACTCAATAAAGGGGCGCTGCGACCTTAGGCTCATGCTTAAACCAAACGCAAAGCGCCCCGCACCGTAAGGACGGGGTTTTTTAATGTCTGAAATGCCTGAAACAAATGACTGAAAAAACGACCAAAACAAACGACACGAAACATAAAAGCAAAACACAAACCAAGGACTATTGACCATGAGCACCGCCGAAGCCAAACGAGAAGCCCCGAAAACTGCCGCCAAAGCCCCTGAACAAGTGACAGGCGCGGAAATCGTTATTCGCGCCCTCATCGATCAGGGCGTGGACACAATTTTCGGTTATCCCGGCGGGGCGGTCTTACCGATTTATGATGAAATTTTCAAACATCAAAATTCCATCCGTCACGTTTTAGGCCGCCATGAACAGGGCTGTACCCATGCCGCCGAGGGCTATGCCCGCTCAACCGGAAAGGTCGGCGTGGCGCTTGTCACCTCCGGCCCTGGCGCGACCAATGCCGTTACGGGTTTGACCGATGCGTTGATGGATTCAATCCCGATGGTGTGTATCACGGGACAAGTTCCGACCTTTCTGATCGGGACGGACGCGTTCCAAGAGGCCGACACCACGGGGATCACGCGCCCTTGCACCAAGCACAATTACCTCGTCAAGGACGTTAACCAGCTGGCCGAGATTATTCACGAAGCCTTCCATGTGGCGCGCTCAGGCCGCCCCGGCCCTGTTGTGATTGATATTCCGAAAGATATTCAATTCGCCAAGGCCGCTTACAAGAATATGAGAGAAGACGTCAAGGCCAGCTATAACCCCAAAACCATGCCCGATATGGATGCGGTCGAGGCTGCCGTTGCGATGATCGCCCAAGCCAAAAAGCCCGTTTTTTATACGGGCGGCGGCGTTATCAATGCCGGTACGGAGGCCTCACAGATTTTGCGCGAATTCGTGCGTGAAACGGGGATTCCGATTACCTCAACCCTGATGGGGCTGGGCGCTTATCCCGCTTCCGACCGCCAATGGCTGGGGATGCTGGGGATGCATGGCACGTTCGAGGCCAATTGGGCGATGCATGATTGCGATGTGATGATCAATATCGGGGCGCGGTTTGATGACCGTGTGACGGGCAGGCTCGATAAATTCTCGCCGCATTCCAGCAAGATCCATGTTGATATTGATGCCAGCTCGATCAACAAAAATGTGCAGATCGATATTCCGATTCTCGCCGATGCCAAGGAAGCCCTGCGGGCGATGCTGGAGGTTTGGCGGGCGCGCAAATACAAGCTCGATCAGGATGCGCTGGCGCGCTGGTGGACGCAGATTGAGCAATGGCGCGCGAAAAACTGCCTTGCTTACAAGAATGACAGCAAGATCATCAAGCCGCAATATGCGCTGGAGCGCTTACGTCACTTCACGGAGAAGGACAAGCGCGACACCTATATCACCACCGAAGTCGGCCAGCACCAGATGTGGGCGGCGCAATTCCTGCATTTCGAAGAGCCTAACCGCTGGATGACCTCCGGCGGGCTGGGCACGATGGGCTATGGCCTGCCTGCCGCGATTGGCGTGCAAATGGCGCATCCTGACGCGCTGGTGATTGATGTGGCGGGCGAAGCCTCGATCCTGATGAATATTCAGGAAATGAGCACCGCCGTGCAATACCGCTTGCCGGTGAAAATCTTCATCCTGAACAACCAATGGATGGGGATGGTGCGGCAGTGGCAAGAGCTGCTGCATGGCGAGCGCTACTCGAACTCATACACCGAATCCCTGCCCGACTTTGTGAAGCTGGCCGAGGCTTATGGCGGGATCGGGCTACGGGCGCAAACCCCTGACGAGCTGGACGGCGTGATTGCCGAAATGCTCAAAACCGACCGTGTGACGATTGTTGATGTCTGCGTCGACCAGAAGGAAAACTGCTTCCCGATGATTCCAAGCGGCAAGGCGCATAACGAGATGATCCTCTCCCCCGATGCCGAGCAGTTTGATAAGGGGTTGGTTTAGGGTCAAAAACTTCTCACGCCCATACAGACCCAACAAAAAAATAGCGCCTGATACTACATGAGGCGCTATTCTTATATCTTTTATTGCGTGAGGGCTCTATTGACGGCTTAAAGCTGTCGCCTCTCTATCGACACGGCTACTAGGCTGCGGATTTCCTGCTGTCGTAGTAATGCTTCTTCCCTGAGGAATTTGGCTTGCCTTGCGCTTTACCGTGCGATTTGATGCCTGGCTTCCCGCTTGGTTTACCGCCCGGCTTTCCGCCCGGTTTATTGCGATTGCCGAACGGTTTTGCGCCGCCTTTTCCTTTGCCGCCATCCGCCGAACCATTTGGATTTGCTCCGCGCGGCTTATCGCTGTTGCGGAACTTATTACCATTTGGCTGGTCGCCTTTCGGCTTATCGCTTCTTGGACGATCATCACGCGGCCTATCCGTTTTCGGACGATCATCACGCGGCTTGTCATTCCAAGGGCGATCCCCTCTGGGACGATCTGCTTTTGAACGATCCGCTCTCGCATAATCCGCTCTGGGCTTATCATCGCGCTGACGATTATCTTGTGCGCGATTGTCCTGTGAACGATCATCACGCGCCGCCGCCGCATTGGCATTGTCCTTTGGCTTATCATGCCAAGGCTTGTCATTGCGGAACTGGCCGCCCTGCTTTTTGTTCTTTTTCGCAGAAAAGCCATCATCTTTACGCTTGTAATCATCACTGCGTTTCGCGCCGGAGCGCTTATCAAAGCCTCCACGCTTATCGCTGTTGCGTTTGTCACCGCCTTTTTTGTCAAAGCTACCGCGCTTTTCAAAGCCGCCGCGCCGCTCATTGTTATTGGCGGTATGCGGATATAAAAGCTGCTCGATGGCGCGCCATTGACGGCCTTCCTGATTTGACACAAAGCTGATCGCAGAGCCTTCCGCCCCCGCCCGCGCCGTACGGCCCATGCGGTGAATGAAGTCTTCGGCCACTTGCGGCAGATCATAATTGATGACGTGTTCAATATGCGGAACATCCAAACCACGCGCCGCAATATCGGTTGCAATCAAAACGCGGAAGTTCATCTTGCGGAAATTCTGCATCACGCTATCGCGCTTGCGCTGGCGCAAATCACCATGCAACGCTTCGGAGGTAAACCCGTCACGGCGCAAATTCGTCGCCATGCGATCCGCCGCATATTTGGTTTTGATAAACACAATCACCGAGCCTTGACGCTCGTGAAGCTGGTTGAGCAGCTCATTGTATTTTTTATCCTGATCGATGCGGATGACTTCCTGTTTGATATTGGTGGCAACCACATTGGTTTCACCGACAGAAACGCGTTTCGGATTTTTCAGATACTGCTCTGACATTTTCAAAATATTATGCGGCAGTGTCGCCGAGAACATCAGGGTTTGACGCTGCTGCGGCATGTATTGAAAAATCTTTTCAAGCTGCACCGAAAAGCCCATATCGAGCATACGGTCTGTTTCATCGAGCACGAGGAAATCCGTATCATGCAGCTTGAGCGTTTTGCGCTCCAGATGGTCGTTGATCCGCCCCGGCGTACCGACGATCAAACGCGGATTGGCCTGAAGCTGGTTGAGTTGTTTGCCCATCGGCTCACCGCCGATAATAAAGGCGGTTCTAATCGGGCTTCTTGGCCCAAGCAGCTTATGCATGATGTCCATGATTTGCTTGCCGAGTTCACGCGTCGGAGTCAAAACCAGCGCCGTTCCTTCGGGGTTGTTCAATAGTTTTTCAACCAGCGGGATCGCAAAAGCTGCGGTTTTTCCCGTTCCTGTTTGTGCCGTACCCATAATGTCGTGCCCCGCCAAAGCAAGCGGAATCGCTTTTTCCTGAATGGGGGTCGGCGTTGTGTAATTCATATATGTCAGTGATTTGGCCAGCGCATCGCTTAAGCCGAAGCTTTCGAAATTTTTCATTGTTTTTCTTTCTCGAAGTACTTTTGAATAGATAAGGCTACTGTGCGGATTGAACCCGCACAGTAAACATTATTCAAAATTGTGAGCTTATAATTAAGCAGCAGCTTTCAGATTTGCCGCACTGTCTTTACCCTTTTTCGGGTCGTGCTGCAGGTCATAGCTGATCGTCTGGCCTTCTGTCAGTGTGCGCATTCCCGCACGCTCAACAGCGCTGATATGAACGAAAACATCTGTTCCGCCATTGCTAGGCTGGATAAAGCCAAAGCCTTTTTGATCGTTGAACCATTTTACTGTACCAGTTTGTTGTTCTTGCATGATTTTTTCCTTTCACGTGCAAAGTTCATTTATGACAGTGCCAGCATGATTGCGGCCTGCCATTGTGTTTCGTTCGATTTTTGAAAAACTGTTCGATAAAACTGAACTTTATCCGAGGAACGGTGAATTTTTATTCTCACAACCTTGTTTCGAAACCGTATTAAAGGTGGATCTTTACAAGGAAAACCTACAAAAGCTCTGTAATTAAGAAAGAGCATCATTTCAAACGATAGCGTAAAATAACAGATTATGAGAAAAAGGTCAAGAAAATTGAACATAAAAGATTTCAAGGCCAAAAGCGAGAAATACGGATATATGGTTTTTTGAACTATAGTTTCAATTTTGTGCTCTGCAAAACAAGATTATTTTGAGAAAAGCCTGCTTTTCGTGTATGATGCAATCATTCATTGGATGATTTTTAGGAGGACTTTATGAAGGCATGTGCATCAGCATCGGGTGGCGTTATCTTTATTCCCGAAAATATTAACCGCAAAAAATGCAATCCGTCGAACGACAACGGCTCTATCGAAGATCAGCAAGAGCAAAAGTAAAACCGTTCGGTCAATTTTAAAAAATTCTATTCTCTACATTTTTATATAAGCCTCGAAAGCAAGACTGTTTTCGGGGCTTATATTTTTTTGATAAGCGGATTGTGTGCAGTGCAAAAAAATGATATGGAATATCAAATAATTTTGAAATCCATCAGAAAAATAAAGGTTGTGCTGCCATGTATCTCTCAAAAATCAAAATCGGTGAAGATGTTCCAAACGAGGTCAATATGATCGTCGAGAACGCGCTCGGCGGTATTCCCGTCAAATATGAGCTGGATAAAGAAACAGGCGCGATGATGGTCGACCGCTTTTTGCATACCGCTATGTTTTACCCCGGCAATTACGGCTTTATCCCGCATACGCTATCGGGCGATGGTGATCCGGTTGATATTCTGGCCGTCGGCAGAACCCCCGTCATGCCCGGCGCGATTATGCCCGTTCGCCCTGTCGGTGTTTTGCTGATGGAAGATGACGGCGGCACGGATGAGAAAATCATTGCCGTCCCTGCTCCGCGCGTTCACCCCTATCACAATGATGTTGAGGATTACACCGATCTGCGCGAGATTAACCGTCAGGCGATTGAGCATTTCTTCACGCATTACAAGGATCTCGAAAAGGGCAAGTGGTCAAAAACGCTTGGCTGGCGCGGCAAGGACGAGGCCAAGCAAATGATCCTTGATGGGATTGAGCGCGCTAAGAAGCAGGAAAAAGCGGCTTAGTCTGGGCGGCTTAATCTGATTGGATTAGCTTAGGAGCATTAGAGTCCTGTGAGCGCTGCGCATTAATCGTTTGGATTAAAACTCACAACGAGAATTTATCCAGCACCGCAACATTATCAAAGCCGAGCGCCGCCAGATATTCCGCGGCTTGACGGCTGCGGACATTGCCAGCGCACACAAAGGCCAGCAATTTATCCTGCGGCAATTCGTGATAGCGCGCCGGAATCTCTTTCAGCTCGATATGCAGCGCCCCCGCAATCGGATCATCGGACAGCTCCGGCGGCGTGCGCACATCAACAATAATGTGATCCTGATTTTGTAAATCTTGCAGGCTGAGCAATTCGATCATAGTCGGTCTATCCTTCTTGATATTGTGCCGGGTATTTTTATCAGTGGCTTGCGCAATCTGTGCAGCTTGCGCGGGCTGCGAAACGATATAATCCTTACAAACGTTGCAGTCGCTGTTTTTCGGAACGCGCAAAACACTATTGCGCATGGTTTTAAAATCCAGACTGAGGAAATACCCCGCACCAATGCTTTGCGGCACGTTATCCTTCATATCCGTTTCCAGCGCGGCAAGATATAAAATCGCCAAATGCGCCTGATACAACCCCGTCAGCCCCGCCGCCGTGCCGAGTACGCCGGCCTCGTTACAGTTGCGGGCATTGTGCGGCAATTCGGGAAACAGGCAATGATAACACGGCGCATCGGCCTCATGCCCCGCAAACACACCGCACTGCCCCTGGAATTGATTGACACTGGCCGAGATAAGCGGAGTTTGATGGCGCAGCGCATATAGATTGAGCGCCGTCTTGGTTTTGAAATTATCGCTGCCATCCAAGATCAGATCATAGCGATGGCCGCCTGCAAAATCCTCATCAAAGCGCGATTTAATAACATGAATGGCAATATCAGGATTAAGCGCAGCCATATAGGCCGCCGCCGCATCAGCCTTGGCCCAATCCCCTGCTACGCCCTGCGCCGCCGTGTAGATTGTCTGGCGGTGCAAATTGCTGAGGCTGACCATATCATCATCGCAAATTGTGATCGCACCGATCCCCGCCCCCGCGAGATAAGGCAGCGCCGCCGCGCCCAAACCGCCCGCCCCGACCACGAGAATATGCGCCGATTTAAGCCTGCCTTGCGCCGCAATCCCAAATTCCGGCAAAGCGAGGTGGCGGGCATATCGCTCCATATCAGCGCTGTTGAGAGGGGAAGTCATCGTCATCATTCGTTTTTAAATTCTCTGATTTGCTTATGCTTTAATTTTTTCAAGCTCTAATTCC
This sequence comes from Alphaproteobacteria bacterium, assembly GCA_046293135.1. Taxonomy (GTDB): domain Bacteria; phylum Pseudomonadota; class Alphaproteobacteria; order Micavibrionales; family Micavibrionaceae; genus UBA2638. The sequence goes on along the minus strand of JBKBPR010000007.1, from coordinate 31,229 downwards.
CTTAAGCTCTATCAGCCGCTCTGTTTTTCCTGATGCCAGAACGGCTTGTCAATCAGCGGCGTTGACGGCTCGGCGCTTTCCTGCGGCACGATAATCCCCGCAAGATAGGCCAGCCTCCCCGCCTCTATCGCCCTGGAAAATCCAAGCGCCATATCAGCAGGCTGCCCCGATTTTGACACAGCCGTATTCAGCAAAATGGCATCATAGCCCATTTCCATCGCCGCCGCCGCATGGGAGGGCGCACCAATCCCCGCATCCACAACCAGCAGGCTATCAGGGAAACGGCTGCGCAATTGTTTGAGCGCATAGGGATTGTTCAGCCCGCGGCCAGAACCGATCGGCGCGCCCCACGGCATCAAAATATCACAGCCGATATCCGCCAGATTTTGCGCCAGAACAAGATCATCGGTCATATACGGGAAGACTTTAAACCCTTTGCCGATAAGCTCTTCCGCCGCGCTCAAAAGCTTGAACGGGTCGGGCTGGAGCGAGTAATCATCGCCGATCACCTCCAGCTTGATCCAGTTCGTGGCGAAGATTTCCCGCGCCATTTCCGCCGTTGTCACGGCTTCGCGCACATCATAACATCCGGCCGTATTGGGCAGGACGGGAATATCAAAGCCCTTAATAATATCCCAGAATTTTTGCCCTTTTCCTGCTGCACTTTCACGGCGCAAAGAAACCGTAAGCAATCCGGGATTTGACCGTTCGATGGAAAGTCTGAGATCCTCAGGCGAGGGATAGCCCGCCGTACCAAGAAAAAGGCGGGATTGAAGCGTTTTATCGTCAATAATCAGCGGATCAGTTTTCATGCTCTGAAGCATATATAAATCTGAAAATAATGTCGTTAAAAATTATTCTGCATCGAATGCGTTTTGAATGACGCTTGATGTTTGTGCAAAAATCTCGCTTTTGATCTGTCTGACAATCTTATCGACTGAATCCGCGCAGGTCACACTCAATTCAGCGCTCCCATGACAATCGGAATATTGCAGCCGAACATAAAGGTCATAGATCCTTCCCGTCCGCGACGTTTCATAGGCTTTTTTCAACTGAGCCTGTGCCACATCAATCGCCATTTGTGCGGCATTACGCATTTCATCGTCACGGGGATGATTTTCGCGGGCGGGGTATAAGACGCATTGCGCAATAATCCCGTTTTCTCCCCTGCCGTCTGGCGGTTCGGATTGCCTTAAAAAAACTGCTTTTAATTGTGCTGCGCTCATAAGGGTTTCTTATCAGGGCAAGCGGCGCTATGTCAATATTTGATGCAGTATCTTGCCTTATCCGCCCTGCATCGGGGCGAGGATTTCGATCATATCACCGTCACTTATGGGGGTGTCTTGCCATGCGCTTTTCGGTACGACCTGATGATTGCACGCCACGGCGATCATCATACCGATCACATCTTCTTGCGCCAGAACATCATAAAGATTCAGCGGCGCTTCAAAGTTTTTAGGCTGCCCGTTGATCGTCAGCCTGATGAGAGCTTTTTGCGTCATAAAACAAATCCCAATCGTCATTTTTCTTGTTGTCACAAATATATTCGGCAATTGCACCCGCCATTACGGGGGCGAGCAAATAGCCATGGCGGAACAGCCCGTTGGCGGAGATGATGCGCCCGCTTACGCCAATCTTGGGCAGGTTATCAGCATAAGACGGGCGAATGCCAGCACTAAACTCTAGAATTTGTGCTTCGCCGAAACTGCTGTGAAGGCTGTAAAGCGCGCTCATCAGCTCCATGGAGGATTTCAGCGATACGGATTGCGCCTCGTCACTTTCGATGACGGTCGCACCGATCATGAAAATATGCGCGGGGCGCGGCACAACATAAAGCGGGTAGCGCGGATGCATAATCCGCACAGGCCTGCTCAACGAAAATTCAGGGTTGCGGACGATGGCGGTTTCCCCCTTCACGCCTCTTAAATGCGGCTGCGCTGCGGCTGCGCCCATACCGCGGCAATCAAGGATATGGTCAGCCTTTATATCTTTCATTGCAGCGGGGGATTGTATGGCTTTTTGAACAAAACTTACCTTATCCGAGAGATATTCCATCAGCGCGCGTAGCGTTTTTTGCGGCTCTAAATGTGCTTCCTCTTCAAGATAGAGCGCGGCTTTGAATTTCTCAGGCAACATCGGCTCGATCATATGCGGGGCGCAATAATCCCGCTTTTCGTGCGGCAAATGATGGCGAAACCTCTCAAGGCTGTGACGGTCGGGCGCATTGGCAATGAGCAGGCTGCCATTTTGCACAAACCCCGTCTCCAGATAAGCAGATAGCGTGCGCCATCGTTCGATCCCCCTCAGCCCCGCCGCAACCCAGCGCATATCCATGTGCTCGATCTCGCTATAAGGGGCAAGCATGCCACCGGCCTTGGCGCTGGCGTTTGTGGTTTGGTCTGTATTTGAGTTTGTGCTTGTGCTTGCGTTTTGATGGCTGGCGGCGCTGTTAAGCGGTTGCGGATCGTAAATTGTGATCGCCTTCACGCCGCGCTCAACCAGCGCCACGGCGCAGCTAAGCCCCATCACCCCCGCGCCAAGAATTGCTATCTCCGCACGCTTTTGCCTCTGGCTCTGGCTCTGGCTGCGGCTCTGCTTACGGCTTTGAGCATCGCCGTTATTATGAGTGTTCTCGGTTATGTTGTCGCTTTGGGGCATTTTATTTTATGCTGCCTTCACACAGGGTAACGCATTGATTATATATGACTTTCGGAGGCTACACGCCGTTTCAACGCTCGAACGCCAATAAACACGAATGTAACGCTTGACCCTCGGCGTTTCAAGGCGTATATAAACAGGCCTGAGTGATTTCTTCACTCATTCGTTTTTGACGCGGGATGGAGCAGCCCGGTAGCTCGTCAGGCTCATAACCTGAAGGTCGTTGGTTCAAATCCAACTCCCGCAACCAATTAAATCAAGGGTTTCAGAGAAATCACACCAGAATAAAAAAGCCTCATGGCACACTGGTGGCACACCTAAAGTCAATCATTCACAATAGAACACACGGCTAAAAATAGGGCATATTTACGCTTTACTGTGCCATAAGTGTGCCACAAGAAAAGATATTGTTTCTATCTAACTGTTTTTATTGCGGTTTGTTGATAAGTGCTTCAGTTTATATATCTTATGTTGCTATTTTTTGCCGTTTTTTCTAAATTATAAACACAGGAAATAACAATGGCTAATATACAAAAGCGAAATTTGAAAAGTGGTGAAACATCTTACCGTGTGCAAATTCGGATAAAAGGACACCCCACTGAAACGGCATCATTCCAAAGGCTGACCGATGCAAGGCTTTGGGCACAGCAAACCGAGGCCGATATTCGGCGCGGCAAACACTTTAAATCCTCTGAAGCCAAAAAGCGCACTATGGGTGAAGCGATAGACCGCTATTTTAAAGATGTTTTGTCGCAGCGTGAAAATCCGGTCAATCAAATTACTTATTTAAAATGGTGGCGTAAGGAAATTGGAGCTTATGCACTTGCCGATATAACGCCCGCTATGATAGTTGAAAAACGCTCTACATTACTAGGTTCAGTAAATCAGTATGGCCGCGCCGTTGGTTCGACAACTGCTAATAGATACACACAAGCCCTAAGCCATGTCTTCACCATCGCCCGTAAAGAATGGGGGTGGGTATCGGATAACCCCGTTACGAATGTCAGTAAATATAAAGAATCCAGAGGCCGCGTACGATTTTTGGATGATGATGAGCGCAAGTTGTTATTGGAAGCCTGTAAACTCAGTGAGAACGCTTATCTTTACACCATTGTTGTGCTGGCTCTAAGCACTGGTGCTCGCAAGACAGAAATCTTGAGCCTGAAATGGCAGGATATAGATTTTAATCGCAGCGTCATTACCTTGCATGAAACCAAAAACGGAGAGCGCCGCATTTTGCCGCTTCAGGGGCACGCTATGGAACTTATGAAAGCGCATTCCAAAATCAGACCGTTAGGGTGCGATTATGTTTTCCCTTCAAAGAAGGTCAGCAAAGACAAATCCGGCAAACTAATTTTTCAGCCTATCGATATTCGTAAGGCGTGGGTAAATGCACTTGATAAGGCAGAAATAGAAGATTTTCGTTTTCATGATTTACGCCATAGCGCCGCTTCTTATCTGGCCATGAACGGCGCAACACTGGCCGAGATTGCGGAAGTGCTAGGGCATAAAACCCTACAAATGGTGAAACGCTACGCCCACCTATCCGAAGCCCATACAAGCACGGTGGTGGCAAAGATGAATGAAAGGATTTTTGGTGATGGTTGAGCCTGAATTTACACCGGACTACGCATATTGGTGGAATAAGAAAGACCTTACAAAAGAAGAGCTGGTTACTCTTGCGCTGGGTATAAATCCAGCGGCGCATGAGTGGGCAAATAGGCCGGATAAATCGAATGAAGCCGCGGAGTATTTTGTTGAATTTTACGATTACATAGAGCGCGATACTCTATATGGGGATAAATTTAGTGGAATAAGAAGGCACATGCTTGAAAAGTATTGGCTGGATAAGTCCATGGATAAGCACGCCCTTGTAAATATCCTTTATGAACTTGGTAGCCTATTTCATTGTGGCCTCTATATGCACCCTGATTTTCTTATGTATCTATCTTCAATTAGTGAAAAGCCAACACACTTTGATAAATACTATAATCATGGCCAGTATGAATGTGGTTACGATACGATTTTAGAAAAAGAAGAAATAAGTGAGGATGAGGCCATAGGTCTGCCATTTGGCTTTGAGCACTCATTTCTAATTAAATTTACAGAAATAGCTTATAAGCCGTGGAACAAGAGAACGGAGGAAGAGAGATTTTTCTGTTCGCAATACACTGATTTCTTGAAATCACAAGGGATAGCTTTTGGGGCTTATCAAGGTCTATGTGATGCTGTAAATAACATAAAAAAGAAAAACTTATGGCAAGGTGATTTACAGGGCTTTCTTAATGCCGTCTATGATGAGGGCTATATTTTCCATGATAGTATTGTTTCTAAACTAAAAATTCTTCCTGAATATTCACAGGCAGGCTGGGCATATAAATTTTATAATTATTGGTTAGACCAAGGGGTTTGGACTTTTGAGGAGGCAAAGGCTTTATTTCGTGGGACAGACCCCAGAAATGATGAAAAAGGCACACCAAAAAGAAAAGAGTTTAATGATTTTAGGTTTGGTCAAGGAAACCATGTTCGCGGTTATTATAAGACTAAAGATGTAGATGAAGAGGTTCTTAGCACTCTAGAAGACAAGTTTGAAAGACACTGCTTGGCAAGAGAAATAATTTCTGAAGGCAACAATATAGCCGGACAAAAGTTATTTAAGCCTAAAGAAATTGTTTCTTGGTTCTTGAAAAATACAGAACATAACCCGCCACAGCCTTTACTAGATTTACTGGAAATGCATGAAAGCAGGGAGGCAAAAGACCAAAGCGCTACTGAAAACAAAAAAGCTGCGGAAGCACAGTCGAAAAAGCGCAGAAGTCAGCTACATGATTTAATCGGGAATATCATCCTTATACTTGGCTTTAAAGATAAAACAGCCCATGCACATGAAGTCTGGAACTATATTCGCAAACATAAAGAAAGTTATGATTGCCTTCAGGAAGTCACAGAAACAGAAATTATATGGTGCAGCTATAGAGGTGTTGAACAAAAAATGAAAAGGGAACGCTTTAACAACGTAGTTTCCGAATACAATACAAAGAAAAGGAATTACCCTGAAGCAGCTTAATCACGGATAAAGTGATTTTTTCACGGAAATACGATAGCCGTGAAAACGTCCTGATAACTTAGGAATTATCAACATTCATGGTGAGTGTTGAGCAAATTTCTAGGTAGAGGGAGCATTAAGCATGCCTAACTATTTAACGGTAAAGCAGATGGCCGCAAAACATCCTGCATTCAGTGAAGCCTCGCTTCGCTATCATATCTTTCACGAAACCAAGAACGGCATTGATAAGGCCATTAAACGTGTTGGCCGCAAAATACTTATCAATGAAGAGCGCTTCTTAGAATGGCTTGAAGGCCAGAACGGGGGCAAATTATGAGCCGCTGGTATTCTGATACAACACAAATTGCATGGGCATGCGCCATGCTTGCCGATGGTCATAAATTTTCACATGCTTGCGAGTTTAAGGCGGTTAGGGGCTGGAGACTGGCCGCTATCATTCATATTCTTATTCATGGATACGGTTGGCCTGTCCTGCATGAAGACAGAAAAAACGGTGTGCGGTTCTATTTTTTAAAGCCGGATACTAATGCTATGAGATTAAAGCATCCCAAAAGTTATAGGGACTATTTAATTAAGCAAGGATTGTTTGATTCAAAAGAAAAGGGCGATGCAACGCCCCCTTCCAAATCGGATAGCAATAATCCTAATCCAGAAGATAACGATTAAATGAGATGAAGGCAAGAGTTAAGGCGCTGGCCACAGCGTCAGCCCTTACTCGCGCCTTGTAAATAGCAAGGATAAACAATGACAAATATACTTTTTAATGAAGCTTTAAAGCTTGTCGAGCAGGGAGCCAGAATATTCCCTCTTCAACCCAAAGGAAAAAAACCATTAACTGCACACGGGCATAAAGATGCAGCCAATGACCCCGCGCAAATAAACGAATGGTGGAAGAAATGGCCGGACGCTAACATTGGAATCGCCACAGGAGCACGCTCAGGCGTTTGGGTGCTTGATATAGACGGTCACGAAGGCGAAGCCTCTTTGCGTGCCCTAGAGCAAAAATACGGGGAATTGCCGCCCACTGTTGAAGCCATAAGCGGAGGCGGTGGTAGGCACTTATATTTTAAATGGACAAATTGCTTAAATTTCTCAATTTCTGCTAGTAGAGTCGGTGAAAAAATCGATATTCGCGGAGAGGGGGGGTATATCGTAGCGCCGCCTTCTATACACCCTAACGGCAAAAGATATGAGTGGTCGGTAGATAGCGCAGATGATTTTGAAAAAGCCCCTGAGTGGCTTACAAACCTTGCTAGGGGCACTACAAATAACCAAAGAGCACCAACCAACTGGAATGAGTTGCTACAAGGCGTATCAGAAGGAAGCCGCAATGATAGTATCTCACGCATTACTGGTAAGCTTCTAGGGCATAAGATTGAACCGAGAATGGCGCTCATGCTAGTGGCCGCTTGGAATGATTCCAGATGCACCCCGCCTTTGCCTAATGATGAACTCTTTAGAACCTTCGAATCCATTGCAATCGCAGAAGCAAAAAAGAGAGGGCTGGTATAATGGATATTCTGGATATGTTAGATAATAAAAAGCCCACAGTAGAAAGCTTTAATGGTGAATTTGAGCCGCTCATTCCCTTTGATAATTATGAAACGCCTGATATACCACCAAGCCTGTTACCGGATGCCTTGGCAGGATTTGTGCAAAACATTTCCCAGATGCTTTGTGTGCCCACCGCTATGCCTGTTATGGCCGCTCTGGGCATGGTATCAGCGGCAATGTCAAAGAAGTTTGTCGTTAAGCCGTTTGGCGATTGGAGGGAGCCAGTTAATATTTACACGTTAATTGCCATGCCCCCTGCTAGCAATAAATCTCAGGTACTTAAATATCTTAAAGCCCCCATTGATGAATGGGAGGGTATGCAAGAAACAAAGATTGCGCCGGAAAGAAAAGAAGCGCTGGTTAATATAAAAATCATAGAAACAGAAATTGCCAAGGCTCTTGGTGTCATCAGAAATAAAAAATCAAAGGCTGAAGATATTGATAAGTCAAAAACGGAAATGGTGACGTTGGATGAAAAACTGCAAAAACTTAAAGAAGATATGCCTGTTGTTCCACAAATTTACACCACAGATGCCACGCCTGAGGCCATAGCCGAGTTGGTGCACGAACAAAAAGGCAGGCTGGCAATCATATCAGATGAAGGTGGTATTACCGAGGTCTTAGCAGGTCTTTACAATAATGGTAATGCCAATATTGACATTGTGTTAAAGGGCATTGATGGTGGTGCTACACGCATTAAACGTGCGAATAGAGATTATAAACTCAATCCTTATTTGACATTGGCGCTTTTAATACAGCCGCAAATATTAACCAATATGGCCGATAAGAAAAGCTTTACAGGGAACGGAGCATTGGAGCGGTATTTATATGCTTTGCCCATTGGTAACGTAGGGTACAGACAATTTGAAGAAATTGAAATCGATGCCTTTGCTCAAACGCAATACAGCAATGCTATAATCAATTTACTGCACTTACCAATTCCGGATGAGCCACATTGCATGACTCTTGATACACCGTCATTTAAGATGTTTAAGGCATTCAGAGAAAAAGAGATTGAAAGGGAGTTGAGACCAGACGGTCAGCTTTATATATGCAGGGCATGGGCTGGGAAGTTGGCAGGGTATACGCTCAGGATTGCCGCTCTAATGCACCAAGCGCAGCATCAAAGCCCGCAGCACACGGTTATTCAGGAGGCCACTATGTTACAGGCCATAGCACTATCAAGATTGCTTATGAAACATGCCATTGCTGCATTCTCAATGATGGGTGCTGATACAGAAGTCAATGACGCAAAGGAATTGCTCGAATGGTTAAAAGCCATTGGTAAAGACAGGCTTACAAAAACTGAAATTATAGACGGGAACAGAAATAAAAAACTTGGCGAGAAGAAACGCCTTGGCAACGCTTTAGCCTTGCTGATTTCAAAGAATTATCTGAGCGAACCCCACTCAGATGCGAGCACAAGAAAACCTACAGAGGTCTATTTTGTGAATTCAGAAATAAAATTAAACTCTATCAGAATTTGAGAAGTTTAAGTAATTTGTTAAAGTAAGGAAACTCGTATTAAATGGGGTGTAGTCTTATCCGGTGTTATATGGGGGGTATCTGGCTCCCCAACAAAGTACCCCGCCGAAGGGGGCACCATTGCTACTTATATCTATTGCCCTGACAAAAATCGTGTTTTTACAGACGGGGGGCTATGTAAAAGTAAAAAAAATGTTGTCTACTAGATACGGGTCTCAATGTTTTTTCTGTGCAAATACAGTTTTTCTCGTGCACGCCCAATAGCGCGAAATAAATTTATGAAGCTCTAAAATCTCCCATATATATGTTGTCGAATGGATGCAAACTTATTGGTTAAGGGGAGCTGCATAATAAGTGTCAGGTTGTGAAAATTTGTCATTTAAATGCTTTAAAATAGGGGTTTTGCCGACAAAAATCCCGTGGCACAGTGAATGTCCCGTGGCACACTGGTGGCACACTAAGACCCAAAAAACTGCATATAACAGCAAAACACTGCAAAAGAATATTGTTGCTAACGTATTGAATATATTGTTATTGTTGACTGTGAACTATTGTGATTATTTGCTTTAACAATTCTCATAACCTGAAGGTCGTAGGTTCAAATCCTACTCCCGCAACCAATTTTTTTCTTTATATTTCAATGACTTAAGTCGATGGCGCCGAAAGGCGCTTTTCGTTTTTTGGCTCCATGGGACACTCATGGGACAGTAAGAAACAAATAACAACAATAACTTACGATAAATTGTCCCTTTCACTGTCCCATACGAGTGCATGACTCGCGCAACCCTTTGTTATACCGTCATTTTTTGTGATAAACCCTTAAGAGTTGCAATCTTTTGCGATTGATGGCTTGATGTTCGTACTTGTTTTGTTCTATTTTGAATTATTATGGCGACGATTGAGAAAAGAGAGTTAAGCGGCGGGGTTGCATCCTACCGCGCCAGAGTACGGATCAAAGGGCATCCGCAGCAGATTGCGACCTTTGAACGCCTGACCGATGCCAAGCGCTGGGTGCAGCAGACAGAGGCCGCTATCCGCGAGGGGCGCTATTTCAAAACCAGTCAGGCCCGCAAATTTACATTCTCCGATGCGCTGGAGCGTTACCGTACCGAGATCCTCATCTATGAAAAGGCCAGCAATAAAAATCTGGCAAACTACCTGGCCTATTGGGAGAAAGAGCTTGGCGCCTATGCCATGGCCGATATTACCCCCGCCTTGATCGTATCGGCGCGTAACAAACTGCTGGGCAGCAAGGGCAAGTTCGGGCGGGAGCGAAGCCCAACAACCGCAAACCGTTATGTATCCGCGCTCAGTCATATTTTTACCGTTGCGATTAATGACTGGGAATGGCTGGAAATTCATCCGGTGCGCAAGATCTCAAAACTGAAACAGCCGCGCGGGCGGGTGCGCTTTCTTTCTGATGATGAGAGGGAACGGCTGCTGGAGGCCTGCAAGGATACGGATAATCCGCATCTGTATAATATCGTCGTGCTGGCGCTCAGCACCGGCGCGCGAAAGATGGAGATTGTCGGTCTGAAATGGAAGGACATTGATCTGGAACGCGGCACCATCATCTTGCACGAAACCAAAAATGGTGAACGCCGGGTGATCCCGATCACGGGTTATGCCCGCTCTTTAATGCAGTCACAGCATGAAAATCGGGACAAGAAATGCGATTACGTTTTCCCGTCCAAGGCAAAATGCCAGCCGATTGATATCCGCACCGCATGGGAAAATGCGCTGACCAAAGCCGGGATTGATGATTTCCGCTTTCATGATCTGCGCCACAGCGCGGCTTCTTACCTGGCGATGAACGGCGCAACGCTGGCCGAGATCGCCGAGGTGTTGGGGCACAAAACCCTGCAGATGGTCAAACGCTATGCCCATTTGTCCGAGGCGCACACGCATAAAGTTGTCGCCAGCATGAATGAAAAGATTTTCGGGGAGGCGAGATGATGGCACGAATATTCGATGAACTTAAAAAAAGCTACGAGGCCAGTGATCATGATCTTGGTGCTTTTATACGCTCTCTCAAAATCGTTGCCTATGCCATGAAAAAGAAGCATGGAGCAGACATTGACTGGCTTTATGAAGGCGCACTGCATCATTTGAAGGCAAAAACGAAAACTTATGTTCAGGATAAGAGAATTGGCCTTATGGCAGCGCTTTTGGTTGGTTACGGCAGCAGCTTTAACCAGACCATGCAGGCGCTGGGCGAGTGGCTGAGCCTTGGTGATACGAAAATCAAGAACGCTTATTATGCCGTGAACAAAGAATATGATTTGCCAAAAGATGAGGGCAACTTGCAATGTTTGGCATTCATGAAAAAGGCCGAATTTATTCCTTACATTATGATGATCGAGAATGACCGGCCTTTTCCTGAGCGCTATGAAAAGGCATACAAAGCTTTTCTCAAGGCGCATCATCATGCGGAGGCGGCTCATATCGACCATATTCTTTATATGATACGCGAAACGGATAATTTGCAGGTTTCGATTGCAGATATCGAAGAGCGCAAAGAAGTTATCCGCGAAATCAATCAGTCATATTTATTGTGACCAGTCATATTTAATCCTGCATGTCGGGTTAAATATGACGAATTTTACATTCACAAAAAATCGTTCAGGCTTTCTCCATGTCGTGCAATTCAGCGCGGCACTTACCAATAAAGGAGAAAGCAAAATGTCCGAAACACTTGAAGCATCACCGCCCCTGCAGCGGCGATTTATCCCGCTCACCGAATGGCCGAAACATCACAGCTGGCCGCCTGTTGGCGGTTTGCGCCATCTGGTTTTTTTATGCCGACCAGAACGGTTTTGATAAAGTCATCCGCCGCGCCGGTCGCCGCGTTCTGATCGATGAACAGGCTTTCTTTCAATGGCTCGATGAGCAGAACGGAGGCCAAAAATGAGCGCGCAACTTTTCCTAAATCAGACTGAATTGTCCAGACGCTGGAAGATTTCACCACGTACGCTGGAGCGCTGGCGGTGGCTGGGTACTGGTCCGCGTTATCACAAAATCGGCGGTCGTGTTGTTTATAGAAACTCGGATATCGAAGAGTTTGAGAATAGCCGCAACTTTACCTCCACCATGGATGAACAGCAGGGAGGCAAAAAATGATACAGGAAAAAGTCTCCAAAGCAGCGAAGATCCTGAACACAAGGCCGGATTTTAAGGAGAAATCCAGCCAGGACTTTACAGTCATCAACAAGGGCGGTATTGAGATTTGGCCTGTGGCGAAGAGCGATCTGGCGCCAGTTGATAAAAAACTGCTCTTCATCTCTCCCTATTCAGAACTGGCCGCCGCTCTGTCCATGCGAAGCCCCCGACCTGTCTGGCTCTATGACAGGATTGATGACATCCAAAGCATGAACCTGTCTGAAACATCAGGCGCGGATTGGGTCATGCTTGTGTGCACGCCAGAGGATTTTGTGAAAGCCAATCTTCTCGCCGACCGGTGGACGTATGGGCCGCATGAAGTCACGGTGATGATGGGACACAGGAAGCTGATCTGATCAACAAGCTCGTTGCGTATTACCAGCAAGCGCAAAGGGGGTAGAAAATGCCCCTTAAAACGCTGGATTATAACGATCCTGACTTGCCGTCTCGGGATGAGGTCAAGGCTGCGATGCTGGCGCGGTTGCCGGAGGTTTTGCGGCATCTATTTACTAATGGCAGGCAGCTGAAACGGGAATTCCAGATCGGCAGCCTGCAGGGTGAAAAAGGCCAGAGCCTGAAAATCAATATGAGCGGCGAAAAGGCCGGGCTGTGGCAGGATTTTGAGATCGACCACGGCGGCGATATCTTCGACCTGTGGGCGGCGGTGCATGGGCTGGATACACAACGGGATTTTCCGGCTGTGTTGCGCTCCTGCGCGGACTGGCTGGGGTTGTCGTCGGTTGTGCCGCCAATATCACTGCAGCGCAGGGAATGGATATACGCAGACATATCCGGTAAACCGCTGGTCACCGTCAAACGCACAGACGGTGCAGACGGCAAAAAGACTTTTCTGCCTTATGATCATATTGCCCGAAAGCATTCCATGCCGGAGAGCAGGCCGCTGTATAATCTGCCTGGTATCGCTGCCAGTGATCGTATCATTATCACAGAGGGCGAGAAATGCGCCCAGGTGTTGATTGATCTTGGCATTCCGGCCACGACCGTTATGGGCGGTGCAAATTTTGATCCTGCAAAAACAGACTTCAGCCCTCTGGCTGGTAAGGACATCCTAATCTGGCCGGATAATGATAAAGCCGGGCAAGAATATGTCGAACGCTTGAAAACAGGCCTTCAATCCATAAAGCCCAGAAGTCTGCGGGTTATCATCCCGCCTGCCGATAAGCCGGAGAAATGGGATGCCGCCGATGCGGTGCAGGACGGCCTTAACATTCATGCCTTTTTGAATTCTGTACCACAATCAAAAATCCAGCTGCAGCGCTATGAAGCCTTCTCGCTGGCGGAGCTGATTGCCGATAAAAGCCCGATGCCGGATGATCTGATCGCCCCGCGCCTGCTCACGCCCTCTGGCATGCTGGTGATTGGCGGCGCGCCCAAATCTGGCAAGAGTGATTTTACGCTCTCGCTGCTGACCCATATGGCCGCCGGGCAGCCGTTTCTGAAATTCACACCGCCCAGGCCGCTGCGGGTGTTCGTGCTGCAGGCAGAAATCCAGTATGATTATCTGCGGGAGCGTCTGCAGAAAATGGGATTGTCTGAGGAGGCCATCCTCAAAGCCGGACAAAATATCCATATCACGCCGCAATTAAAGCTACTGCTGAATGATGACGGGCTCTCGATCATCAAAGATTTGATCCAGGAGAAGTTTCCCGACGCGCCGCCGGATATTATCGTTATCGATCCAATCCGCAATGTGTTTGATGGTGGGCCGGACTTTGGCAATCTCGGCGAGAATGACAACAACGCCATGCTGTTTTTCCTGCAGCAACGGGTCGAAATGCTGCGCGATGTGATCAACCCTTACGCCGGGATTATCCTCGTCCACCACACCAAGAAAATCAGCAAGGCCATGTTCAAGGATGATCCGTTTCAGGCCTTGAGCGGCGCCAGTTCGCTGCGCAGTTATTACACCAGTGGCATGCTGATCTTTCGGCCAGATGAAAATAAGGATGTCCGCTCTTTGCATTTTGAGCTACGTAATGGCCCCGGCATTGTGAATATGCATGTGGTCAAACGTGGCGGCGTGTGGACGGAGATTGATCCAGATACGCAGCCGCTGATCCGGCAGAATTATTCTAATAAACTCAAATCCGAACGTCACCGCCAGCATGACCAGATCCTACAACGCCTGTTGGAAGACGCGCAGTTTGATAAAAAGCTCTACACGATTGAAAGCTTTAGCGAAGCATATGAGGATATTGACGGGCTCGGCAGCCAGACGACCATCAAAAAGCGCATCAGCGTTCTGATGGGCAAAGGCTATATTAAATGCCTCAAAACCCCGCATCCGCTGACGAAACAAACAGCAGAGCGCAGCAAGTATGGTTATCTGGTGGTTGAAAATATGCAGTTGGGGCAGGATGAAATCGATGAGAATACCGGCGAGATTATGACGTCGGCTATTACTGTCCTGCCAACACATTATAAGGATGAAGGCTCCGGCGGCGTGCGTCAGGTCGAAAATGCGCAGAGCTGGGTTTATCATGATGAAGAGAAGACGCGATGATGAATCTGCGGCAGATCTGCCGGGCAGTAACATCTGCTTTTGTTAAATTACAAGAGCTTACACGCAGAGCAGAAATTCTGGTGCATCTGCATCTGCCGTCTGCATTTCTGTCTGTAAAGCTTGGTGTACATGGGTTCGCGGCATGTGAGCAGATGTCACTCTCTCCACCCCTCCCTAAAGGGAGGGGGCGTGGGATACAGATCCACGCACCCCATCCCGGTCGGTTAATGGATATCAAATTTCGTTAAACTTCGTCCGTCATTCAGTGATGTACGCACGCCTACGCAGAGCGGTCTGGCATTCTCGCAGGAATTCGCGCGGGTCCTGTGGGGGCATTTCCTATAGGGGCGGGGAACGTGCGGGACTTTTTTAGCGTCAGGACTTTCAACTTAGTTGACTCAGCTACTTGACAGATTTTGCACAAGCCTTTGTTTTATTTAAATAAATGCGTCAAGTAACGGGGTAAACTGTCAACTTACTTGACATGATAAGTGTTTGATTTTCTTGAATAGTTTAGTTGACTGGTAAACTGCCCCAGTTTACCCCTTGGTTTACTTTTTCTGGTAAATGAGAAGAGTTTCATCTTATTGATATAATGGTGGTAATAAAGTAAATTTAATAGTATAATTAATACTATGATAGCTATATTGACCCCGAAAGACAGTTTTTTGGAGCTTTCTCGGCTTCTGCGTGAGCATCGGATTGCCCGTAACATGACGCAGGCCGAGCTGGCGCAGCGTTCCGGCGTGAGCGTTGCCGTGCTCAGGAAATTTGAGCAGACGGGTAAGATATCGCTCGAATCCTTTATCAAGCTTACATTTGTTTTGGGGTTGAGTGAAAGGTTGATCAAAGCACTCCAGCCGCAAACACAGTTTGCCAGTATGGATGAATTGTTGAAAGCGAGTGCGGCAGACAAGCCCGCTGCAAAAAACGTGCCGCGTTTCAGGAAGAAAGCCAGAAAGAAGAATATGCCCCATGATTAAGGATTTTACGCCCGTGAGCGCGCTGAATGTCATGCTGGATTTTGGGGATGCGCCTGTTCCCGTTGGGCGGCTTGCCCGGCGTGATGGTAAAATATTTTTTGAATATGATGCGGGTTTTATCGCCGGAAAACTCGAACTCTCGCCCTTTAAGCTTCCCCTGACTCCGGGGCTGCAGGTCTTTGAGCCTGGCTTGTTTGAAGGGCTGCCAGGCCTGTTTAATGACAGCCTTCCCGATGGCTGGGGGCGGCTTTTGCTGGATCGCGCCTTGCGACGCAAAGGGATTGCGCCGGATAGTTTTTCACCGCTGGACCGGCTGGCGCATGTGGGCGCATCGGGCATGGGCGCGCTGGTTTATGCGCCGGATTACAGCGAGGATGTGCAGGACAAGGCCGTTAATCTTGAAGCGCTGGCCGATCAATCACAGGCGATTTTAGAAGGCAACAGCGAGGAGGTATTTGAAGAGCTTCTGGCGCTGGGTGGCGGATCGCAAGGGGCGCGCCCCAAAGCCATGATCGGGGTCAGCCGTGATAAATCCAAAGTCATTCAGGGTGTAGAGGATCTGCCCGCTGGCTATGAGCCTTGGCTGGTTAAATTTGCGAATACGGCGGACGGGCAGGATGCCGGGGCGATTGAATATGTGTACAGCCTTATGGCGCAGGAAGCCGGGCTGGAGATGATGGAGACGCATCTCTTCCCCGCTAAAAAGGGATCCGGGTATTTTGCGACAAGGCGTTTTGACCGGACGGAGAGTGGTGGGCGCCTGCACATGCACACGGCATGCGGCCTGCTGCATTCGGATTTTCGTTTGCCCTCGCTTGATTATCAGGATTTGATCAAGGCCACGATGATCCTGACGCGTGTCATGCGCGAGGCGCAGAAAATGTACCGTCTGGCGGTGTTTAATGTGCTCAGCCATAATCGCGATGACCACGCGAAAAACTTCTCTTTCCTGATGGATAAAAACGGCGCGTGGCGTATGGCACCCGCCTATGACCTCACCTTCTCCAGCGGCCCGGGTGGGGAGCAAAGCACCATGGTGATCGGTGAAGGCAAAAATCCGGGCATAGAGCATTTGCTCAAGCTGGCCGAGGTCGCAGATTTATCAAGGGCAGACGCCCAGCGCATCATCGATGAAACCGTAACGGCGGTGCTCCAGTGGAAAGAACTGGCCAAATCCTACGGCGTATCAAAGGCCAACATCAAACGGATTGGGGATGTGATTGGTTAAAATCTATATATTTACTTTAGTTAGCTATAAGTCTTTCTAAAGAAGAGACCAAGCCGTCAACACATCCTCTCTTATGAGGACACAAAGCATTATTAACATTGTTAGAAATACATTCTGAAACAGTTCGCTTTACTTTCTCTTTAGTATTTTTATCAAATAGTTTCCCCTGACTTTGAAAACAAGATTTAACTCTATCCGACCACTTTTGATTTCCCCTAAATGCAGTGACATTTAAATCTACGCCATAAACATCTAGTATTTTTTGTTTGTATATATCTGGGTTCAGGCAATCTTCAAATTCTGCCTCAGTCATGCCATTGCAAATTGTTTGTGTTAGATTTTTTATGCTCAAAACATCTTCTTGCATCGCTCTATCACGCTGCTTATTTGCTTCGTCATCATTATCTAGAAAAACATGGTATACACATAGCTGTGACTTTAGCGTGGATAATTTATAAGATAAATTTCCTGCGCCTCCTATGTAATCAATTATCAAATTATTCCTTTTTATGGCAGATCCCAAAGTTGTGCTTAAATTTGGAAGTAAGATGTCTAATGCCTTTTTGTCGTCTGGTCCTTCCACTACAAGAGAAAAACGTGCATGCGTTAAATTGTCAGAAACTTTTACGCCAAGAATATCTCGTATAGCCTTGATACTTTTGGATTGAATCGCTTTTCCACCGTCAACAATTATATTTGAAGCAATAGAATGTCTATTAACAAAAAGAGGGTTATGGGTGGTTAAAACAATTTGGTTTTCACCCTCTAAAGACTCTATAATTTCTTGCAGTTGATGGATGGCGCCAGGATGTAAATGTGATTCAGGTTCTTCTATAGCAATAATAGAAGCATCAGTTCTATGGAATTTATTTTTAAGAAGACCTAAGGCAGCAAGGCTTTGTACTCCATCACCTTTATGCTCAATACTTGTGAGTGTTCCATCATCTATTTCAACATCAAAATCTCTTCTATATCTAATGTGCCGACTATCCTCAGATATATTAATTTTGACATCTTTAATGTTAGGTAGAAACTCTGAAAGTGGCTCCTTAATTCGCGACGATAAAGCCACTAAAACAGGTTGCTGAAGATCATTAATAATTTTTAATGCCGCTTGATATTTTGGATTTTCTTCCAATGATGAAAGTTCATGCGACAGTAATTCATCTATCACATTTAAGGTTTGTTGGTGAGTTCTTACTGCGGGTATTTAGTTAAACGAAATTCTACGCGCGATATACTCTGTTATTTTTTCTGATTTTGAATTGAGTGTTGCGTTAGCTCTCCCGCCTTTAACTACTTTTATTTCAGGCTCATCATTTTCGCCGATTGTAATCTTTAGAGGTAAAGTGCCATTTAAATTTGATTTAATTTCCTTTTTAAATGCGGAAACCTCATCATCCGTCAATTCAAACTCCAACTTAAATATGGTTTGTTTTTTACCCCTTCTTGTTCTTTGAGAAATTGGAAAATCTCGTTTCCAGTCATAGAAGTTATCCGCAAACCTTCTAGGAGGACGATGCCTTATCATGGAAGAGCCTACTCTGTCACGTCTCCGAGATGCCATTGCATGTGAGCCAATGGCATTCATCGATATAGACAGGGCTTTTAAGAGGTTGGATTTTCCTTCGTTGTTTTTTCCAACTAATACAGTTGTGTCTGATATAGGGATATCATGCGCTTTCAGAATGCTTCTGAAATTAGTAACAGAAAATTTAACCAGCTTCATTTTATGACCTTTTCTTTGACAATTACCTGTTACCCCAAAACCTTATTAATCTGCTGATAAACATCACGCCCGTCTTTGTCCTTTTTCCATGCCATAAGGAACAGATTGCCGGATTTTTCAGCCCAGACCTTGCCGATCAGCTCTTTTTCTTCTGTATCTTCGTTGGCCAGATGCCCGCCTTTATACTCAATCACTAAGAGCCGCCCGTCATTTAACTGGGCGACAAAATCGGGATAGAATTTATCTGTGGAGGTGGGGAGCCAGAACGCATGTTGCGGCTGACGTTCCAGATTTCGCACCCAGAATTTGATGAGCGGGTTACGGTCAATAGCCTGCGCGCATTCGGCTTCTTCGCCATTCATGATGCCGATGCGGGGATAGAAATGCTTGTCAAAACCAATCGGCCCTTCATAAAGCAGGTTGGCTGGATAATCCGCCGGGAAGGTAAATGAGAATGCGGCGGGCTCAACCGTTGCAATCGCATCCGGGCCGAACATGCAGGCTTGGTAACCTTTTTCATAGGCTTGCATACGAGCGGCATTAATGCGTTCGCGCAGGACTTTTTCAAGGATGAATTTGCCGCGCACGAGTTTTGGCATATCCAGATCATCACGTGCCAGAAGGTCACGGATTGTCCGGCGCAAATATTCAAGTAAATGCTCCTGCTTGATATCGATAGCGCGTAGCTTGCGGTCAAGCCAGCGGGCAAGATCCTGATCCGTCATATCGGTGCGGATACCGTCCAGATTAAGCTGATCTGTTTCGTTTAACGACTTGATGACGATTTTCTGCCCTGCAATATCGGCCACATATTGCTTGGCTTTATCATCAACAGTGAAATGGTCTTTGGTGAGCGGCGCGTAATAATCCAGCACCGCCCAGCCATTGTCACTCAGGCACAATTACCGCTCCGCCAGTTCCGGCCCGTCTTCAAAATTCAGGCACAGCTGCGGGATAGAGAACACTTCGCCGCGCTGGGATGGTGATAAATTTTCGGCCATGTGCTTGATATGGATATGGCCTTTCAGGGAAATCTCGGCCTTGTCCTTTTTATCCGTGGCGGCCTTGGACAGTTTTTCGACAAGCTGTTTGTCGATATTGCCTGTCACCGTCATCATGAATGTTCCGGCTGATGTTTCCGCCACCTGCACGCATGATTTTTCGGCCATATCCAGATGCGAGAGATCCGGCGCGCTGGTGAGCGTTACCTCAAAAGGTTTTTGCGGTTGATCGGATAGTCCCAAAGACGGCTGTGCATAAATAAATTCTTCGGCTTCCTGCTGTTCAAACCCCATGCTGACCAGACGGTCATGCAGCTGCGTCACCGCATGTGGCCAGCTTTGTGATGATACGTGGGCATAGGCTTTGTTGAGTTCTTCCTGCGTGCGGGTTTTGGCATAGGGCATACGCAACACGCGGCCCAATAACTGCTCCACAGATGTGGCTGATTTTGTATTGGCCACGGAACACAGAACATAGGCGAAGGAACAATCCCACCCTTCTTTCAACGCCTGAACGGTTATCACGTAACGGATCGGGCAATTCGGATCGAACAGATTGATGCTGTCCAGCTCCCGCTGCTCACCCGTGGCAATGGCAATCTGGGCGCGATCAATGCCTTCATTCTCTACCAGGTATTTTTCCAGCACCTCTACCGTAATGTCCTGTCCTTTGTTTTCGGCCTGAAACAGGATGATCGGGCGGATATAATCTTTATCTTTCAGTGCAATTTCTTCCAGCTTTTGGCGCGTCTGGATACTGGCCGTTATGGCCTGCTCCCATGACACATGATCGGACAGGATAATCGGCAGCTTAATCATCTCTTCGGCCTTCAACTCCGCCGCCGATACGGAATGGATGATATTGCTGTTCTTCGCTGGCGTGGCCGTATATTCAATGACACAGGCCGGATTAACGCGGTTTAGAACCTCCACACTCAGGTCGGACTTCGCATTATGCGCCTCATCGACAATCACCAGCGGGCGGTGCCAATGCAGCAGATTGACGAAGGAAAACTTAATCTTGCCGGATTTCTCATCGCGCTCCATCTTGTCCGTATGCGCGGGAATTTTGCTGAAATGCGGCTCCAGATTATCATCATAATATTCGAATGCACTGCCCGTGTTATAGGGCGGGTCGATATAAATGCATTTTACCTTTCCGGCGTAATAGGGCAGAAGCGCCTTGAGCGCGTCCAGATTATCCCCCTGGATCAGCATATTTTCGGATGTTTCATCCCCATAAGATAATTTCGGATCGGCCTTGAGCAGACGATACGGCACCCGCGCCGTTTCCTTGATACTCTCCTCTCTGTTCAGCCAGTGTAATATGGGCATTTACGCTTTGTCCTTTTTCTTATTACTTCCGTCTGTCTTTTGTGCCGTCCGGTATTTCTGATACGGGTGGTTGGGGCTTTCCGGGATTGTGCGCGCCAGCAGATTTTGTTCCAGCAGGGGCTGGAGGATTTTTTTCACAAGCATCTTTTTATCCTTACGCCCCATTGCTTCGGTCAGCTCTTCAGCCCCCAGGTCTTTCCATGCGCAGAGTTTTAAAACGATGTCTTGTGTTTTTTCTATACGCGGCCTCGCCCCCAAGGCTTTGATTTCATTCATTATATCAGCTGGTGGTGTAAGCTGGGGGTCATTTGGGGATAACTGGGGGTTATTCTTGTCAAGCTGGGGGTCATTGCCCTTTTTGCCCGCATTTTTCGTGCGTTTGATCATTTCCAAGCCGGGTTCGTAATATGTCGCGGAACCATCGCCCTTTTTATCAATGAGGCCATGTGAGCGCAGTTCAATCAGCTGCTTGCTGGCGGCCAAAGTATCGATTTTTGCCAGATGGCGGTATGTGGCGTTATTAATAGCACCGGTTTCGCGCAGGAAAATAAGGGCTTTTTTCTGGCCTTCGCCAAGATCGAGATCGCTGAATTTTGACAACCAGTCCAGATCATCCTCACCCAGAAAGTGATGGAAGAGCATTTTGGTCGAGAACATATTATTGGCGCGGTCGGACAGGAATGCGGGCGGCGTCAATCCGTGTTTTTCCATCAAGGCCATCATGGTACGAATGCCGCTGCCTTTTGTTTCGGCAAGGTTCAGATCGTGGAACACTTGCGCGATATGGGGATTTCGCGGATGTGATCCCGGCTCGCCGAAGCGTTCTTCGGATACAAGCGAATAGCCGGGGTTGGAAATTTCAAGCCGGTTCGCGTATCGCAAAATCTGTATGGGTTGATGCTCACGATAGCTGCGGTGGATAAGGGCATTGACCAAGGCCTCACGAATAACCTGCGCCGGGATGAGGGGGACATCTTTGCGCTGCATTTCGCCCTCCGGCAGGTTAAAGGCTTTTGGCAGGTCATCCAGTATTGTTGCCTGCGCGCGGCTAAAAAGCCTGAGCAGGCAATCGCGCATCTCAACGGTGGTGAAACGGTTTTCCGGATCGCTGATCCATGTGGTCCCGGGAACGCGGATATAATCAACGCGCACCATGGGAAAAAGCCGTCTTAAGGCCTGGCCTTTCCCGAACAGCATGATACCCGCAATTGTTGGCACCCATTCTTTAGATTTTGGATGCTTTACGATAGCATGCAGGCTTTGCAGAAGATCGGTATCATTCCATTCCAGCTCAGGCGCTGATGCTGTTACGCGGGAGCGCATGGTTCGGTAAAGCTCCACGGCTTCCGGATCAAGATCCTCCATGGAAGAGCCCTCAACGGGCATTTGGTCATGGCTTTGATGAGAGCGTCCGGCATATAAAATTTGCAAGTCCTCATCCGTGCAACGGATATCGCTCGCACCGATGCGGCGAAACGCACCTTTAGGCAGGCCTGTTGCAGAGAGGTAGACAGGTTTGTCTGAAGGCGCAGCTTCGGGAATAAAAATCTTCAAGACACATTTTCCGTCAACGATCTCTTCGGATATCTGTGGGCGGATGGCGATATTGAATTTACTGGCGCACTGGCTGGCAAGGTCTTCCCTGATTTTTTCAGGGTCGCTGACACCACAGACTGTGTAGAAGGGGAAAAGCGTATCAGTGTCTTTCTCGACACCAAGGAGGATATAGCCACCTTTGAGATCGGGCTCGTTGGCGAATGCACAGACAGTTTCTATGATAGATTTTCCAACTTCCGAGCCGCGTTTGGCCTCGATTGTTGTGGCTTCCACCATCTGGTTCAGCCGTTCTATGAGATCTTTAGCCGTATCCTCACTCATTTTCGGGCCTTCTTCGTTTCCAGTTCGTTTTTGGTCATTTTTTCAATCTCATCACGGCGGAAACGCCACGCGCCGCCGACCTTAAAACCGGGGATTTTGCCCTCGGAAGCATAGCGGTATGTGGTTTTTTCGTTGAGGCGCAGATATTCCGCGACTTCCCGAATCGTCATGATGTCATTATTCATGCTTGCGAAAATAATGGAATTTTGAGGGATGGCAAGTTAAGAAGCTGAGATATCAAGGATATTTTGAGTTGTCCGGGATTTCCGGATAACTGATTTCTGGCAACGCTTTATCCTTGGGCAATTTTATCTGATATGCCCAGATCTGGGTTGCATTAAAAAGAAACTACCTTGTTAAAGGATTTGCGCTATATGAATGAATACGATGCCTCATAAAAACAAAGGTCAAAATGAAATTTTTTCTCAAAACTATAGCCGTGCTTGCAGCAACGGTTTTTATGTCGGCCTGTTCCGTGTTTGGTAATTCAGGCGTTGAAATAGCACCCTATAAGGTTCTTGAGCAGGATGGAGCGATAGAAATCCGCCATTATGAAAGCCTTGTTCTGGTGACCACAGAGATGCCGGGCGGCATGGAGGAAGGGCAGAATGAAGCCTTTCAGCGCCTTTTTAAGTATATATCGGGCGAAAACGAGCCTAAGCGTGAAATAGCGATGACAGCGCCCGTGATCATGCAAAACCAGGATGCCGGTCAGAAAATTGAAATGACCGCTCCGGTTTTCATGAGCAATCAGGGTGAAACCCAAACAATGTCGTTCGTGTTACCCGCGCAGTATGATTTTCAGAGCGCGCCGAAGCCTTCCAATTCTTCTGTACGCCTTCAGGAAATCAAGGATTACACTGTTGCGGCGCTGCAGTTTTCGGGCTTACTGAATGAAAAGAACATTCAGCGCCATCATGCTCTTCTACAAAAATGGATTGATGATAGTGATTATCAGGAAACAGGCTCATACATGACGGCAGGTTACAACCCGCCCTGGACGCTGCCATTCTTGCGCCGTAATGAAATTTTTATCCCGGTCGAAAAGAAATAAGTCACGCATCCGTTCATCATAGCTGAGAACCGTCATAGTCCAGAAGCTTTTGATTGACTCCTGCCTTATATGTCGATTATTCTCGACATATGGACTTATCAAAAGCAACAATCATGTTTGATACCCTGTCACAGGAAACCCGCCTCGGCGCGTTTCGCCTGCTGGTCAAGGCCGGGCCGCAAGGTTTGCCCGCTGGAGCCTTGAGCGATGAGCTTGGCACGCCGCACAACACCATGTCGTTTCACCTGAACCATTTATCCAATGCGGGAATAGTGACATCGCGCCGCGAAGGGCGCTCGGTCATATATTCCGCGAATTTCGAAGTCGTGCGCGATTTGATCGGCTTTATGGTCAAGGATTGCTGCAGCGTCGAATTCGCCAGCATACGCGAGGATAAGAAAAAGGGCTGCTCGATTATCGAGCTGGCCGATTGCTGTTAAGAGAAAGGAAACACTAATGAAAATCTCCGAAGTAAAAAAAGCACTCGAAACCTTAGAGACCGTGACTTTCAAATTGCCGGATGGCTCCACACTGCCGCCGCATTTCCATGTGACCGAAGTCGGCCTTGTCACCAAGCATTTCATTGATTGCGGCGGAACGGAGCGCACGGAAACGGTTGCGAATTTTCAGCTGTGGGAGGCCGGAGATTACGACCACCGCCTCGCGCCGCAGAAATTCCTGCATATCCTGAATTTGTGCAAGAAGGTTCTGGGCGATGAGGATCACGAGATCGAGGTCGAATACCAGCAATCCACCATCGGTAAATTCGGCCTCATCTTTGACGGCACAGATTTTATCCTGACCAATAAACAAACCGCCTGCCTCGCGCAGGATGCGTGCGGCATTCCGGACAAGCAGCTTCCAAAATCGGGGTGTTGTTCTCCGGCGAGCGGGTGCTGCTAAATGAAAAACGTCCTTGTCCTTTGCACCGGAAATTCGTGCCGCTCGGTGATGGCGGAGGCATTGATCAACTATCTAGGCGCAGGCGTTTACAAAGCCGTGAGTGCAGGCAGCAAGCCCGCCGGTTATGTGCATCCAAAATCCATCGAAACACTCAAGCGCCATGGCATTGAGGCGGGAAGCCCATACAGCAAATCATGGGATGAATTTGAAGGGCAGAATGTCGATCTGGTGATTACCGTCTGCGATGCCGCCGCCAGCGAGGCTTGCCCTGTGTTTTTCGGCCAGCACAAAAAACTACACTGGCCCACGCCAGACCCCGCCGTCGCAACGGGGGGTGAGGCGGAAATAGACGCCGCGTTCGACGAGGCGTTTGAGATATTGAGGGAGAGGGTTGAGAGTATGCTACAGCCAGATATAGCAAGGAAGCATTTGAACGGCCTTATCGAACAGACAAAGGTCATGTTAGGGCAACATACGTCTTTTAAAAAAGGTGACCTAACAGGGCGGATGATCACCTATTTCATCTACAAACAACTTGATCATGCTATGTCGGTTATAAAACTAGACCCGTCTATGGATGCTGGGTTGGTTGTCAGAACTATGATTGAAGGCGTTATCAATTTAACGTGGGTATTAGAAAAGCCGGATGAGCGTGTAAAAGATTGGTTCGATTATTCTACAGTCTATGATTTTAAATTATTAGAGAGAAAAGAGAGTGGTGGCTCGCTTGTATCGGAAGACGATAAAAAGGAAGTCATAGAAAATTATCAACAAAGTGCTGCTGCCTTTCTTAAAAGAAATGGCAAGCCACATGATAGCTTCCGCAAAGGTGAAAATCTCGGAAATATATCAAAAAACAATAATGATTTAGAATATTTTTATCAGAATTATAAATGGTTCTCAGATTGGGTGCATTGGGGGTCGCAATCACTCAGACATGCCATTGAAGAAAAACAAGATGAAATTTCATATTACGAAGATGATCACGTTTATAGGATACCAGCCTTGGTAATAGCCTTTGCGTCTTTGCTGGATATTGCCGTTAAAACAAATGAACATTTTGAATTGGAGCAAACTGGATCTTTGGAAGAAATATCAAACAAAATGTTAGAAGATTTAAAAAAGACAGGAATGCAATTTAATGAATAGCCAAACATCCCCCCTCGGTATTTTCGAACGCTATCTCTCCCTCTGGGTCGGCCTTTGCATTGCCGCCGGGGTTGGGCTGGGGCTGGCGGTGCCTAGCGCGTTTCAGGCCATTGCTTCCCTCGAATATGCCAGCGTCAATCTGGTTGTGGCCGTGTTTATCTGGGTGATGATTTACCCGATGATGGTCAATGTCGATTTTGCCAGCCTTAAAGACGTGGGGAAAAAGCCCAAGGGGTTGTGCATTACGCTGGTCGTCAACTGGCTGATCAAGCCCTTTACCATGGCCGCGCTGGGGATTTTGTTTTTTGAATATCTCTTTGTAGGCCTTGTGAGCCCGCAGGATGCCAAGGAATATATCGCGGGGATGATCCTGCTCGGCGTTGCGCCCTGCACGGCGATGGTGTTTGTGTGGAGCCAGCTTGTGCGCGGCGATGCCAATTACACGCTGGTGCAGGTGTCAATCAACGACATCATTATGATCTTTGCCTTCGCGCCCTTGGTGGCGTTGCTGCTGGGCGTGACCGATATTATCGTGCCGTGGGAAACGCTTCTTCTTTCGGTGGTTTTGTATGTGCTGATCCCGCTGGTGGCAGGGTATGTGACGCGCAAAGCGCTGGACGGCTCCGGCAATCCCGAGCGCATTGCCAAATTCACCGCGCAGATCAAGCCGTTTTCGATTATGGGCTTGCTGGCGACAGTCGTCTTGCTGTTCGGGTTTCAGGCAGGAACGATCATCGACAAGCCGCTCATTATTGCCCTGATCGCCTTGCCGCTCCTCATTCAGGCGTACGGAATTTTTGCCATCGCCTATGGTTGGGGTTACCTCTGGCGTGTACCGTTTAGCACCGCCGCGCCCGCCGCGCTGATCGGGACATCCAATTTCTTTGAACTGGCCGTCGCGGTCGCCATCAGCTTATTCGGCCTGAATTCCGGCGCGGCGCTGGCGACAGTCGTGGGCGTTCTGGTCGAGGTGCCTGTGATGCTCTCTCTGGTGGCGTTCGCCAACCGGACGCGTCAGCATTTTCAGGTGTAGCTCTCAAGGATTTTTATTCGGCGGTGGTAAATCCAGAAACCACTTCGTGAAGGCACGTATGGCCTTCCATAGTCTTTTTAGAATTTTCATGGTTACTTTTCCTGTTAAGCGGTTAACATTTTTGTGCGTTTCAGATAGGATGCCGAAATCCAGATACTCGCGGCCAGAGCAGATATAAGAGAAGCGACAAGAATACCGATCTTGGCATCATCAATCAGATGCGGGGCGTGTTCAAAGCTCAGAGCCGTAACAAAAAGCGACATTGTAAAGCCGATCCCGGCGAGCATTCCGGCTCCGGCAACCTCTGAAAACCCCATGCCCTCAGGCAGACGTCCGATTTTCATCTTCAAACCGGCAAAAACCAGCAGGCAGACCCCAACAGGCTTTCCAATCACAAGTCCGGCCACAATGCCTTGTGTTACAGGTGAGTGAAACGCTACCGCCATTTCCGTTATCGAAAGCGACACCCCCGCATTAAAAAGCGCGAAAAGCGGCAATACGATAATGCCGATGGGATAGATCAGGAATGTTTCCCAGCGTTGCAGGGGTGTAGAGGAATCCCGGATTGTATCTTCAATATCTGTGGTCAGGTGATGTTGATCCTCCGCCCCTAAAATGCGTGCATCAAGACCCTTTATATGCCGCTCCCCCTGTTGTTTTTCAAAGATGGACAGAAGGCCTCTGATTTCTTCCAAAAACCGCGTTTGTCCCAGGCGTGTTCTGGCGGGGATGGCAATGGCAAGAAGCAGACCGGCCAGCGTGGCGTGGATACCGGAATGAAAAATAAAGGCCCAGAGAGTCACGCCCAAAATGGCATAAACCCAACCGTTACGCACACCGGCGGTATTTATAGCCATAAGAACGGCCAGCGTAAGACCGCTCCAAATCAGAAAATCTATCTGTATGTCATGGGCATAAAAAACAGAGATGACGGCAATCGCGCCAATATCATCAAATATAGCCATCGCCATTAAGAAAATGGACACGCCGTAAGATACTTTTCTGGCAAGAAGCGCAAGCACGCCTATGGCAAAGGCCGTATCTGTAGCCATCGGGATTGCCCACCCATGCGCGCCGGGGGTGCCGTGATTAAACGCCCAGTATATCAAGGCGGGCAGCACCATGCCACCAAGAGCGGCCATGATGATAAGACTGATTTGCTGCGGATTTCTAAGACGCCCCGCCAAAGTCTCCCGCTTTAGCTCTAGACCGATCAGAAAGAAAAATAAGGCCATCAGGCCGCTGCTGATCCATTCTTTAACGGGAAGGAGGAACTGCCAGTGATGGAACACCAAGCCCGCTTCAAAATGCGCGATGGCTTGCGTTAGGCTATGCCAAGGTGAGTTGGCAAGAACAAGTGCGATAATCGTGGCGATAAGAAGGAAAAGTGCGGCTGTAGTTTGTTTGTAGATAAAGTTTTCTAGCGGGGTAAAAAACTTTTCAACTTTGGATTCAAAAAAGCTTTGAAGCGATTTTTCAACATGATGTTTAGTTTTTCTCATTATAAAACGCTTCCGTTGTTATTCTTTCTTGTTCTTTTTATTATCGGAATCATTGTCAGATACGGAATAACCGCCCATAAACATGGACAGATGATCTTGATGCTCCTGCTTATCTTTTAGGCTTTTTGCATCGCCTACGTCTTTACTATCCTGAAGTGTCTTGTCAGTTTGTGTCTTTTGATCTTTTGTAATCTTGCGCCGTATCATTGCAAATTCCATGGCATCCATCAGGCCGCTAAACTCGCCCCGGACCATATTATCAGCCGCGCCAGCTTCCATGACATAAACAGCCAGATCATGTTCCTTCTCCCCTTTCCCGGTAATCACGATAATCGGGATGTTATGGGCAGACAGCCCCATCTGGCGGTATATCTCTTTTGGGCTTTCCATGTCCTTTAGGCTAAGATCAAGGATAATAATATCGGCGCGCAATTTTTTGACGTCCAGGTAACCTATCCCCTCGGACAAAGTCGGACACTGCCAGACATAGCATGAAACATCATCAAGATTTTCAACGCGGGATTTTATATCTGTAATGTCAGCTTCGTTGTCACAAACGAGAAGAATTTTTATGTTTTTTTGGGGTTTAGCCATGGCCTCCTCTTCTTTGATACAGGAGAAAAACTTATCATATAAGGAGCATCTTCCTGGGAATGTTCCTTTGATATCAGAAAGTCGACCACTTCTAGCGAAAACACGTCAAACTCCTCATCCAATATTGAACAGTTTGGGTGATCGTATATCTCATTATAACTATGCTGCATGTTCGTGGTTTTTTCTCTTTTCATGATTTTAGGCTGCTTTCCCACAAGGAAACTATCTTTTCAGGTAAGGAATTACGTTTGAAGGTAGGTTTTCTATATCTTCGCGGGTGATTAAGCCTGAAAATTCCTGCGTCTCGAAATCAATGACCGGCAAGCAGTCGAGTTTGTGCAAATCCATCATGATCCGGGCTTGCTCAACCGGATCGTCGAGATACACAGACATATTAGGCGACCTCATAATATCGGCAACGCAGGTATCTCTTCTGCCTTTCTTTTGATCATAACCATAATCAACGATATCTTCGCCAATCACAAACCGATACAATGATTGTTTTCATCAACAACGGCAGCGGCCTGAACCTTCATTAAATTCATATAAAAAATCATAAGTGGAAGAGATGTATTAGCCTCAGCGGATAGAGGCGGATTTATTCCGCATATATCGTTGACACATTGAATATGGGAGATTGCATTTATCATGGCTGCCTCCTTTTGGCAGGCACATTCAGGAAGCCGGATTTTTATCCAGCTTCCTTCGTGCGTGGGGTTAGTTTTTGCCGCCCTCGGATCGCATGGCGGATTTTTCCTGTGCGGTGTCTTTATTGTCGCGTTGTTTGGTTTCTGCGTTTTTGTTCGTCACAACACCAGATTTGTCTTTCGACTTTTGGTCAGCAGGATGGATTTCATTGGGTTTTTTGTTTTTGTTAAACATGATCGTTTCCTTTGTTTGAGGGTTTAGGTTTTTTGGTATGTCCAAAGCCTACGATCTTAAATATCAGGAAGCTATGCGGGAAAAAGGTGAAGGTATAAAGTTCTTATAAGGGGAAATCTGACAGTAAATTCTCATATAAAAACCGCCCGGAACAGGGGAACCGGACGGTTTTGCGGGGTTGGGGTAGAGTAAAGACTACGCTGCTTTGGCCGTGCCGCTGCAACCGCATTCTTTTTCCAGTTGCGCCATTTTCTTTTGCGCATCTTCTTTGGAAACATTTGCTTTTTCTTTTAGCTTAGCGAAGAACTCATCGCGCTTGCCGTCGTATAGTTTAATGTCATTATCGCCCAGACCGCTCCATGTTTCCTTGATTTTTTTATGCAGTTTTTCCATGTTTTCTTTCGAATTTTTCTGCATATTTTGATTCTTGTTTTCCATGATGATCTCCTTGATCTTTGGTTGATTTCAGCCCTGTAAAACAGGCATGCACCGTTGTCGCAGAGCGGGCATAACATTGCGATGCGGATAAGGGCTGGGAGTATAAGGAAGGTGTAAAGGATATTGGATTTTTATTAAGGTTTTTAAACTGTAATTAAAATCTTACCCCAAGGCTCAATGCGCCGAAGATTTCAGGATCATCCTGTGTTTCAAATTCATGCGTACGATAAACGAGGGTATAACTGAGCCTTGTGTTTTTAAATATCAGCGAGGCTCCAGCAGTTGCGTCAGCCACAAATGGCTCTTTATCGACGCTGTGGCTGTCTGAGAATGTATTGCCATCCAGAAAAATATTGCGCGCAACGGCCCGCGCTTCGATGCCTGAGAACAGAGCCCAGCTCCAGTCGTCATTTGGGATATCATATATACCCGTGCCGGGCATAGAGGGGCGCACGCGAAGCGGCGTATCCTGCCACCGTGAATCATAGGGGCTGAGGCGCAGGGTGAAACCGATATCCCCATAGGTATGGATATTCCCGAGTGTCGTACCCGCGTATGGCTTTACAGACCAGAAATTATTATCAATCCGCCCATGGATGGCCATGGGCCATGATCTCTGCCAGGCCAAGATAACTCCCGGCTCATTCTCTAACTGATTGGACCAGCCTTCTGGCGTAAGGCTTTCTGTTAAATGCTTGTGAACAAATTTTTGTGTTAACTCTCCCAAAGCTGCGGGACCGACAATGCCCAATGTGGCCTCTACCTCATCTGCATGATTGTCCGTAAGCGTTACCATGCCAAGCGTTCCATATAAAAATGCTGCCCATGGTCTGTCATCCGGATTGAGGGTTTTACGGGTAATATCCCGAGGGGAATAAATATTCTGTCCGAATGAGTAATAAATACTGGATGTTCTGTTGATATCGAATGTGGGGATCAGCCTGTCAATGCGGTGCGCGATTTCAGGAAATTTTACATTTGTATTCGTGTAATTGATGCGCACGCCGCTGGTATAATTTTCATCGGTTCCGCCGCCTAAAGAGTCATTTTCTAGGATGAGAGTTATTATTTTC
>JBKBPR010000006.1:16059-118201 GCA_046293135.1 Alphaproteobacteria bacterium | reverse complement strand
ACCAAAACTTTCCAGTTCGGATTGCTTGAAGGCGCGGACATGGTCGGCCAGCAGAAACAATATCTCCTTGATCCCCGCACCCGACACGCCCGAAATCAGGTGGGTCGGCGCGCCGTTTGTGAGGCTTTCGAGCGCCTTGGCTTGCTCCCGCGCCAGCTCTTCGCCCAGCGCATCAATCTTGGTCAGGGCGATAATCTCATCCTTTTCGCCGACCTCATGGCCGTATTCTTCAAGCTCCGTGCGAATGGTCTGATAAGCGCCCGCAATGTCATCTTGCGTACAATCAATCAGATGCAAAAGCACCGATGTCCGCTCGATATGCCCCAAAAAGCGGTCGCCCAGCCCATGCCCCTCATGCGCCCCTTCGATCAAGCCCGGAATATCGGCAATCACGAAATCGGTCTCACCCGCCCGCACAACGCCGAGATTGGGCGAGAGCGTGGTAAACGGGTAGTCGGCAATTTTCGGTTTGGCATTCGACACCGCCGCCAGAAATGTAGATTTACCGGCATTCGGCAAGCCAACCAGCCCGACATCGGCGATCAGCTTTAAGCGCAGCCAAATCCCGATTTCCTGCCCCGGCCAGCCCGGCGTTTTCTTGCGCGGCGCCTGATTGGTTGAACTTTTGTAATGGGAATTGCCAAAGCCGCCGTCACCGCCCTTAAGAACGGTTACGCGCTCCCCCGGTCTGGTGAAATCATAAAGAACGGTTTCTTTGTTTTCGGCCAACACTTGCGTCCCGATCGGAACTTTGACGATGCAATCACTGCCGCTCGCCCCCGAACGGTTTGAGCCCATACCGTGTTGGCCGTTATTGGCGCGAAAATGCTGCTGATAACGAAAATCGATGAGTGTATTCAGCCCATCCACAACCTCGAAAATCACAGAGCCGCCGCGCCCGCCATTGCCGCCGTCAGGCCCGCCGAATTCAACGTATTTCTCGCGGCGGAACGACACGCAGCCCGGCCCGCCATCTCCGCTTTTGATATAGATTTTTGCTTCGTCGAGGAATTTCATCTGTTGAGTGTTACGTGCTTTGGTGTTGTTTTAAATTTATAAGTCGGTTCGGTTTTTCGTTTTTTAAGTCTGTAATCAATAATCAGAACAAGCATTTTTCATGAAAAAAGGGAAAGGTTTTGCGCCTTTCCCTTTTTGTAATCTTTGTAGAAAAGCGCTTATTCAGCCGCTTTTTTTGTCCGCGCATCATTGGCAGCAGGCAAGATGCTCACAGTCGAGTTTTCACCCAGCTTCTTGCGTGTGAACACAACCTGACCATCAACCAGAGCGTAAATCGTGTGATCCTTGCCCAAGCCAACATTTTTGCCCGGAATGAATTTTGTGCCGCGCTGACGAATGATGATGTTTCCGGCCAGAACTGTTTCGCCGCCGAAACGCTTTACGCCCAAACGACGACCAGCTGAATCGCGTCCGTTTCTGGAACTACCGCCTGCTTTTTTATGTGCCATAATCTAAACTCCTTAAAATGTTGAATAAGCCGCAGCGATCAAGTCTTACGCAGCTTTAATGTCCGTAATCTGGATAAGCGTCAGATCCTGACGGTGACCTTTTTTACGGCGGTAATTCTGGCGGCGCTTCTTTTTGAAGACCGTGATTTTCGGGCCGCGCTTCTGGCAAATGACAGTCGCCTTAACGCTTGCGCCTTTTACAACCGGCTCGCCCGTCTTGACGGTTTTGCCGTCGCTAACGAAAAGAACGTCATCAAAATTGATGCTTTGGCCGTCTTCAACTTCAAGCTTTTCAATTTCAAGCTTGTCGTCTTTGGCAACGCGATATTGTTTTCCACCGGTACGAATAATTGCAAACATTGTTTTATCTCTGTAAATCTATTGGAAATCAGGGCGTTTCAAGACCTTTTTCCCGTATATTTCGGAATTAAGTTGCGACAATATACTTATATTCTGCGCCATGTCAAGAATTATGGTTGCATCTTTTTGATAGTTTTACTTTATTAAATGGCAACGGGCAGGGAAAAGCGTTTGCAAGCGATAGATAAAATTATTCCGGTTATTTTGTGCGGCGGGCAGGGGGCGCGTTTGCGGGCGGTGTCCAATGCCGATTTCCCCAAGCAATTTCATTGCGATGAGGCCGGAAAAAGCCTGCTGAGCCTAACGTTGCAACGTGTCCTTGCGCCTGAAATTTTCTCTGCGCCGATGCTGTTCGTGAATGTGCTTTATAAGGCCGCAATTGAGGCGGGGGTGGCTGAAGCGCAGGCGCGGTCAAGCTCTGCGCTCCGCCCGCATATCATTTTAGAGCCGTTTCGCCGCAATACATTGGCGCCGATTTTACTCGCGGCCATGCTGGCGCGGCGGCTTGGAATGGGCGCAAAGCGTTATATTCTGGCGCTGCCCAGCGATCATATCATTGAGGATATTCAAGCCTTTCAAGATGATATGCGTAAGGGGTTTGCGGTTTTGAGGGCTGAATCTGGCGGTGACGGAGATGCGGGCGAGGGGGCGCAAGCTGGGATTGTTTATTTCGGATTGCCGCCGCTCAGCCCGTCAAGCGAATATGGCTATGTTATAGAGCGCGATGCGGGCGGCGTAGAGTTCCATGAAAAGCCTGAAACATATGAAGCGCAGAGCCTTATTGAACAGGGCGCGCAGTGGAATAGCGGGATATTTTTGTTGGATACGGATATTTTTTTGCGGCAGGCGGCGCAGATATCAGGGGAGGTTTATGCCTTGGCGGAGGCGGTGACGGAGCAGTGCCTCACACAAGAAGGTGCGGAATTGGCGGAATTGGTGGTATTGGAAGCAGGAGCAGGAGCGGGGATGCTCAGCGTGATTGCGGCGGAACTGTTCGGGCGCTTCCCCGCCATTGCCTTTGACCGTTTTTATTGTGAAAAAACCAGCGCTGGGCGGGTTTTACGCGCCTCTTTTGACTGGTGCGATATCGGATCAATCGAAATTTATCAGGCAAAGGGGCTGCGGGGATGAACAAAAAACCAAAAATCGCCTTTATCACAGGGATTAACGGGCAGGACGGAGCGTATCTGGCGCGGTTTTTACTGGAAAAAGGGTATCAGGTGCATGGATTGGTGCGCCCCGCTTCCATCGAACGGCTTGACCGCATTGACGCGGTTTTGAACGCTGTCACCCTGCATTACGGGGATTTGGTCGATAGCGGCAACCTTATTCGCCTGGTGTCGGAGATCATACCCGATGAGATTTATAATCTCGGCGCGCAGAGCCATGTTCATGTGAGCTTTGATACGCCGGATTATACTGCCAATGTCGATGCTTTGGGCGTTTTGCGATTGCTTGAGGCGATACGGATTTTGAAGCTGGAGCAAAAGACGCTGTTTTATCAAGCCTCGTCCTCGGAGCTATACGGAAATGCGCAGATGAGCCCGCAAAACGAGGAAACGCCCTTTGCGCCGTGCAGCCCTTATGCCGCCGCGAAGCTTTATGCCTATTGGATTGTCCGCACCTACCGCAAGGCTTACGGGATGCATGCCAGCAACGGGATTTTGTTCAACCATGAAAGCCCGCTGCGCGGTACGGAATTTGTAACCCGCAAGATCACGGGCGCAGTAGCGCGGCATGCTTTGGGGGTGATGGGAACGCAAGAGTGTGCTCAGCCGCTCATGCTCGGCAATCTGGCAGCGCAGCGCGATTGGGGGCACGCCGCCGATTATGTGCGCGGCATGTGGCTCATGTTGCAACAGGATGAACCGGATGATTTTGTGCTGGCGACTGGGCGCGCGCAATCGGTGAAATGGTTTGTAGAAAAGGTCTTTGCCGAGATTGCGGTGGAGCTGGAATGGAGCGGGAGCGGCGCAAATGAAACGGCGCGTGACGCAAAAACGGGTCAGATTCTGGTTCAGGTTGACCCGTCATTATATCGCCCCGCGGAGGTGCATCATTTGTGCGGTGATGCCGCAAAAGCCCGCCGCATTCTGGGCTGGCAGCCGGAAATCTCGCTCGAAGCGATGATCAAGGAGATGGTTCAAGCTGATATAGACGCTCTAACTCCCCCAACGCGGGATCAAGCCCGAACGGCGTGTTGATAATATAAAGCCCGGAGCCGCGCATACCGTGACGCGGATTGTTGCGGGCGCTGAAATCAACCTCATGCCGCAGGGCTTTGGGCAGAGCTGCCCGCTCCAGCTTGGTGATCATGGCCTCATGGCGCTGCGCCGCGAGCAGCGGATACCAGAGCATAATCACCCCGACAGGCCATTTCTTATGCGCTTCGAGCACAAAATCGGCGATCTGCTCATATTCGCTTTTGATCTCATAGCTGGGGTCGATCAGTATCAGCCCGCGCCGTGGTGTCGGCGGAAGCAGGCCGCGCGCATAGGCCAGCCCGTCTTGCTTTGCGGTCTTCACCCGCTTATCCGCAGCAAAAAGTTTTGCCAGCGCGTCATATTCTTGCGGGTGAAGCTCCGCCAGAAACAGGCGGTCATCAGGGCGCAGCAGCGTTTGCGCCATCAGCGGCGAACCGGCATAGGCATTGCGCCCGAATTTGTCCTGAATAGCGCGAAGCGTTCTGGCATAGAGGCTTTGCGGCGGCAATAGGTTAGAGCCGAGCAGCCAGCCGATCCCGCTTGCGGCCTCCCCTGTTTTGAGCGCTTCGGCAGCGCTCAGGTCATACAGTCCGCGCCCCGCATGGGTTTCGATATAGCTCACCGGCTTGGGCTTTTGCGTGAGATAATCGAGCGCCGCCGCCAACGCCACATGTTTGTGAATATCGGCCAAATTTCCAGCGTGATAGGCGTGTTGATAAGACAGCATGAGGCTTGTTTAGTCGCTTGGGCGGCTATTTGCAAATTTTAAAGGGTACAGCTTATGAATTTTCATTGATTAAGTGAAAACTTAACACTTTCTTAACGTTTTATAATTTATGATACACTTAATTTTCATATAATAAAAAATAATAAGTAAGAGGGTGTAAAAATGACAGTATCGTACCAAGAATATCTTGAGGCGCATTTGCCTGCTGATATACCGCAAACAAGTTATAACCCAATCTATATGGCCTCTAAGACTCTTTATGGTCAGGTTGAAAGCCAAACCGGATTTTTTGATCCGAATAATCTGATAACTTTATCAGAAGAAGGCTTGGCGCAAATTAGGAGTGAGGTTGAACGAGATGTAATTGGACAGCTGCAAAGAGATATAGGCTCCTATGAAAACAGTTTTCTTGCAGGTGATGGTGATGTAGCGGCGGCAGAGAATTACACAACTCGCTATGCAGATTATATAGATACGCTGGCTATGGGGCTGGTTCATGACAGGCTTGTTGTTGACGGAAATGATGCCGATGATGTCAGGGACATCATACGCGGTGCGATTGATGATTTTGGCATGCAATCTTTTGAAATCCTTGATAATACTATTGCGCTTCAATCCCGAATAGCTGTGATTGCCGATGAACTCGATTCCAGAGGGATGGAAGCTTTGAACTATTTCGAGTCGGAGATTTCAAGTCTTCCTGAAAACGGAAGAGTGTTGTTGCGAGAGCAGATTGAGGCCAGACTTGAAGAGAGGCTGACCAATGCGCCCGAGCAAACCCTTGAAATTGAAGCGTTTCGTGCCGTTCTGGATGAGCGTCTTGCTAATATTTCTTCTGAGGGTGTTGATGCAGTCTCTCCCGAAGCCCCTGTGATTGTACCGGAAAGAGCGCCCGGAATGCCTTAGGGTATGCGCTTATTATCATTTTTGCATTATGCTTAGTATATCCGCTTTTGCAACTTCTCGCGCAATCGCCATAGAGGAAGTCAGGCCGGGGCTTTCGATACCGAACAGGTTGATGAGGCCTTTTACGCCGTGATGCTGCGCGTTTTGGATAACAAAATCGGAATCGCCCATATTTTGCCCTTTGAGCTTTGGGCGGATGTCTGCATAGGCGGGTTGAAGCGTTCTGTCCATGACGGACGGCCAGTATTTTCGGATGGAGCGATAAAAGCTCTCGGCGCGATCAGGATTGACGCTGTAATCCTCTGGCGTAGCGGCGCTGTCATCCGCATCCTCCAGCCATTCGACATCGGGGCCGAACAGGCTCTCCCCCGCCATATTCATGGTGAAATGCGCCCCCAGCCCGCCCGCGACAGGCACAGGATAAACCAGCCTGCTGAAAGGCGCTTTGCCCGAGATTGAGAAATAATTGCCCTTGGCTTTGTAGAGTTTCGGGATGTGCCGCGCCTCAAATCCCCTGATCGCCCCAGCAATCCTTTGAGCGCTCAACCCCGCCGCATTGATAAGGGTTTTGGCGTGAATATCGCCGCCATTGTTGAAAAATACCCGAAAGCCGCTTTCATCCTCATCAGGCACGATCATCTCAACGGCGTTGTCATAGGCGATCAGCCCGCCGTGATCCTCGATATCGGCGATCAAACGCTCCATCAGGATGTGAATATCGATAATCCCCGTTGAGGGGGAGTAAAGCGCCTTTGTGCAGTCCAGTTCAGGCTCTAGCTGCAGCGCTTGGGCGCGGGTGAGAAATTCCAGATTGTCCACTCCGTTGCGTGCGGCCTTGTCCTTGATGGCTGTGAGGGTGCTTTCCTCCTCCGTATTCCCGGCAACGATCAACTTGCCGCAATTCAAATGCGGGATATTCTTGGCCTTGGCGTAGTCATAGAGCATCTCGCGGCCACGGACGCAAAGCTGCGCCTTGAGCGAGTCTTGGGGGTAATAGATACCGGCATGAATGACACCTGAATTTCTGGCGCTGATCCCCGCCCCGAAGGTTTTTTCGCGCTCGCACACCACGACTTGTCGGCCATTCAAGGAAAATTCCCGTGCAATCGCCAGCCCGACAACCCCCGCCCCGATAATCAAGATTTCGATTTTTTCCATCTTGTCATTGAATAATGCGAATTGCCCTTGCTATCAATCATATTATTGCTTGTAGAATTTCGCAGTGCTGCTATTTTCAGGCATAAATCGATGTAAAATACCAAAGAGCTTAAGAGGCAAGGGGCAAATATGGATATTAAAGGCAAAAGAATATTGGTGATCGGCGGGGCGGGCTTTATCGGCAGTCATGTCGTGGCGGAGCTTTTGAAAACCGATGTTGCGGAAGTGATCGTCTATGACAATTTTGCCCGCGGCAAGCATTCGAATATCGAGGAATATCTGAAGCACCCCAAATGCACGCTGTACCCTAATGGCGGGGATATTCGTGACATTGATGTGCTTGACCATGCGATGAAGGACGTGCAGGGGGTTGTTCACCTTGCGGCGATGTGGCTTTTGCACTGTAAGGATTTTCCGCGCACAGCCTTTCACGTGAATATCGAAGGGACGTTCAATGTTCTTGAAGCTTGCGTAAAAAACAATATCGAGCGCTTGGTTTATTCATCTTCGGCCTCTGTTTACGGTGATGCGCTGGAAGTGCCGATGACGGAAGCCCATCCCTTCAACAATCGCAATTTTTATGGCGCGACAAAGATTTGCGGTGAGGCGATGTGTCACGCTTTTTATGATCGTTATGGTTTAAGCTATGCCGGATTGCGCTATATGAATGTCTATGGCCCGCATCAGGATCAAACCGCGGCCTATACGGGCGTTATTCCGATTATGCTCAATAAGGTTGCTGCCGGTGAAGCGCCGCAGATTAATGGCGACGGGACGCAAGCCTATGATTTCATTTCCGTTTATGATGCGGCGCGTTGCAACGTTTTGGCGCTGCAATCGGACGCTACGGATGAATTTTACAATGTCGGCACAGGGGTGCAAACCACAATCAAGCAGCTTTGTGATATGATCCTTGATCAGAAAAGTTCCGATCTGTCCGTGCAATATCACCCTTATAGCGAAGATGATGCGCGGCGCATGGTGCAAAACCGTATCGGTTGCCCGATCAAGGCCGAGCGCGATCTGGGCTTTCAATACGAGATTGGTTTGCGTGAAGGGCTGCAGCGGCTGATTGACTGGCGGATTGCCAATGGGATTGATGCGCCGTCCAAGGCCAGCAAAGCGGCTTAAGGTGAATTGCTGATTGTTATAATAGCCTAAGCGTTGATTGCTGATATTGGTTGCGTAATGCTTGATCTAAAGTGTCTAGTGGATAAGAGTGAATAATCTTGGTTGAAAAAAGAGTAATTCAAATTTCCCTGCCGATGACGGGTGAAGAAGAATGGCAAGCGGTTCGCGAGCCTTTGATGAGCGGATGGTTGACCCAAGGCCCCAAGGTCGCGCAGTTCGAACAGAATTTCGCCAAACGCCATCAGGTCGCCCATGCGCTGGCGGTCACATCCTGCACAACGGGATTGCATCTGGCGCTGGCGGGGCTGGGCGTTGAGGCGGGGGATGAGGTGATTGTGCCCGCCTTTACATGGGTGTCAACCGCCAATGCCGTTTTGTATTGCGGCGCAGAGCCTGTATTTGTCGATGTTGATCCGCTGACGAACAATATCGCGATTGATCAGGTGCGCGCCAAGGTGACCGAGCGCACAAAAGCCGTGATTGCGGTGCATTTATTCGGGCTTTGCGTTGATGTTCCCGCGCTGCGTGCTGTTTTGCCCGATCATGTGGCAATATTGGAAGACGGGGCTTGCGCCGCCGGTGCGGATTGGAACGGCGTTCCGGCCGGTGCGCTTGGCGATGTTGCAGCTTTTTCTTTTCATCCGCGTAAATCGGTGACAACGGGTGAGGGCGGCATGGTTACAACCAATGATCCTGATCTGGCCGAGCGTATGAACCGTATGCGTAATCACGGGGCGAGCCTGTCAGAAGAGCAGCGCCATAAAGGCTCCAGGCCTTATCTGCTGCCCGATTTTGACGTGCTGGGCTATAATTACCGCATGACGGATCTGCAAGGTGCGGTTGGTATTGTTCAGCTTGCCAAGCTTGACAGGCTGATTGACGAGCGCGCACGCTATGCCGCTTATTATCGTGAGGCTTTGCGGGATATTCCTTGGCTTCGCCTCCCAGAAGCGCCTGAAAATTGCCGCCATGGCTGGCAGGCTTTTGTGACCTATGTTGATCCTGATATAGCGCCGATGCCGCGTAACGAGATGATGCAGGTCTTGCAAGATCGCGGCATTTCAACGCGTCCCGGCACGCATGCGGTGCATATGCTGGGCTATTACGCCGAGCGTTATAATATCAAGCCTGAAGATTATAAGGGCGCGAAGGATTGCAACGATAACACCATGGCCATCCCGCTGCACAACCGTATGGCACAGGAAGATTATGATTATGTGATCGAGGCTATTAAAAAATTATGAGGTATGATTACAGGTTTATAATTGTTGTTGTTCTTGTTGTCTTGCTTGCAGGGTTGGTGGCGGCCATTTCTGTAAAAGATGACGGGCAGCAGGCGAGTGATGCGGATGTTCTGGTATATGCCATAAAAGGAACAGAGTTTCATGACGTGCAGTATTACAGCCGGGATGACGCCGCTTTTAACGGTATTGATTTGCCTATTTTGCCTCTGAATAATCTTAGTGTCATAGATGTAAGAGGGGCTTATCAAGTTGTTTCTTATGTTGTGAAAATTAACAAGCCCGGCTTGTATAGAATTTTTTCTTATGACGATAAACTTTCGTCGCAGTTTATTGTTTACAATAAAGACATAG
Organism: Alphaproteobacteria bacterium; assembly: GCA_046293135.1. Lineage (GTDB taxonomy): Bacteria > Pseudomonadota > Alphaproteobacteria > Micavibrionales > Micavibrionaceae > UBA2638. The sequence continues at coordinate 108,654 of JBKBPR010000006.1, read as the reverse complement.
ACCACCCTGATATTCTGATGTCAGCTTTATCAAATATTTTCAGCCATGGAAATCAGCATGATCACTTATCATACTCAGAGCTATTGGCTCAGAGCGCTAAGGGCAGAGTATTTTTGACGTGCGGACATATTTCGACTTTTGCGCAAAATCTATTAAACGAGATCGGTATGAAAAATAGAATTGTAACAACGTCATCTCTGGATGATTGGAATGAGTACGATAACGGTCATACAATGATTGAAGTTTTCAATGAAAGTACAAATAGATGGATACTCTATGATTTGAGTAGCAATGTATATTTTAAGCAAAATAATAGAAGGCTGAGCTTTTTAAATTTTTTTCGTAATGTCCAAAGCGAGGCGTACGAGCTTTATAAACTGGCACATGAAAAAAGTTATGGATTTTCTGCAGAAGACAATTTTGGCTTTGATTTTTATGCGGAATACGTTCACGGGAATGAAAAAAATTTGCACCGATGGTATAAACGTATGCTGGGTGCTATCGGTATACAACTCGATGATGTGTATTATTTTAAAACTACAGGCAATCAGGAGATGGATAAACGTATAGAGTCGTATTCTGCATCCTATAAGGTTATTGATGCAGAGGTGTTTAAAGAAAAATTTTATAAGAATAGTTGAGTAAATGTGCGGCATAGCGGGGATCTATAGTTTTGATGGTAAGCCTGTTTCTCCGGTGATTTTGAAAAAAATGACCGACGCCATAGCCCATAGAGGGCCGGACGGCGAAGGGCAATGGGTTGAGGGCGCAGTCGGCCTTGGTCACAGGCGCTTGGCGATTATTGACCTATCCCCCGCAGGGCATCAGCCGATGATTTCCAAGGATGGGCGCTATATCCTGACCTATAACGGCGAAATTTATAATTATCTCGCTATTCGGACGGAGCTGGAGGCCAAGGGCTATCGCTTTTATTCCAATACCGATACCGAGGTTTTGTTACATGCCTATGCGGAATGGGGGCTGCGGGCGCTTACGAAATTCAACGGTATGTTTGCCTTTGCGCTATGGGATACAGAAAAGAAAAAACTGATCCTTGCCCGTGACCGATATGGCATCAAGCCGCTTTATTATTCCGTGCAGGGCAATGTGTTTCGCTTCGGTTCGGAGCAAAAGGCGATTTGGTCGGATCAATCCTTCCGCCGCAAGCTGAACAAGCGGGCTTTGCTGGAATATTTCACCTTTCAGAATATTTTCACCAACCAGACCTTGGAGGAGGATATTCACCTTCTCCCCGCCGGACATTTCATGGTGGTGGAGGCCGGACACGATAAGCCGTTGCGGATTCACCAGTTCTGGGATTTCAACTTTCAAGAGCCGGATGTTAAAGCCTCGGACGAAGAATACCGTGAAGAGCTTGATCGGCTTTTTGCACAGGCGGTTAATCGCCAGCTTATGAGCGATGTTGCGCTGGGGAGCTATTTGAGCGGCGGGATTGATTCAGGAGCAATCACCGCGATTGCCACGCAATCTTATCCGTATATGAAGACATTTACCTGCGGCTTTGATCTGAATTCCGCATCGGGGATTGAGCTGGCCTTTGATGAGCGCAGCCGTGCCGAATATATGTCGTATCACTGCAAGACCGAGCAATATGAAATGGTGCTCAAGGCCGGTGATATGGAGCGCTGCCTACCGTCTTTGGCATGGCATCTCGAAGAGCCGCGCGTCGGCCAAAGTTATCCGAATTATTACGCGGCGCAGCTGGCCTCCAAGTTCGTCAAGGTTGTCTTGAGCGGGGCGGGCGGGGATGAGCTATTTGGCGGCTATCCGTGGCGATATTACCGCGCCGTGGTTAATGATGATTTTGAGAATTATATCGACAAATATTATCTCTTCTGGCATAGGCTGATCCCCAATAGCGTCATTCGTAAGGTGTTTAACCCGATTTGGGATGATGTGAAGGATGTCTGGACGCGTGATATTTTCAGGGATGTGTTCAAATTTCACGCCGATCAATTGACGCGGCCTGAGGATTATATCAACCACTCGCTTTATTTTGAGGCGAAGACGTTCCTGCACGGCTTGTTGGTTGTCGAGGACAAGCTGTCGATGGCGCATGGTCTGGAAAGCCGCGTGCCGTTTCTGGACAATGATCTGGTTGATTTTGCGATGAAATGCCCTGTCAGCCTGAAGCTGAATAATCTCTCCGAGGTTGTTAAGATCAATGAGAACGAGCCGGGCAGCAAGGTGAACGCTTATTATCAGAAGACAAAAGACGGCAAGCAAATCGTCCGTGATGTGATGAAGAAGTATATGCCCGATGATATCTCTTCGGCTGAAAAACAGGGCTTTTCCGCGCCCGATGCGAGCTGGTTCAAAGGTGAGAGTATCGAATTTGTCAAGCGCCGCCTGATGACCAAAAACGCCAAGATTTATGACGGTATTCTCGATGCGGATTCCGTACAATCCTTGGTCGAGGAACATCTTGACGGCCAGCAAAACCGCCGCTTGCTTATCTGGTCTTTGCTGAGCTTTGAGGAGTATGTTACTGATCTAGAGAGTGCAATATGAATAGAAACGAGGTTTTATCAATAGAAACGATTGGGATTGATGCAGAAGAAGAAATCAACACGTATCTCCTGAAACATCGTGCATCTTTGCTTTATTCATCACCCTCATTTATGAAATTGGTGACACGTCACATTCAAGCACAGGGAGGATGGTTTGTTGCCAAAAGAGGAGATGAAATAGCTGGTTTTTTGCCGTTTATAGTGAAAGACGGGCCGCTCGGCACAGTTTATAACTCAATGGCTTATTACGGAAGCAATGGTGGTGTTATCCAGCATGAATATGACGATCTTGCCAAAACTTTGCTGATAGAAAAATTTTATGAAACAGCCAAAAAAAATAATGCTTTATCCGCCACGATTATTACCAATCCTTTGCTTGAGGATTCTGATTTTTACAAAAAACATATTGAATTTACGCATATAGACGAGCGAATCGGTCAGATTACACGCCTGCCAAAAGACGAAACTGAATTGTCGCTCATGAAAATGTTTGATGATCCAAGACCACGTAATATCCGGAAAGCACAGCGTATGGGAGTTGTAATCGAAAGAAAGCGCGAGCATGATGCACTTTCTTTTTTGTATGATAGTCACGCACTCAATATGGGCGCTATTGGTGGATTATCGAAACGGCGAGATTTTTTTGATTTGATTCCTCAAGTCATGAAAGACAATGAATGGGATATCTATATTGCAAAACTGGAGGGGCGTCCTGTTGCAGCGCTTTTGTTATTCTACTATAACCTCACTGTGGAGTATTTTACGCCTGTAATTCTAGAGCAGTTTCGTAACACTCAAGCATTGGCATTGATTATATATCAAGCTATGGTCGATGCGCAGAGCAATGGATTTGAAAACTGGAATTGGGGCGGAACATGGCTTACACAAGGCGGCGTATATGATTTTAAAAAGCGCTGGGGTACAACGGATTACCCGTATTACTACTTCAACAAGGTCTTTAATCAAAGTGTTTATACATCCTCTAAAGCTGATTTGCTGCGGGAGTATGAAGGTGTTTATGTGTTGCCGTTCTCGGAATTGGAGAGTAAGCCGATGGTTAGCGGAGGTATAGTATAGTATGGACAAACGCAATCTTGTCATTGCCGGAACCGGCTTGTTTGCTGAACTGGCGCGTGTTTACTTTGAAGAATACACCGATTACGAGGTATTGGCGTTTTCTTGTCATCGCGCTTATATGAATAAAGACAGCCTGAATGGTCTTCCCGTGATTGCTATAGAAGATATTGCGAAAAACTTTGCATCGGAAGAAAACGATGTTTTTGTAGCAATAGGCTACAGTAAAATGAACAAGGTCAGGCAGCGTGTTTATGAGGAGCTGAAAGTACAGGGATATACATTTCCAAGCTTTGTTCACCCGAATGTGAAAACATGGGACACGACTGCAATTGGTGAGAATGTGTTTATTTTCGAAGACAACACTATTCAGCCATTTACCCGTATCGGCAATAACACCATATTATGGAGCGGCAATCATATAGGCCATCACAGCATTATCGGCGATCATTGTTTTATTTCATCGCATGTGGTGATTTCGGGATCGTGCCGTATCGGCAATAATGTGTTTATCGGTGTCAATGCGACTTTACGCGACAGTCTGAACGTTGCCGATGAAACATTGATCGGCGCAGGGGCGCTGATTATGAAGGATACGCAGGAAAAGGACGTTTACGTGCCGCAAGCCACAAAACGTTTTTCCAAAAACAGCGAAGATATTGGATTCTAGATATGAGCATTACTGAGCAGTTGAAAAAAATAGAATCGATGTATTCGAATAATATGCGAGATATGGGCACAACATCCAAAGCCGTCGGATGGAACAGCGAAGATTGCCAGTCATTGCGCTTTACCAAATTATCATCAATTATTGATGATAACGGCCCTTACAGCGTCAATGATTACGGATGCGGCTATGGCGCGCATTTGCGTTTTTTGACGGAAACGCTGGGTCATGATGTTACTGCCTATAACGGTTATGATATCAGCAAGGATATGCTCAGCTCCGCCCGCGACAATCTTTCCGCCTTCACCGGATCGCTCAATTTACAACAGGCCGAAAATATCACCACAGAGGCCGATTACAGTTTTGTTTCCGGCACGTTTAATGTTCGCTTTGAGGCGCCGCGCGAAGAATGGGAAGATTTCATGCGCGCAAAGCTCGATGAGATCAACCGCCATTCGCGCAAAGGCTTTTCTTTCAATGTTCTGACATCTTATGCCGATTGGGAAGAGACTCATTTATATTACGGCGACCCGTCTTACTGGTTCGACTACTGCAAAAAGAATTTCTCCCGTGCCGTTTCCTTGCTGCATGATTATCCCTTGTGGGAATGGACGATGATTGTGAGGAAATCATGACGGGACAGTGGGAAAAAATATCCTTTTTAAATATAAATAATTGCGCGACAAAATACCTTTCATCTCATGCCCAATTGCCAACAGCTCTTGTATTAGATAATTGTGTGCGTGTTTTTTTTGCCGGACGAACCCAAGAGCAAAGATCTCACATTCATTTTGTTGATATTGTTCCAGATGGAAACAGAATATCTGTCTCAGACATAGAAAATCACCCCGTTCTATTTCCCGGAAAAACAGGCACGTTTGATGAGCATGGTGTATATCCCTCTTCCATTGTGAAGCATAACGGCCAATATTATATGTATTATATCGGATGGAATCAGGGTGTTGAGGCACCGATTTTTTACGCATCAATTGGTCTGGCCATCAGTGATGATGGGAAAAATTTTGAAAAATATTCACCGGCGCCCATTATGGCACGTAGTGAATTTGACCCCTGCCTTGTGACGTCTCCGCATGTTTTTATTGAAGACAATTTATGGCGCATGACATATGTATCAGGCATAAAATGGGAACGTGGTGATGATAGAAAACTAAAATCTTTTTATCATATTAAATATGCTGAATCTAATAATGGTATTGATTGGCAACGTGATGGGCGTGTTGCAATAGACTTCCAAAAAGGTGAAACAAATATAGCCCGTTCATCTGTTATTGGTAACAGACAAGACGGATATAAAATGTGGTTCAGTTATGTTCATGCGGATATTGGAAAATACCGCATTGGTTATGCTCGTTCCGATAATGCTTTAGAATGGCAACGCGAAGATAAGTTTGCAGGCATTTCTATTGATAACGAACATGCAAAAGAAATGATCTGCTATCCTCATTTGTTTTGCTGGGGCGATAATTTATACATGCTTTATAATGGCGATAATTTCGGACAGCATGGTTTTGGAGTGGCCAGATGGGTGAGCTGAATAAACGCAAACGCATTTTTGTCGGCAGTTGTGAAATCGCCGGATACTATACTAATCTTGTCTCAGGTCTGCGCGCTCAAGGTTATGATGTTACTTTTATGGGAGGAAATAATCATGTTTTCCAATATGGCCATGAAAATCACAAAGGCCTGATGAAAATTCATGATATCGCATCATGCTACGTCAATAAAACGCCGCGAAAAAAAATATTTAAAAAAACATTCTGGTTAATTTTAGAAAAAATCACCCGTTTAATGTTGATCGTACCGAGTATTCGAAATCATGACGTATTTATATTTGGGTTTGGATACTCCTTTTTTGGAACGGCGCACGATCTATGGATTTTAAAAAAATGCAGAAAAAAAATTATTTCAAATCTGGTTCATGGTTCTGAAATTCGCCCGCCTTATATGGATGGATCGATCATTTCCAGAGCAGATTTTAATTTATCGCTCTTAAAAAAACGAACTCGAAAGACATCAAAAAAAATAAAAACCATAGAGAAATACTCTGATATTATATTATCAGCACCATTAATTTCTCATTTTTTGTCGAAACCTTATGTAAGCACATCTTTTATTGGTGTCCCTGTTACAGTACCGGATGATGTTCATAAGGATGTGTCTCCCCGAAAAAATAATATTAATAAACCGGTTACTATTCTTCATGCCCCTTCTAATGAATCAGTCAAGGGAAGTGCTTTAATACGTCATACCATAAAAAAATTAAAGAATCAGGGTTATGCGATTAACTATCAAGAAATTATCAACAAACCGCATAGCGATGTAATCGCAGCATTGCATGAATGCGATTTTATTATAGACCAGCTTTACAGTGACGGACCCATGGCCGGTTTTGCTACAGAAGCGGCATGGTTTTGCAAACCATCCATTGTGGGTGGATATGGTTGGGATATTCTAAAAAAAGTAACGCCTCAAGATCAGTCTCCACCCATTTATTTATGCCATCCTGACGAGATTGAAAGCGCTATTGAGACAATGATTCTTGATAAAAATTTAAGGCATGATCTTGGAAAGAAAGCACATAATTTTGTTAGAAATCACTGGAATCAAGATATTATTGCACAAAAATTTTCAATCCTGATAGAAGACGCCCCGCCGGAAAACTGGTGTCTAAATCCAGATGATACGGCCTATCCATACGGTGTTGGCATTTCCGAATCGAATTGCCGTAAAATCATTCAGAATCTTGTCAAATGTTATGGGATTGATAGTTTGTGCCTGAAGTCAAACAGCGCCGCCTTATCCTCCATTAAATCATTCGCACAGATCACGAAATAAAATGCAATGTCCCAAACCCAAGCCTTCCTCAAAGACAGTCTGATTTACACCATTCCCGGCGTGTTGAGCCGGGGGGTGGGGTTGTTATTGATTCCACTTTATACGCGGATTTTGTCGCCGGGGGATTACGGGGTTCTGGATCTGTTTTTGATTGTTGGTGCGTTTGTCGGTTTGACGGTGGCGCTGGAAATATCGCAAGGGGTGGCGCGTTTTTATGCCGACAGCGACAACGACGCCGACCGGCGCGCATATGCCTCCAGTGCGCTGTGGTTTACGCTGTTTAGCTATGCCCTGTTCGCCGGCGGAGCGTTGATCGGGGCGGCGCCGCTGGCGCAGCTCATCACTGGTGATACGCATTATGAAACGGCGTTCCGGCTGGGCGTTCTCTATATAACGGGCAACGGTCTGTTTATGTTTTTGCAAAACCAGTTGCGCTGGGAGCTGCGCAGCCGCGACTATGCCGTCGTCAGCATCGTCATGACGCTGGTGACGGCAGTGGCGGCAATTATTTGCGCCTATGGCCTGTCATGGGGGCTGGAGGGAATTCTGGCCGGCATGGCGATTGGTATTTTTTGCGGCGGGGCGCTGGCGGCGTTCAAGTTGCGCCGGACATTCGGCCCGCTGATTGACCGGACAAAACTGCGCGAGATGCTGGCTTTTTCGCTGCCGCTGGTGCCCAGTGGCTTGTGCGTGTTTTTATCGACCTATACCGATCGGTTGATGATTAATCATTTTATGACGCTGGAAGATGTCGGCCTTTATGCGCTTGGGTTTCGCGTGGCCGGCGTGGCGGGTCTGCTGATGGTCGGGTTTCAGGGGGCGCTGACGCCGCTGGTGATGAAGCACCATCGCGACGCGCAAACCCCAGCAGATCTTGAGCGCATCTTCCGTTATTTTACCGCTTTTGCGCTGGTGATTTTTCTGGGAGCGAGCCTGTTCGGGCGCGAGATATTATTGCTGGCGGCGACGCCGGCTTATTACGGCGCCTATATTGTTATTCCGCTGCTGGTGCCGTCGATTTTGCTGGCGGGCATGTATATTTTCGCGCCGGGCATTTTTATCGCCAAAAAGACGCATCTTGTATTGTGGATCAATCTGGCGGCGGCTTTGTGTAATGTCGCGCTCAATCTGGTGCTGATTCCGCTATGGGGGATTGTCGGGGCGGCACTGGCGACGCTGATCGGCAATATTGTGGCCTTTGCCGCCTATATGGTGTCCAGCCAGCGTTTTTATTATATCGCGCATAACTGGCAGCAGATTGGTTTGATCGCGGCGTTTTTTGCGCTGGCGGCGGTTCTGGCCGTGATGATAGATACGATCTCGGTTTTTGCGCTCGCAGTAAAGATCGTTATTTTCGCCGCCGCTCTTTACGGTCTTGATCGTTTTCGTATGATTGACCTGCGGGAAATGACGGCGCTGGTCGCCGGATTTATCGGAAAAGCGAGGCCGGAAAATGTGCGGGATTAGCGGATTTATAGCGCCGAGGGGCGTTGCGGGCGGGGTGCTGCGGAGGATGACCGATGTTATCCGTCACCGCGGGCCGGATGATGAGGGCTTTGCGCTTTGGCGCGCTAATAGTGAAAGCGCGTATAGCCCAGATGAAAACACAGATAACCCCAAAAGCCGAAACGCTGCACCCGAAATTTATGGCGGCGCGGATACGCCCGCAGAAATGCAGCTTCCGGCGCTAAGCGATCAGGATAAGCAAAGCGCTGCGCTCGGCCTTGGTCATCGTCGTTTATCAATTCTTGATCTTTCGCCGCGCGGTCACCAGCCGATGCGCGATAGCGTTGGGCGCTATTGGATTGTCTATAACGGCGAGATTTATAATTATATTGAATTGCGGGAGGAATTGGTTGCGCTCGGCTATAATTTTGTCAGCCAAAGCGATACCGAGGTTATTCTGGCCGCCTATCAGGAATGGGGCGCTGATTGTTTGTCGCGCTTTAACGGGATGTGGGCCTTTGCGCTTTATGATACGCAGAGCCAAAGCCTGTTTCTGGCGCGGGATCGTTTTGGTGTGAAGCCTTTATATTACTGGGCTGCGCCGGACGGGGCGCTATATTTCGCTTCGGAGATCAAGCAATTCACAGCGCATCCTGATTGGCGGGCAAAGCTTAATACACAGCGCGCTTATGATTTTTTGGTGTGGAGCGCTCTGGATCACACGCAAGAAACGCTCTTTGAGGGCGTATATCATTTGCGCGCAGGGCATTATGCGGTTTTGGATATGACTATGACGTTCCCGCCCGATGCGCCGATTGCAGCGGTTCAATGGTATCAGCTGCGCGGGCAGTCCTATCAGGGCAGCTTTGAAGAGGCCGCTGCAAAGTTTCAGGATTTGCTTCGACAATCGGTTCAGCTGCGTTTGCGTTCCGATGTGCCTGTCGGTTCTTGTTTGTCGGGCGGGCTGGATAGTTCCAGCATTGTATGCTTGATGAACGGATTGCTGGCCGAGCAGGGGGCGGGGGCGCTGCAAAAGACATTCTCGGCGATTGCCGATGTTGCGCGGGTTGATGAACGTAAGTGGATCGAGGCCGTTGTAACCGCAGGCGGTATTGAAGCGCATTATACCCAGCCGCGTTTTGAGGCGTTGTTCAGCGATTTGGAGCGCCTGACATGGCATCAGGATGAGCCGTTCGGCTCGACCAGTATCTATGCGCAATGGCATGTTTTCAAACTGGCGGCGGAGCAAAATGTGCGCGTTATGCTGGACGGGCAGGGGGCGGATGAACAGTTGGCCGGTTATCATATGTTTTTCGGCGCGTTGCTCTCAAGCCTTGTGCGGCGCGGGCGTTTGCTGGCGGCGATCACAGAGGCGCGCGCCATTCACCGCATTCACGGCCATTCTTATCTCTGGATTGCGGCGCAGACAGGTTCGGCCTTGTTGCCGCTTTGGTTGAAAAATCCGCTCAGGAAGGCTTTGCGGCGCATGGAAAAAGCCCCCGCATGGCTGGATATCGAGCAGTTGCGCGCCAAGGCGGGCGAGCCGCATCACGGCACGGCTAGAGATGTGCGCAGCCTTTGCCACGCGCAAATGACCGTAACCAATCTGCAAATGCTTCTGCATTGGGAAGACCGTGATTCCATGGCGCATAGTATCGAAAGCCGTGTGCCGTTTCTGGATTATCGGCTGGCGGAATTTGTGATGGGGCTGCCCGATCATTACAAAATCAAAGGCGGCATAACCAAGCGGATTTTGCGTGCGGGCATGAGCGGGATTATCCCCGATGTCATTCGTGACCGTATTGATAAAATCGGCTTTGCTACGCCCGAAGAAGAATGGCTGCGCAATTATCCTGAACTGTTCCGTGACAGGCTCAAGCAAGCCGCCGCCCGCACGAACGGGATTATCAAGCCGGAGGCGGCGCTGGCTGTCCTCGAAGAAATCATTGACGGCAAGCGGCCTTTCAGCTTTGTTATCTGGAGGATTATCAGCTTCGGTGTCTGGATGGAGCTTTTTTCGGTTGAGGTAGACGCTCAAACAAAGCCGCAAGCCAAAATGCATAAAGAGTAAGAGTTGTGAAGATTGTCACGATCATTGGCGCAAGGCCGCAATTTATCAAAGCCTCCGTTGTTTCCAGAGCAATGGCTGAAGCGGGCTTGCGTGAAATTATGATTCATACGGGACAGCATTTTGATCAGAATATGTCCGATGTATTTTTTGAGGAAATGGAAATCGCAAAACCCGCTTATCATTTGGGGATCGGCGGCGGTACGCACGGGCAAAATACCGGACGCATGATCGAAGCGGTTGAGGCGGTTTTGATGCAGGAAAAGCCGGACATGGTTCTGGTTTACGGTGATACGGATTCAACATTGGCCGGAGCGCTGGCGGCCAGCAAGCTTCACATTCCGCTTGCCCATGTTGAGGCGGGTTTGCGCTCTTATAACCGCGCCATGCCCGAGGAGATTAACCGCGTATTGACCGATCATATTGCCTCATTGCTGTTTGTGCCGACAAGCAGCGCCGTTGATAATCTGCACAAAGAGGGGATCAGCGGCGCGGCGGTTATTGTAAGCGGCGATGTCATGTATGATGTTGCGCTTTATTATGCGAAGAAGGCCGAGGCAAGCAGCAAGATATTGGCAAGGCTGGATATGCGTCCGTTTGAATATGTGCTTGCGACCTTGCACCGCGCTGAAAATACCGATGATCCGTCGCGGCTTTCGGGAATTGTCGAAGGGCTGGGGCGCTCCGAACTCCCCGTGATATTGCCGCTGCACCCCCGTACCAAAAACGCCTTTGAGCGAAACGGGCTATCCGTTCCGAATAATATCCGTTTGATTGATCCTGTTGGTTATCTTGACATGGTGATGCTGGAAAAACACGCTGCGGTGATTGCGACGGATAGCGGCGGCGTGCAAAAGGAGGCATATTTCTATGGCGTACCATGCGTGACAATGCGTGATGAGACCGAATGGGTTGAACTGGTGGCGCATGGGGTTAACACACTCACGGGGGCGAGTGCCGAAAAAATAAGCGCTGCAATTGCACATGGCATCGCAAAAAACCGATCTGATAATATGTCTAAAGATGGGGGGGTGAAGTTGCTATATGGCGATGGTCGCGCCGCCCAGAAAATTGTTCAGGCCATGCGTGAATTTCTTATCGAAAACGAGGCAATCCGATGCGCCTCTTGATGATGTGTTTGCCCGACCATAACAAAAATCCGCGGCCAAATCGCATGATACGCTTTTGTCTTGAGCGTGGTGAAGATGTTTCGGTCATATCGGGCGCTCATCAAGAACAGATGAGCGTAAGAAAGCACTGGCCGCTCAAAAACCAGTCATTTTCGCTATATGCCAAGCTGAAGCGCAAGGCTGAAGCGTTTATACGTTCTTATATATATCCGCTCAAATTTCCTTATATATCCGAGGCGCAGATTGAAGAGCTGCGCGCCGAAAATTTTGATTTGATTATCGTGGAAGATTTGTTTTTGCTGCCCGATGCTTTTGCTATTGCGGATGAGTGCGCAAAAGTGATCTTTGATGCACGAGAATACTACCCCGAAGAATATGGCGGTAACCCGATATTTCGGATGATAGAGCGCCCGTTCCGCGTGTATTTGTGCAAAAAATATTTACCGCTTTGCGAGCAGGTTATGAGCGTTTCGGACGGGCTTTGCCGCCGCTATAAACAAGATTTCGGGGTGGATGTTTTGTTGTTACGCAGCGCCCCGCCTTATGTTGATTATCCTGTGCGAAAGACTGAGGGCGCTGCTATTCGCATGGTTCATCACGGCGCAGCCAATCCTGATCGCCGATTAGAAACAATGATTGAAACAATGGCGTTATTGGATGAGAGGTTCTCGCTTGATTTCTATTTGACCGGAAATACGGCCTATCTGAATGAATTGAAGGCCAAAGCCGCGCCTGATCGGCGTATTCAATTTCACGATCCTGTACCGTTTTCCGATATTTTGCCGATGCTACAGAATTATGATATTGGTTTTTATCTGTTACAGCCGACGGGCTTTAATACCGAATATGCTTTGCCCAATAAGTTTTTCGAATTTTTACAAGCGCGGTTGATGTTGGCGATCGGCCCGTCGCCCGATATGGCGGCGTTGATAGAGTCTTATGGCTGCGGAATAGTGGCGGAAAACTTCTCACCCCGATCAATGGCGGAAAAGTTAAACGCCTTGAGCGCCGAAGATATTCATGCTGCCAAACAAGCCAGTGACCACGCTGCAAAAATTTTATGCTTTGAAAAAGAGAGTGAAAAAATAGCAGGACTGTTTGACAGGCTTGCGCCACCCGAAAATCAAAAAAGAGCCGTGAGCGCATGAGCAAAACAGGCACGAACACAAATACGGCTAACAACAAGCGCTTGAGCTATTTGACATTGGAAGCGCCGCGCGAGGGGCAGGCGAGCTATGCCCATGTCCATGAAATTATCGCCGGATTGCGGCGGCGCGGTTGGGATGTTCGGCTGTTTCAACCGCCCTATGCGGGGCGTTATCAATTGCCGCCGCTGCTCATCCGCTTACTGGCTTCATTCTGGGTGCAGCTTTGCTTGTGGGTGCGCTGGCGGCGCGGGTCGGTTTTATATGTGCGCGGGCATTATCTGGCCTTCCCCAGTGCGGTCATTGCATGGCTGTTTCGTATTCCGATTATCCATGAAATCAACGGCCCTTATGAAGATGTTTTTGTGACTTATCCGGCTCTTGGCCGTGTGAAAAATATTCTGATCTGGATGCAGCGTTGGCAATATCGCCGCGCGCGCAAGCTGATTTCCGTGACCGAGGATCTGTGTCGCTGGGCAGAGGTTGAGGCGGGCGGCAAGGTACGTTGTGCCCTGATCTCGAACGGGGCGAATACTGAATTGTTTCGCCCTGATCTGGATGCGCCCGATGATGCGCCGGAGCGTTATGTTGTGTTTTTTGGAGGGCTGGCGCGTTGGCACGGCGTGCCTGTAATGATGGAGGCCGCAGCACATGAAGATTGGCCGCAAGGCGTTCATCTTATTGTAATCGGTGATGGGCAATGCGCCGATTTGGTGCGGGCGGGTGCGGCGCAGCATGCCGATATTCACATGAAAGGCCGTCTTGATTATAAATCTGTACCGGCTTATGTGGCGGGGGCATTGGCGGGGCTTGTTCCTGTTAGCAATCCTGATAATCGTTCACAAACGGGCGTGATGCCGCTTAAGCTGTTTGAAACGCTCGCTTGTGGTATTCCCGCAATCGTTAGTGATCTGCCGGGGCAGGCCGATCTGGTGCGCGCCGAGCAATGCGGGGTTGTTATCCCGTCTGAGGATGCGGGCGCGCTGGCAAGGGCGGTTGCCGCAATCGCAGCCAATCCGCAAGCCGCCAAGGAGATGGGCGCGCGTGGCCGTGAGGTGATCGTAAGGGCACATAGCTGGGATGCCCGCGCAGGGGCAACCGACGCGCTGCTTGGCGAGATAAGGTAGCTTGCCCGCTGTCTTATTGCCTCTGTTCTAAGGCTTTTCGATAGCGCTGCGGACAGTTTGGATAATGTAATCCTGCACATCCGTTTCAAGATAGGCATGCATCGGCAAGCTGATGACATGCGCGGCAAGATGATCGGAAACCGGAACGCCGCCGCTCACCACCGGAAAATGCTGATAGGCTTTTTGCTTTGAAATCGGGATGGGGTAGTAGATCGCGGTCGGAACGCCAGCCGCTTTACAGGCATTGGCGAACGCATCGCGGTTGATCTTCTCAGGCAGGATTATCGTATATTGCGCCCAAGAGCTGGTTGCGCCGCGCTCCAATTGCGGAACACTCACAAGATCGCTCAAGCCCTCATTGTAGCGGTCAGCAACTTTTTGTTTTGCGGTCAGCTCATCAGGGAAAATTTTCAGCTTTTCCAGCAAGATCGCCGCTTGCAGCGTGTCCAAACGGCCATTCATGCCAATGCGGACATTGTCGTATTTGTCCGAGCCTTTGCCGTGAACGCGCAGGCTGATGAGGACTTCCGCCAGCTCTGCATCATCGGTAAAAAGCGCGCCGCCATCGCCGTAACAGCCCAAAGGCTTGGCGGGAAAAAAACTGGTCGAGGTCGCAAGCCCCCATTGCCCGACGGCCTTGCCGTTGAGGCTCGCACCGAAGCTTTGCGCCGCATCGGCCATCACCCATAGCCCCGACTCATCGGCAATCTCTATCAGCGCAGGATAATTGGCGGGCTGGCCGAACAAATCAACAGGAATAACGCCGACGGGTCTAAGGCCTTGCGCTTTGGCATCGATTATCACCTGTTTAAGTGAGGCGGGGTTCATGTTAAAGCTGTTTTGCTCAACATCAACGATAAAGGCTTTTGCGCCCAGCCATGCCACGACTTCGGCGGTGGCGATAAAGGTAAAGGCGGGCACGAATATCGCATCACCGGGACGCACGCCCTTTGCCATTAAAACCATCGCAAGCGAGTCCGTGCCGCTGGAGCAGGAAATACAGTATTTTGCGCCGCAAAATTCCGCCAGAGCCTCTTCAAGCGCTTTGACCTGCGGCCCCATAATGTAATTGCCCTCATGCGTTGCTTTTAAAATAGCGGCGTCAATCTCGGCGGCAATCCGTAGGCGCTGGGCTTGCAGATCAATAAAGGGAATATTTTGCGGCGCGGCTTTCAGCTCGGAATTTGATGATTTTTGCTGTGTCTGGATTTGTGTCATGCTGTGATTTCCTTCAAGCCTTGAGGGGTTTCTTCGTAGCGCCGCCCGTCAATCGGACAGGTCAGTGTGGTATCGAGTTTCGCGCCGGCATGGCTCATCCAGCCGATACGCTTTGCGGGAACGCCGGCCATAAGCGCATGATCGGGGACATCAGCCGCTACCACCGCACCCGCCGCAATAAAGCAATAAGCACCGAGCGTATGCCCGCAAACGATGGTCGCATTCGCGCCGATGGTTGTGCCGCGCTTGACGAGGGTTTTGAGAAATTCATCACGGCGATTGATCTCGGCGCGGGGATTATTCACATTCGTAAACACACAAGACGGGCCGCAAAACACGCCGTCTTCGAGATGAACACCCTTATAAACCGAAACATTGTTCTGGATTTTGCATTGATTGCCGATCGTGACATCGGGGCCGATCACACAATTCTGGCCGATATTGACATTCTCGCCGATCACGCTGCCCGATAGAATATGGCTGAAATGCCAGATTTTCGTGCCGCGCCCGATAGAGCATGGTTGATCGACATAAGAGCTTTCATGCACGAAATATTCTTGGCCTTGGGCGTTGTTTGGGCTTTGTTGTTCGGCTGGCGCTGTGGGGTTGCTCATAATCTTAAGCGGCTTTCTTTTGTTGAATGGCCTGATCGGCGCGAATAAGAACTTTTAGCACGTTCAGACCCTCATAGCCATCAGTGCGCGGCTTTTCGCGGCTCTGGATGCAGTCAATAAAATGTTGGCATTCATTGCGCAGCGGCTCGGAATAGGCGACGTCTATGGCGATCCCATCCGATTTTTGAATATCAGGGCTTTGTCCGCTGAAATCGACGATATGCGGATAATGCATCAGCTTTTGCGGCCAATCGGCCTGATCATCAAAAATCGACATGCCTTGATCGCCGATGACAATCAGCTTTTGTTCCTTGAACGGGTTGAGCCATGAAACCGTTATATGCGCCGCCGCGCCGCTGGCAAAGCGCATTTCCAATGTGGCGAAATCCTCGATAGCGGGGTGGGTCTGGCAGCTGCCGGAGGCGTTGATATAGCTTGGCAGCCCTTCATCAGCGAGGCCGAGGATCATCGAAACGTCATGCGGTGCAAAGCTCCAGAGGACATTTTCCTCACGGCGAATTTTACCAAGGCTCAGGCGGTTGGAATAGATATAACGCAAACGCCCCAGTGCGCCGCTTTTAACCAGTTGTTTCAGCTTCATAAAGACGGGGTGATAATGCAGCAAATGCCCGACCATAAGAATATTCCCGCTCTTATCAGCGATCTCGCAAAGCTGCGCGGCTTCGGTATCATCAAGGCAAATCGGCTTTTCGACAAACACATCTTTTCCGGCCTCCAGCGCGGCTTTGGCCATGCTGAAATGGAACGGAGCGGGGGAGGCCAATACAACGCCGCGAATGTCAGGGTGGCGCAAAACTTCCTCAAAGCCTAGCGCGGAAACATTGTAATCCGCTGCAAATTTTGCCGCTGTTTCGGGGTTGTTATCGCAGATAGCCAGAAGCGCGCTCAATTCAGAAAAATTGCGGATCAGGTTTTTGCCCCAATGGCCGCAGCCGATAACGCCGATATGTGGTTGTGTTGTCATGCTGTTTGTCTGATTTTGGGTTCTATTTTTAAGTCTTCACAACGGGCAGCCCGGTAAATCCTTTTTGCTCAAATCCGTTGCGGCTATCAAGGATCAGGGATGCATTTTCAAAAAGCATTTTATAATCGAGATTGTCATGATCAGTCGCCAGAAACACCGCATCATAAGACCGTATCACCGCCGGATCAAGCGCAACACTGCTGCGCCCTGTCAAGGTTTTATGCTCGCGCGTATTGGGGATTGAGGGGATATAAGGGTCGTGATAATCGACTTGTGCGCCGCGCCCTTCAAGGGTTTCCCAGATTTTCAATGACGGGCTTTCGCGCATGTCATCGACATTTTTCTTATAAGCAACGCCGAGCAACAGGATTTTAGAGCCCTTGATGCTTTTTTGCGCGTGCTCGCTCAAGGCTTCGGCGAGATTGTTGGTCACATAGCGCACCATCTTGCTATTGATCTCGCCCGCCAGTTCGATGAAACGGGTGTTCAGGTCAAATTCACGTGCTTTCCATGTCAGATAAAATGGATCAATCGGAATGCAGTGCCCGCCAAGGCCGGGGCCAGGATAAAACGGCATATAGCCGAAAGGCTTGGTTTTTGCGGCCTCAATCACTTCCCATACATCAATGCCCATCTTCGCATAGATGATTTTCAATTCATTGACCAACGCGATATTGACCGAGCGGAAGATATTTTCCGTCAGCTTGACCGCTTCGGCTGTTTCGGGGGAGGAAACCTCGACCACCGTGGAGATAAATTTTCCGTAGAGCGCGCTGGCCAGTTTAAGCGCGTTTGCGCCATCGCCGCCGACGACTTTGGGTGTATTGCTGGCCGAGAATTTCTCATTGCCGGGGTCTTCGCGCTCCGGTGAATAAGCGAGAAAGAAATCTTCACCCGATTTTAAGCCTGTTTCCTTTTCCAGCAGCGGGCGCATAACTTCGGTTGTAGTACCGGGATAGGTTGTGGATTCCAGCGTGATGAGCTGGCCTGCACGCAAATGCTGGGCGATGGTTTTGGTTGTTTCCACGACATATTTCAAATCCGGCTCGCGCTGCTTTGTCAGCGGTGTCGGTACGCAAATAATGATCGCATCGGCTGCGCCCAGATTGCTGAAATCGTTTGTGGCTTTGAATTTTCCGGAGGTCGCAATTTCGTGGATTTTCTCGCCCGATATATGTTTGATCGGGGATTGTCCGGCATTGAGCACGTCAACGCGCTTGGTATCGACATCAAAGCCGGTGATTGCTTGAAATCCAGCAGAGAACAAAGACTCCACCAAGGGTAGGCCGACATAGCCAAGACCGATCACGGCGATATGGGCATCGGCATTTTGGAGTTTTTGCAATATCGCTGCAATATCAGGCTTGCCGCTAACGGGTTTTAAAGTCTGGACTGTGCTCATGGTTGCTTTTCGTT
This sequence comes from Alphaproteobacteria bacterium, assembly GCA_046293135.1. GTDB lineage: Bacteria > Pseudomonadota > Alphaproteobacteria > Micavibrionales > Micavibrionaceae > UBA2638. The sequence continues at coordinate 90,377 of JBKBPR010000006.1, read as the reverse complement.
TGTATTAAATCTGCATTTTTAAAGTGCTTAAAACTGCGCGCTGAGTACCGATATTTCAGCACTCAGCGTCATAATAATTTTAATTTCAATATTTACAATGTTTTTTATTTAGCAGGCAGGCAGCGTGATACTTAAAACCACTCAATATTTTTTAGGTGAGGGGCGGTATTTGGTGTTTGGAAAAGCCCCTTCTGCTCTATGAAAGCAGGGGAGGCTTGCGCTATCATTCATTGTTTGAGCTTTGTGTTAGCTTGGAGAGCTCCAGCCTGAGCTTAGCTTTACGAACTTCTTTTGACAGGCGCCTTTCTTCTATATCGCCACCACGATAAATAGCATATATAGCGAGCACAGGCGGCAGTAATAGTAACGCAACCAGATAAATATCACTTCCACGTGTTTCGACCATAAGAAAGAATACAACAAGCATCAAAACCAGATTTGCCAGTATCGCAATGTAGTAAATAGCCTTATCCATTTTAATGCTCCCCTCAGGATATAACTTTAACCTTATCTACCTCTATGGTAGTCTATAAAAACAATATCATGAAGGAGATTTTATGATGCGTCTACTTGCTGTTTTAACCCTAGGCTTTTTAACTGTTGCATCAACGTCTCTCATGGCTTCTGAAATAGAAACGGACAGTGTGTTGACGGCGGCTACGGTTTACGCTGATAGGGCTGTCCTTACCCGCCGAGCGGAAATCAACATACCAGCAGGAGAGCATATTGTAATTTTTAGGGATATGCCCACCTCTATGTTGGTTGACTCGCTGCGCGCTGAGGGTAAAGCTAGTGGCAAAGTTATTATGGGCGCTCTAACCCATAGAATGGAAACCAGTATTGATCTGGTGGCACCGCGTGAAAAAGAACTTCACGACCAGATTAAAAATATAGAAGATCAACGAAAGGTTGTGGAAGCCGAGCAGGAAGCCTTAGCCGCTCGGCAAAATTTTATAGCCACGTTAGGCAATCAGGTTGCAATGCGTGAAAATGAAAGTATTGCAGAACTCAGGCTTAGCCCGGATAGCTGGGTTGATGCCGCCAACACGATACATGAACAAATGTCCCAAATTTTGAAGGCTTCCCTAGCTTATGAGAGCCAGAAACGCAATTTTGATGATCAATTAAGAAAGCTTCGGGCAGAGCTTAATCAGCTTCATACCGGAGCAAGAAGCACTTATACAATAAGCCTGCCGATTGAGTCTGAAAGCTCTACAAAAATAACAATTGATCTGAGCTATCAAGTTCCTGATGCGGAATGGCATCCAGTCTATGATGCCCGTTTGAATACACTCACGGAAGAATTGGAGCTTGTCCAGTACGGTGTTGTTCAACAAAATACAGGTGAGGATTGGGCTAATATAAAGCTAACTCTTTCAACGGCTCAGCCGCATCGTGGTGCTACATTGCCAGAATTGAGCTCCATGTGGGTTGATATACAGCAACCTTATGCCCCTCCTGTTTATGCAAGGCATAGTAAAGCCCCAAGCGGTGTATCGGCCTCTTTTCATAGTATGGAAGTTGCGGCACTTGATAGTATGGATTCTTCCGCTGATGCAATTATGAATGAACTAGAAAGTATTCAGGTTCAGCAGGCGGAAATTGCAACTGCAGGATATATAAACGAATACATTATCCCGGGGCTAAGCTCAGTAAAAGCTGACGGTAGCGCTAGCAAACTTAAGATAGGCCATTTTGAAATTGAGAATAATCTGCAAATACAGATTAAGCCACAACTAAGCACCAAGGCGTTTTTGGTTGCGCGGGCCAAATTGAAAGGTGAAGCACCAATTCTGCCGGGGCAGGTTAACCTGTTCCGTGACGGTGCTTTTGTGGGGCAAATGTCTATCCCCATGCTTCGCCCTGAAGAACAGCAAGATATTGGCTTTGGTATTGATGATCAGGTTTCAGTAACGCAGAGAATTTTAAAAGATGAAAGAAGTGAAGCAGGTATTATTGTCAGAGATAGCGCTGTTGAGCGTCACTTTTTAACAGAAATTAAAAATCTGCATAAGCAACCTGTAAATATTGTTGTCATGAAAACAATCCCTGTGGCTAGAGATGAGGGGATCAATGTTGCAATTTTACCTAGGCAGACATTACAGGGATATGAGAGTGATTTTAACAATATCAAAGGGTTATTGCGTTGGGACTTTAAGCTGGATCCCGGTGCAGATAAGTACGTTAACCTTGGTTGGAAAACCAGTTGGCCCAGAGATAAAAATATAGAGGGTCTTTAGAGCTTACGTTTTTATACCACGATAACTTAATTATCAAAATAATTTCGTATGGTTTCATTTCATTTATTAAAATTTAGGAAACAATATTTTATAATATTATTTGAGGTGATTTCATGAAGCTTTTTGTTTTGATTGCTTTCCTGCTTCTGATGCCGTCTTTGGCAAGCGCGCAGCTCCAAGGAACATTTATTTCGGCTGGTGATAGTTGTGCAGGCCTCCCTGAAGGGGCTACTGCTATGACAGCCGATCCAGATCAGAGCCGAAGACAGCTTATTTTGATTTGTAACGGTTCGGTATGGGAGGCAGAGCGTCCAAGTTTTTCTAATCTGGCAGATTGTGAAGATGGGATGCCAATAACGTTCGATGAAATTTCCGGAGGGCTTCGGTGCGGCACAGTGGCATCACCGCCGGGGCCAACGACCTGCGCCCCGCAGGATCTGGTGTGGTCAATTCAAACTCCCGCAAACAGCAATGACTATCGTTCTGTAGCCTATGGTGGCGGTGTTTTTGCTGCAGTTTCACACAATGGAACAAATAGGGTTATGACGTCTTCGGATGGTATAAGCTGGACGGAACGCACTATGACCACTGGCTTATTTGCACTTGAATATGGCAATGGGCGTTTTGTTGGTATACAAACTTTTACCGGGGGGCGCACTGCTGTTGTGTCCGAAGATGGCGAAACCTGGAATACATATGCAAATGCTTTGCCATCCGGTGGCGATTGGCGTTCCGTTGTCTATGGCCATGCTGGATTTGTTGCCGTAGATGGGGAGGGCTCCAGCCGCGTGGCAATTTCGCCCGATGGTATCACTTGGACAGCGGTCAATGTTCAACCCGATGTGCCGGGCGGGCGTTGGACGAAAATTGCTTATGGGAACGGTCGATATGCAGCCATTCGTGGTTGGGGATATGATGGCACTGGCCCCAGTGTAATGACGTCCACTGATGGTATTAACTGGGTTGGGCAGGCTGCAACCGATGGCTGTGGCGGCCAGAGTATGGCCTATGATACAAGTGGTGGATTTGTTTCCGCAGGCTGCTGGGGGACTTGGCTAATTCGATCTGTTGACGGGATTACATGGACACTGGGAGGTTGGAGCGGTGTTCAACCCGAGTTTAACAATATTTCTTTCGGTGAGGACATTGGTTATGTCGGAATTTCTGGCACTCACACATACTATTCCACGGATGGTTTAAGCTGGGCGCGACAGGCTGTGCCGGCTGGGTGGGGGGGGCCGTTTGATGCGAACGCATCGGCATATGGAAATGGTATCTTTGTCGCTGTCAGGGAAAACGCAGTTTTACGCGGAGCGTGCCCAGGATAAACCTTGGGTCGTTTGGTAAGCGCGACAGGTTTAGAGATATTCCTGAAAAGCTGTCAATGCCTGAAATCAATCGCTTTCAGGCTGGGCTTGAGTTGAATAGTTATGTTATCCTTTTTTACTAGTATCTACCCACAAATCACCCTCTTTTGGATTAGAGGGCGGGGTATCCCTGACATGAATTGGAGCAAATCCCATTTTAAGAATATCTTCTTTGTTGGCTGTTGTAGTATTATTGATTGTCGTATTATTAACTGTATTACCATTTCCAAAAACGTTCGTTCCGTTTTGGTTGTTGTTGTTGTTAATTTTTTTTTCCGAGAAAAATACTTTTTATATACGCGAACATGTTTAAATCTTCCGAAATCAATATTAAATCAGAAATTATTGTAATTCTTAAGAGTTAAAAATCAAATGAGCCAATTCAGGGAGTTCACAACTTATATCTTTGTCATTCACAAATCATCAAGGACTTAAGAGGTCTGTTTGTGAAATGGCGGATGAGGTGAGATTCGAACTCACGGAGGGCTTGCACCCTCGCCGGTTTTCAAGACCGGTGCATTCAACCACTCTGCCACTCATCCATATTTAATAGCGCGAAGGCGATTGAAGATTGTCTTTTCTAAAGCCAAGTGATGGGCGCTGTAAAGTAAAAATTGCAAAAAAATTCTGTGGCCATGTGGCCGTTTTGCCTTGTGCTGGTCTTTCGGGAACTTTAAGCTGTCTGTTCATTTGTATGATTGAACAGACGCTGATTGATAAGGGAGTTGCCATGCGCTTAAGAGTTTTTGCCTTTGCTTTGTTGGTTGTTTTGAGCGTGAGCGCCGTTATCGGTACTGCCCAAGCGCGGGAGGAATCCTTTGAGAGCTGGCTGGCTGGCGTAAAGCGTGAGGCGGCACAAAAGGGAATCTCGCAAAATTTAATCGACCGCGCCTTTGTTGGCGTAAATGCCCCAATCCCACGGATTATAGAGCTTGACCGCAAGCAGCCCGAAGGCACGATGACCTTTGCCAAATACCGCGAGCGTGTGATCTCGCAAGCGCGGATTAACAAGGGGCGGGAGATGCTGCGTACTCATCGCGCCGAGCTTGATCGTGCGGCGGAGCGTTTCGGTGTTCAGCCACAATATATTGTGGCGCTGTGGGGGATTGAGACGAGCTATGGCGATAATACGGGCGGATTCGGGGTTATTCCTGCGCTCTCGACCTTGGCGTATGATGGACGGCGCAGCGAGTTCTTCCGCGGTGAGTTGATGAATGCGCTCAAGATTCTTGATGCGGGACATATCGCGCCTGAGGCTATGAAAGGCTCTTGGGCGGGGGCGATGGGGCAAAACCAGTTCATGCCGTCGAGCTTTAATGCCTATGCGGTGGATGGAAATGGCGACGGCAAGCGCGATATTTGGACGTCTTTGCCTGATGTGTTTGCCTCAAGCGCGAATTATCTGAGCCGCCATGGCTGGAAAGCGGGCGAGCGCTGGGGGCGTGCGGTCAAGTTGCCGCAGGGCTTTGCGAAGGCCAATACCGGTCTTGATGTCAAAAAGCCGTTAAGCGCTTGGGGCGCCATGGGCGTAACCTTGCCCGATGGATCGGCGCTGCCGTCCGGCGTTGATATGGAGGCTTCGGTTGTTGTGCCGGATGGAATCGGCGGCCCTGCGTTTTTGGTTTATGATAATTTCCGCGTGATTATGCGCTGGAATAAATCGACCTATTTTGCAACCTCGGTTGGTTTGCTGGCCGATGCGATTGCCCAGCATACGGACGGTTAGGCCGTTAGCCGTTCACCGTTCACGATAGTTAATAATATCAAACAACATTAAAGTGAAAGAATTGTGCCTTCTTTATTTCCCAGATTTTTGAATTTATTTTTAATTGCTGCCGCTTTGAGCCTTGGGGCTTGTGCCGAAGTGCAATTGGCCTCTCATGTTGCCAAGAAAGTGCCACCGGCATCCAAAACGCAAGGCACGTTCAAGGTCGGTAATCCGTATCAGATTGACGGGCGTTGGTATCAACCGCAAGAAAGCTATACGCATCAGGAAACCGGAATTGCGTCTTGGTATGGCGCGAAGTTTCACGGGCGGCGCACCGCCAATGGCGAGATTTTCGATAAGAATGAACTGACCGCCGCGCATAGAACCTTGCAAATGCCTTCGCTTATCCGTGTGACCAATCTGGAGAATGGCCGTTCGATTATCTTGCGGGTCAATGATCGCGGGCCCTTTGCCAAGAACAGAGTCTTGGATGTATCGCAGCGCGCCGCCGAATTGCTTGGCTTTAAAAACCAAGGCACGGCGCGGGTGAAGGTTCAGGTGCTCAAGCAGGAAAGCTTGGAAATCGCCGAAGCCGCAAGGCAGGGGCAAAACACGGCGGGGGTTGAGGTAGCAATGAACCGCCGCAAATACGGCTCACCGACCGGTGCAACGAGCCAGCCTCCCGCAACAGCGCCGGTGCATGATGAGCCAGCGGTTCAGGTGGCAGCGTTGCAACCTGTGGAGATTGGCGATATTGTGCCGCCCCCTGGTGTTACGGGGCATAGCCGCGACGGGCGCTTTTATCCTGACCCTGTGCTGAAACAATTCCCCGTCACCCCGACCACGATTTATGTGCAGGCGGGATCATTCACCAACAAGGACAATGCCGACAGGCTGGCGCAAAATCTTTCTTCTTTGGGTGAGGTGAGGGTGATGCAAGCCGTTGTGAACGGTCAGCAATTTTACCGCGTAAGGATGCCCGCGCCCAGTGTTCCCGCGGCTGATCAGTTGATGCGCGAGGTCGTGCGGGCGGGCAATGCCAATACGATTATCGTGGTTGATTAAGCGCGGTGAAATTGTTTTACTGGCATTGGTTTTGACTGTGTTGACGGCAGTGTATTAACGTTTTACGTGCAAAGTTTTGTGAAAAGGGTTTGTGATGATGTTATTTTGTAGAGTTCTGTTTTTCGTAGTATTGGCGGCATTGCCTTTGCAATCGGTTCTGGCGCAAGAGGCTATTGAAACATCGGCCAAACAAGCGATCATCATTGATTATGATACCGGAACGGTTTTGTTCGAGAAAAACGCCGATCAGCGTATGCCGACCGCCTCGATGAGCAAGGTCATGACCATGTATATGGTTTTTGAAGCCCTGAAAGAGGGGCGTTTGTCGCTGGAAGACACGCTTCCCGTTAGCGAAACCGCGTGGCGCATGGGCGGCTCGAAAATGTTTGTCGACATCAATAGCAACGTCAAGATTGAAGACCTTATTCGCGGGGTGATTATTCAATCGGGGAATGATGCGACAATCGTATTGGCTGAAGGGCTGGCTGGCTCTGAAATCTCCTTTGCCGAGGCGATGACCAGACGTGCAAAAGAGCTGGGAATGACTGGATCGAACTTCATGAATGCCAGCGGCTGGCCGGATGAAAATCATTATTCAACGGCGCTTGATCTGGCGATTTTGGCCACTGCAATTATCCGTGATTTCCCTGATTATTATAAATATTACAGCGAGATTGAATTTGAATATAACGGTATCAAGCAAGGCAATCGTAACCCGCTGCTGTATCGCAATATCGGCGGGGACGGGATTAAAACAGGCCACACGCAAGAAGCGGGCTATGGCTTGATCGGCTCTGCTGTGGCGGGAGATCGCCGCGTGATTATGGTTGTCAATGGTATCGAAAGCCAGTCTGAACGCGCCAATGAAGCCGCGCGGCTCATACAATGGGCGCTGCAAGGCTTTAGCAATCGCGTATTGGCTAAAGCGGCCGCGCCGCTGGCCGAGGCGAATATTGTGTTCGGCACATCCAAAACCGTGCCGCTTGTTGTCAAAAAAGATGTGATTGTAACTCTGCCGCGGACGGCGCGGGATAATATTCCGCTAGAGGTCAATTACAATGGGCCGCTCGTCGCGCCATTATCGAAGGATCAGCCTGTCGGGACGCTGAAAATTGCCGTGCCGGGATTGCCGAGCGCGCAGGAAGTTCCGCTCTATCTGGCGCATAATGTCGAGGAGCAAGGCTTCTTTGCAAAAACGCTGACCAAGATGAAACTATTCCTTGCAGGAAGCTCCTGAGCCTTTAGGCTTGATACTATGAGAGAATCGCAACAGAGGCAGGGATTTTTTATCACGTTTGAAGGCGGGGAGGGCTCTGGTAAATCCTCGCAGGTCAAAGCGCTTGCGACGTTTCTTGGTGAGCAAAACCGATCATGCGTCGTAACGCGCGAGCCCGGCGGGACTGCCGAGGCTGAAAAAATCCGTAATTTATTGGTGGAGCGCGAGGGCGGCAATTGGAGCGCGATAGAAGAATGTTTGCTTCTGTTCGCGGCGCGGGCGCATCATGTCCGCAGCCTGATTGCTCCCGCTTTGGCGCGGGGGGATCTTGTGATTTCTGATCGCTTTACCGACTCCACCCGCGCCTATCAGGGCTATGGGCTGGGTGTGCCGCTGGAGCATATCAACGCGCTTAACCAATTGTGCCTTGATGGGTTTGAGCCGGATTTGACGATCTTGCTCGATGTGCCTGCTGGATTGGGGTTGGAGCGATCAAAGGGGCGGCTGGCCGCGCAATCCTCCACCGAGGACAAATACGAAAATCTTGATCTCGCGTTTCATGAGCGTATGCGGGCGGGGTTTTTGGAGCTGGCGGCGCAAAATCCGCAGCGCTTTGTGGTGGTGGATGCAGCGCAGGGGATTGAGGTTATTCAAAACCAAGTCGCCTTGATCGTCGCAGAAAGGCTGGGGCTGGGATGAATTTATTCGGCGAAGAAGACGAAGACGAGATTGCCGTTGATGCGGCTGAGCTTGAGGGTGGTGATAGCGACGCAGCCGCAGCCATAGAGGGAGAGCCGCGCAGTGGTATCTTGCCGCCAAGGGAGAGTCATTTCTTCATCGGGCATTCTGAGATCGAGCAGGCGATTCTGAAGCTCTATAATTCTGGGAAAATGCCCCATGCGATTATTCTATCGGGAGCGGAGGGGATTGGGAAATTCACCTTTGCTTATCGTTTTGCGCGGTTTTTATTGGCGCAAAAGCTTGATGACCCGATGCAAGATGCGTTATTCGCGCCTGAGCCCGATGATATGAGCGCTGCGCCTGCTGAAACGCTGGATATTTCGCCCGATCATCCGATATTTCGCCGTGTGGCGTCCGGCGGGCATTCGGATTTGATCGTGGCCGAACGTAAATTCGATGAGGATAAAAACCAGTATAAAGCTTCCGTCGAAGTTGATGAAATTCGAAAGATTGCGCCGTTTTTGCGAATGACTGCGGCGGAAGGCGGCTGGCGCGTCGCGATCATCAATGATGCCGACACCATGACCCGCGCGGCGCAAAACTCGATTTTAAAAATCCTTGAAGAGCCGCCGCAAAATACGGTTTTGATCCTCGTGACGCATCGTTTGGGCGCGCTTATCCCGACGATCCGTTCGCGGGCGCGGGTGGTGAGCTTTCCTGCGCTTGATATTGAATCCTTCTCGGCGCTATTAATGAAGCAAGGCTATCACCTTGGCGCGGCGGAGGTGCAGGCGCTCTACACGCTCTCGGAAGCCAGTATCGGCCGCGCCTTTGATCTGATTGAAAATGGCGGGCTGGATATGATGGGCAAGGTGATTGCGCTGTTCGAGGATTATCCGGACTGGAAATGGTCGAGCATTCACGTCATCGCTGAAGACCTCGCCCGCGCCGGAAACGCCGTGCATTACAAGATGTTTGAAAATGTTATGGAGTGGATTGCGCGGCAAATTATGGTCGCTAAGGCGCGGCAGGGCGCTTTGCCCGCGGGGCCACTTTCCAGCAAACCGCTTTTCGCCGAGATGCTGGCCAAGACATCGCTTGAAAATCTCGTAAAAATCTGTGAAAACCTACAGACGCATTTTACAAATGTACAGCGCGGCAATCTTGAGAAACGGCAAGCGGTGCTGCGGGCGTTTTCATTATTTTCGTAAGCTAAAATTTTCAGTGAGTTTGGCGCAAAGCCTATAGGACAAGAAAGAACAAAGCACAATGAGTAAGGGCAATTTTTATATCACGACCGCGATTTCCTATGTGAACGGCGCGCCGCATTTGGGGCATGCCTATGAAGCGATTTTGACCGATGTGATGGCGCGGTTCAAGCGGCTTGAAGGGCTGAACGTGATGTTCCTGACAGGCACGGATGAGCACGGCGAAAAGGTTCAAAAAACCGCCGAGCAAAACGGCATGGAGGCCAAAGCCTTTGCCGATATGAATGCGGAAGGCTTTCGCCGTATGACAAAAACGCTCGGTATTTCCAACGATGATTTTATCCGCACCACCGAGCCGCGCCATTATGCGGCCTCGCAAGCGATTTGGAAAAAGCTTCAGGACAATGACGATATCTATCTTGATCGATATGCGGGGTGGTATTCCGTGCGCGAGGAAGCCTATTTCGGTGAAGACGAAATCGAAGAGCGCGATGGTCAGAAATACTCGCCCAACGGCACGGAATTGCACTGGGTTGAAGAGGAGAGCTATTTCTTCCGTCTTTCGAAATATCAGGATAAATTGCTGGCTTTGTATGAGCGGGGTGATTTTGTGCAGCCCGCATCACGCCAGAATGAGATAGTGTCCTTTGTAAAGCAAGGTTTGCGCGATTTGTCCATCTCGCGCCACAAAAAGCGCTTGAGCTGGGGGATCCCTGTTCCGAATGATGATAATCACGTGATGTATGTCTGGCTTGATGCCCTGACCAATTATATCACGGCGGCGGGCTATCCTGATGTTGAGAGCGCGCAATTCAAAACGTTCTGGCCGGCGGATTATCATGTGATCGGTAAGGATATCACAAGGTTCCATGCGATTTACTGGCCGGCATTTTTGATGGCGGCGGATGTGGCCTTGCCGAAACATATCTTCGCTCATGGCTTTATCAATGTGCAAGGGCAAAAAATGAGCAAATCTATCGGCAATGTGCTCTCGCCCGATGGGTTGGTGGAAACATACGGTCTTGATGCAATCCGTTATTTGTTGATGCGTGAAATTCCGCACGGGCAAGATGGAAACTTTTCGCACGACACGGCGGTGCAGCGGATTAACGCCGATTTGGCCAATGGTTTGGGCAATCTTGCGCAGCGCACTTTATCGATGATTTACAAAAATTGCGATGCGCAAGTCCCGCAGCCTCAAGCTCTGGGGAGTGAGGACGATACTTTGCTGGCAAGTGCGCGGCGTTTGCGTGAGTCTCTTCTGCCGCTTTGCAACCAGTTTGAGTTCCACAAAGCGCTTGAGGAGATTATGAGCGTGGCGCGGGATGCCGATGCCTATATTGACCACCAAGCGCCATGGAAGCTTAAGAAAGAAGATCCTGAGCGCATGAATACCGTGCTTTATGTGCTGGCGGAGGTGATCCGCATGCTGGCAATTCCGATGCAAGCTGTTACGCCTGAGGCGGCTTCTAAGCTTCTCGACCAACTCAAAGTCCCGCAAGATCAAAGGCTCTTTGCACATATTAGCGCTGATTATGCCCTCAAGGCCGGAACGGTGATTGACCAGCCTGTCGGGGTGTTTCCGCGCATTGTGTTGGAAGAGGATGATACAGGCGCGGCAGCTGGCGGCGGAGCAGGCGCAAGCGCTGGTTCAAACGCTACGCCTCAGCAACAAAAAGCCTCATGTTAAATAAGGTTGGAAAAGGTAACCGCAAACCATGTGGATTGACTCGCATTGCCATCTTACGCATGAACGTATCCGTGATCTGGGCGCGCCAGAGGCGCTGATTGTAAACGCGCATGAGGCGGGCGTTGCGGGTATGCTGACGATTTCCTGCCAGATTACGGGTGATTTCAAGGATCAACTGGCGGTAGCACGGGCGCATCAGAATGTCTGGTGCTCGATCGGCACGCACCCCCATGATGCGGGGCATGCGGGCGATCAGGCGGTAACGCTGGCGGAGCTTGTGGCGCTCTCGGCCTCCGACCCGAAAATTATTGCGATTGGCGAAAGCGGGCTGGATTATCATTACACCTATTCAACGCCCGAAGAGCAGGATATTTCCTTTCGCAAACATATCCGCGCCTGTCTGGAAACGGGTTTGCCGCTGATTGTCCATAGCCGCGAAGCCGAAGCCGATACGATGCGGATTATCCGCGAGGAAAGCGCAGGGGCGACATTGAGCGGTGTTATGCATTGTTTTTCCTCAAAGCCGATTCTGGCGCAAGAAGCGCTGGAGATCGGATTTTATATTTCCTTTTCAGGGATTGTGACCTTTAACGCCGCTGAAGAGCTGCGCGCGGCGGCGCGGGATGTACCGCTGGAACGGATTTTGGTTGAGACCGATGCGCCCTATCTTGCGCCGACCCCGCATCGTGGCAAGACCAACCACCCCGCTTATGTTGTGAAAACAGGGGAGTTTCTGGCAGACTTCCTGAATGTTGACCGTGATGATTTTGCAGCGCAGACCAGCGAGAATTTCTTCAATCTGTTTCCGAAGGCGCGTGAAACATGGCAGAGCTGAGCGTTACGGTTTTGGGCTGCGGCGGTTCGGCGGGTGTTCCCGCGGCGGGCAATCATTGGGGCGCATGCGACCCAAATGAACCGAAAAACCGTCGCACGCGCTGTTCAATTGCGGTTCAATCGGCGGAAACCTGCCTTATTATTGACACGGGGCCGGAGTTCAGGGAGCAGGTCAACCGCGCCGATATTCGCCACATTGATGCGGTGCTTTATTCGCATTATCACGGCGATCATGTTGACGGGATTGCCGATTTGCGCGGATTTCGTTTTCGCAGCAAAAAGCTTGTTCCCGTTTATTCCAACCGCGAAACGCTTGATGTTTTGGGGAAAACCCGCGAGCATCTGGTGTGTCAGAGTGACCCGATCTATCCGCAAATCCTTGATATGATTGAGATACCGCCTGAGCGTTACTGCGCGCCCATGCGGATCGGTGATATTGATTTTGTGCCATTCGAACAAGATCATCAAACCTGTAAAACGTTGGGCTTTCGTTTCGGGAGTTTCGCCTATAGCGTTGATGTTTTAAGGTTGGAAGAGGCGGCTTTGCAGGCGCTCAAGGGCGTGGAGATTTGGATGGTCGATTCCACGGGATATCACATGGATGATAATCTGGTGCATATCAGCCTGAAACAGATTTATGCCTATAATGAGGTGATCGGCGCAAAGCAGGTGATATTGACCAGCCTGACCCCCGCAATGGATTATAAGACGCTGCTTTCCGAGATTCCTGAAGGCTATGCCCCCGCTTATGACGGGATGGCGTTTAAGGTTCAGGGGTAAGTCTCCAGCCAAAGTTGCGAGACACCAAAACGCAAAGATTGCTGTTGCAAAAATTAAATTATTGCGCCGTGATGATTGCGTATTGTATGAACTCCAGTTAGATTACATGCAAATTTGCTGTTGAATAACAAATACAAACGAAATGTGTACCATGCATCCAGCCGAAGCCCACGCCCAAAGAAAAATCGACCCTTCCGTCAAATATAAGCGCATTATGCTTAAAATGTCGGGCGAGGTTCTGATGGGGCCGAATGAATACGGCCTTGACCCCGCAACCGTTGCCCGAGTCGCCGGTGATATTAAGGCGGTTGTTGATATGGGGGTTGAGGTTTGTGTCGTCGTCGGGGCGGGGAATATCTTCCGCGGTGTTTCGGGCGCTGCGCAGGGGATGGACAGAACCACCGCCGATTATATGGGCATGTTGGGCATTGTGATTAACGCGCTGGCGCTGCAAAACGCTTTGGAGACAATCGGCGTTGATACGCGGGTGCAATCGGCCATTCGTATGGATGCGGTGTGCGAGCCTTATATCCGCCGCAAAGCGCTGCGTCACATGGAAAAAGGACGCGTGGTTATTTTCGCAGCCGGAACGGGCAATCCTTATTTTACAACCGATACGGCGGCGACGCTGCGCGCTTCGGAAATGGATTGTGATGCGATCTTTAAGGGGACGAAGGTTGACGGGGTTTACACCGCCGACCCGCAAAAAGACAAGGATGCCAAGCATTTCGAGACAATCACCTATATCGAGGTTCTGACCCGCGATCTCAAGGTTATGGATGCGACCGCAATTTCATTGGCGCGGGAAAATAACATCCCGATTATTGTATTCTCAGTGCGTCAGGACGGAAATTTCGAACAGGTCGTGCGCGGGCAGGGTAAGTTCACAACGGTCTATAACGGTTAGATGATAGACATAAATTCGGTTGTCGAGAGCAATATCAATCAATAGATAAACAAACAAAAAGAAGGAAAACAGATTATGGCATTTGATAAAGCTGATATTTCCCGCCGTATGGATGGCGCTGTTGAGAGTTTACAAAAGGACTTGCTGAGCTTGCGTACCGGACGCGCCTCCGCCAGTATGCTTGACCCTGTTGTTGTTGATGCCTATGGCAGCAAAATGCCGCTCAATCAGATTGCAACCGTTAGCGTGCCTGAGCCGCGCTTGCTCAGTGTTCAGGTCTGGGATGGTTCGATGTCCAAGGCGGTTGAAAAGGCTATCCGTGAGGCGGGGCTTGGCCTTAATCCGCAGCCAGAAGGCGCTGTAATCCGTATTCCGATTCCTGATTTGAACGAGGAACGCCGCGCCGAGTTATCCAAGGTCGCCGGAAAATATGCCGAAAATGCGCGGATTGCGGTGCGGAATGTACGCCGTGACGGAATGGATACGCTCAAGAAGCTGGAAAAGGATAAGCAAATTTCCGAAGACGAACAAAAGCGTCACTCTGATGAAATTCAGAAAATGACCGATGAAAAGGTCAAGAAAATCGACCAGATGCTGGCAGATAAAGAAAAGGACATTATGCAGGTTTAAAGCACTCATAGTGAATATGCCTGTTAGTGAATATGACTGTGCCTGCGTCTGTGAATAGAAAGAAATTTCAACCGTTATTGAGATGAAAAAGACTGCAAAAAGCGATTTTGAAACTGTACCAAACCATGTTGCAATCATCATGGACGGCAATGGCCGTTGGGCAACACGGCGCGGTTTGCCGCGCTCTATCGGTCACCGTCAGGGCGCAAAAGCGCTTAAGCGCACTGTGCGGGCGGCGGGCGAGCTGGGCGTAAAATATCTCACGCTCTTCGGGTTTTCTTCCGAAAATTGGAACAGGCCGCAGCAGGAAGTGGCCGAGCTGATGCGCTTGCTGCGCTATTATTTGCGCTCTGAAACGGCGGAGCTGATGAAGAATAATATCCGCTTGAAAGTGATCGGTGATATCGGTGCTTTTGATAATGATATTCCGGCGCTAATTCAAAATGCTGAAGTGATTTCTCAGGAAAATGACGGTATTTTTCTGACCATTGCCCTCAATTATGGCGGTCGCCACGATATTGTTCAGGCGCTCGGAAAAATGCTGCAAGAGGCCGATACCACTGCGCAAATGCATGAATTATCACCTGATGATCTCAAGGCGCGGTTTGAATCGCATTTGCTGACCAAGGACATGCCGGATCCTGATTTGTTGATCCGCACCAGCGGCGAACAACGGATCAGCAATTTTCTGCTCTGGCAATGTGCGTATAGCGAGCTGTATTTCTCGGAAACGCTCTGGCCGGATTTTGGCCGTAAGGATATGGAGGAGGCGCTGGCCGTGTTTCAAAACCGTGAACGGCGCTATGGCTCTATATCCGAGGCCATAGGCTAAGCTTGGGGCAGAGGGGGAGAATACGCATTGTCTTACGATCTATCCAGCCGCTTTGATTTGCAAAAACTCAAAACCCGCGCAATCACGGCGATTGTGGTTGCCCCTGTTTGCCTGCTTATCATCTATTTCGGCGGTTGGCCGTTTTTGTTGCTGATGGCCGCGGGCTTCGTGATTGCGCAATATGAATGGTTTGTTCTGGCCAGAAAAATTGAGCCGTTTTTGCTCTATTATCTGCCGGGGGTGGCGTATCTCGTGTTTTGCTTTTATTGCTTTTATCTGGTTGGGGCGGAGCGCAGTTTTGCCGCGCTGTTGCTGCTTTTGCTGGTGATTTCGAGTGATGTCGGGGCGTATTTTGCCGGAAAGATGATCGGCGGGCCGAAAATGGCGCGAAAAATCTCGCCGAACAAAACATGGGCAGGGCTTGTCGGGGCGGTAATTGCGCCTGCGCTCGTCTTGTTGCTCGCGGAAATATTATTCCTCGATTATCTACAAAAAAGCCTGTGGTCTTATATTTTGTTCTTTGTTTTCGGCTGTGTTTTGGGACTGTTTTGCCAGCTTGGCGATATTTTGGTGTCATGGATTAAGCGCCGCGCCGCTGTAAAGGATACGGGCAATTTGCTGCCCGGCCATGGCGGATTGCTTGACAGGATTGATGCGCTGCTTCTGGCCTCACCCATGTTTATCGTTTTGGAATATATCTTTGGGCATGTCTGAGCGCCGCACAATCAATATTTTCGGTGTAACCGGCTCAGTCGGGCAATCGACCGCCGATGTGATATTGGCGCATTCCGCGCTGTTTTCCGTACAATATGTCACCGCGCATAAGGATGCGGACGCGCTTGCAAAAATGGCGCTGGCTCTCGGCGCACGCTATGCCGTGTTGGCGAGCGACGATGCGGAAACGCTCTCAGCCTTGGAAAAAGCGCTGGAAGGTAGCGGAATTATAGCCCTTGGCGGGGCGGAGGCTATGCAACAAGCGGCGCGTCATCGGGTTGATGTCAATGTCATGGCGATTGTCGGTATGGCGGGGCTGACCCCGATCATGGAGGCTTTGGAGCATTGCCGCTTTTTGGCGCTGGCCAATAAAGAGCCATTGGTGGCGGCGGGGCCGTTTGTGATGGAAAAGGCGCGGCAATATCAGGTGCAGATTTTACCCCTTGATAGCGAGCATAACGCGATTTTTCAGGTTTTTGACCCGAAACAGGCTTTGAGCGTTGAAAAAATTATTCTAACCGCGTCGGGTGGGCCGTTTCTTGATTGGCCGCTAGAGCGAATTGAAAAGGCAAGTGTCGCCGAGGCGGTGAATCATCCGAATTGGTCGATGGGGCAAAAAATCTCGGTCGATAGCGCGACAATGATGAACAAGGCGCTTGAGGTTATCGAGGCGTATTACCTATTTGCGCTGCCGCCGGACAAAATTGATGTGGTTGTGCATCCGCAATCAATCGTGCATTCGATGGTGGAATATTGCGACGGATCGGTTTTGGCGCAGATGGGGGCGAGCGATATGCGCACCCCGATCGCCAATGTTTTATATTGCGATAAAAGATTAAAAACACCCGGCAAAATATTGAATATAAAAGAACTATCAACTTTAGAGTTCAGAGAGGTTGATGCGGAAAAGTTTCCGGCGATTGCGATGGCTTATGAGGCGCTGGAGCAGGGGCTTTATGCAACGATTGCGCTCAACGCTGCGAATGAATGCGCGGTCTTTGCGTTTTTGCGGGAAGGAATCGCATTTGCTGAGATTATAAATTGTGTTCGCAGTGTGGTTGATAGTATAAACAAAGAAGAAATTCTGAGCCTTGAGGATGTTTTTCGGGTCGATGCACTCGCCAGAGCCTCCGCAACGCGCTATATTGAAACATTAAATCCTTTGAAAACAGCGGTTATATCGTCATGAACTTATTTGAAATCCTTCACTCCTTTGGTAGCAATGTCTGGATTTACGGCGGCACATTCATTCTGGTCTTGAGTATTCTGGTTTTTGTCCATGAATGGGGGCATTACATCGTTGCGCGCTATCATAAGGTCAGGGTTGAGACATTTTCCATCGGTTTCGGGCGTGAGATTTTCGGCTGGAATGACAAGCACGGCACGCGCTGGAAATTCTCGATGATACCACTCGGCGGTTATGTGAAGCTCTATGGTGATGTGGATCCGGCGAGTATGCAGCAAAGCGATAATATCGAGGATTCTGACTCCGGACAGATGCGCCCGATGTCAGAGCAGGAGCGCTCGGTGGCATTTTTCTCGAAATCGGTTGCACAGCGCTCGGCGATTGTGTTTGCGGGCCCTGCGATTAATTATATTTTCGCGATTATCTTGCTGATGGGGCTTTATGTCACGCATGGCAAGCCTGTCACGCCCCCTGTTGCGGCGGCGGTTATCGGCGGAAGCAGCGCGGAACAATATGGGTTTGAGCCACATGATAAAATCCTCAGAATTGATGGCCGCTCGATGAATTCATTTGAGGATATTCGTACCGCTATGATGATTGCGCTGGATACGGAACGCCATTTTGTTGTGGAGCGCGATGGTGAGCAGCTTGATATTTTTGCCCGCGCTGAAAAGGTCGAGCAGCAAGATCGCTTTGGTTTCCGCCATAGCCGCGGTCTTTTGGGGCTGATTAGCCCGCGCCACGCCATTCAGGTTAACACGATTAGTGAAATTGACGGTGTGGCTTTTGAGCTGGATGCGATAGATGCGAAAGTTGAGGCACTCAAGGCGCGGATGGGACAGGTCTTTACGATTGTTCTCGACCGTGCGGGCAATAAAGAGGTCTTGACGATCAAGCCTTTGGAAGAAAATAACACAGCATTCTTTGAGCATGGTCAGGCTGAGGAAATAAGCGAAAGCGGTGAAGTTCTGCCATTTGATGCGGCGCGGGTGCTTCTTCATATCTCGGATGGTGCGCCCAATGAGTTTGTGAAGTTTGGCGTGTTCACCGCTATGATCGAGGCGACCAAACAAACTTATGTGATTACAACAGGAACGCTTAATGCGCTTGGGCAAATGATTACCGGAACGCGCAGCGCGACGGAGCTAGGCGGTATTATCCGTATCGGTGCGGTGGCGGGCGACATGGCGCAGCAAGGGCTTGTGGCTTTGATTTTGTTTACGGCGCTGCTCTCGATCAATTTGGGATTGATCAATCTGTTTCCGATTCCAATGCTCGATGGTGGCCATTTGGTGTTTTATGCCTGTGAAGCGCTGAGAGGCAAGCCAGTTTCGGAGCAGGTGCAGGAATATGCCTTCCGTTTCGGGCTGTTCTTCCTTGTATGCATTATGGTTTTCGCGAATTTGAACGATATTTTACAGCTTGTATTGTAATTTTGGTCAATCTTTCTTTGTGGACTCTTTAGAAATGCTCTGGTCACAGCGCTATGAATCGTTATACTTGTAGCGAGTATATTTTTCCTATCTTCGCACTTTTTATCGTGCTAAACAGATCAAAATTCAAAATTTCGGGTTGAAAAGATTATGAGATTACTTTCAAAAATCCTGTCCTTTGGCGCAATTGTCTTAATGCTTTCTGGCGCTCTTTCTAATGCAGCTCTGGCACAGCAAATTGTACGCAACATAGAGGTTAATGGCGCTGAGCGTGTTGACCCGACAACGGTGCTCTCTTATCTGGAATTGAAAGTGGGCGACCCGTTAACACAAGAAGGTCTTGATCGTGGTCTGAAGAGCCTCTTTGCAACCGGTCTTTTTGCTGATGTTTCACTAAATCAACGGGGTGATACGGTTGTCGTCAATGTCACTGAAAACTCGATTATCAATGAGATCGCTTTTGAAGGGAATAGCAAGCTTAAAGATGAGGCGTTGCTGCCAGAAATTCAACTGCGCCCCCGTCAGGTTTTAACGCGTACGCGAGTGCAGGCTGATGTAACGCGGCTCTATCAGATTTACCGCCGTAATGGTCGCTTTTCCGCCAATATTGAGCCGAAAATCATTCGCCTTGACCAAAACCGCGTTAACCTGGTCTTTGAAATTGACGAAGGGCCAATCACCAAAATCAAAAGTATTCGTTTTGTCGGGAATAAGCGCTTTGATGATAATCGCTTGCGCTCGGAAATCAGTACCAAGGAAACCGCTTGGTATCGCTTTTTGACCTCAGATGATCGTTATGATCCTGATAGGCTGTCATTCGATCAGGAAATGCTTAGACGTTTCTATCTTAAGCAAGGCTATGCTGATTTTGAACTGGTTTCAGCCGTTGCCGAATTGTCCAATGACCGCGACCACTTCTTTATTACATTCACATTGCGCGAAGGTGAGCGTTACAGATTGGGGAATGTGGATGTTGTCTCTGATATTCGTGATCTGAATGTGGATGGTGTTCGTGATACGGTCACTATAAGCTCAGGTGAGTGGTACAACGCTGAAACTGTTCAAACGATTGTCGATAAAATGACGGATCGTTTGGGTGATATGCAATATGCCTTTGCTGCTGTGCGTCCTGAGGTAAACAGACGTCGGGATGAGCGCCTGATTGATATTAACTTCCGTATCAATGAAAGTCCGCGTGTTTTTGTTGAGCGGATTGATATCGGCGGTAATGTTAGGACGCATGATAAGGTGATTCGCCGTGAAATGCGTTTGGTTGAGGGCGATCCTTTTAATCGCTCAAAACTTGCCCGTTCTGAGCAGCGCTTGCGTGACCTTGATTATTTCGAAAAAGTTGATGTCCAGTCCAATCCCGGCTCGACACCAGATAGAACGATTCTTGATATTAATGTTGCTGAAAAATCGACTGGTGAGCTGTCTGTTGGTGCAGGATTCTCAACCGCGGATGGCCCGTTGGCTGATTTGAGAATCCGTGAACGTAACTTGTTAGGAAAAGGACAAGATTTGCTCTTTAGCACAACAATCGCCGGAGAGCGGACACAGTTTGATGTAGCCTTTACTGAACCTTATTTCCTTGATCGTGATGTGTCGGCAGGTATTGATTTATTCCATGTTACCCGTGACTTTCAAGATGAGAGCTCTTTTGATCAGCGCCGTACGGGTGCGGGGGTGAGACTTGGTTACCCATGGTCTGAACGCTGGAGGCAGACTGTACGTTTCCGTGGTGAAACCAATGAAATTACAGGTATATCGGCGAATGCGTCACGTTATATCAGAGAGCAGGAAGGAAAACGTAGTACACTCGCACTTTCTCAGCGGTTGACATATGATAGTCGCGATAGTGTGTTATTTCCGTCTGAAGGCTGGTTGTTATGGGTTGATACGGAAGTGACAGGATTTGGTGCGGATTCTAAATATGTGTCAGGCCGTACAGGTGCATCTTACTATTACCCTGTATATGATCGCGTTGTTTTTAACCTTCTTGGTGAGGTTGGCGCTATTGAGGGTTATGGCGGTGAAAATGTCGCGATCAATGAGCGTTTTTATGTCGGTGGCACGAATTTGCGTGGCTTTGAACGCTCTGGTATTGGTCCAAGAGATTTGAGCACAAATGATGCGCTAGGTGGTAATCGCTTCTATCGCGGTTCGGCTGAGCTTTCCTTCCCGATTGGTCTACCTGAAGAGTTGGGTGTTTTAGGCCATGGTTTTGGTGATGTAGGTTCACTTTTTGACGCGGATAGCGGTAAGAACGATCCTTTTGTCGTTGATGAGGACTCTTTGCGGGCAAGCTTAGGGTTTGGCGTGTCATGGCGCTCCCCCTTCGGGCCGTTGCGCTTGGATTATGCTGTGCCTGTCGCTAAAGAAAGCTACGACGAGCAACAGAAGTTCAGCTTTAATTTTGGAACGCGCTTTTAATTGGCTTGTCTAGTTTAAAGCTGTCGCCCGCTGGAAATGTTCTGTCATTTTAAAGTTTTCCGAAATTAGGAAAGATAGGCAAATATGCGTATTATCGTAAAAGCTTTTGTAATGTCGGCTTGGGCTGTTTGTGCTTATGGCGCTTTGAGCGTGTTCGCGCTGCAATCTGCACAGGCGGACATCAAGATTGCTGTTGTCGATATGCAGATGGTGATGACCGAGAGCAGCGCGGCGGTTAGCATTCAAGAGCAAGTTCAAAATGAACGGGAAAAGCTGCAATCTGAATTTTTAAGTTATGAGGATTCTTTACGGGAAAGTGAGCGGCTTTTGGTTGAAAAGCGATCTTCGATGACCGCTGAGGAATTTGCAGCCAAGCGTGATGAGTTCCAAATGAGTTTGCAAGAGACGGGTTCGCTCGTGCAAAAAAAGCGTACAGTGTTAGAAAATGCACTGATGACAGCGACATCCAAGCTGCGCAGCGAGGCGCTTTCGATTATTGCAGGAGTCGCTGAGGACCAAGGGTATGACCTTGTTTTAACACGCCAGAATATTGTGCTGGTTGCCAAGCAATACGACATTACCGATGAGGTCATGGAAAGAATCAATTCAAGGCTAAAACATATTGCCCTTGAAATGACGGATGAATAGGTGAAGAAATGGCCGATCCGCGTTTTTTCACAAAATCGGGCGCATTTAGCCTTGGTGAGTTGGCCGAAAAGACAGGCTCTCGGCTGTCTGAAAATGCTGATCCTGAAAGATTCATTATCGATGTAGCCTCATTGAGCAGCGCAACGAATGAAACTGTGAGTTTTTTTGATAACACAAAATATAAAGAGAGTTTTTTAAACTCAAAAGCCGGTGCGTGTTTTGTGTCTGAAAAAAGCGCAGCAATTGCTCCGAGCGGGATGGCGCTTTTGATCTCGTCAGCGCCTTATATGGCTTATGCCCGCGCCGCGACATTATTTTATCCTGAGCCTTGGCCTCAAGCAGAAATAAGTGCGCAAGCGATTATAGCACCCACGGCCAAAATTTCCGCAGGCGCATGTATTGAGGCTGGGGCTATCATTCAGGACGGCGCGGAAATCGGCAGCGGCAGTTGGATCGAATCTGGTGCGGTGATTGGGCGGAATGTTGTGATTGGTGAGAATTGCCGTATTGGTGTTAACGCTTCCCTGTCGCATTGTTTGATTGGCAGTGGGGTACGGCTCTATACAGGCGTTAGGGTCGGTCAAGACGGCTTTGGCTTTGCCTCTAGCGCGCAAGGCCATGTGAAAGTGCCGCAGCTTGGACGCGTGATTATCGAGGATTTTTGCGAGATAGGTGCGAATACGACGATTGATCGCGGGGCGGGGCCTGACACTGTGATTGGTAAGGGAAGCTGGATCGATAATCTTGTGCAGATCGGCCATAACGTCAAAATGGGCAAGGGCTGCATTATTGTTTCACAAGTCGGGATTTCAGGCAGTACGGAGCTCGGTGATTTTGTTGCGATGGGCGGGCAAAGCGGCGCCGCTGGGCATTTGAAAATCGGAACAGGTGCGCGGATTGCGGCGCAATCGGGCTTGATGCGTGATGTCGAGGCCGGGCGCGAAGTAATGGGCAGCCCCGCCGTTCCGGTCAAGCAATTTATGCGGCAAGTCGCGGCGCTTGCAAAAATGACGAAAAAGTGAAAAAACAGTTATATCGAATTACAAAGCTTGAGGATTGAGTACCATGAGTGAAAAAAGCGCAGGACTTGAATCGATCAACAGGATCATGGATATGATCCCGCATCGCTATCCTATTTTGCTGGTGGATCGTTTGCTTGATTTTGTACCGGGTGAGAGCGCCGTTGGCCTCAAAAACGTTACGATTAACGAACCGCATTTTTTGGGGCATTTCCCGGGCGAGCCTGTGATGCCGGGCGTGTTGATTATTGAGGCAATGGCGCAAACCGCTGCGCTTATGGTTGTAAAAACGCTGGGCGCGGAGGCCGAAGGTAAGCTTGTTTACTTTATGACTATCGAGAGTGCGAAGTTTCGCAAGCCTGTTGTACCAGGAGATGCGTTGAAAATCCATGTGACCAAAACACAAAATCGTGGCGCTGTTTGGAAATTTGAAGGGCGGGCTATGGTTGATGATATATTATGCGCACAGGCGTTTTTTGGCGCAATGATTATGGATAAATAACTGTTGCCGACTTAGACACCGTTCTAAGCCTGTAATCCTTTGTAACAATCCTTTATTTGAACTTCGTCCGATCTAGTCTAAGTTTTTGAGTGCTAGAGTTCAGAATAACGAACGGAAAAAATTTACAAATGTCACAAAATATTCATGCCACAGCTATAATTGAAAGCGGCGCTGTTATCGGTGAGAACGTCATAATCGGCGCATATTCCGTAATTGGCGGCAGCGTTAAAATCGCTGATGGTTGCCAGATTAAATCCCATGTCTGTATTGACGGTGATACCGATATTGGTGAAAGCTGCACGATTTTCCCCTTTGCTTCAATCGGTCACGCGCCGCAAGATTTGAAATATGCTGGCGAGAAAACGCAGCTTATTATCGGGCGCAATAACCGCATCCGCGAGCATGTGACGATGAATCCGGGTACAGTGTCGGGCGGTGGTAAAACCGTTGTCGGGGATAACAATCTATTCATGATGGGGGCGCATATTGCCCATGATTGCATCCTTGGAAACAATGTGATTATGGCGAATAACGCCACACTTGGCGGTCATGTCGAGGTTGGAAACTTCGTTGTGATTGGCGGTTTATCGGCGGTGCATCAATTCGTTCGGATTGGTGATTATGCGATTATCGGTGGCTTTTCAGGCGTTGAGAGTGATGTTATCCCTTATGGCCGCGTCAAGGGAGAGCGTGCGCATCTGGCAGGATTGAATCTGATCGGGCTGGAGCGGCAGGGCTTTTCGAAAGAAGCGCAGAAAAATCTGCAAAAGGCGTTTAATCAACTCTTTGGCATTGATGGAACGCTGGAGCAGCGTCTTGAAAGTGTCGAGAATGATTTTTCTGGTGATGAAACGGTGCAGAAGATTATTCAGTTTGCCAAAGCAAAGACAAAATTCCCCTTGTGCCAGCCTGCTAAGAGAGCCTAAACCAGTGGTAGCGCAATGATGCAGAACCAGACACCGACTCAAGCTCAGATGCCAGGTGAAATCAAGCGCTTGGGGATATTGGCGGGCGGCGGCGCGTTGCCGGATCAATTGGCGACGGCACATGAAGCGCGTGGCGGTGAGGTTTTTATCGTTGCTTTTGAAGGGCAAACCAATCCGCAAACCGTGCAGGGGCGCGATCATATCTGGGCGAGTTTAGGCGCGGTTGGTGCTGTCATTAAAGCCCTGAAACGCCATGAGGTTCGCGATGTCGTAATGATCGGGAAAATCCGCAGGCCCGGCCTGTTTGAGATTAAGCCTGATTTGCGTGGTGCATCCGTTTTGATGAAGATGAAAATGAAGATCGGTCGCGGCGGCGCTTTGGGTGATAACAAACTGTTGGAGCTTTTGCGTGATGAGCTTCAAAGTGATGGGCTGCGTGTTCATGGCGTCCAGCGCTTTATGGAAGACCTTTTGATGCCCTTGGGCGCGGTTGGACAGTATGCGCCCTCAAGCAAGCAACAAAAATCGATCAAGCGTGCGGTTCAGGTGGCGCAGGGAATTGGTAGGCTGGATGTCGGGCAATCGGTGATCGTCCAAGATGATATTGTGATAGGCGTTGAGGCGATTGAGGGCACGGATGAGCTGATTAAGCGCTGTCATGGCTATTACCGCAAGGGTGGCGAGCGCGGTATTCTTGTGAAAACTGCAAAACCGCAACAAAGCCGAGACCTTGATTTGCCGACTTTGGGTGCTGATACGTTGTTATTAGCGGCAGAACATGGAATTGGCGGTATCGCAGCTGAAGCGGGCGGTGCATTGCTCGTGGATCGTGATAGTGCTAGGATGCTTGCCGATCAAAACAAAATCTTTCTTTATGGCATTGATATCAAGGATTATTCAGAGGCATGAAATATTTTCTGATAGCGGGAGAGCCCTCGGGCGATGTTTTGGGGGGCAAGCTCATGGCCTCTCTCAAGGCGCAGGATCCGGAGGCAGAATTTGTAGGCATTGGTGGCTCATTGATGATCGAAAGAGGCTTGAATTGTCTGCTTCCGATGTCAGAACTTACGATTATGGGGATATGGGAGGTTATTATGCGCCTTCCACAACTCTTTAAAATGCGCGATGCTATCGTGGAAGAGATTGAAAAGATTAATCCTGATGCTTTCATTACCGTGGACTTTCCTGATTTTAACTTTCAAGTCGCGAAGCGTTTGCGAAAGCGTGGAAAAGTATCCCCAAAGCTGATTCACTATGTAGCGCCAACTGTTTGGGCGTGGCGTCCGGGGCGAGCAAAATCTGTTGCACGCTTTTTGGATGTTATGATCTGCCTTTTTCCGTTCGAACCTGATTATTTCAAAAAACATGGGCTCAGGGCTGTTCATGTCGGGCATCCGTTAATCGAGGACTCCCCCGATAGTGCAAATGGTGAAGCGTTTCGAAGACTGCATGAGATTCCGAAGAATGTTAAGTTGCTTGGACTTTTCTTTGGGAGCAGGGAATCTGAGATTGAAATGAATGCCGCCGTTATTAAAGAGGCGGCTCAATATGTAATGGAAACTGTTGAGAATGTTCACTTTGTTGTGCCAACGAACGAAGAGCTTGAATTTCAGGTGATCAATCTTATTCAGGATTTAAAAATTCCTGCTTATGTTGAAACGGATCATTCTAAAAAATGGGATGCAATGGCGGCGTGCGATGCAAGTATTGCAGTGTCAGGTACTGTTGCGCTGGAACTCTCTTATATAGGAGTGCCGCATGTAATCGTCTATAAAACACATTTTCTGACCTATTTGATTGTTCGTCTTTTGGCCAAAGTTAAATATGCGCATTTGGGGAACCTTATTTTAAACAAGCGAATTGTTCCTGAGTTTTTACAGTTTCAAGCTAAGGCTGAAGCTATTTCTCAGGATGTTGTCAAGTTATTTCAAGATGAAGAGTTCAGGCAAACCCAAGTTGGGAGCTTTGATGGAATTCGGCGTAGCTTAAGATATAAAGATGACGGCAAACCTTCTGATGTGGCCGCGCGCTATGTAATAAAAATTATAAAAACCCCCGCGAAACCGAAGAGTAAAATCGCTGCTAAAAATACCAAAGTAAAAGCGCGCTCCGGTAGATCAAAACCTAAATCATAAAGCAAGCAACTGGTAGTAAAAGTTTCAGCCAAGCTTTATCGCTTATCGAGCGGAACGTAAGGGCGTTCCGCAGGGCCAGTGTAAAGCTGACGCGGGCGACCGATACGCAAGGACGGCTCTTCGATCATCTCTTTCCACTGTGAAATCCAGCCAACCGTCCGCGCAACGGCAAAGAGCACCGTAAACATCGAGGTCGGGAAGCCCATCGCCTTGAGGATAATGCCGGAATAGAAATCGACATTCGGGAACAGCTTACGTTCAACAAAATACTCATCTTCCAGCGCGATACGCTCCAACTCCATCGCCAGTTCAAGGCGCGGATCATTGATGCCGAGATCCTCCAGAACTTCATCACAGGATTTTTTGAGCACCTTGGCGCGCGGATCGAAGTTTTTGTAAACGCGGTGACCAAAGCCCATAAGGCGGAATGGGTCGTTCTTATCCTTGGCACGGGCGATGAATTCAGGAATATTTTTCTTATCCCCGATCAGGTCAAGCATCTCCAAAACCTCTTGGTTTGCACCGCCATGGCTTGGCCCCCAAAGCGAAGCGATACCCGCGGCGATACAGGCAAACGGATTGGCTTGTGACGAGCCGGCGAGCCTGACCGTTGAGGTCGAGGCGTTTTGCTCGTGATCGGCGTGAAGGATCAAAATTCTATCCATAGCGCGCGCCAGAACGGGATTGATTTCGTAAGGCTCCGGCGGTACGGCAAAGGTCATATACAGGAAGTTCTCAGGATAGCTCAAATCATTGCGCGGGAACATGAAAGGCTGCCCGATTGAATATTTATGCGTCATCGCCGCCAAGGTCGGCAGCTTGGCAATCAAGCGATGTGCGGAAATTTCGCGCTGGCGCGGATCCCAAATATCAAGCGAGTCGTGATAGAAAGCCGAGAGCGCACCGACCACGCCGCACATAACCGCCATTGGATGCGCGTCACGGCGGAAACCGCGATAGAAATAATTAACCTGATCATGCACCATCGTGTGATAGGTGATGTCATGGGTGAATTGCTCCAGCTCTTTGACATTGGGCAAATCACCGTAGAGCAGGGCATGGGCGACCTCAAGGAATGTGCTATGCTCGGCCAGATCTTCGATGCGATAGCCGCGATGCATCAAAATCCCTTTATCGCCGTCAATATAGGTCAGACGGGATTTACAGCTTCCAGTCGCGGTAAAGCTCGGGTCGAACGTGAAATGATCCGTTCCCTCATAAAGTTTGCGAATATCAATAACGCTGGGGCCAATCGTGCCGTCCATAACGGGCAGCTTGATGCTCTCGCCTGTCTGGTCATTGGTCAGGGTAAAGGTCTTTTCAGTCGGCGTATCAGTGCTCATAAATTATGTATCCCCAGTAAAAACAGAAATGTGAATAGAAAGACGGTTAGAACCAAAACGCGTCCGTTTCGATCATAGTCCTTGAATTGTTAAAAAATGGTCAAAACGCAGTCGTATTTTTTAAACGCAGCCTGTTCAGCTTTATCTAAGCAGATTTCGCCATTGTATCATGTCTTGCGAGCCAATCAATGGCGGCTTTTAGTCGCGTTAATGCCTCGGCTTTGCCCAGAATGCTACAAGCCTCAAAGATCGAGGGGGAAACGCTTGTTCCCGTGATGGCGGCGCGGAGCGGCATCCCGACCTTACCCATTTTCCCGTCGGCCAGATCAGCGGCGACGCTCTGGCAAATATCCTTGATGCGCTCCGGCGTGAAATCGGTGTCGGCGCATTCCTCAAAGCCTGTGCAAAGACCGTTCAGAACAGGGCTAGAGCCGTTCAGAAGCTCTCGCGCTTTTTCGTCATAGTCAAACGGGATGCTCTTGGCATAGAACACCGACTCATCGGTGAATTGTAATAAGGTCGTGGCGCGGTTTTGCAGCTCGGCAATGCCGCTTTTGATCCGCGCCAGCGCTGCCGCATCGGGCTGGATATTATGGCGCTTCTGATAAAACGGCAGGGCAAGCGCGATCAACTCATCAGCGCTAAGCTGCTTCATATAATGCGCGTTCAGGTTTTCCAGCTTGGCAAAATCAAACCGCGCGGCGGCCTTGTTACAGCCCTCAAGGGTGAACCATTCGCGTGCCTCGGCATCGGAAATAATCTCATCATCGCCGTGGCTCCAGCCAAGACGCAGCAGGTAATTCCGCAAAGCCGCAGGCAAATAGCCCATATCCTTATATTCCTCAACGCTCGCTGCGCCGTGCCGCTTGGACATTTTGCTGCCGTCAGGGCCTAAAATCAGCGGCAAATGCGCATAAGTCGGAATATCCCAGCCCATCGCCGTGTAAATCACGTTCTGGCGGAAAGTGTTGTTCAGATGATCGTCACCGCGAATAACGTGGGTTACGCCCATATCGTGGTCATCGACAACGACCGATAGCATATAAGTCGGCGTGCCGTCAGAGCGCAGAATGATAAAATCATCGAGCTGCTCATTGTTGACGGTGACATCGCCTTGAACCGCGTCATGAACCCTAGATGACCCGTCAAGCGGCGCTTTGATCCGTATCACTGGTTCAATCCCTGCGGGCGGGGCTTGGGTTGGCTCGCGCCAGCGGCGGTCATAAAAGGTCGGCTTGCCTTCGGCCTTGGCTTTTTCACGCATGGTATCCAGCTCCTCAGGGCTGCAATAGCAGTGATAGGCCTGGCCTTTCGCCAGAAGCTCCTGCGCTACCGCGGCATGGCGGTCGCGATTGGCAAATTGTGACACTATCTCACCGTCATAATCAATCTTAAGCCATTTCAGCGCCTCGATAAGCGCGGTGACAGCCTCTTCATTGTGGCGGGCGCGGTCGGTGTCTTCGATACGGAAGAGCATTTTTCCGCCATGTTTGCGGGCGTAAAGCCAGTTAAACAGCGCCGTACGCGCCGTTCCGATATGCATAAATCCGGTTGGAGAAGGGGGGAAGCGCGTGACGACGGTCATCAATAAAGCCTGTTGATTTGTTTGCTATTCATGTTTTAGTTGTGCATTGAGTGGTGTGTAGAGATTACAGGAAATTGGCCGATATTCAAGAGGGGGAGGGGCGCGGCTTGCATTTGTTGCATTTCAGGGCAGGCATAAGCGATTTTGCGGAGCATTATGCACGGGCAAAGCAAGCTTTGAGCGCCCAGTATGCTTTGCAAAATGGCCGTTTTTTGCTGTGGTGCCCTGTATTTTTGGCGCTGGGGATTGGCCTCTATTTCACCAATATCGGCGCGTACTTCCAAGGCGCGAGCGTTGTATTTTATACCCTTTTGGCGCTGGCGCTCGGGCTGTTTGCGCTCGCCTTTCCATTGCTGCGGGAGCGGGTGGAGCTGCGCAATTTACTACTGGCCATCGTGATCTTGCCGCTTTTTGGGTTTTTATTGGCGCATATTCAGGTTTTGCGCGTTCATACCCCTGTCATTTCCAAAGCCGTCGGGCCTGTTGTGGTTGAGGGCGTGATCCGCGAGATTGAGCTGTTTAAATCCGATTATGACGCAAGGATTACCATTCGTGTTGAGGCTATAGAACGGTTTGCGGCGCATGAGACTCCAAAATCGGTTCGTTTGCGGGTCAGAGCGGATCATGGCTATCAGGTCGGCCAAGCGGTCAAGGTTCTGGCGCGGCTCATGCCTGTATCCGAGTCTGTCATGCCGCAAGGCTTTGATTTTCGGCGGCATTTATATTTTCAAAGCATCGGCGCGGTCGGGTTTATTTATGAGCGCATGGAAAGTGAGAGCGAGGGCGAAGGCGCTGCCCCTGCAAAAGGCGCATTCTCAAGCGCTATTCAAAAAATGCGCACGGGCGTTGCAAACCGTGTTTTTGCCGCTGTCCCCGCTGAGGTCGCGCCCGTTTTGCGCGCCTTGATGAACGGTCAACGCGCCGGAATTGCCGATGACGATGCCGAAGCCTTGCGTCATGCGGGGTTGGCGCATTTGCTCGCTATATCGGGGCTGCATATTGGGCTTGTCTGCGGGACGGTGTTTTTCTTTGCGCGGTTCGGTATGGCGTTTTTTGCGGGCTTTGCCCTGCGTCATCCGATCAAGAAATATGCCGCTATAGCCGCGCTCGCGGCCGGAGTTTTCTATATGCTGATTGCGGGGGCGACTGTGCCGACCCAGCGTGCCATGATTATGGCGGGCATTGTCTTTACGGCGATTATTCTCGACCGCTCGCCGCTATCCTTGCGTTTGGTGGCGTTGGCCGCGCTGGTTGTGTTGGTAATTGCGCCTTATAGCCTGCTTACGGCGAGTTTTCAGCTTTCCTTTGCGGCGGTGGCGGGGCTTGTTGCGTTTTATGATGCGCTTAGGCCGTTTTTGAAACGGATTGCCTATGATTCCGGCATAATAAAGCGCGTTTTGCTCTATTTCTTCGGCGTTTCGCTCACATCGATTGTCGCGGGTTTGGCTACCGCGCCCTTTGCTCTGTATCACTTTCAGGAGCTTGCCACCTATAATATTCTGGCCAATCTCGCTGCTATCCCGATCATGGCGTTTTGGGTGATGCCGCTTGTTGTGCTCTCCTATGTGCTAATGCCGCTCGGGCTGGAAGCCTTGTGTTTGCAGGGCGCGGCGCTTGGTGTTGAGCGCGTGCTCTGGGTTGCGCACAGCGTTGCGGGGCTGGATTATGCGGTGCTGCGCCTTCCGGCGATCAGCTTTGCGGCATTTTTACTGATGAGCGCGGGGCTGATCGCACTTGTTTTGCTGCGGGGTCATATGCGGGTCATGATCTGTATTATGGCATTTGTCGTCTCGTCTATATTTCTTATTCCAAAACAGTCCGATATTCTGATTTCTTCAACCAGCAGATTAATCGGTGTGCATGATAAGGCGGATCATTTGCGGGTCAATACGTTGCGGCGGGAGCGCTTTGTTTCCGAAAATTGGGCGCGGGCGTTGGGGCTGCAAAAGGCAGATATTAAATTATGGTCGCGGCTTCACCCCACGGAATGCGATGATAAGGGCTGCCACATGAGTTTGAAGGGCAAGCGCATTGCCTATTCGCAATCGCCCGAAAGCCATGCGCTGGATTGCGCTCTGGCCGATATCGTGATCGCGGAACAGCCAGTTTTTATTCGCTGCAAAGCGCTCAAGATTGATAAATTCGACACGCATTTCAGGGGCGCGCATAGCGTTTTTATTGACGGGCAGGGCGGTGTTCAAATCGCTCATACCCGCTCAGCGGCCAGTGAGAAATTCCCGTGGGGTATGGGTGTTTTTCGTGCTGGTCGATGATTTACTTTTTATATTTTCTTTTGAAAAATTCAAAGGCATCGTCATGCATATTTACATGATTTTTCGGGTCATGAAATCGACCGCCTTTTTCTTCTATTATTTCAGAACATAAGATTTTTTTATCAATAAGCAACTTGATCGAGCCATGCAAATTCTTGAAACAATTTGAGAAATCGATTGTCTTGGTTTCACCCTCAATAAAACGCATAACGATTTGATTTTCTTCCCTGCTAAGGCTGTTCCATTTTTTTATTTTCTCTTTTTTCTTACGAATATGCTCGATAATCGTAAAAATGAACGCGGAGATTGAAAAAACAAGAATAGCTATTAGCGCTATTTTGTATTGCAGATCAAACTCATTATAAAATAATAAAAAAATTACGATGGAGGTAATTGCGCATATGATTTGTAGCTGTGGGTTTTTAACCATAACTTCAAAAAATTGTACGGTTTCTCTACCTAGCATCAAGCCGCCTTATCCTTCTTCTCATAAACCTCGCGGCGTTCGGTCAACTCGCCCAGCCCGCGCTCAAGCTCCTTGACATGCCACGGCAGGCCTTGCTTGGCGACTTCTTCCATGAACGGATCGGGGTCGAATTGCTCGACATTCCACACGCCTGCCTCTTGCCCCCATAGCCCCTTGGCGAACAAAATCGCGCCCGTTACCGGCGGAACGCCCGTTGTATAGGACACGGCCTGCGCCCCGACTTCGGCATGGGTTTGGGCATGGTCGCAAACATTGTAAATCAGAACGGTTTTTTCCTGCCCGTCCTTTAGCCCCGTAATCACGCAGCCGATAGAGGTTTTGCCCGTATAACCCTCCGCCAGCGAGGACGGCTCGGGCAACAGGGTTTTCAGGAACTGGATCGGCACAATCTCGACCCCGTTATGCACAACAGGGTCAATGCGGGTCATGCCGACATTTTGCAGCACTTCCATATGTTTGATATATTGATCGCCGAAGGTCATCCAGAAGCGAATGCGCTTTAGGCCCTTGATGTTTTGCACAAGGCTTTCCAGCTCCTCATGGTAGAGCAGGTAGGAGGCCTTCGACCCGACTTCGGGGTAATCGATCATCTTGCGGAATTCCAGAGGCTCTGTTTCAATCCACTGGCCGTTTTCCCAATATTTGCCGCGCTGCGTGACCTCGCGCAGATTGATCTCGGGATTGAAATTGGTCGCAAAGGCTTGGCCGTGATCGCCCGCATTGCAATCGATAATGTCGATATAATGAATTTCATCGAACAGGTTTTTCTGGGCATAGGCGCAATAGATATTGGTTTGGCCGGGGTCAAAGCCGCAGCCGAGAATAGCGGTCAAGCCCGCCTGTTTGAACTTGTCCTGATACGCCCATTGCCAGTGATATTCGAACTTCGCCACATCAATCGGCTCGTAATTGGCGGTGTCCATGTAATGCACGCCAGCCTCCAGACACGCATCCATGATGGCGAGGTCTTGATAGGGCAGCGCCATATTGATAACCATTTTCGGCTGGATTTTTTTCATCAGCGCCGCGGTTTCTGAGACGTTATCGGCATCAAGCGCGTAAACGGAAATATCAACGCCCCAGTTTTTCTTAATATCGGCCTTGATGGCTTCACATTTTGAAAGCGTACGGCTGGCCAGATGAATCTCGGTGAAAATATCCTTGTTCATGGCACATTTTTTGGCGACAACACTTCCGGCCGCGCCCGCCCCGATAATCAATACTTTCATAACCGATCTCCATTCTGCTCGTTGTTTCTTTTCAAGAGTATTTAGTAATTGGCAATTGCTGAAAAATCAAGTATATCCGTGGCCATGATTGAATATTTGCCTCCCGAAGATGCCTTTATGCCCCCCGAAGATGAGAGCGCCAGCCCGCCCGATCAGGCGCGTGCGCTGATTATTCCGTTCGGGCTGGAAAAGTCGGTATCCTATGAGGGCGGAACGTCCAAAGGGCCGCAGGCGATTATCGATGCTTCGCCGCAGTTGGAGCAATTCGACGAGGTGTTCTGGTGCGAGGCGATCAAGCGCTATGGCATTGCGACGATGAAGCCGCCTGTTATCCGTGATGATCTCGATGCGGCGCTGGAACAGCTTGGCGAGATTGTCGGGGAAGCGCTGGAGCATGGGAAATTCCCGCTGGTGCTGGGCGGGGAGCATTCCCTTACCCCCGGCGCGATCAAGCCGTTCGTCAAGCGCCATGACACGCTCACGATTTTGCAATTTGATGCCCATGCTGATTTGCGTGATGGCTATGAAGGCTTTCACAACTCCCATGCGGCGGCGATGTGCCGCGCCCTTGATAACCCGAATGTGCGGCTGGTTTCGGTCGGAATTCGCAATATCTCGGCCAGTGAAATTCCGTTTCTGGAGGCCAATCGCGACAGGATCGAGATTTTCTGGGCAAAGGACAAGCGCAGCTGGGATATCAGCCAGATCGCCAAAGCGGTCGGCAGCGGCGCGGTTTATGTGACCTTTGATATTGACGGCTTTGATGCGGCGATGATTCCCGCGACGGGAACGCCGGAGCCGGGCGGGCTGCAATGGGATGAGGTCATGGATATTCTCGCCCTTGTCTCCAAAACCGCGCAGATTGTCGGCGCCGATGTGGTCGAGCTTGCCCCGCGTGAGGGGCTGCATGCCTGCGACTTCCTCACCGCCAAGCTGGTCTATAAAATTTTGAGCTATGCCTTGTTGAAATAGGTTGAGCGATGAGGCTATTGCTCACAGGTTGCAGGGTACTAAAAAACTAATCCCCACAGGCTTCGGTTTCGAACTCCAAAGTCGAGTGATCGATGGAGAATTTCTCATGCAGCATCGATTTGATTTCCCGCTTGCAAACATCCATCAAGAGCGGGTCTTTGAGCACGACATGCGCCTCCAGCGCGTTGCGGCGCTCGTCAATTTGCCAGATATGCACATGGTGAACATTCTGCACATTTGCCGTCGCCTCCATCGCTTCGATCACATCCGCAATCTCGATCCCGTGCGGTGTGCCTTCCATCAGCAAGTGAATGACTTTCGGAATATCGTGGAAGCCGTGCCACAGCACATAGCCCGCAATCAGAAGTGTCATAATCGCATCAACATAGACCCAGCCCGTCATCACGATCACAACGCCCGACAGGATCACCCCGACAGAGGCGGCGGCATCGGTCAGATTGTGCAAAAATGCAGCGCGCATATTCATGCTGTTCTTTGAATGCGCATAGGTGAGGGCGGCGGTGTAAAGGTCAATCAGCAGCGCAATTCCCGCGACCGCAATCACCACCCAGCCCAAGATAGGCTCGGGCGCATAAAACCGCATAACGGCCTCGAATATCAGGTAAAATCCCAGCAAAATCAGTGTCGTGAGGTTAATCAGCGCCGCAATCGTTTCGGCGCGTTTATAGCCGAAGGTTTTAAATTGATCGGGCGGCTTGCGGCCAATGCGGACGGCGACCAGCGCAATCACCAGCGTCATCGCATCGCTGAAATTATGCAGCGCATCGGCGATCAAGGCCAGCGAGCCGGAAACAATTCCGCCAACAACCTGCACAAGCGTCAAGCCCATATTTGCAATCACAGCGTACCAGAGCTTTTTCTCACTCATCTCCGATACATCAAAATGATGGTGTCCATGAGAATGGCCATGTCCGTGATGGCTGTGGGAATGTCCGTGATGATGGTGGTGCGAATGACCCATGCGGCGTTTTTTTCTGGGTGCTTCTGTTTAAAGAAGAATGGCTCCCCGGGCCGGATTCGAACCAGCGACCAAGTGATTAACAGTCACCTGCTCTACCGCTGAGCTACCGAGGAACACGATATGCGCCTGCTAAAATACAGAATCAGCTTTACTTGTCAATTTTAATTTCTGTATTCTTCTTATTATGGCTGATTATATACACAAAATTCAAATTTCATGGGATGATATCAAGTCTGACAGCGCGGCTTTGGCGGCTGGTTTGCGGGAAAATTTCTCGCTCCCCGACAAGATTCTGGCTGTGACACGCGGTGGGTTGATTCCTGCGGCGCTCGTGACGCGCTCTCTCAATATCAAACGGATTGAAACCATAGGGCTAGAGAGCTATCACGGCCAATCGCAAGATGATGTGATGAATGTTCTGAAAAACGCCGATCCCGCTTATTTGAAAAATGCGCTGATTATCGATGATCTGGTTGATACGGGGCGGACGTTTGAATATTTGAAGCCCCTTACGGAAAATTGTTTGTTTGCAACACTTTACGCTAAGCCGATGGGGGCGAAGCATAGCGATTTTTACATCAAAACTTTTCCGCAAGATACATGGGTTGATTTTCCTTGGGAAATGGACGATTAAAGTATCCGCCGTGAGTATGTAAAAAGTCTGCTCTTTATAGCGTTTGTTTTAAATGACAATTTTTCTGTGGTTTTTAATTGGGTTTGTAGAGATTAGGCCTTTTTACCGTTTTTTTTATGACATAGTGTTTTCTTAAGCAGTTGATGAAGCTGTTTTTTTTATGACCAGAAGGAGGCGGCCTGTGGCAGGAAGCCGTGGCACTGGAAAATTTTTGTACGATTTGAATAATTTCAAAACATACGGGTTTTGGAAAACCTTTTTTGCGTCTTTGTGTTTGATAGCGCTGCTTTTTTCGAGCGCGTGCGATATGTCTTCGGGACAGTACTTTAAGGCCGAATATGTCGAAGAAGAGCACGGTAACGATTTTTATGAACCATACAGATTGGCTGCCGAGGAATTCAATCAGAATGATTCTGCACAAGCCCACAAACCGCATATCATCGAGCCACTTTTGCGCTCGCTTGAGCAGATGGCGGGTCATGATAACCCCGAAGTTGTAGATGCTCTGATCCAGCAGGCGTTTCAAAGTGGACAAGCGCAGCTTGACGGGCTGATGCCGACATATGAGCCGGATGCGCCGGCCGAAGGAGCCAGTGTCGCAGGGCGCGTGCAATACGAAATGGCTTTGGCGGCGAGCGCTGCGAACAAATCAATTGTGAGCGTTAATAGCTTTACCCGCTTGCTTGATGCGCATAAAAACGGCGAAAACGTTCAAGCCGTTATGGCGGATATTCTGGAAGAAACCAAATATGAAACGATCGGCTTTTCGTTTGGGCGGATTGCTGAAAATTTGAGAAGAATTCCTTATTCAGGGTTTCGCAATCTAAAAACAGAGATCGTATTGCGCAGGGGGCAAAAGCCTGAATACAACATCTCAACGGTTATGGAACTGCATGAAAGCGCAAGCCGCCAACATAACATATTCTCGCAAGCCTCGGTGTTGCGTCAGGGCTCTGACACCACCGCCAATCTTGGGTTTGGCTATCGTTACATGAGCGCGGATGAAAAATATCTTCTCGGTGTAAATAGTTTTCTGGATTATCAGTTTCCGAACGATCATGGCCGTATGAGTGTCGGCGTTGATGCCATGACCTCGATCTGGAAGTTGAGCGGGAACAGATACGTGCCGCTTACGCCTTGGCGCGATTTGCCGTTGGGTTTTCAGGAGCGGGCAATGGGCGGTTGGGATGCACAGCTTGCTGGGCGTATTCCGCAAAAGCCTGATGTTGAGGTTCTTGCGCGGGGATATCTCTGGGAGCGGGACTCGCCGCAAAGCAATCTCAGGGGCTATGAGGTCGGGGTGAATTATAATCCTGCTCCGGCGCTGCGCTTTGGCGTGCGGGCGGGGCGGGACTCCGACGGTAATTTGAATCTGACAGGGCTTGGCGGGATTCACGTGCCTTTGGGGCGGGACTTCAAAAAAGCCTTCACGCCGACGGAAAAGCCGACATTGACCTCGGTGGCGGATCGTCGTTTTGAGCGGGTTGAGCGGGAAAATCGTATCTTAACCCAGCAGCGCCAGAATCCGCGCTTGAGTGCGATTATCGCCTTTTCGGTCGGGGCGAATACTGTGCGTAATCCTGAGGGCGCGATTTCGGTTGCGCAGACTGGCCAGCAGATTGCCTTCGGATCGTTGATCACCGTCGCCAATACCGCGGGGGCGATTGTCAGGCTGCAATTTGGGTCGGGCGCGGTCTTAAATATCGGGCAAAATTCCGAAGTGCTGGTGGAGTTTGATAAAATCACCCTCATCAGCGGGATTATGCAATACATCTCCGGCGCAACGGATGTCACGATCATTGTGCCGGGCGGGGTGATTGAGCTGATCGGAACCGATATTGATGTCCGCTCGTTAAGTGCAACAAGCTCGACGGTGCGGGTGCGCGATGGCCGCATTCGCACGCGGGCAAATGCGGGCGGTACGCAAAACGGTGATACGGGCGATACAATTTTGGTTGACGGGGCGGGTGCAAATACGATTGCCGATGGTGACCCTGATGCTGTCTCACACCGTAATGAATCTCATCAAAAGCTTGATCTGGCGGGGCTTGAAGGGGTCGGTTCTGAAACCGCTGCGCCTTATATAATCGGTTCACCGCAATTGCGGAATTTCACTATTGAGCGTTTCGAGATTTCCGTTCCTTTCAGCAAAGCTGTGGCAGTGATTGGTACACCTGAAATTGATATCGAGATCAACGGCGTTGCCCGTATCGCAGAGTATTTATCAGGCTCAGGCACATCCAGTTTGGTATTTGCCTATGAGGCGATTGCGCCTGATAACGGCGCTTTGGAGGTTGATATTATCGAGCTGCGCCCTTATGGCTCGATTGTCGCCAGCCAGAACGCCTCACAGCTTGCGGTTCTAACGCTTTTGGGGACATCGCTCAGCTTCCCCGAACCGATCAATGCGACAGCCGGTGCAAGCCCGCCGACTGTTGTGCTTTCGCCTGACGGTGTATTGACCAATGCCGATCCGGTCATCTTTACGGCGGTATTCTCCGAAGCGGTGACAGGCCTTACCGCGGCCGGAATCAGTGTTACAAACGGCACGGTCAATTCCGTGACTTCGATCACCGCTACAAATTGGGAGGTTTCTGTCGCCCCGACTGCTGATGGCGTTATTACCGCGCAAGTGCAAGCGTCCGCTGCACTAAGTACTGTGCTTTTAGGGAATACAGCCTCCAACCTTGTAAGAGTAACATCTGACCGCACAGCGCCAGCGGGCTATGCTGCAAGCTGGGATCAGGCGGCGATCAATACTGGCAATACGGGCGCGGCCTCTTTTGCCGTAACGGGGGCGGAGATTGGTACGGATTATAACTACAGCATCACCTCAAGTGGCGGCGGCGCACCCCTCACAGGCTCAGGAACAGTCGCAGCGGCAGGCTTTACGATTGGCGCGCTTGATCTCTCCGGCTTGCCGGACGGGACATTGACGCTCAGCTTTACCTTGACCGATCCAGCGGGGAATGTCGGCGGCGCGGTCAGCGATACGGTTGTGAAATCGGTTGTCGGCTTAAGCGCTTTGTCCTTAAGTGCGCCCGCCAACGGATTATATGTGGCCGGGGTGGATTTTGATTTCACGCTCAGCTTTGCCGCCGCGCAAAATGTAACGGGCACGCCGCGTATATTGCTGGATTTTGGCGGCGATACGCGCTTTGCCAATTATGTGTCAGGCAGTGGCACGGATGAGCTTTTTTTCCGTTACCAGACCGCAGCAGGTGATGCGGCTTCGCCACTTGCCTTTGTTTCAACACTGATCGGGCTAAATGGTGGAACGATTGTTGATGCAGCGACCTCCAATCCCGCTGATCTTGATTTTACCGCTATAGCGCCTGATTTAAGTGGGATTAGCGTTGATACGACTGCGCCAAGCGGCTATGCGATTGCCTTTGTTCAAGACCCGATTGACGGGACGAATGAAACCGCCATTGATTTGAACATGACGGGGCTGGAAATTGGAGTAAATTATGCGATCACGATATCGAGTTCCAGCGGCGGCCCGAATGTGACCGATAACGGTGTGGTTGTATCTGCGAGCCAAATCGTCACGCTAGATTTATCAGGCATGATCGATGGCGTATTAACGGCAACGCTTGTTTTGACCGATGCGGCGGGGAATGTCGGTGACGCGGTGAGTGATACGGCCTCAAAGGCGACCACATCATTATCCGTGAATGTTGCAACGCCGCTTGCCCTTTCGAGTGCCAGTCCGATCCCGTTTACGATTACCTTTACCGAAGCGGTGATAGCTTTGGATCAAGCGGATTTGCTGGTGACGGGCGGCACAATAGCTAGCTTTACAACAGGCGATAACACCGTTTGGAATGTCGGGATAACGCCCGATGCGGACGGGGTTGTCAGCTTGCGCGTTCCGGCGGGGGTTGCGGTGAATGGTTTTGGAACGCCCAATATTATCTCTAATCTCTCACAAGTCACTTCCGACCGCACCGCGCCCGCGGGGTATAGCGTCACGTTCAATGATGCTTTGGTGAATAGCACAAATGTTACGGCGGTTGATGTTACGCTGGCGGGGCTGGAAATCGGTACGGATTACGCGCTCAGTATCGCGAGTTCGGGTGGCGGCGCGCCATTCACACAAAACGCCAATGCGGGCGCGGCTACGCTTGATCTTTCGCTTGATCTCAGCGGCCTGACGGACGGTACATTGACGGCAACATTGACCCAAACCGATGCGGCGGGGAATGCGGGCGCGGCGGAAAATGATACGGTCTTGAAGGATGCGGCGCTTGGTTTGATTACGGCGATGAGCGCTCCGGCCAATGGCTCGTATAGGGAGGGGCAAACGCTCAGCTTCACAATCACTTATGACCGTATCATCAATGTAACGGGTACGCCGTTCTTTGATGTTGATTTTGGCGGTACGGACGTGCCGTTTAATTATGTGTCTGGATCAGGCACAAATATTTTGACCTTTAGCCATACGGTGCAGGCGGGCGAGAATGCCGCGCCGATTGCATGGACGTTACAGATGATTGATCTGAATGGCGGCACGATGCTGACCAACGGCTTTAATGCGGCGCAGCTCAATTTCTCGGGCTCAGCACCGAATATCGCCAGCATCAATATTGATACGACTGCGCCGACGCTCAATAGCATTACGCCGCCCAATGACCGCGTTTATGTGACGGGCGAAACATTGTTCTTTAGCATAGCCTTTAGCGAAAATGTCGTGGTTACGGGTACGCCGCGCATTCCCGTGACCTATGACACAACGACCGTCTATGCCAATTTTGCCTCTGGTTCTGGTACGGCAACGCTTGGTTTTTCCTATGTTGTGACGGCGGGCGATGTTGCGACGGCGGGGATATCCGTTCCGGCTGCGATTGACCTCAATGGCGGTACAGTCCGCGATCTAGCGGGCAATGACGCAGAGCTTGATTATGTCGCTCCTGATCTATCCGGTGTTCAACTGAACGTTCCGAGCTGTGGCGGCGGGACGGTGGCGCTGGGTGATCCGTTCCAGAACGGAATTTGCGCGGGGGTCTCGCCGATTGGCGGCACGCCGTTTGATTTGATTGTTCAGCCGTCGGGCTGCTCCTTTGAGCCTGCGGGTAACGCCAATACCAAGCCGGATGCTGTGTTTTCTCCTTTATGCGCCGGCAATGATACGGTGACGAAAATCTGGTCGGATTCTACGGGCGCGGTTGAGGGCGCGAGCAATAATGAGGATGGATCATTCAATACGGTGCAGCTATTGGGAAGTGCGCTCAGGGAAAATCCAGCGGCGGCTTATTGCTTCAGAACCGATCTGAACGGGCGTACCGACTGGTATCTACCATCGCGTGATGAGCTGCAGATTATTCGCCAGAACCTATTCGTGCCGGGCTTGGCGGGGGTTGAAAATGCGACTTACTGGTCTTCAACGGAATCGGGAGCGAATCTGGCCAATGCTCTGGTGATGGGTGATGGAACGCTTGCAACACCATCGAAAACGGCGGCGCATAATGTGCGCTGCGTCAGGCGCTCTGCGCCGCCTGCGATTGTACAAAACCCTGTACCTGTCAACGGTAAGGAGGGGCAGTCCTATTCGGCCTTTATCGCGGCAACGGGCGATGCGGCGACCTTGGTTTTCACGCTGGTTTCGGGAACACTGCCCCCTGGCTTATCGCTTGACGCTATAAGTGGCGAGATCAGCGGAACGGCAACCGCGGCAGGGGTTTATGCGGGGCTGATTGTTCGTGCAACCGATGCTTTCGGGCAATCGGAAACAAATCCGTTTGCCATTACAATCGAGGGGCTGCCGCGCTGTAATTCCGGCGCGGTTGTTGCGGGCACGTCCTATGAGGGCGGGCTGTGTGCGGGTGAGGTGACGATTGGTGCGGATACGTTCGATCTTGTGGTAACGCCAAGCCAGTGTGCGCTAGAACCATCAGGCAGCAATATTACAAAGCCGTTGGCGTTCTTCAATGCAACCTGCACTGGGGCGGCCGTTGATGGGATGACCAAGCGCTGGTCGAGCGCGAATGCTACGAATGAAGGCGGGGCATCGACGACAAATGGTGTTTTAAATACAATTGAGGTCTTGGCCAATATTGTGCAGGAAAACGCCGCCGCCGCTTATTGTTATCGTATGCGCTTTGGCGGGTTCAGCGATTGGTATTTGCCCGCCGAAGATGAATTAAGAGCCTTGTTTGACAATTTGATGGATAACAGCTTGGGGAATTTTGCTCCCGGACAAGCTTATTTATCCTCTACTCAAGCCGCTACAAACCAGGCGCGTCAGATGAATTCAACCTTTGGCGTCTTTGCCAATGTAAATAAAAGTACGGCACGGCGTATTCGTTGCGTTCGCCGTGCGGGCGGTGTCGCGTTGCAGGCGGTTGCCATTACAAACAGAACATTCACGGAAGCCGACACGGTATCCATGCAAATTCCGATCAAGGGCGGCACTGGCAATTTGACCTTCTCGGTTCATGCGGGTGTATTACCGCCGGGGCTGACGCTTGATGCGGTCAACGGGATGATAACGGGGACAGTGACAGCCGCCGGAAATTATAACGGGATTGTCATCAGGGCAACCGATACGGCAGCCAATACGATTGA
Source organism: Alphaproteobacteria bacterium (assembly GCA_046293135.1). Classification (GTDB taxonomy): domain Bacteria; phylum Pseudomonadota; class Alphaproteobacteria; order Micavibrionales; family Micavibrionaceae; genus UBA2638. The sequence goes on along the minus strand of JBKBPR010000006.1, from coordinate 48,151 downwards.
TACACCGCCCTTTGATATTGAGGTCGAAGCCCTGGCGCCGCTTGAAACCTGTAATGCTGGGGCTGTCAATGCGGGGCAGGCTTATCTGGGCGGAATTTGCGCGGGCGAGGTTACAATCGGCGCTGAAACTTATGACTTGATCGCCGCGACCAGCAATTGCGCTTATGAAGCTGGCGGTAATAACTCTTCAAAACCGACCGAGGATTTTACGCCAGTCTGTAACGGCGCTGTGGACGGCAACAACACGAGAAAGCGCTATGCGAATTTATTGGCGCAATCCCAAGGCGCAACATTGTTAACCAGCGGCTTGACCAATACTTTGACCCTGATAGGAAACACCCTGCGCGAAAATGCAGCGGCCGGGTATTGTTATCACCTCGTGCATAATGGATATGATGATTGGTACTTACCCTCACAAAATGAGCTGCAAGCATTGCATGATAATTTGCATGCACGATCTTTGGGCGGATTTTTCAACGGAAACTATTTCAGCTCAACCGAGATCAGCGCCAATCAAGGTAGAAGCATCAACTTCACAAATAATGTTATTTCAAATGTGAATAAAACCGATACAGGGCAACGCATTCGGTGTGTAAGGCGTTCGGATAGTCCGTTTAGAATTTCTCAAACCGTTGTTGTGCAAGAGTTTATTCGAAATGAAGAGGCGAGCTTTAGAATTGCTTATTCCGGTCAATCCGCCCCTGTAACGTTCTCTCTTCAGGCGGGCGCATTGCCGACGGGAATGACACTCAACACGACAACGGGCATTATCTCCGGAACGCCAACTGTGGCGGGTACGTTTGCGGGCATTGTGATCCGTGTCACGGACGGCACAACCACGCTCGATACAAATCCGTTCAGCGTTGTTGTTACGGGCTTGCCGACCTGTGATGCGGGCGCTGTTGATGCGGGTCAGGTCTATGCCGGAGGGTTCTGTGTGTCTGAGGTCACAATCGGCGCTGAAACGTATGATATGGTAATAACACAGAGCAGTTGTGCGCAGGAAACAGGCGGAGCCGCTGGAACAAAACCGGAGGCATTCTTCTCGCCGGCTTGTGCGGGTACAAATGATGCAACGACCAAAACTTGGGCGACGACAAATGCGACAAATGAGCTTGTGACATCCACGAATGACGGTATGGCCAATACGCTGCAACTGATTGCGGATAGCCGTGTACGCAACCCTGCGGCGGCTTATTGCTATTACCTCAATCATGGCGGATTTACCGATTGGTACTTACCGGCTGAAAATGAATTGGGGGCGCTCTATGATAATTTGGCAACCTTTGGCTTAATGGGGCTTGCAAGTGAGAATTATTGGTCATCAACCCAACAGAGTGTTGCCAATGCGCGGCGTATTACAATGCTTAACCGTGCTGTAGGAAATACGGGAAAGACTTCTGGTCTGCGCACACGTTGTATCAGGCGTGTAAACGCGCCATTAAAAATAGCACAAAGCCATTTTCCGCCTGTGGCCACAGAGCTGATCGATTATTCTTATCGCATACCCGCAAAATCGGGGCAGGGGGCGGTTACATTCTCGCTGCAGGCGGGAGCGCTGCCGACGGGGTTAACGCTGGACGGCGCGACGGGGATTATATCGGGCACGCCGACCGTGCCGGGAGTCTATGCGGGTATCGTTATTCGCGCGACGGATGGCACAACCACGCTCGATACGGCGGCATTTAGTATAGAGGTCGAAGCGCGGGCACGTTGTGCCGCCGGAACGGTATTATCGGGAGACGCTTATGGCGGCGGTATTTGTATCGGTCAGGTCACAATCGATTCCATTACATTTGATATGGTGGCCACAACATCAAATTGCGGATTTGAGCCTGCTGGGGGTGTAAACACAAAGCCTGTCGTCAATTTCACCCCGACTTGCACGGGTGCGACGGATGCCATGAACAAACGTTGGGCGGATGGTATTGGCGCGGATGAGGGGGCATCCTCAACCTTAAACGGTCTAAGCAATACGCTACAGCTTCGCAGCAACGGTGACCGTCAAAATCCGGCGGCGGCCTATTGTTTCCACCTTGATTTGGGTGGGTTTACAAATTGGTATCTACCGTCCGAAGAGGAGCTTAATGTCATGTATAATGCTCTTGGGCGTTTCGGTTTGGGCGGGTTTACCAATGCCGCGTCCTATTGGTCATCGACAGAGCTGACAGTGAATAATGCAAGGTCGAAAAACTTTGATATCACAGGAAATCTCGGCAGCATAAGCAAAACAACGAATTCTTTGCGCGTTCGCTGTATCCGCCGAAATTAAAATTCTATATTTCCTTATATATTTCCCTATACATTTTAGGAATTAAGTCATATAATAAGTGGATATCAGAGGCGAATTGCGCCCAGAATCTAACCGTAATTTCTTTGAAAGTCCGAATTCAGATACAAATCTGACAGTCCCAAAAATAAGTGGGGCGAGTGGGGCGAGTGGGGCGAACGTCCTGTAACCTTTTGAAATATTTAATGAATCCTTCGCCCCACTTTAAGCTAGAGAGTGGGGCGAGCGGGGCGAAATTTTTTATAAATCATGTTAGGTAATTTGTTGTATTTAATGATAAATTAACAATGGGTAATTCTACCTGTTCTAATCCATGTCTTGATATTCAATGAAGGCTGTTTGTAAAAAGTTGGTTTTAATCGGTTCTGTTCTGTGCGCGAGCACGGGACTCTTCGCTGTGAGCGGGTATTCGCAACAGCCAGATGTCGCCGCGCAGGTGCAGCCAAGTGATCAGGATGCGAGCAATACGGCCTTTATTTTATCAGCGACGAGAAGGCCGAATGACAGAATCACTTATATTGAAAGGCCGGATGATACACTTTTTATTAGTGAGCTGGTTTTAGGCAACGATGTTGTTCTTGATAGAGGGATTTTGATTTATCTCGACGATGATAACACCATCCTTGTTCCGTTATCTGTGATGCTGGGACGGCTTCAGTTCCAGATTGAGGTCGATAATGCGAATGGTCTGGCGAAGGGCTGGTTTATTGAGGAAGGCAACAGCTTCCTTTTGGAATACCCTTATGAAAAGGTCAATATTCGCGGGAAAGATCAGGCTATATCCGGCATTGTTGAAAACCATATCGACGATATATATGTCAGCATTGATGAGTTCTCGCGATGGTTCCCACTGACGCTGCGGTTTAATTTTAATGAGTTAAGGCTCTATGTTGAAACAAAAGAGCAACTTCCTTTTGAGGCGACAGCAGAGCGCCAATCACGTTGGCAGCGCCTCCAAACGCAACGCCGCCCGCAACAGGATATAAAGACTGAATTAGAAAATGCGGTTTTCCTTCCTTATAAAATGCTGAGCTATCCCAGTATTCAGGTGACGAGCTCAGGAAACTATAGCCGCTCAGGTTCGGGCGGAGGGGATAGTTTCAATTATTCTTCAACTGTGCAGGCTTACAATGATGTTTTAGGGCATGCGGCAACCTTCAATGCGACGATTAACAATACGGGGTCAGGGGGATCATCATCTGGAAATTCCCAAACTCCAAAATTAAGCAATGTGCTTATCAACTTTTCAAAACAAGATTTTCGAAGTGAGCTTCTAGGGCCGCTGAGAGCTTCCAAATATGAATTTGGAGATATAACAAATTACTCGTTCCCTCTTGCTGGAGGATCTGATCGCGGGCGCGGGATAAGCGTCACTAATGCACCTCCGAATTATGTGCGCGACCCCAACCGACTGGTTATAGAAGGCTTTGGCACGCAAGGCTGGGATGTTGAAATATATCAAGACGAGCGCCTACTGGATTTTCAAAAGGTTGATCTTGAAGGGCGATACAGGTTTGAGGATATTCAGCTCCGTCAGGGGTTCAACTTATTCCGCGTTATTTTATACGGCCCGAATGGAGAGCGTGAAGAACGTCTTGAGCGGTTTTATCTCGGCGGTGGCAATGCCGCCCCTGGAACTTTTGTTTATGAAATGTCTGTTTTGGAATCTTCGACGCCTCTCATAAACTTGGAAAATAGAGCCGATACAGGAAAAACGCTTACGCTTTTGGGGGAGTATGGGATCAACAATAGCGTCTCGTTATACGGAGGGGTGTATAGCGGTACACTGGCGCAACAATCTATTAATGCGGTTGGTACAGGGGTGAATGTTTCTTTGGGGCCTACATATTCCCAACTAAAATTGCTGCGGGAACAAGATGGCGGCCAGTCCTATGGTTATAATTTCACAGGAAATCTTACGTCGAATATCACAGTTTTTGGCGGGCATGAAAGGCATGACGGCTATGCGCCAAACGTTCGGTCAACCGTACGCGATACGTTTCTTGGTTTTGCGCGATCATTCTCGCTTAGCACGGCTTTATTAGGAAGTTACGGATTGCAATATAAAACCAGCACTTTGGAAAGCGGTGTAAGAAGAGATGGTTGGATCAACAGAGTTTCGGCAAGCTTTCGTGGTCTTAATATTTCAAATGAACTCGATTATTCCAGAACGAGTAACACGGATATTCGTGATCTGAATGGGAATTTTACTTTGGCGCAAGGACTGCCTTTCGGAATATTTCGATCAAGGCTAAATTATGATTTAAGGCCGGAGCGAATCCTACGGTCTGGTGAATGGCAATTCCAGCGCGAAATTAATAAGGAAACTGCGTTTACGCTGGGGATGAATAAATCCTTTGTCGGCGACAGAGTTACGACTTATCGCGGATCTGTGGACCGTATTTTTGAGCGTTTTAGATTGGGGGTAAACACAGAGTATAACAGCCTGAATGATTTGCGCCTTGGTTTAAAATTCACTTTTAATCTTGTGCCGACATCAGAGTCAGGCGGCTATAAAATGACCAGTTCAGGCTCTTACTTAAGTGCCGGACAGGTCAAAATGATTGCATTTATAGATGCAAACGGGAATGACGAATTTGATGAAGGTGAGGTGATTGTGCCCGGTGTAGCTTTCAGAAACATGCAACGTGGTATGCGTTCCGAATCTAATGAAAACGGTGTTGCTCTTGTCGAGGGGTTGAGTGCAAATTCGTTAAATAGGATTACGCTCGACTCACGAAGCCTGCCTGATATTTACATGATGCCGACCAAGGAATCTGTCAGTATTTTCGGAAAAACGGGAACATCCGGGCCGATTTACTTTCCGATTACACTTTTGGGGGAAATTTCCGGTACGGTTGAAACAGCTTTTGGAGACCCGATTGATGGTCTGGAAATGATGCTCCTTAATAAAGATGAGCAGGTTGTTGCTACAGTTTACAGTGAATATGACGGTTTCTTTAGTTTCCAATCATTGCCAATGGGCGCATATAGGCTTTATTTCCCCAAATCGCCCGCGCTTTCTGCTCATCATAGCGGAGGTGGTGCAGGGCCAGTATTCACATTGAGTGTGAATAATAAAGAAATATTGGATCAATCTATTATTGTGCGTGATAGCAGTATCCAGCTTGAATCAGATACACAAAATGATGTTGTCTCAGACAATACTGTTTTGGATGGTTATGTAATGGAGTAAAAAAATAGTGCCTTTCTTTTAAAAAATGAATACAATAGTATTTTAATTATCCAAAAATTGTCTTTGAAAGGAAATATCAATGAAACTGAATAAGCTTCACTTAATGGCAGGAGCCATGGCAATTATGATCCCCGCGATTTCTTTTGCTGCAACCACAGATATTGACGTGACGGCCACTTTTTTGGCGGCAATCAACCTCGGTAACGAAGTTAATATGGATTTTGGCATTATTGAGTTTACCGGGGCTCCAACCATGGGGGATAGGGCCTCTTTGGGTACTAATGGTGCAATAGCCTATAACGGAAACTTTTCCGGTGCCGGAACGGGTACGGCGGGGGCAGTCGAAATTGTAACCGGTAACGTTGGTGCAACCGTCGAGGTGTTTTGTGATACGACTGCGACACTGACACGCACTGGTGGCGGTGCTATTGATGCTGTTGGAATTGAAGTGAGTTTTGGTGCTCCTGCCGCTTACGGTGCTGGTTCAGCCTGCCAAGGGCCGGGGGTCGCGGCCACTAGCCATGATCTTGCCGGTGGCGATGTCATGCGCTTTGGTGGACAAATTGATGGTGATACCGCGGCTGCTTTTGTCGGCGGAAGTTACAGCACTGCAAATGCTGATGGTAACGATATCGAAATTACTGTTAACTACCAATAGTTATCTTCATGAAACGCCTTTAAGGTTCTGAGGCGTTTTTTATAAAAATTGAGCTATAACCATTTGAAAAAGGATTTTTCCTTTGCCCTTTTTGCTGCAAAAATTCAAAAAAATACGTGTTGGTATTGCCACGCTCGTATTTTTTTTGATTGTTCCGGTTATTCAAGGCGGAGCACAACAAAGTTATATCTCTCAAAATGAATTTAACATGGTCTCAGCGATAGGCGTCAATGCTGATTTTATCGAGGCGGGGCGTGTTGATGTGGATTGGGAAATTAATTTTGTTGAAGTGCCGCAAGAGATCACCAAACAAGCTCTTTTGCGTATCAAGGGGCGTGCCAGCAGTGAGGCTGTCGTTATAAGTTGTAACTTTATCGCTGGGTACACACATGGGGGACTTAAGCCGTGCGCTCAAGATCGCGCTCAAGTATCCTACAGCTCTGATTATACTCAGACGGCGCATGATAGCCTAAGTCAGGGTACAGAGGTTTATTTTGAGCGCATTAATCTGGAGGACGCACAAGCGTTCGGCTCAAATAGTGTTGCGATTGATTTTACTTACTTGTAGGCTTTTTGAAAAACTTACTGTCAAACCGCTTGTTTTGCGTTAGTTTGAATTATGATTTTAACGAGATTCTTGTTTATTTGTGTGTTGACGGCAATGGTTTTTTTCCTGTTGCCGCTTAGCGCATCTTACGCACAATTGGCCGTTAAGCTCTCCGATATTGATATGGGCACTTCCGATGCGCCGTTTGGTGGGGCGGGCTTTAATACCATTGGCACGAACGGCACAATAAGCTATGCGGCGGGATATTCCGGTCCTGCAACGGGTACAGCCGGAAGTATTCAAATTAACGGAACAATCGGACGAAATACTAGAATTAGTTGTGATAGCTCCAAAACGATGACAAATGTCGGCGGTGTTGGCGGACAGGCCAATCGAACGGCAAGCCCTTTTTATATTGTGCTGGGAACGTCCAGTGCCGTCGGCCCTGGTTTGGGGATACAATGCAATGGTGTTGGTAATGTGATAATTAATCAAAACCTTCCTGCCGCCGCCGCCGATCGGGTGATATTGATCGGTATGCGCATGAATGTTGAAGATGTGATGAATGGCGGAATTTATCGTCTTTCTCAAAATGCGGCTGGTGGTGTGGTTGTTCGTATTCGCCAGCAGGGGGGTGGTCCTCCTGATGAATTGAATATAACCGTTGATGCCTCCGTTGTGTTCAATAAAGATGTTGCGATTACCGCAACTTCCGATATGGATCTGGGTATGATTGAATATAGCGGTACGCCTGGAGCGGGCAGCCTTGCCAGTATAGGCACGAACGGCAATATAACCTATGCCGGAAATTTTGCGGGAAGCGGCTCTGGCTCACCCGGAAGTTTGACTTTGGGAGGCGTGCCGAATGGGACAAGTTTGCAGGTTTTTTGTTCTCAAGCAGCCACATTGTCAAACGGCAGCGGTTCATCAATAAATCTAACGGATATAGAAGTGGCGGCAGAAGGGAGTATTGGAGCTTTCGGCTCCGGCAATGGCTGTAATGGCGTTGCTGGCTCTTCGGCGCTGACCTTTACATTTACTTCAGGGAGCAGTGATGAAGTATTTGTAGGTGGTCGTTTGAATGGCGGCACAATCTCCGGAACCCTCAATGGTGATTTCTCAACCGCCAATGGCGGCGGTAGTCCGATTGAGGTATCTGTTGTCATTCCATGAGTTTCGTGTTTAATTGTTTCTAGGATTTAATTTTCAGGTAAAGCTATGAAAAATAAACTATTTTTGATTGTTTTTGCTCTTTGTTTGCTGGTTGGAGCTTTTGCGCCAATTCCTTCTGCTGCACAATCTGATAGCTCTGTTTTATTTGTCGCGCCCAATCGTTTGGTTATAGCACCGAATGAAAACACCACGGAAATCAATGTATCGAATAAGTCGGATGTTCAGCGCCGCTACGATATTACGATTGTTGACCAGATTATGACGGGTGACGGCCTAACGCAGCGTGTTGATACGTTTGAGTATTCCGCCAAGCGTATGCTGCGCTTTGTTCCGCGCCGCTTTACGTTAGAGCCGGGGGGACGGCAAGTTGTTCGTGTTATGGCCACGCGGGAGTCTGGTTTGCCTGATGGCGACTATCACTCACACATACTTTTCCGCGAAGTGCCCTTGGCGATTCAAGACAGAAAAGAAGTAGAAGAACAACGTTCTGAAAGTAGTGTTCAGTTCGAAATAAGGGCATTATACGGTATTGCCGTTCCGATTATCGTTCAGGCTGGAAATGTTGTTTCTGATATTGATATTGGTGATGTGTCTTTTGTGCCTGCGAGTGAAGGCACGCAAGCACATTTGGCGGTAGAGCTTATCCGTACGGGTAACGCCGAAGCATCAGGGTCATTGATCACACGTCTGTCTAAAGGGGATTTGCAGGATCATCAAATTGCGCAGAACTGGATTCCGATTTATCGTGAAGTTGATCGGGTTGTTCGTCGTATTCCTTTAACATCACTTCCGCAAGGGGTAACGCTTCAAGGCGGGCGTGTGACGCTTGAGCTGACCAAGGATAACAGGGTAACTGAATCAGGTGCGCCTGAAGTCGTGACACGCGAGATTACATTTTAGTGATCGGTGGGGGCATATAGTAGGGCATCTATGCGGTCTATCTCTTTGAACGTTCATAAACCATCTGGGCAAAAGCAATCACAATAATGGTCAAAAAACTCGCGGCAACCGCAATATCGACGGTATCAGCGGCGGGGAAGAATCCCGCTTGATTGGCGAGATAGGTAATATAAGAGCCGGGCAGATTATCCGTACCCGCGGCAATTTTAACCTGCCAATGCCAATCGGTGAGAAAGCAATAGCCCAGCTTACCGACAAAAAGCCCGACACAGAGCCAGCTAAACGCCGTCAGCAACACGCAATAGCGGTGCAATTTTCGTGTCGCCTTTGGAATCCATGCAAAAAGATTTATGATGATAACGCCTAGATGGAGCGTGTGAAAAATCCAATCCAACAAGGTTAAATGATCTATGGGTGCCATGATTTGCGATTGTTCTTAATTGCGCGGGGAAGGCGGAATTTGTGGAGGCACGGACCGGAGTCGAACCGGTGTACACGGATTTGCAATCCGCTGCATAGCCACTCTGCCACCGCGCCGCTGAATATTCCTATCATTAGGCTGGTTTTTCTTTCAAGTCAATATGGTTGCGTGATTGACTTTCGTAATGAAACGCTGATTTTGGGCTGGTTTTTTTATCGAGTTTTGCTAATTTAGGTGCAGCACGATAATTTTTAGCCTAGTGTTAGCTTAGTTTTACCCTTACGCAAGTGACAGGATTTCCGCCATGCCAGATTACGCCAAAGCCAGAGCCAATATGGTTGATTGTCAGATCCATACCAATGGCGTGGTCAACCCGAAAATCTTGAGCGCTTTTGAAACCATCCCGCGTGAGCTGTTCGCTCCCGCGCATTTGCGAAATGTGAGCTATCAGGATCACGCAATAGCGGTCGGGGAGGGGCGCTTTATTCTTGAGCCTCAGGTTCATGCAAGGATGCTGGAGGTTTGCAATATCTCCGATGCCGATGACAGCGCGCTGGTGATCGGTGATGAGAGCGGCTATGCCGCGGCTATTATGTCCTTTCTCGTGCCGACGGTTTTGGGAGTGTCGGAGAATAAGAAATCGGGCGAAGCTTTATCCAAAGCGCTCAGCGCTGCGGATGTGTGCAATTTTGTCAGCGTTGAGGGCAAGGTTGATGAGGGCTGCGCCAAACATGCGCCTTATGCGATTATCTTTATCAATGGCGCTGTGGCGCAAGTGCCGGATGCAATCTTGCAGCAACTCGCGATTGGTGGGCGCTGCGTTTATGTCCGTAAGCCCGATGCGGCCAGTGTCGGCTACATTGAAGTGACATTGCACAGCGGTGAGACTGTGTATTCTGCGCGGCGCTATTATGATGCGGCAGCGCCGTATTTGCCGGAATTCTTACCGGAAAAGCGTTTTGCGTTCTCTTAATGAAACCGAACCTCCAGAAATCGGACAGATTGAAATTTATGGCGATTGATTGGCTTCACAACACGGGACGGGCGCTCTTTGTCATGATCGGCGTGGCTGTTTTTGTTGTGGGTGTCGGCGCTACAGAAGTGAAGGCACAGTCCTTGGGGCAGCCCACGGCGCTTACGGTTGAGGAAAGACCATCCACGGACGGCGCGGCGCTGTCCTTAAGTGATGCGCTACAACATGTTTATAAGACCAATCCGAAATTGCTCAGGGCGCGGGCGGAGCTAAAAGCCGTTGAGGAGAAAATTCCCCAAGCCTATGCGAATTTCAAGCCGACCATTGCCGCGCGGGCGGGGATTACCACCTCCGATCAGGACGGAACAGGCTTTGGTATGGGCGGTGCGGCGGGCAATGCCAGCGGCACAACTTCCAAAGAGCTTGGCTTGAGCCTCAATCAACCTTTATTCCGCGGCGGGCGCTCAATGGCGCAGCTGGAGGCGGCGCGCTATACGCTGGCATCGCAACAGGCGCTCTTTAAGCAGATCGAGCAAGGCGTTTTTCTGGAGGCGGTCAGCGCCTATATGGATGTGTTGCGCGATCAGGCGGCTTTGGGGCTTGCGCAGAACAATCTTGATGTTATGACCCGCCGCTTGCGGGAGACCGAAGCACGCTATGAAGCGGGTGAGCTTACCATGACCGATGTCGCGCAGGCGCGGGCGCGCAAGGCTGCGGGAGAAGCGAACTTTATGGCGACGCAGGCCTCGTATCGCGCCAGCATGGCCTTGTTTGTGCGCACAATCGGCTATCGTCCTGATAATCTGGTGAGGCCTATGGATATCACCGATTTACCGCGCTCGCTTGATGAGGCATTGGCCTTGGCGGAAAAGTCGAACCCTGCCATTATCGCCGCGGATAACGCGCAGCGCGCCGCCGAAGAGGATGCGGATATGATCTTTGGCGAGTTGTTGCCCGAGGTCGGTTTGATCGCCGAGCTTACAAAAATCTATAATCCACAGCCGGGCGGCATGCCCGACCAAAGCATTAAAACAATCGGCGTGCAGGCGAATATTCCGCTTTATGCCGGCGGGGCGACACGCTCACGCTTGCGGGAAAGTAAATATATCGCTCAAAGCCGCCTGCAAGAAGCTCGGGATACCCGCGATAGCGTCCAGCAAGATACGATCACAAGCTGGGAAATGCTGCAGGCCGCCCGCAGCGAAGTTATCGCCCGTGAGGCGCAAATCGAGGCCGCTGAATTGGCGCGGCGCGGTGTGATTGCCGAGGAAGGCGTGGGAACGCGCACCGTCCTTGATATTTTGGATGCCGAGCAGGATTACCTGCAAGCGCAGCTGGATATGGTGATAGCGCAGCGCAATGATCTGGTCGAACAATTCCGTTTGATGACGTTGATCGGGGCGCTGGAGCTGGATTTAATCGGGTTTTCGGAAAAAAAGGAATTGCCGCAATCCTTTCAAAGTCTTGTAACTGGCCGTATTTTGAATATGGATGTGGATAGCTTGTCATTTGATGAATAATCCCTCTTTGACAAGCGCGGTGCAATGTTTCAAACTGAACGTGTAAAAGATTCTTTCTAAAGCTTTGGGAAATAATAAACTTTATGGCTGATGCATCTAAATCAGAGCAGGAACCTTCGATTGAGGAAATTCTATCTTCGATTCGTCAGATTATTTCTGACGACGATGATGACGCTGGCGCGGCCGCTGAGGAAGAGGTTGTCATTGAGCCCGATCCTGAGCCAGAGGAAGAAGAAGCGCTTGATCTGACTGATCGTGTTGATTCCGAGCCAGAGGAAGAAGAGCCAGAGGCTGATCCTGAGCCGGAAGAGGAAATTATTATTGATATGCAAGAGCCAGAATCTGAGCCCGAGCCACTTGATGATTTTCTTGATGATCCGGAAGAAGATACACCTAGCGTTGCTTTTAGCGCTTCAGACGAGGAAGATGACTCACTTCTGACCAAACGTGCTGAAGATGCGGCTTATGGTGCGTTCAAAAAGCTAGCGGCAAAAACGGCGATTGATTCTATGTCCGGTATTACCATTGAGGAAATTGTACGTGATGAGCTGCGGCCGATGTTGCGTGAATGGCTCGATCATAATTTGCCGATCGTGGTCGAGCGGATTTTAAAAGAAGAGATGGACAAAATCGCCCGCCGCGCGATGGATGAATAATCCCGCCAAAGCCTTTCTAATCTTGTAATATTTATTCAAACACTTATGATGTCTTTCAAATTTTTTTGATGGATGGTGTTTTTATGCTCGACAAAACCTTTGACCCGAAAGCGATTGAGGACAAACATTACGCCGCGATGGAACGCTCCGGCGCATTTGCTTGTGACCCGAAGCGCAATGCCGCGCCGTTTACGGTGATGATGCCGCCGCCCAATGTGACAGGCTCGCTGCATATGGGGCATGCGCTCAATTCAACGCTGCAGGACGTTTTGACCCGTTATTACCGCATGAAGGGCAGGGATGCTCTATGGCAGCCGGGGCTGGATCATGCAGGGATTGCAACGCAAATGGTGGTGGAGCGTCAACTTGATGCCGAGGGCAAGCACCGCCGCGATCTGGGACGTGAGGCCTTTATTGAGCGCGTTTGGTCGTGGAAGGCCGAAAGCGGCGGCACGATTGTGGGGCAGCTTAAAAAGCTGGGTACGACGCCCGATTGGGCGCGGGAGCGCTTTACAATGGATGAAGGCTTGTCACGCGCCGTCACCAAGGTTTTTGTGCAGCTTTATAATGAAGGCTTGATCTATCGTGACAAGCGCCTTGTGAATTGGGACCCGCATTTCCAGACCTCAATTTCCGATCTTGAGGTCGAGCAGCGCGAACAAAAGGGCAAGATGTGGCATATCCGCTATCCCGTTGAGGGCGTGGAGGCCGAATATATCACCGTGGCGACGACCCGTCCTGAAACCATGCTTGGTGATACGGCCGTGGCGGTGCATCCGGATGATGAGCGCTATCAGCATTTGATTGGGAAAAATGCAGTTCTGCCGATTACGGGGCGGATTATTCCGATTATTGCCGATGAATATTCCGATCCCGAAAAGGGAACGGGCGCGGTCAAGATTACGCCCGCCCATGATTTTAACGATTTTGAGGTCGGAAAGCGTCACAATCTGCAGATGGTCAATATCTTTGATACCCGCGCGCGGATCGTCAGCGATAATGAAAGTATTCCTGAGGAATATCGCGGGCTTGATCGTTTTAAGGCGCGAGATGCGGTTCTTAAGGAGCTTGAAGAGCTGGACGCACTCACCGATGTGCAGGATATCAAAAACGCTGTGCCTTATGGAGATCGCTCCGGCGTTGTGATTGAGCCGTTTCTGACCGATCAATGGTATGTTGATGCGGCAACGCTGGCCAAGCCTGCGATTGAGGCTGTGGAGAGCTGCAAAACCCGCTTCGTGCCGAAGAATTGGGAAAACACCTATTTTGAATGGATGCGCAATATCCAGCCATGGTGCATTTCGCGCCAGCTCTGGTGGGGGCATCAAATTCCGGCTTGGTACGATCAGGACGGTAAGGTTTATGTCGCCGAAACGCTGGAGGAAGCTCAAAAACTGGCGGGTGAGGGCGCGGTTTTGACCCGTGATGAAGATGTGCTGGATACGTGGTTTTCTTCCGCGCTGTGGCCGTTCTCAACGCTCGGCTGGCCGGATGTCGATAAGGCTGATGTTAAAGCGATGCTGGAGAAATATTATCCCGGCGATGTGCTGGTGACGGGTTTTGATATTATTTTCTTCTGGGTTGCGCGGATGATGATGATGGGCATTCACTTTATGGGTGATGTGCCGTTTAAGGATGTCTATATCCATGCGCTGGTGCGTGACGCCAAGGGGCAGAAAATGTCCAAATCCAAGGGTAATGTTATGGATCCTCTGGATTTGATTGATAAATTCGGCGCAGATGCCTTGCGCTTTACTTTAACCGCGATGGCGGCGCAGGGGCGTGATATCAAGCTCTCCGAAGACCGCGTGAGCGGCTACCGCAATTTTGCAACCAAGCTGTGGAACGCCTCGCGCTATTGCGAGATGAATGATTGCAAAGCGCCGGCAGCGGGAGTGTTTGACCCTGCTGCGCCGCGTTATACGCCGAATAAATGGATTGTGTCCGAACTGGCCGCAACCCAGCGCCAGATCGACAAGGCTCTGACGGAATATAAATTCAACGAAGCGGCGGGGGCGATTTATCAATTCGTCTGGGGCACGTTCTGCGACTGGTATCTGGAATTTACCAAGCCATTGCTGCAATCGGACAATGCTCAGAGCGCACATACGCAGGAAATTCGCGATACGACTGGCTGGGTGCTGGGGCAGGTGTATCTGCTGCTCAATCCTTTCATGCCCTTTATCACCGAAGAGCTGAGCGCCCATCACAACCCCGCGCAGCAAGGCCTGCTGCTGGAGGCGGAGTGGCCACAATATGATCAAGCCGCGCTGGATGCACCTGAAAGCCGCGCACAAATGCAATGGCTGATTGATGTTATCTCTGAAATCCGCTCGGTGCGGGCGGATATGAATGTGCCGGCTGCGGCGAAAATCCGCTTGTTGGTGAAGGATGCCTGCGCGCTCACGGATACCGGATTGCGCGAATATGAGGAACTCATCAAGCGCATGGCGCGGATTGAAACGATTGCGCTGACCGAAAGCGTGCCCAAAGGCTCTATCCAGACTTTGGTCGGCAAGACTCTCTTTATCCTGCCGATTGCCGATATCATCGATCTGGATGCCGAGCGGTTGCGGCTGCGGAAGCAGATCACCAAGCTGGAGGATGATATATCCAAAATCCGCCAGAAGCTGGATAACCCCGAGTTTGTGCAAAACGCCCCCGATGAGGTGGTGGAGGAGCATAAGGCGCGGTTGATCGATGCTGAAACCGCGCTCAGCAAATTCGCCCAGGCTCTGGAGCAATTAGAGGCGGCGTAAAGAATGGCGGTTTTGTATAAGGCCTAAGTCGAAGTGCTTGCATTGCGCCTGCAATTCCCTATATAAACCGTATTGTAACACTTATAAAACGGGTGCTTTGAGAGCATGACCTATAATCCTGAGCTTTTGAAAAAAGAAAAACGCCATCCGGAAAAGCAAAAAAATCCGGATCGTCCGACGGGGCGCAAACCTGAATGGATTCGCGTGAAAGCGCCGCAAGGCGCGGTCTATGCCGAAACAAAGGCGATTGTCCGTAAGCATAAGCTCACAACAGTGTGTGAGGAGGCGGGATGCCCGAATATCGGGGAGTGCTGGCAGCAAAAACACGCCACATTCATGATTATGGGCGAGGTTTGTACGCGGGCTTGCGCATTTTGCAATGTGGCGACGGGCAAGCCTGAAGCGCTCGATAAGCTAGAACCGCTGCGGATCGGTGTGGCGGTGCATCAGATGGGCTTAAAGCACGTCGTTGTCACATCGGTTGACCGTGATGATCTGGAGGATTGTGGTGCGGATCATTTCGTCAAGACGATTATGGCCATTCGTATGAAAGCGCCCGAAACAACGATTGAAATCTTGCCTGGTGATTTCAAAGGCAATTTGACCCATGTTGATCAGGTCATTGATGCGCGGCCGGATGTGTTTAATCACAATCTGGAGACTGTACCGCGGCTTTATCCGACTATTCGTCCGGGGGCGCGGTATTTCCGCTCGCTCAGGCTTTTGGAGCGTGTGAAGGAGCGTGATCCTTCGATGTTCACCAAGTCAGGCTTGATGGTCGGGCTGGGTGAAACGCGTGAGGAGGTCGGGCAGGTTATGGACGATATGCGCGCGGCGGGAATTGATTTTATTACGATTGGTCAATATTTGCAGCCGACCCCGAAACACGCGCCGCTAGAGAAGTTCTGGACGCCGGAGGAATTCGAGCAGTTGGAACGCATGGCGCGCGCCAAGGGGTTTTTGATGGTATCGGCCACGCCGCTCACGCGTTCATCACATCATGCGGGAGATGATTTTTCGCGGCTCAAGGCGGCGCGTCAGGCGAAGCTTACGGGCGCTCAGCCGCAAGCGGCCGAGTAGCAGTATTATTTTTCTTCTTATTTCATTGATTTCCAAGCTTGAAAGCAGATTGGCCGTTTAGAATCCATGGGTATGAAAACGCATATCGAGCAAAAAACGCTCCCCTATACCGCGCAGCAGATGTTTGATCTGGTGGCGGCTGTGGATAAGTATGTGGAATTTGCACCGTGGTGCGTGGCCAGCCGTATCACCAAACGTGAGAGCGAGAGCGTGTTTTATGCTGATTTGGTGGTTGGGTATAAAATGCTGCGTGAGCGGTTTACATCAAAAGTTATTCTTGTGCCGCCGCAGCCGCGTAAAATCGGCGAAGAAGTGATGCAAAATGCTGACGAAGTTCCGGAAATCGGCGAAATCTATATCGAGTATTTGCGCGGGCCATTGCGTCAATTAAAGAACCGTTGGCGGTTCACACAAAATCAGGATGGAAGCTGTACAATTGATTTCCATGTTGAATTTGAATTTAAAAACAATGTGTTACAGGGAATGGCTCAGATGTTCTTTCAAGAGATCGTGAAACGCATGGTAAGTGCATTTGAGGCGCGGGCAGCGGTGATATATCAAATTCAGTAAATAGAGGCGCCCAATCAATGATATTGGCGCAGCAGGCTTACCAATCGGCCTTGGATTTGAACGCGCTCAGGCTCTAATATTTGCGGCTCATAGGCATCATTTTCAGGTTCTAATACAATCTTGCTTCCGGCGCGGCGCAGGCGTTTGAGCGTGGCCTCCTCGCCATCCACCAAGGCGACGATAATTGTGCCGTTTTCCGCTGTGCTGCAGCGCTGGATAATGACTGTATCGGAATCGTGGATTCCGGCCTTGATCATAGAATCGCCTTCAACCGTGAGGGCGTAATGCTCCCCGCCGCCAAGCATGAATTCGGGTAGGGATACCGCATTGCCGTTATGCTGAATGGCTTCAATCGGTGTTCCCGCGGCAATTTTACCGCAGAGCGGAATATCAATGATACCCGCATTTGATGCACCGGACGCATTCGACACCCCTGAATAAAGCGTTCCCGCGGCATTCGCAGAGGCTTTGGGAGAAGCAGCGCCGCCGCCCATACCCATCGTTCTGGGCGCAGATGTTGCGGTTGCCGCCAAATTATCCGGAAGCTTTTTAATGGCCAAGGCGCGGGCGCGGTGCGGCAATCGTTCAAGATAGCCGCGCTCAACAAGTCCCGTAATCAGGCGGTGAATGCCCGATTTTGATTTTAGCCCCAAAGCCTCCTTCATTTCCTCGAAAGAGGGGGCAACATCATCATGACTCATATGGTCACGGATATAGAGCAACAGCTCTCGCTGCTTTTTTGTCAACATGGCGTCCTCAAGAATATGTGCAGACAAATCTTACGATGTCCTGTATATGTTCTATTATAGTTCACCTTTTGTGTCAATTTATTTATGCTTTCCCCAAGATTTTTTTGGTCGCCAGCGTCACATCATTTTGCCGCATAAGGCTCTCGCCAATCAAAAAAGCTTGGTATCCCGCGTTTTTCAGGGCGGTGACATCCTCATAAGAACCGATCCCGCTTTCGGCGACTTTTAGATACTTATCGGGGATTTTTTCTGCGAGCGCGAAGGCCGTGTCAATATTGACCTCAAGCGTTTTGAGGTTGCGGCTATTGACCCCGATCATCGCGCTTTGCGGCGCGGGATCGAGGTTGAGCGCCCTGTTTAGCTCGGCTTCATCATGAATTTCAATCAGGACATCCATGCCGAGCGTAACAGAAAGCGTATACAGCTCGCGCAACGCCGAATCACTGAGCGCGGCGACGATCAGCAAAATGCAATCCGCCCCAAGGGCGCGGCTCTCATGGATTTGATAAGGCTCTAACATGAAATCCTTGCGCAAAACGGGCAGGGGCACTGCATTTCTAGCCGCCAGCAGATATTCATCATGGCCTTGGAAATAGGGTTGATCGGTCAGGACGGATAGGCATGCCGCCCCGCCGTTTTGATAGGATTGCGCCAGCTCTGCAGGGTTGAAATCGGCGCGAATTAACCCCTTGCTCGGCGAGGCTTTTTTGATCTCGGCGATCAGAGCCGCTTCGCCTGATTGCATTTTTGCCTTCAGAGCGTTGATGAAACCACGCGGTTTTTCAAGCTCCGGCGATTGCGCGGCGGCTATAATGTCATCGAGTGGCCGCGTCCGCTTGCATTGCGCGACATATTCTAAAGTCTTACTGCAGATTTGTTCGAGGATATCGGGCATAGGGTCTGAAAATTTGATTCGTGGTTATTGTTATTGTGTAAGAAGAGCGGGGTTAGCGTAGTTTTTCCGTGCCATCAAGCGCCAGTTTAATATCATCCTCAATCCCTCTGGTGAAGGTGATGTAATCGCAAAAATTCTGCCAGGCAAAGCCGCTATCAATGGCTTCGGCCGCAATTGAAACGGCATTTTTCAGGTCGTCCGAATTGTTGTGAATACACAAAACCGCTGCCGTATTGGCCAGAACAATATTCCTGTAAGCACTTTTTTCGCCCTCTAAAACCGCGCGCAATGCTTTGGCGTTATAAGCCACATCGCCGCCGATAATCTCGCAGATATTATGGGTCGGGAGGCCGAAGTCTTCGGGTGAGATTGTTCTCTCACTCAGCTTTTGATCTTCGCCAATCATCACAATGTCGGTTTTGTCGGAGATTGAAATCTCATCCAGCCCGTCACGACTATGGACAATCCATGCGCGTTTTGTGACGAGTTTGCACAGTGTTTCTGCGACAGGCATCAGCCATTTTTTATCAAAAACACCGAGAAGCTGATAACGCGTTCCGCCCGGATTGGCCAGCGGCCCCAAAAGGTTAAAGATCGTGCGTTGCTGGATTTTCTTACGCACAGCGGCAACGTGATACATCGATTGGTGATGATTGGTCGCCATCAAAAAGGCGAAGCGATATTCCCTGAGCGCTTTTTCAAGCGCAAAATGCGGCAGGTCAATCCGTGCGCCCAATGCTTCGAGCACATCAGCCGCGCCCGATTTAGAGCTGGCCGCGCGGTTGCCGTGCTTGGCGATGGGAACGCCGCAAGCTGCCGCCACAATTGCCACAGCGGTTGAAACATTGTACGTGCCGCGCTGGTCACCGCCAGTACCGCAGCAATCAACCGCATTATGCGGCGCTTTGATCGTTGCCGCTTTCTCGCGCATCACCTTGGCAGCGCCTGTAATCTCGGCAACATTCTCGCCCTTTTCGGAGAGCGCAATCAGGAATTGCTCCAGCGCATCTTCCTCAACCTCGCCATTCATAATGGCTTGCATACATTCAACCATATTGCTTTCGGTCAGCGATTGCCCGTCTTTCAGGCGTAGAGTGGAATCTTTAACAATTGTGCTCATGGTGAATTACAAATGCCTCGTAAAGTTTTGCAAAAGCTTATGCCCGTGTTCGGTAGCAATGCTTTCGGGGTGAAACTGGATGCCGTGGATGGGCTTGGTTTTGTGCGATAAGCCCATAATCAAGCCATCTTGCGCGCTTTGTGCGGTGATGTCCAGACAATCGGGAAGGCTGGATTTTTCAACAATAAGCGAGTGATAACGCGCAACCTCATACGGTTCGGGCAGGTCTTCAAATAGCCCTTTTGCGCCGTGAGTGATTGGGCTGGTTTTGCCGTGAACGGGTTCAGGGGCGCGGATAACCTTGCCGCCGAAGGCTTGCCCAATACATTGATGCCCAAGGCATACGCCCAAAAGCGGGATATCATCCTCAGCAGCAATGCGAATGCTTTCAAGTGAAATTCCCGCATGATCGGGATCGCTCGGACCGGGGGAGATAACGATAGCGGCGGGTTTGAGTGCGCGCAGCTCCTCAGCGGTAATTTTATCATTGCGCACGACATGGGCGTTATGCCCCAGATCGCCGAAATATTGCACCAGATTATAAGTGAAGCTGTCGTAATTATCGATAAGAACGATCATGAGTTTTGTCCAGTTCCAAGCTCTGCACTATGCTGCGGAATGCTATGAATTGCAAGTGCTGATAACGGGGATTCTTTGCTTTCAATTTTACGCCGCGGCGATTATCGTATTGCCTATGAAACGCAATCACCCTCCAGTCACAAAGCTTTCATTCACGGCTCTGGCGCTTGTGATGCTGGTTTTCGTCAAGGTGGTTCTGATTGACGGGATTGACCAATACAGGGCGGTCAAGCCCGCATTGCAGGCGCATCAGCAGCATTCCAGCGGGGAGCGGGCGGGCGTTTTGATTGAGGAGGATCGCGCCTCGGTTGCGGTGTTGCCGCGCCTTCAATCGCCGCAACGTCAAAGGGATATGAAATCTTTCCGTCTGGATTTTGAAGGCAGCTTGCCGCAGCCGCAGCCGCAAATAAAAGGCGCTGAAAATAGATCGCTAGAGCCGCGCGGTGATATTCTCAAAACCACGCCCAAAACCATTGTCGCGGAGGTAATTGACAGGGTTGAGCCATCGACAACTCAGTCATCACCGCCGCCACGCCAAGCGCTGCCCAGCTACCCGAGTCATAGCGGTGAAACCGCCAAGGTCGTCATTATCATTGATGATATGGGCATGGCGCGGCGCTACTCCTTTGATACGCTGGACTTGCCCGCCCCGCTGACATTGGCGTTTTTGCCCTATGCTCCGAATTTAAGCGAGCTAACCGTTCCCGCCAAAAAAAAGGGGCATGAGCTGATTATCCATGTGCCGATGGAGCCAATGGATTCCAGCCAGAATATGGGACCATCGGGGCTGACAACCAAAATGAGCAAAGACGAGTTTATGGACGTGCTGGACAATCATGTCTTTACCGCCTTTGAAGGATATGTCGGGATTAACAATCATATGGGCAGCCGCTTGACACAAAATGAACGCGCTATGGGCTGGGTTATGGAGGCTCTTAAAGCACGGGGGCTGTTTTTTGTGGATTCCAAAACAATCGGCTCATCGGTTGGGGCGCGCAAAGCCTTTGAGGCTGGCGTTCCTTATGCCGAGCGTGATGTGTTCCTCGATCATTACGATACGTATGAGGCGGTGATAAAGGCCTTGGGTGAGTTGGAGCGTACCGCGCATCGTCAGGGCGTTGCGATTGCTATCGGTCATCCGCGCAAGCATACGCTTGAGGCGCTGCGTGATTGGATGCCGAGTATGAAGGAACGAGGCTTGGAACTTGTTCCGGTGAGCGCTGTTCTGCATCACCCCGCCGCAAAAACGCGTCAAGAAACTGCAAAAATATCCGTAGACGTTGATAACAATAGAACCGACATTGAGGCCGAATAGGATTAAGTCAAGACTTAAGCGCGATGTTGCGAAAGCGCGTCTTCCGCAGCCTTTACCAGCGCCTTGGCTTTGTTGACGGTTTCGCTATATTCGGAATCTTTTTGGCTGTCGGCGACAATGCCCGCCCCTGACTGTATATATAACTTCCCGTCCTTAATTAAAGCGGTGCGCAGCGCGATACAGGTATCCATATTGCCGTTGCCGGAGATATAACCGACACATCCCGCATAATAAGAGCGGCGGTCTTTTTCCAGCTCATCAATGATTTGCATCGCGCGAATTTTCGGTGCGCCGCTGACCGTTCCGGCCGGAAACCCTGCAAAAAGCGCATCGAGAATATCCAAGCCATTGCGCACAGTTCCGATGACGTTCGAAACAATATGCATGACGTGGGAGTAATACTCGACCACAAATTGATCGGTCACCTTGACCGAGCCGATTTCGGCAACGCGGCCAACATCATTGCGCCCTAGATCAAGCAGCATCAAATGCTCGGCGCGTTCCTTCGGGTCGCCAAGCAAATCAGCGGCGAGGGCTTCATCTTCGGCGGCGTTTTTACCGCGAATCCGCGTTCCGGCAATCGGACGAATAGTGAGCTCTTTGTCACGAACGCGCACAAGAATCTCAGGGCTTGAACCGACCAGCGCAAAACCCTCAAACTGGAAGTGAAACAAAAACGGTGACGGATTTAAACGTCTTAGCGAGCGATATAGCTCAAAAGGCGGCAAGTCGAAATCAACCCAGAACCTTTGTGAAAGCACGACCTGAAAAATATCACCGGCGCGGATATATTCAATCGCCCGATCAATCATGGCGTGATATTCGGTTTCCGTGGTGTTTGATTCAATATGGAGCGGGAGTTTGACAGCGCTGCTTTGCGGCTTGAACTTCAGGCTGCTCAATAGGTTTTTCGCGAGAGCGCTAATCGTTTTTTCAGCTTCGGCATATATTTTCTTGGCGCTTTTTTTGGTGTTGTGGCCATGTAAATAAACTGGCGTGACAATGCAGATCATGTTTTTCACATTGTCGAAAATCACCAGCGCGGTCGGGCGCATGAAAATACTATCAGGGATGTTCAGAGTGTCGGGATTATCATCGGGAATATCCTCAACCATACGGATCATATCATAGCCCATATAGCCGAAAATACCCGAAACGGCCATTGGCGGCAGGCCTTCAGGCTCGATATCAATCTTGCAAGCCTTGATCATCTCCCGCAATGCGGGCAGGGGATCGTCATTGCTCAAATTCCATGAGCCATAATTGTGCCATGTTTTGACCTGATCTCCCTCACATGACCAGATAATATCAGGGTCAAGGCCGATGATGGAATAGCGCCCAAGAACGCTTCCGCCCTCAACTGATTCCAGCAAAAAGCTGTTTTTGCGCCCGCCGCATAATTTGAGATAAGCGGCTACAGGCGTGACCATATCGGCGGGAGCCCAGCGATAGAGTAGCTGGGTTTTGCCCTGAATAAAATGGCTTGAGAATTCTTCCAGTGTTGGTTGCGAAAGGCCTGACACGGGTTAGAACTCTGAAGATGGGCCGTAAGTGCGGCGCATCAGGTTATGGTTCACGCTCACTCGGTAATTGCTCTTTTTGTGTTCGTAAAATGCGGTGAGTGTCTCTTCCATCGCGCTTTGACGATTAGTGTTTCTGATCTGGCTGATTTGTTCCAGCGCCTTATCATCAATCTCGGGAAGCTTTATCTCGCGGATAACCGCGATGGCCACACCGTTTTGCAGGTCAATCATAATCATATCCCCCTGGCGTGCGGAGAAAATCTGAGCAATACTGGCCTGCGCGAAAGGTTCGGGCGGGCTGGCATTCTTTTTGATGTCCTTGAGCGCCGTGATGGTTTTGTCATGCGCTTTGGCAATTTCTTTCAGATCCAAGCCTTGCGCCTTTGAAGTTTCGAGAATATCGAGCGTTGCGTTGCGGTTGTTCATGCGCTTTTGGTCATTCGTCCATCGCTCTTTAATTTGATCCTCAACCTCTTCGAACGGAATGTAGCTTTTGGGCGCAACTTGGTCTACATGCACAAAGGCCATACGCCCATCTTGCAGCTCAACAATATTTGAGCTCTCATTCTCAGGGAAATCAAAGGCAAGCCCTAACAACATTGATGAGTTTTCTCCAAAAACATCAAGTGAAGAAGTTGCATCAAAAGACATGAGCTTTATATCTTCGGCCACAGTGATATCTAGATCAACACTTTGGGCAATTTCTTCTATTGGTGCGCCGGAAGCAAGAAGATCATCAACTTCGCTGGATATTTCGAATTTTCGGTCAGCGAGTTCGCTTTCAAGGATTTCGTTTTTAATCTCGTTTTTGACGTTTTCAAAGCTGCGGGTATAAGGCGGAGTAATACCGTTGAGCTTGATAACATGCCAGCCGATCGGGCTTTGTACAGGGCCAAAAACGTTGCCCGCTTGTGCTTCTTGTGCAAAAATCTTAGCGGCGATATCTTCGGTCAGGCCGTTCTGGCGGTAATTTTGTTCAGCAACGTAAGATAGCTCACTGCCCGTTACTTCACTCACCGCAGCCTTGAACGCCGTTCCGCTATTAAGCTTTTCGAGAATTTTCTGCGCATCACTTTCGCTTTCTAAAATTGCCTGCTCTAATTTGCGCTCCTCAGGGATTTGGAAAACGTCAATCTCGCTTTCGTAAATCGAGCGCAGCTTTTCATCCGTTACATCAATCGCGGCCTTGAGCGCATCATCTTTTATCACAGCGACACGAATATTGCGGCTTTCGGGAATGGCGAAGGACTCGCGCGAGGCTTCATAAAGGATTTGCAACTGTTGATCGGAGGCTTCTTCTACATTTTTATAATCGTCATGGGGAAAGACAATATAATCAATGACGCGGGTTTCATTGGCAATGCTGAACATATCCTGCGCCAACCGTTCAGAGGCGGCGAGATAGGGGTTTTGCACCGCATGTGCCAGCACTGATGTCGCCCCTTCGGAAGCGATAGCACTGACAAATTCGGCCTCGGTAAAGCCCTGGCTCATGAGAAGGCGCGTAAAGGTCGCTTGCATATCTTCTCCCGGGTTGGATTGCCCTTCGAGCATTTCGCTGATTTGTCTGGCAATCAGCTTGTCGCTGATTTTAATGCCGTTCTTTTCAGCGAATTTTTGAAAGATCATGCGGCGAACTTCGCCGTCCAATATACGGTCAAGATAGCCCATTTCGTAAGCTTGATCAGGTGTCATGCCCATGCGGGAAAGCACACGGCGTGCATTTTTATCAAATGAAACAATGGAAATCTTTTCGCTGCCGACTTTTGCAATATCAGTGCGGCCAACCCCACCTGTAAAAAAGCCGCCGACATCGGAGAGGACAAGTCCGCCCGCCGCCAGAACCAATAAGGTAAAGAAAAACCCCTTGATAAGCTTGGAGCCTTTTCCACTATACATTGCTTGCATAACCATCGTAATTCGTACCCGTTATTTGTGTTTTCTTGTGTATCTGCTCTTATGATTGTTCTATTAAATTTTCAATCAGATTTTGCCAGCACTATAGGATGCTCTGGATAATCGGGCAACAGCCCATTGCAATCCTATGCACAAAAGTTTACGACTCTATAGCAATGACACAGACACAGGCACAAGATCAAAGCATGACAAAAAAGCTGATTGCTGGAAATTGGAAGATGAATGGCGATCTGGCGGGCGCAAAGGCGCTTTGCAGCGGCATTGTTAACGCGATCAATGACAATCGGGCGCTTTTGCAGCGCAATGATTTTCTGATATGTCCGCCGCATGTGCATTTATATCCACTCGCGCAAGATTTAGAGCGCTTGCAAGGCTTGGGGGCTTCAGCAATGGTAAAGCTCGGCGGACAAGATTGTAGCGCCAATGAGAACGGCGCATATACGGGCGATATTTCCGCGCAGATGCTTCAGTGTATTGGCTGCGGCACTGTGATCTTGGGGCATTCCGAGCGCCGGCAATATCATTTCGAAACCAATGCCCTTGTTCGGCGCAAGGCTGTTCTTGTGCAAAAGACGGGGATGTGCGCCCTGATCTGTGTCGGGGAAACCGAAACGCAGCGCGATAGCGGCCAAGCCCTGTCCGTGGTGATTGATCAAATCCGTGAATCCGTGCCGGAGGAGCAGTCAAACGCCGCCAATCTTGTGATTGCCTATGAGCCTGTCTGGGCGATTGGCACTGGAAAAGTCGCCGAGCCGCAAGATATTTTCGAAATGCATGGCGCAATTCGGGATTGTTTAAAAGAAATGCTTGCGCAGGGCGCGAATATCCGTATCTTGTACGGCGGTTCGGTTAAGCCAGAAAATGCGTCCGAAATATTGCATATCGATCACGTCAATGGGGCGCTGATCGGCGGGGCAAGTCTAAAAGTGGAGAGTTTTTTAGGCATTGCCGAAGCGGTATAACATTTTATAGTAGTTTATTATATTGAGTTTTACTTATTAAGGTTTTGCTCAATTAAGTTTAAGGCGTAAGGAAAAGTTGAGAATATGGAATCGGTCTTACTCGTCATTCATTTTAGCACTGGCAATTATCGGACTTGTGCTGATGCAGCGCTCCGAAGGTGGCGGCCTTGGTATTGGCGGCGGTGGCGGCGGTGCGGGTAATTTTGCCTCACCCAGAGGAACGGCCAGCTTCTTGACCCGCGCGACAGCAATCTGCGCGGTAGCGTTTTTCACAACCAGCTTGACCCTCGGCATTATGGCGGGCGGCAAAACAAAATCTGGTTCTGGGATTTTGAGCGCGTTGGAGCAATCCGGCGAAGCGGCTGCGCCGATCACTCTGGATGAGGATGATCTAGACGTTGATACGAACGCTGGCGCTGATACTGATGGTGACGCGCTAGGCGAGAGCGATATTGATCCTGATGCGCCTGCTCCGGCCGCGCCGATTGCGGATTAAGGCTTGATTGAGGCTTGAGGCGGGGTGAGCAAAGCCCGATGTGATTAAAATTTTCTGTAGTGAATACTGACTGAAGCGACTTAAACTCTAACAATAACAAACATGACACGATTTATATTTATTACCGGCGGCGTGGTTTCCTCTTTGGGGAAAGGTCTCGGCTCCGCTGCGCTGGGCGCATTGTTACAGGCGCGGGGCTATAGCGTTCGGCTCTGCAAGCTTGATCCGTATCTCAATGTTGACCCCGGCACGATGAGCCCGTTTCAGCATGGCGAGGTTTATGTTACCGAGGACGGCGCGGAAACCGATCTTGATCTAGGGCATTACGAGCGCTTCACAGGTGTTCCGGCGCGGCAGAATGACAATATCACCACTGGTCGCATTTATACGAATGTCTTGCAAAAGGAGCGGCGCGGCGATTATCTCGGCGCGACTATTCAGGTCATTCCGCACATCACCAATGAGATCAAGGATTTTATCCGCGAGAAAGACGGCACAGCGGAATTTGTTCTGTGCGAGATAGGCGGCACGGTCGGCGATATCGAGAGCTTGCCGTTTCTTGAAGCGATCCGCCAATTCGGCAATGAGATGGGCGAGCGGGCGTTATTCATTCATGTAACGTTGTTGCCTTATATTCCTGCGGCGGGCGAACTGAAAACCAAGCCGACACAGCACTCCGTTAAGGAGCTGATGAGCTACGGCATTCGTCCGCAAATTTTGCTCTGCCGCGCGGATCGTCCGATTGATGAGGAGGAGCGCCGCAAGATTGCGCTGTTTTGCAATATCCCCGAAGAAAAGGTTATTCCCGCGCTGGATGTCAAAACCATCTATGAAGTGCCGTTGACCTATCACCGCGAAGGCCTTGACAGGCAAGTGATGAAAACATTTGGCATTGAGGATATTCCCGATCTTGATCTTTCGACATGGGAACGCATCGTGCGCCGGATCAAAGAGCCGGAAAGCGAAGTGCGGATTGCGATTGTCGGGAAATACACCAATCTGGCCGATAGCTATAAATCCCTCAACGAAGCGCTGATACATGGCGGGATTGCCAATAAGGCACGGGTGGTGCTGGAATTTATCGAGTCGTGCGTCTTCGAGAACAAAGACGATGACCCTGAAATTTATTTGCGTGGCATTAACGGTATTCTTGTCCCCGGCGGCTTTGGTGAGCGCGGCGCAGAGGGTAAAATTCGCGCGGTACAATATGCGCGTGAGAAAAAAATCCCTTATTTCGGAATCTGTTTTGGTCTGCAAATGGCGGTCATTGAGGCGGCGAGGAATTTGTGCGGCTTGGCCAAGGCCAATTCGACCGAATTCGGCAAAACCGAAGAGCCTGTGATTGGCTTGATGACCGAATGGACGAAGGATAATCAGAAACAAGAGCGCAATGCCGATACCGATCTTGGTGGCACGATGCGTTTGGGCGCTTATCCCGCCAAGCTGGTCAAGGGGTCGAAGGCTGCGGAGATTTATGACTCGGAAGCCATCAGCGAGCGTCACCGTCACCGCTATGAGGTGAATATCAACTATAAGGACAAGCTCGAAGCGCAGGGAATGATTTTCTCCGGCCTGTCACCCGATGGCAGTCTACCGGAGATTTGCGAGCGCAACGATCACCCGTGGTTTGTCGGTGTGCAGTTCCACCCTGAGCTAAAATCCAAGCCCTTTGACCCGCACCCGCTCTTTGTGTCTTTTATCAAGGCCGCGCTGGCTCAAAGTCGGCTGGTGTAGTTTTTTTCTCGATTCTGAAGCGTCTATTTGCTATAAGACCATATCATCCAATCAATATGGCTATGGAAAATGAAAGAGTTTAAATCCGCGCAGGCAATTTTAACCCCTCAGGAATATGAGCGCCTCACGGAGCTTTCGGGAAAATTTCAAAGCGTGGCCAAACGCCGCCGCAAGCTGGAAGATTATACCAAAAGAAAATGATAGAGAGTGCAATAGATGATTTGCGTTTTTTTTCTGAGAACTTGATTAGAGTCTACGAGGCCAGATCTTTTCCAGTTATTGCCGAAATCATTGAGTTCATGAAAGATCGGCAAGCGGGAGCGCCGCAATATATTGATATTTCACTTCGCCGTTTGCCGCCTGAAATCCGTCTTCCTTATGTGCCTGCGGAACATGTGATACGCGATTGCAGGGTTAAAGCGGATACAATTCTTAGCGAAGCTTTGCGCATATTTGACTGCCCCAATATTTAGACGCGCTCTTCATTATTCGATTTTAAACTTTGCCTTGGCGGCGAATGCTGCTAAATATTTCTTCTATTGAGCGCTGTTATTTTAACGCAGCTCGGTTTCATGCAAATTTATCAAAACAATCAAGCAAGGGCGCAGCGCTATGAGCAATACAAGCAACAAAACAGTTACAATTGGATCTCTGGAAATTGCCAATGACAGGCCTTTTGTGCTCATTGCTGGGCCATGTTCGATTGAAAGCCGCGATCACGCCATAGAGATGAGCGGTGCGCTGAAGGAGCTCACCAAGCGCCTTGGGATCGGGCTTATCTATAAATCGTCCTATGACAAGGCCAACCGCACTTCGATTTTTAGTGCGCGCGGTATGGGCATGGATAAAGGGCTTGGCGTTCTGGCCGATGTCAAAAAAGAAATGATGCTTCCGGTGATTACCGATGTGCACTTGCCCGAACAGTGTAAGGACGTCGCCAGCGTATGCGATGTCATTCAAATTCCGGCCTTTTTGTGTCGTCAGACTGATTTGCTGGTAGCGGCGGCGAAAACGGGCAAGGCGATCAATGTCAAAAAAGGTCAATTCCTTGCGCCGTGGGATATGCAAAACGTCGCCAAGAAAATCGCCGAAAGCGGTAATGAGAAGATCATGCTTTGCGAGCGCGGCGCAAGCTTTGGCTATAACACTTTGGTGTCAGATATGCGCGCCTTGCCGATTATGGCCAAGACGGGCTATCCGGTGATTTATGATGCGACCCATTCAGTGCAGCAGCCGGGCGGGCAGGGCGCAACATCAGGCGGTGACCGCGAAATGGTTCCCGTTTTGGCGCGGGCGGCAATCGCTGTCGGTGTGGCCGGAGTGTTCATGGAGGTGCATCAAGACCCAGACAAAGCACCGTCCGATGGGCCGAATATGGTCAAGCTGGCGGAGTTGCCGAAAATTCTTGAGAAGATGGTGGCGCTGGATCGTGTAACGAAAGTTTAGTGGTGAAAGCTTATAGGCTTAAATCGCTATAGGTTTGCGCGGGCGCAGATTTGCATGCAAGATCACTATTTCCGGTGATTTGTTCTGCTGTTTTTTTTATTAGGTCTAGTGCGCCCATTATTCTTAACTCCCGCAATGTATTTATTATTCAATTTTAGCTAAAATTCGTTACAAAACTATTAATGTCTGGGTTTATTTTTCCGATCCAGCACGTTAAAACTCTATAGAATAATATGCATTCTTACACACACACGCACAATCAGGAGCGCCAGACATGACAGCCATACTCGATATTCACGCCAGACAAATTTTGGACAGCCGCGGCAATCCGACGGTTGAGGTTGATGTCATACTCGAAAGCGGTGCGCGCGGGCGGGCGGCTGTGCCTTCGGGCGCTTCGACGGGTGCGCATGAGGCGGTTGAGCTACGTGACGGCAATAAGGCGGTTTATCTGGGCAAGAGCGTGTCCAAGGCGATTGATGCCGTGAACACCGATATTTTCGAAGCTTTGTGTGGGCTTGATGCGGAGGAGCAGCTTTACATCGATCAGATGATGATCGCGCTGGACGGTACGGACAATAAATCAAAATTCGGCGCAAATGCTATTCTCGGCGTGTCGCTGGCGGTGGCCAAGGCCATGGCCGAAGAGCTGGATATGCCGCTATACCGCTATATAGGCGGGGCGTTCGCACATGAATTGCCAACCCCGATGATGAATATTATCAATGGTGGGGCGCATGCCGACAACCCTGTAGATTTCCAGGAATTCATGATTATGCCGGTCGGGTTTGAAAGCTATTCTGACGGGCTGCGCGCGGGGGCAGAGATTTTTCACACGCTCAAGAAAAAGCTATCCGAAGCGGGGCTAAATACCAATGTCGGTGATGAGGGCGGCTTTGCGCCATCAGTAAAATCGGCGGATGAGGCGCTCGGCTTTATCATGCAATCAATTGAAAGCGCGGGCTATAGAGCGGGAGAGCAGGTGATGATCGCCCTCGACTGCGCCGCAACCGAGTTTTACAAGAACGGTAAATATGTCCTTGAGGGAACAGGCGAGACGCTCAGCTCCGAGGGGATGGTCAAGCTCTATGAAGATTTATGCGCCCGCTATCCGATTGTGTCGATTGAGGACGGGTTGGATGAGGATGATTGGGAGGGCTGGAAAGCCCTGACAGCCGCTTTGGGGCAAAAGGTTCAGCTGGTTGGCGATGATCTTTTTGTCACCAATCCGAAACGTCTGGCGCAAGGGATCGTGCAAAAGGCGGGCAATGCGGTTTTGGTTAAGGTTAACCAGATCGGAACACTCAGCGAAACGCTGCAGACTATCGAGATGGCGAAAAAGGCAGGATTCGGCATTGTGCTTTCTCATCGTTCGGGCGAAACCGAAGACTCGACAATTGCCGATTTGGCCGTTGCCACCAATGCGGGGCAGATCAAAACAGGTTCGCTCTCGCGCTCTGATCGTATGGCGAAATATAACCAGCTTTTGCGGATTGAGGAGGAGCTGGGGCCGATGGCGCGTTATGCGGGGGCGGGGTTCTTGCGTGACCCTTCAGTGCTGAAGCTCACGAAAAGCGGAAAATCCAAAGCCAAAGCGGCTTAGCTCTCTAAGTGTTAGGAGTTGTTTATGTCTGAAGAGCCGAAAAAGAAGAAAGTTTTCATCACGCCGAAACAGGCGAAGATATATCTGGTTTTGGCGCTTTTGATTATTGCGTTTCCCACAATTATGACCAAGATTTTACCGTCTCATTCGGGGAAGTTTCTTGTTTCTTCCGGGGTGATGGATTTTTCCTCATTTTTTGGGCGTAGTGTTATTTATCTGGATGATCATAGTGGTTACAGCGCGTTTGGGTTTATCATCAACAGACCTCTATCCGAGCAAGAATCCGCACCTCTTCGTGCGCGTTTTCCACATATAGGGCGTTTTCATTATGGTGGGCCTGTGGCCGAGGGCGAGGAACTGTTCTTGATGGTTCCGGATGATGAAAGCTTTGAGCGCTTCCGGATTCACAGGCTGCGCGATCTTGAGGCCGATGATCTTGAAACCTATAACGCCATTATTGCTGATTCTGAAATTGCGAAGACTGTCATTTTGTTTTCGGGCTA
Source organism: Alphaproteobacteria bacterium (assembly GCA_046293135.1). GTDB lineage: Bacteria > Pseudomonadota > Alphaproteobacteria > Micavibrionales > Micavibrionaceae > UBA2638. The sequence goes on along the minus strand of JBKBPR010000006.1, from coordinate 16,566 downwards.
TGCGGGGTGGACGGTGTTGCAGCTTAATCGTGAGCTATTGCGCGGGGCGTGGAATGTTATTCCGTTTCGCTCTGATTTGATGCTCATGCAAGAAGGCGAGCAGATTGATATATGGAATCGGGCGATGGAGGACGTGTTACAGCGTGCCCGCGATTCCGTTGATGCGATATAGCCGCGTATAAAATAGCTCTGCCAAGCTGCATGTTCCTCAAATGTTCACGGTAACATATTGACTCCATTCAATAATTTATTGTGCGCCGCCCGTATATATGTTTGACTATACATATGAGTCTTGCGCTTCAGCATTATAAAACCACCAAACACTTGTTATTCTTCGCATTCGGCATGCTGCTGTGTGTGTACTTTATGTATCACAGCTTTCACGGTAATCGCAGCCTGCCCAAGCTTATGCAGTTGGAACACGCGGCGGTGCTTCTGCAAAAAGATTTAAGCGCGTTGCAGCAAGAGCGCAAAGTTCTGGAGGGGCGGGTTGTGATGATGCGCCCC
>JBKBPR010000006.1:0-16049 GCA_046293135.1 Alphaproteobacteria bacterium | reverse complement strand
ACACCATTGACCCCGATTTGCTAGAGGAGCGCGCGCGTATCGTCTTGGGCTATAAATCACAGGGTGAGCTGATTATATTAGAGAACTGATATTTCTGAGTGGTGTTGCGGCGCAGCATTTAAAACCGCCTTTAATCCCTAAAAATGCTGGAAAACAGCCCTGAAATGCGCTACGTATCTTGATCTGTAACGCATATAAAGCGGCGCAGATGAACAGTTTGTCTGTCCCCGTAACTTCAAGGAGATTTCTTCGTGACACCCGCCAGTAAGGACAAAAAAAGCCCGAAGCTCAAAACCGTTTCCAATTCCGCGCCCGAACCCTCGCCGGAGGAAATGAAAAAGCTTTACCGTGAAATGTTGCTCATGCGCCGCTTCGAGGAAAAGGCGGGGCAGCTATACGGCATGGGTCTGATCGGCGGGTTTTGCCATTTATATATCGGTCAGGAAGCAGTCGTAACGGGTATCAACTCTGTACAACAAGACGGCGATAGCGTTGTTACCGCCTATCGCGATCATGCGCATATGCTCGCTTGTGGGATGGATCCGAAAGGCGTGATGGCCGAGCTGACAGGCCGCCGTACAGGGTATTCCAAGGGCAAGGGCGGCTCTATGCATATGTTCTCTAAGGAGCGCAATTTTTACGGCGGTCACGGAATTGTCGGCGGGCAAATTCCAATCGGCGCGGGTCTGGCCTTTACGCATAAATATAACAATGACGGTAAAATCTCCGTGGCTTATATGGGCGATGGCGCGTCCAATCAGGGGCAGGTCGCCGAAGCCTATAACATGGCCGCACTGTGGAAGCTGCCGGTTTTATTCGTGATCGAGAATAATCAATACGGCATGGGAACATCGGTCAAGCGCTCCTCTGCGGGAGAACTCTATCGCCGCGGTGAGGGGTATGGCATTCCGGGTGAACAGGTTGATGGCATGGATGTATTCAAGGTGCAGGCCGCGGCGCGTCAGGCCATTGATTATGTGCGCTCCGGCAATGTGCCTTATATTCTGGAGGTTATGACCTACCGCTATCGCGGGCATTCGATGTCTGACCCTGCAAAATACCGCACCAAGGAAGAGCTGCAGAGCATGAAAGATGATCGTGACCCGCTTACGGCGATCAAGGATATGATGCAGTCTGCAGGGATTGCCGAAGATGAGATCAAGGAAATTGATAAGAAAATCAAAGCGATTGTGAATGAATCGGCGCAATTCGCAACGGATAGCCCTGAGCCTGAGACAGATGAGCTATGGACGGATGTTTTAATTCCGATTGAGGAAGATTGATGGCATCACGCATCGTATTATGGGCTTTTGCCGTGCTCATTCTTGTGCAAATGCCTGTTTTTGCCCGCTCTTCAGAGTGGCAGCAAAAGGAGCAAGCTGCGGCCAAGGCGCTGCACGTTCCTGATTTGAGACTGGTCGATCCGTCAGGGCTTGATTCAACAAGTCGCAATATTCTCGAACGCAGCGGCGTTATTCTCGGCTATGTAGAGCGCGCAACGACGATGGGGCGCTATGGCTGCACCGCACTAGGCAATTCACAAAAACGCGAAACAGTGGCGGCGGTTATGGCTGAAGCGCTTGACAAGCTTAGCCCACAATCGCTGCAAAAGATCGGTTTACGCTATATTTTGATGTGTGGCAGTGCCAGCGCCCGCAATCAGGAAATCGGCGGCATTCCCGTCCCGCCAATTCATACGCTGATGCTCTCACTGGGGCTGGATGATAATGAATACCGACAGCATATCTTCTATCATGAACTTTTTCATTTCATGGAATTGACAGCCAAAGACAGGCAGTTCGTGAGCCAATGGGATAGGGATTTTTCATCAGGCTATGGGCGCGGCAGCGGCACGTCTTGGCGTTTGAAGTCGGGAGATAGGGGCTTTGTCAGCGCTTATGCGCAAACATCAGCCGAAGAAGACCGCGCCGAGATTTTTGCGCATTTGATGCGCGCACCGGATGAAATGCGGCGTTTTGCCAATAGCGATTGGAGCCCTGAATTAAATGGTAAGATCGAGGCTATTCAAAAGTTTTCTGTCACTAACTTCGATATTCGTTATGTTGAAAATTACTGAGGGCTGCGTTGCGTTTATGACGCGCTTTAGATTATAAATAAACCAAATTGAAGACACGTTTAAAAATAAGGAAACGACAATGCCGACACAAATCCTGATGCCTGCGCTTTCGCCGACAATGACCGAGGGCAATTTGGCGAAATGGCTTAAATCCGAAGGGGATGCGATCAAGGCCGGTGATGTGATTGCCGAGATCGAAACCGATAAGGCAACGATGGAGGTCGAGGCCGTTGATGAAGGTGTGTTGGGTAAGATCCTGATCCCTGAGGGCACAGAGGGCGTTGCGGTCAATACGGCGATTGCCGTATTGCTTGAGGATGGGGAAAGCGCCGATGATATTCAGGCCTCTGCGAGCGCTTCTGATGCGCCTACCACCTCAAAGTCGCAGCCTGCTCCAAAAGAAGAATCTTCAACGCCTTCAGCATCTGAATCCGCGCCGCAACAACAAGCGGGCAAGGCCATCAAAAACCGTGATATTTTGCACGCGCAAGGCGTTGTGATCGAGCCACCGTCATTTGATGAAGCTTCCTTTACCGAAACCTACACCGCCACAGTGCGCGAGGCTTTGCGCGATGCGATGGCCGAAGAAATGCGCCGCGATGAGCGCGTCTATCTGATGGGCGAGGAAGTCGCTGAATATCAGGGCGCTTATAAGGTATCGCAAGGTTTGCTCGATGAATTCGGCGCAAAGCGCGTGATTGATACGCCGATTACGGAATACGGTTTTGCGGGAATTGCCTGTGGCTCGGCGATGAGCGGGCTTAAGCCGATTGTCGAGTTCATGACCTTTAACTTTGCGATGCAGGCGATTGACCATATCGTCAACACCGCCGGAAAAACGCTTTATATGGCGGGCGGAGAGCTTGGCTGCCCGATTGTGTTTCGTGGCCCGAATGGCGCGGCGGCGCGTGTAGGGGCGCAGCACTCGCAGTGCTTTGCCTCATGGTATGCCCATATTCCGGGGCTTAAGGTTGTCGCGCCTTGGTCGGCGGCGGATGCGAAAGGCCTGATGAAAGCCGCAATTCGCGACCCGAACCCCGTTGTGTTTCTGGAGAATGAGATCATGTACGGTCAGAGCTTTGACGTGCCGAGTTCTGATGATTTTGTTATCCCGATTGGCCGCGCCAAGATTGAGCGCGCGGGAACGGATGTCACCATTGTTGCATTCTCGATCATGGTCGGGAAGTCTCTGGAAGCTGCAAAGAAGCTGGCTGAGGAGGGGATTAGCGCCGAGGTGATTAACCTGCGCTCCATTCGCCCGATTGATCGCCATACAATCATTGAATCGGTTAAGAAAACCAACCGCATTGTCACGGTCGAAGAGGGCTGGGCGGTTTGCGGTGTCGGTTCGGAAATCGCCGCTATTATCGGCGAGCATGCCTTTGATTACCTTGATGCGCCTGTCACGCGGGTGTGCGGCGCTGATGTGCCGATGCCCTATGCCGCCAATCTGGAGCAGTTAGCGCTGCCGCAGATTGATGAAATCGTCCACGCTGCGAAGAAGGTTTGCTATAGGGACTAAGATTAACCTCTAGTCTTGTATTTCCTTAAAAAGAAAATCGCTCAAGCCGCTGAACAGTTTTTCAATTGTGAATTGTGTGGCTTGCGCATCTTCCGCACGCGGTTGTAATTCAACCGAGAGCGCTACAGAATCCTTACCAAGCGCGTCGCCCTCTATTTGTATTTTAAAGCTATTGTAATGCGTATCCGATAATATATCGCGCAGTTCCGGGGCTACGTTTTTGGTCAGAACATGTTGTAAGGCTTTCCTATCAAAGGAAAAATGACCCGCGCCGCCCGATACAATGACGCCCTTACTCACCTTAAAATCACGATCATGTGCATTGATGATAAACTGCGCGCGCGCATTCCCCTGAGCCTCGAAATCACTTCCAAATATTTTTGAGAAATTCTCAAGATTGATATTATCAAAGGTCATACGAATATTTTTCTCTTCCAAAAATATTTGCGCTTTGGGGATATTTGCTGTTACGAAAACATCTTGGTAATGCGAGATTTTGAGCGCTTGCGCTTCGGTTGTTTGCGGAAAACGCTCCGGCATTAGGAAATTCAGCAAATCTTGCATATTGGCGGCATAGGCCGTGAAGGTGAGCAAATCCGGCTCATCCGAGTTATACTGAACGCCGAATTCAAGATCATCCGATTGTGCCGCCGCGCCCGCCAGAACCAGCTTTGTTTTGCCCGCCGAATGATCGAGTGAGGCCGCCATTTCGCGGAATGTGATATCACCATAGCTGAGCGATGAAATATTCATCTCCCCCAGTGCATAATTGATATGATCTGCAGCACCAGCAAGCGATAAAAATCCACTCATACGGCGGGCAATAAACGGCTCAATCTCAAATCGCATGGTTTCGATTGTGACTTCGCTGTTCCAGCTCATGAGGCCGCGTTCCAGCGCTCCCGTGAGTGTTAGCTCTGCCGAGAATGGCTTTTGTGCGGTCTCAAGCCTGAGGAAATAGCTTTTGCCCTCACGCTCCCCATTGTCTTGGAACGAGCCGTTGAGCCTGAATTGCCAAACGCCGTAATCGGGCGTGCTAACATTGATGACCGTATTTTTAAGCTCGATTGTGGCGGCGCTCTCAAGGGCTTTTGCCATGATAATCGGAAGACTCAAGGCGATTTGCGGCGCGGCCAAATCCTCGTAAACAAAGTCGATATTTAAGCCTTCGATAATGATTTTGGTCGGTTTTGATACGCTCCAAAAACCCCGCAAAGAATACCAAGGCGAAAAGCTGATCTGTAGCGATTCAATCCTTCCCAAACCGTCTTCGCCCAGCTCAAGATTGTTTAGCGTGATGGCATTGCCCTTTTTGCGGGCTTGGGGGGCTTGCTCAGGTGCGCTTTGGTCAAACGAAATATTGATCCCGCCCAGAACCTCGTTTGAGAGCGTATTTAGAAATTTCTGCGCAGGTGGTTGCTGCGGGGAGAGCGCAAAATACAGCGCTGTAATAACAAATACAGCAGCGGCAATGACCAAAAGGAAACGTTGAGAATAGGGTGGCCTAAACGTCAATATTTTCAACAAATTCGGCATTTTCCTGAATAAAATTAAAGCGCGCCTCTGCATTTTTGCCCATCAGCCGATCCACAAGATCATCGGTTTTGTGGTATTTGTTATCATTCGAGCTTGCCACTTCGGGCGCAATATCAACGCCGCCGAGATCGTCAAATAGATGCGCTGAATCCTCAAGGCTGACACGCAGCAAAATCCGCGTTTTCGGGTCCATTGTCGTTTCCTTGAGCTGCGCGGCGGGCATTTCGCCGAGCCCCTTAAAGCGGCTGATCTCGACCTTTGACTTGCCCTTGAACTCTGTCGCCAATAGCTCGTCCTTATGTAGCTCATCACGCGCATAGGCGTTGAGCTTGCCTGACACGAGTCGGAATAGCGGCGGCTGGGCGAGATATAAATTTCCATTCTCGATCAGCGGGCGCATATGGCTATAGAAAAACGTAATAAGCAGCGCGGCGATGTGCGCGCCATCGACATCCGCATCGGTCATGATGATAATGCGCTCATAGCGGAGCTTGTTGAGGTCAAAATCCTTACCGACGCCGCAGCCAATGGCCTGTATCAAATCCTGAATTTCCTGATTGGCTTTGATCTTGTCGGGCGTGGCGTTGAAGACGTTGAGGATTTTCCCGCGCAAGGGAAGAATCGCCTGCGTTTCACGGTTACGGCCTTGCTTGGCCGAGCCGCCCGCGCTGTCGCCCTCAACGATGAACAGCTCGGTATCATCGGGATCATTGCGGCTACAATCGGCGAGCTTGCCGGGGAGGCGCAGTTTTTTGGTCGCGCTTTTCCGCGCCATAAGCTTGTCGTCTTTTCTACGTTGACGCTCCTCGGCCTTTTCAATGAAGCTCTCCAGCAGCTTATTGGCCGAAGCGGGATCATTGGACAGCCACAAATCAAAGTAATCCTTGATCGCCTGATCGACCCAGCGGGACACCTCGGAATTAACCAGCTTTTCTTTCGTTTGTCCTTGGAATTGTGGGTCGCAGATAAAGACCGACAACATCATCGCCGCGCCGGAAATAATATCATCAGCGGTAATGATCGCAGCTTTTTTGTTGCCCGTCATCTCGCCATAGGCTTTGATGCTGCGGGATAGGGCGGTGCGAAGGCCGCTTTCATGCGTTCCGCCTTGCGGGGTTGGGATCGTGTTACAATATGAGCTTGAGAAGCCTTCGCCGTCTTGCGGCCACGCAATCGCAAATTCAACGCGGCCATTTTGATCGGCAAGGTCAATCTTGCCGTGAAACGGATTATCGGTCAGGGTTTTGCGCTCTTTAAGGCTGGAGGCAAGATAATCCCTCAAGCCGCCGGGGAAGTGGATTTTATCCTCCGCAGGGATAGGGCTATTCTCATCAAGTAGCTCAGGCGCGCATTTCCACCTGATTTCAACGCCCGAAAAGAGATACGCCTTTGAGCGCGCCATCTTATAGAGCCAGATCGGCTTGAAGCTCAGCTTGTCGCCGAAAATTTGCGGGTCGGGACGGAAGGTGACCGATGTGCCGCGCTTGTTGTGAATAGCGCCGAGGCTCTCCAACTTGCCTTGCGCCAGCCCGCGCGAGAAGATCTGGCGATACTGCTTTTTCTCCCGCGCGACCTCAACACAGAGATATTCGGAAAGTGCATTTACAACTGATATCCCTACGCCATGCAGGCCGCCGGAGGTTTGATAGGCCTTGTTAGAGAATTTTCCGCCGGAGTGCAGCGTTGTTAAAATAACCTCGAGTGCCGATTTGCCAGGGTATTTCGGGTGCTCGTCAACAGGAATGCCGCGCCCGTTATCGCGTATCGTGACGGTGTTGCCTTCAGAAATATCAATCTCGATCCAATCCGCATGCCCCGCAACGGCTTCGTCCATCGAGTTATCAAGAATCTCGCTCACCAAATGGTGCATAGCGCGCTCATCTGTGCCGCCGATATACATTCCCGGGCGGCGGCGCACAGGCTCAAGCCCCTCAAGAACCTCGATATCCGAAGCGCCATAGCTATTGGTGTCGTCGATCATATCTTTTTCCGCTGCAAATAAATCCGTCATGTAAACTCACGATTTTGAGACATCATATTAAAAATTCATATCGTTTAAAGGCTTTGAAAGCAAGGCATATCAGGGTGTAAAGGCGTTTAATCAGTTTATTTGATTGATATTTATGTTTTTTTAGAAGGTTAGAATATAAAATTGGCGTATAATATATAATTATAATACTAAGGTTTTGTTGGAATGATATTTTTGAAAAACAGAGTTTTTGTTACTTTTCTTGGCGTTGCGATCTGCATGCTTCTCGCGCAAGACTCGTTTGCTCAAAAAATCAGGGATCTTTTTGATAAGGAGATGCCTCAGTTTGAGAGACTCTCCGATGAGGAGTTTGAAGAGCTAACATTTTATCATAAAGATATTCCTTTTGGTGATCAGGCTCTTGCCTACGAAGTTCGGCTGCCCATGGATTGGTCTGAACCAAAAGAAAGAAGCATCTCAAATATGAGCCTTAGTTCCCACCTGCTGGGTGAAATTGTTACTTTTTATAGCCCGCCGCGAACCGAGTTTGAAAGAAGCAAGTTTCAAATCAAAGCGCTACGATTAGACTTCGAGACAACGGCCGAACAGTGGCTTTTGCGAAATATTCTGGCCAATGGGTTTACCTTAGAGGGGCTTGAGTATTTTGACGAAAACAAGGTTGGCGCGCTCCATGTCTATCTTGATGGAGGAGATACATATGTTTCCAGAAGCTTGGCTCAAATTAACGGAAAGCGGATGATATTGGTTGAATTTATTGTGCCTGCAGAAAACTGGGAGCAAGAAGCGCCGCTTATAGCAAGATCAATGGAAACATTTAAATTGCTCTCACCTGAGAGAAACATAAACATCGAAAACATGGAAACACATGTGTTTCTTGATATCGCACAGTTCAGTTACCCAGAATCATGGAAGATTTCAACACGAGCTATTCGTTCCGTAGACAAGATGGAAGTATCATTAAATAATTTCCGTCATGGAGATAGAACAGTTCTAGATGGACAAATTAAAGTTGAACTTGTTGCGGCGTATATTGTTCAAAATCTGGAAAATGAGATCGAATCAGTTAAGTCAGAGTTCAGACGCAAAGGGTTGGTGATTAATAATTTTCTTGAATCCAGAGAGGATCATGATTTTAGTCCTGAGGCTGAGTTTGGCTTTTTAGATGTGTTTACGGCGAATGATCCAAATAACAGCCGTTTTGAATACGAAGTATGGATTGCTGTCATGGCGATACAAAATCACTACGTTATTGTGTCTATGTTCACCCCCGGCAGAGATTATGATTTTTTCACCTGGTCAAGAAATGCGTCTACATTCAGATCAGTTACCACATCAACGAAGATGCAGGTAAGGTCAATATCAATAGATTGATTTCTTCTAATGCTAGTTATGCTAGCTTGAGTAATACATCGCAAATTCAACAGGATGCGGGGTAGTTTCGTACCGTTCGATTTCCTGCAGCTTTAGCGCGATGTAAGACTCAATCACTTCTTTTGTGAATACATTACCTTTCAAAAGGAAATCATGATTTGCGGCGAGCGCGGAGAGTGACACACGCAGGCTTCTTGAAACATGCGGAATATCGGCTTTTTCCTCATGGCTGAGTGCATAAAGATCCATATCCATAGCCTCACCGGGGTGGATTTTGTTCTCTACGCCATCAAGCCCTGCCATCAGCATTGCCGCAAAGGCCAGATAAGGATTGGCGCAAGGATCAGGGAATCTCAGCTCAATGCGTTTTGAATTCGCGCCGTGAGAGGAGGGGATACGGCACGCCGCCGAGCGATTGCGCGCGGAATAGGCCAGTAATACAGGCGCTTCATAGCCCTCGACAAGGCGCTTATAACTATTGGTGGTCGGGTTGGTGAAAGCATTGAGGGCATGGGCGTGTTTGATAATCCCGCCGATATAATAGATGGCGGTTTCCGATAAATCCGCATAGCCGGAGCCGACAAAAAGCGATTTTCCTGCCTTCCAGATAGATTGATGGCAATGCATGCCCGAACCGTTATCGCCATAGACAGGCTTCGGCATAAAGGTCGCTGTCTTACCATAGCTATGGGCGACGTTATGCACGACATGTTTATAAATCTGGATATTATCCGCGCTTTCGGTCAGTGTGGCGTATTTGATACCGATTTCACACTGTGCGGGCGCAACCTCATGGTGGTGCTTTTCAACCTCCAGCCCCATATTTTGCATGACGGTGACCATCTCGCCGCGGATATCAGATAGGCTGTCAACAGGGCTTTCGGGGAAGTACCCGCCCTTGATCGCGGGGCGATGCCCCAAATTGCCGTCAGGATAGACGCGGCCAGAGTTATGCGGCGATTCATTGGAATCAATCCTGTAGCCGACTTCGTTCATAGTGGTTTGGAATTGTACGTCATCGAAAATGAAAAACTCCGCCTCAGGCCCGAAATAGGCGGTGTCGCCCAGCCCTGACTTTTTCAAATAGGCCTCAGCCGAAAGCGCGATATGACGCGGATCGCATTCATAGGGCTTGCCCGTGGCGGGGTCGTAAACATTGCAAAAGACCTTAACGGTTTTTTGTGCGGCGAACGGATCAAGGCAGACTTTTGAGATATCGGGAATAATCGCCATGTCCGATTCATTGATCTGCTTCCAGCCCGCGATGGACGAGCCATCGAAATACACGCCCTTTTCAAGCTTGGTGACATCAAAGGCGCTGGCATGTTCTGTTGTGTGCTGCCACTTTCCGCGCAGATCGGTGAAGTTTAGATCAATAAACTGGATATCCTGATCCTTGATGAATTTCAAAAATTCCTGCGGTGTTTTGAATTTAAGGGCGTATGCGGACACGGGGGAATTCCTTTTTGCGGTTTGAATAAATAAGCTGATAGGCATATAAAAAAACTTGACCATAATTACTATAAACAGTTAAAGAAGACAAATCGTATTTTGCTTGTGGCGGCCGTAGCTCAGTTGGTAGAGCACTTGGTTGTGGTCCGAGTTGTCGCGGGTTCGAGCCCCGTCGGTCGCCCCATTTAAAAAATCCCTTTTATTCATGTATTTGGTTTGGGCGTTTCGCCCCACTCGCCCCACTTATTTTTTGGGATTATACGGACAAGCCGTGTAATGGCGGGGTAGCAAGGCCGTGTAATGACGGCGAATTTTAGGCGCAATTCGCCCCTTAATTAAACCCAACATAAGACAAAATTCCTAAATTATCAAGGGAAATTTGCGTGATTTCAAGCCGATACACAACTTCAATCGTAAAAATAATCATATAAACAGCCTGTTTTTGCTTGAAATCAGCGTTCGAAACGATTAGCAATAGCGGATTGAACCTGACGCGGCTGTGGCGAAATTGGTAGACGCACCAGATTTAGGTTCTGGCGGGGTGACCCGTGGGGGTTCAAGTCCCTCCAGCCGCACCATTCAGGTCTGTTTTAAACAATCAGATTTTGATGAATATAACCGTAAACACAAACACGAAGAAAAAGAATTAGGCCATGCAAGTAAAAGAATTGAAGCAAGACGGACTGGTACATGAACTGGAAATCAGATTGGACGCGAAGGACATTGACAGCCGCGTAGACCGCCGCTTGCAAGAGGTCAGCAAAACAATCCGTATGCCCGGCTTCCGCCCCGGCAAAGTTCCGCTGAATATTATGAGACAAAAATATGGCCGCGCCGTTATGGGCGAAGTTCTCGAAAGCGCCGTTAATGAGAGCTCAAGCAAGGTTATTCAGGATAAGGGCTTGAAACCAGCGCTTCAGCCGAAAATTGAGGTCAAGGAATTTGACGAGGGCAAGGACCTTGTTTACTCGATGGCCGTTGAGGTTCTGCCTGAATTCAAGGTAGCCGATTTCAAAGGCCTGAAGCTGGAAAAGCCTGTCGCCAAGGCTGAAAAGAAAGCCGTTGATGAGGCTCTGGAGCGTATTGCTGCGGGCAATTTTGAAACACAGGAAATCAAGACCGCGCGCGCATCGAAAGACGGCGATTACGTTGTGATTAACTTTGCTGGCCGCACCGCGGATGACAATGTTGCCCATGACGGAATGCAGGCCGAAGGTCATAAGCTGAAGCTTGGTGGCGGCCAGTTCATCGCCGGATTTGAAGATCAGTTGATCGGCAAAAAAGCGGGCGAGAAGATTGAAGTTAAAGTGACATTCCCGAAAAATTATGGCGCGAAAGAACTCGCCGGACGGGATGCGATTTTTGACACTGAAATCACCGCAATCCATGAAGCCAAAACGCCCGATATCAATGATGAATTCGCACAGAAGTTAGGCCTTGCCGATGCGGCGGCTTTGAGAGCGGCTGTTGAAGAGCAAATCCAGAAAGAATTGGATTCATTTTCACGCATGAAGCTGAAAAAGGCGCTTTTGGATGTTCTTGATGAAAAGCACAGCTTTGATGTGCCGAACAGCATGTTGGATATGGAGTTCGAAACGATCTTGCGCCAGCTTGAAATGGAAAATATGCAAGCAGGACTTAGCGTTGACATCGAAGAGTCCGAGAAAGAAGAGCTGAAATCCATTGCCGAGCGCCGCGTACGTCTGGGGCTTGTGTTGTCTGAAATCGGTAATTCCAACAATATCAAGATTGCGGATACCGAGCTGCAACGCGCCGTCATCACCGAAGCGCAGAAATATCCGGGGCAGGAAAAGCAGGTTTTCGATTATTATTCCAAAAACCGCAATGCTTTGGAAAGCCTTCGTGCGCCTTTGTTTGAAGAGAAGGTCGTTGATTTTATTCTTGAGCTTGCCGAGATCAAGGAAAAGAGCGTGAGCGTCGAAGAGCTGACCAGCGATGAGGATATGGACAGCGAAACGGCGGCGAAAAAGCCTGCTAAAACCAAGGCTAAAACTTCAGATAAGCCGAAAGCTGATAAAGGCGAAGAGGGCGGAGAGAAGAAAAAAGCCGCTGCCGCGAAGCCGAAGACAGCCACGAAAAAGGCTGCGAAGTAATTTCTTTCCATTGAACATTCTTTATGAAAGGCGGTTTGGTCGTTTAACCAGATCGCCTTTTTTATATGCGCATTGTTTTATCTGGCTTTTGCTTATTTATGTAACCCAAGCGCACAAAAGCGTACAAAGCAGATAAACACCGATATTTTTTCCATGCGTAGCCGAAAGGATTGACAGCCATCTGAAAAAGGCTATCCTTGAGGGAATCTTGAGTTATTTTCCAACTGAAACCCAAAACCTGTAAAGATTGCACAATGTACGATAGAGACCCCCTTGACGTTTATCAAAACTACCTCGTTCCGACCGTTATCGAGCAAACCAATCGCGGTGAGCGGGCTTTTGATATTTATTCCCGCCTTCTCAAGGAGCGTATTATCTTCCTGACGGGAGAGGTGAACGATCAGGTGTCTTCGCTGATTTGTGCGCAGCTTTTGTTCCTTGAGTCGGAAAATCCGAAAAAGGATATCTCATTTTATATCAACTCGCCCGGCGGCGTTGTGACGGCCGGCTTGGCGATGTATGACACCATGCAATATATCAAGCCTCCGGTATCGACGGTTTGTGTCGGGCAGGCGGCTTCGGCTGGATCTTTGTTGCTGATGGGCGGCGCGGCTGGAAAGCGTTATTCCTTGCCGAATTCAAGAATTATGGTTCACCAGCCATCCGGCGGTGCGCGCGGTCAGGCGACGGATATCGAAATTCAGGCTCAGGAAATCCTGCGTTTGCGCAAAATGCTGAACGATCTTTACGTGAAGCACACAGGCCAGAAGCTCTCCGCTATCGAGAAGACTATGGATCGCGATACGTTCATGGGCCCTGAGGAGGCTCTGAAATTCGGCTTGATTGATAAGGTCGTCGAAGAAAGATCGCTTCCTGCCGACGATGATAAGAAAAAATAAATCTTTTTCCTTTAAGTTTTAAAGCGTGTTTCATGACATGACTTGATTTGTTCGTAAAAGCGAACACATCAATACTATGTCGTTTATTTCGCAGCTGTGCTATGCTTCGATTGCATGAACGCGATTTAAGCCGTTTGATCTCGCCCGCAAATGTGAGATAATGAATAATTATAAAAATATAATAAATGAGGATGTCTCATGATTGATTCCCCCGCCGCCCGTATAGCCGTTTTGCCTCTGCGCGATATTGTGGTGTTCCCGCATATGATCGTACCGCTGTTTGTTGGCCGTGAGAAATCGGTGCAGGCGCTTGAGCATGTTATGCATGGCGATAAAAAAATCTTGCTGGTGACGCAAAAATCTCCGTCCGAGGATGATCCGGGGATGGATGATTTGCACATGATCGGCACGATCGGCACGATCTTACAGCTGCTCAAACTGCCTGACGGGACTGTGAAGGTTCTGGTTGAGGGCGGCGAGCGCGTGATTGTGCAAAAATACACCGAGAACAAATATATCGAGGCCGATTATGTGGCGATTGCCGATAACAGCCCCGTCAATGAGGAGCTTTTGGCGCTTTCCCGCGCTGTAACGGCGCAGTTCGAGCAATACGTCAAGCTGAACAAGAAAATCCCGCCTGAGGTTATCGTCACGATCAACCAGATCGAAGAACCGGCCAAGGTCGCCGATACGATTGCCTCGCACCTCGCGCTCAAGATCGAGCAAAAACAGGAATTGCTGGAAGCGGCCAACACCGCCGAGCGCCTTGAGATGATCTATGGCCTGATGGAGGGCGAGATTGGCGTGCTGCAAGTTGAAATGCGCGTGCGTAATCGTGTCAAACGCCAGATGGAAAAAACCCAGCGTGAATATTATTTGAACGAGCAAATGAAGGCCATTCAAAAGGAGTTGGGTGATTCCGAAGACGGGTTGAATGAAATCGGCGAGCTTGAGAAAAGAATTGAAGACACCAAGCTGTCCAAAGAAGCCAAGGAACGCGCCTTGCATGAGGTCAAAAAGCTCAAGCAAATGTCGCCGATGTCGGCAGAGGCCACCGTTGTCCGCAATTATCTCGACTGGATTTTGAACGTGCCTTGGAGCGCAAGAACACGCGTGAAGAAGGATATCAAACTGGCGAAGAAAACGCTCGACACCGATCATTACGGATTGGAAAAAGTCAAAGAGCGCATTCTTGAATATCTCGCCGTTCAGCAACGTACAAATAAGGTCAAAGGCCCTATATTGTGTCTGGTCGGCCCGCCGGGGGTTGGTAAAACCTCTCTCGGGCAATCCATCGCCAAGGCGACAAACCGTAAATTCGTGCGGATGTCCTTGGGCGGCGTGCGGGACGAGAGCGAGATTCGCGGTCACCGCCGTACCTATATCGGTGCAATGCCCGGTAAGGTCATTCAGGGTATGAAAAAGGCCAAGTCCAGCAATCCGCTGTTCCTGCTTGATGAGATTGACAAGCTCGGCTCTGACTGGCGCGGCGACCCAAGCTCGGCCTTGCTCGAAGTGCTGGATCCCGAACAAAACTCAACCTTTCAGGATCACTATCTTGAGATTGAATATGACTTGTCCGATGTGATGTTCATTTGTACCGCCAATTCCATGGCGACAATGCCCAGACCGCTCTTGGACAGGATGGAGCTTATCCGTATCTCCGGCTATACCGAAGATGAAAAACTGCAAATCGTGAAGCGCCACTTGTTGAAAAAGCAAATCGAAGCGGCAGGGCTGAAGAAGAAGGAATTCCTTATCAGCGATAACGCCATTCGCGATTTGATACGCTATTATACGCGTGAGGCGGGCGTTCGGAATCTGGAGCGTGAAATCTCCAATCTCTGCCGCAAGGCGATCAAGGAAATCTTGATGAAGGGCAAAGAACGCGTTTCGATTACGCCGAAAAATCTCGGTAACTATGCCGGAATCAAGAAATACCGTTTTGGCGAAATTGAAGAGCGTGACAGGGTCGGGGTCGTCAATGGGCTTGCCTATACCGAAAGCGGCGGCGATTTGCTCTCGATTGAGGCTGTGACCATGCCCGGAAAAGACGGCAAGGTAACAACGACTGGTAACATGAAGGAGGTCATGAAAGAATCCGTGACTGTTGCCGAAATGCTGATGAAATCACGCGCCGCGCAATACGGTATTGATTATGAGCAGCTCAAGGAACGTCAGGTTCACGTCCATGTTCCCGAAGGGGCAACGCCGAAGGATGGCCCTTCTGCGGGTGCGGCGATGGTAACGGCGATTGTTTCGGCTCTGTCGAACATACCGATTCGCAGAGATATTGCGATGACGGGCGAGGTCAATTTGCGCGGCAATGTCACAGCGATTGGTGGGCTGAAAGAAAAGCTGCTCGCGGCTCTGCGCGCGGGAATTAAGACAGCGCTTATCCCGATGGATAACGAAAAAGACCTGCCCGAGATACCCAATGTCGTCAAAAAAGCGATTGAAATTATCCCTGTGCGAACCATCGATGAGGTGCTTTCTTTGGCGCTGACAGAGCGTCCGCAGCCGATTATGGATAAAAAAGAGCAGAAAATTGACGAAATCCCCTCAAAAAGTGCAGAAAACAAGGGTGAGGACGTAATTCATCATTGATTAGAGCTTGAAAAAGTCGTAAAAAGATTCTGTTTCATTCGCTTGAAACATAGAGTTGAAGCGGCTTTTGCTGCGACAGCGAAATGAAGAAGGTGCGTGAGGCTATTTTGATTTTTTAATTCAAAATATTTTTTCAACCTAACTTTCTATACAAAGGGGATTGTTATGAACAAACAAGATCTAGTTGCTAAAGTTGCTGATAAAGCTGATATTCCAAAAACTAAAGCTGAAGCTGCTGTTAATGCAGTTATCGAAGCGATCAAAGGTTCACTGAAAAAAGGTGACGATGTTCGTTTGGTAGGCTTTGGTACATTCTCAGTTGCAAAGCGTGCAGCGACAACTGGCCGTAACCCACGTACAGGTGAGCCAATCAAGATCCCAGCAAGCAAACAGCCAAAATTCAAGGCTGGTAAAGAGCTGAAAGAAGCTGTTAACAAGTAATAGCTTTTATGAATTCAAACGGCCGTGGCGTTTTGCGCGG
>JBKBPR010000005.1:0-137493 GCA_046293135.1 Alphaproteobacteria bacterium | reverse complement strand
CGGCTTTCATTTCGTCTGGAATGGCCTCAAGAGCACGGCGCAAATTATCGGCCACGGGGAGAATGTCACGTGCAAAGGATGAGATTGAGAACTTCTGCGCATCATCACGTTCTTTTGCGGCGCGGCGTCTGGTGTTTTCAGCATCGGCAACAGCGCGCAACATTTTATCTTTTGTTTGCTCAAGTTCAGCCTGTAAGGCCTCGATGGCTACGTTGCCGCTCCGTAATGGGGATGGTGACGTATCATATATTTCTGCGGCACTTTGTACCTCAGCTATATCCGCATCATGGTTATCATCATCGTCATTGTGGTCTGTGGCTGCGGCTACGCCTTGTTTAGCGGCCTCGTAAAGTGCCATAGCTTCGGCTTCAAGCCTTGCGGAACGTTGAGCCAAGCTCTCTGTTTCGGCAGAATTGCCATCGTCCGTGTTATGGCTGTCATTATTTGTGTCAGTGTTCAAATTATTGTTTTGTGTATTCAATGGATTACTCATGTCTTTATAAATAAATTAATCAAATTGTGTTGGCATCATAGCGATAATATCAAGCGCAATTTCTTTGTCAAATGAGCCATGAGCACCATAAAACGGCTCTGATGTAAAGACTTGCCCCAATATGATGGAGTCACCAGCATTACTTATAGCATCTCTAATGATCTCGCCGCTTTCAAGAAAGACAAAGCGGTTAATGTTTTCGCGCGCAGGTTTGTAATCGGGAAAACGTGTTTCAATAGGGGTTAAGCCTCTGGCGCTTGCGACACGGATAAGCCGTTCAAACATAACGGGATTGTTCCGGATATCGCCTCTGGCCATAGGTATGTTCAAGACAATCGCATTATCCGGTAAGCTCCAATATTCAATCGGCGGGCGCGTTTGATTGTTTTTGGGCGTTAGGCGAATCATATGCTCGTTAAGCTCTAAATTAAAGCTCGTAACACCGTATTGGGTACGCATGCGGATTTCACGAATACCTTTATCCATTATTTCTGCGCGATTGAGTGTAAAGCTGCTGCCTGTATTCGATACCTGATTGCAGTTGTGGCGGCCACGTTGCTCAGCAGGCAGTAAAACAATAGGGTGCTCTATTTTAAGGATAAGGACATTGCCTTCATAATGTTGGTTGACTTCATATGGCATAACATTGGCGCAGCCTTGTAAGGGAACGGGCGCAGTAATAAACATTGTAATATGATCGGGATTGCCGCCGCGCTCGTGCATGAAGCCGATATTAAACGAGCCATGCGGCAGTAAGCGCCCATAACCTTGTTCGGCCAATTCTGCACGCGTCGGGGCTGGTTCGACGGCGCTGGCTTGGTTGTGCGTGGTCGGAAACAGCAAGGCTGCACCGCATATAAAACCTGTAAGAACTTTCAAAGCGCTGCGCGAGGAGATCATGGATTATGCTTTCGTCGGTATTATTTTATGTATCTATATATTTGTATAAATAATCTACGTTCAAAACAGTTTAATGGTCATCAATCAGTCTGGCAATCACTTGTGATGTATAATCCACCATTGGAATGATGCGGTCATAATCCAGCCGCGTCGGGCCGATGACGCCGATAGCGCCGACAATTTTCTGATTGGCGTTGCGATAGGGCGATAAAATCAGCGACCAGCCCGATTGATCGAAAATCTTGTTCTCTGTGCCGAGATAGATTTGCACGCCTTGTGCATCATGAGCATTTTCAACGAGTTTGAGGATATTTTGCTGCTCTTCCAGATAGCCCAAAAGTGCGCGGGCGCGTTCCAGATCGCTGATCGCCTTTACATCCTCCAGCAAATGCGATTGGCCGCGAATGATAATCCTTGCGTCATGAACGTTAGAGCCGCCAGTGCCGCTCGGCAGCGCAATCCCTTTTTGCACCAGATCGGCAGTGATTTTATCGAGCTGGGTCTTGCTGCGCTTGATATCGGTATCAAGCGTCTTGCGGATTTCATCAAGCGTACGGCCTTGTATCTGGCTGTTGATATAATTCGCGGCCTGTTGCAAGGCGCTTTCATTGACATCAAGCGGGATATCGGTGATACGGTTTTCGACCATACCGTTTTGCATCACAAGGATAATCAGCGCCTTTCCGGGCTCAAGCAGCACAAACTGGATTTGCCGCACGGGCTTTTCAACCTTCGGCGCAACGACTAGGCTGGCGCATGCTGATAAGTTCGACAGCGTGGCGGTGGCGTTCGAGATAATCTCCGTGATCGAAAGCCCCTTTACGCTGCACTCGCTTTCAATGCGCTTGCGTTCGTCGCTGGAGAGCGTCCCCATCTCCATCAGCCCGTCAATATAAAGCCGCAGCCCGCGTTCGGTCGGCATGCGCCCCGCCGAGGTGTGCGGGGCGGAGAGTAACCCCAGATCCTCAAGGTCGGCCATCGTATTGCGGATACTGGCGGGGGAGAGGCTCAGATCCAGCGCTTTGGAGATGGTGCGCGAGCCGATCGGGCTGCCGGTATCCAGATAGGACGACACGATATAGCGAAAAATATCGCGGCTGCGCTCATTGAGTTCCGTAATCATTTGGATAATATAATCGGCAAAGTTCAAATTGACAATTCGTCTTTAGCGCTTCAAAGTGCCGCACTTGATGGTACTTGATGATATATGACTATAAACGGAGCGAACAACACCCATGACCAGACCTTCAGGCCGTACGCCAAATCAATTGCGAAAAGTCGAGCTAATCCCCGATGTATCCAAATATGCCGAAGGCTCATGCTTGGTGAAATTCGGTGATACGCATGTTTTGTGTACGGCCTCGGTTGATGAGCGCGTGCCGATGTGGATGCGCAATTCGAATAAAGGCTGGGTGACGGCGGAATATGGGATGCTCCCACGCTCAACCGGAAAGCGCATGGATCGCGAGGCGGCTTTGGGCAAGCAGTCAGGGCGCACACAGGAAATCCAGCGCTTGATTGGTCGCGCCTTGCGCGCTGTGGTTAATATGGAGGCGATGGGCGAGCGGCAAGTCCGCGTGGATTGCGATGTTATTCAGGCCGATGGCGGTACACGCACCGCGGCGATTACGGGCGGATTCGTGGCGATGCATTTCGCTTTCCAGCATTTGGTGAAGATCGGGGCGCTGGGCTCTGTGCCTGTAACGGATACGGTGGCAGCGATTTCTTGCGGTATTTATAACGGCACAGCGGTCAGTGATCTGGATTATGATGAGGATTCAAACGCCGAAACCGATGCCAATTTCGTGATAACTGGAAAGGGCGGGATGTGCGAAATTCAAGGAACAGCGGAAAAAGACCCGTTCAGCGAAACGCAATTCTTCGAACTGCTCAATCTCGCCAAGGCGGGCTGCACTGAATTAAGCGCTTTGCAAAAATCTGTTTTGGGCATTGCGTAATTCCGAAAGACGAATAGTGAACATCAATGAACAGATGAAGAGCCATCCTTGAAATCGCGCACCGACCAGATCAATCTTCAAAATGAAAAAATTGTTATAGCCTCGCACAACCAAGGTAAGGTGTGGGAGATTGCCGAGCTGCTTAAGCCTTATGCCGCATCCTTTTGTTCGGCAGCGGATTTGGGACTTGAGGAGCCGGAAGAGACAGGAACAACCTTTGTTGATAACGCGTTGTTAAAGGCGCGGGCGGCGGCGCAGGCCTCGAATATGCTCGCCCTTTCCGATGATAGCGGTTTGAGCGTCAATGCGCTGGGCGGTGACCCTGGGGTGTATTCGGCGCGCTGGGCGGGTGAGCCGCGCGATTTTAATCTAGCGATGCAAAAAGTTCATGATGCGCTTGGTGATTCGCAAGATCGCTCGGCGGCGTTTATTTGTGTTCTCGCGCTGGCATGGCCGGATGGGCGCGAAGCCGTGTTCGAGGGGCGCGTTGAGGGGCAGATCGTCTGGCCGTCGCGTGGTGATAAGGGCTTTGGCTATGATCCGATTTTTGTGGCAAACGGGATGAATCAGACCTTTGCCGAGATCGAGCCGCAACAAAAACACGCTATTTCGCACAGAGCCGATGCTTTTGAAAAGCTCTGTGCCGCCTTGCTGGAAAATAAAGTCTAGCGCGGCTTTTGCGCTGTAGCTTTAAGAAAAATTTGACTTTTATCGGGGTTTGGGAGTATACATTTTCCCGATTTCACAAATTTTTTGAGGTATGCGATATGTTTACTCTATTGAATAAAAAATCTTTAATGCTGCAATCCGCTGTATTGATCGGATTGATGAGCAGTGCTTCTCAGGCGCAGGCTGGTAATAATTTCGGTGACATCGCCAGAAACATCAATGACTCAATCGCTGAACTTCCGGGTTTGTTGACTGGTATTTGTTACCTGTTCGGTATGTTGATCGGAACGCTTGGGATTTTGAAAATTAAAGACCATGTTGAAAACCCGTCACAAACACCAATGAAAGACGGCGCAATTCGTTTGGCTGCTGGTGGCGCATTATTTGCTCTGCCGATTGTTTTTGAAGCGATGACCAACACAATTGGAACAACAACAACACAAACAACGGCAGCGAAGCTGAACAAGGTTACGTTCAACGTATTCTAAATATCAGTTTTCACGCCGCGCGCTTTTGGTGCTGTAAAGTTTTATTATATCAAAGCGGAGCGCAGATAGATGTTTCAGGAAGGCCAGACGGGAATTTATATCCACTGGCCTTTTTGTTTGTCCAAATGCCCGTATTGCGACTTCAATATCTATTTGCGTCAGGAGCATAACCCCCTCGATTGGCGGGCGGCTTATATGCGTGCGATTGAGGCCCATCAAGCCCTAATGCCAAAGGCCGAGATCGTCTCGATCTATTTTGGCGGCGGTACGCCATCGCTTATGGCGGTTGATGATATAGAGGCCATTATATCATCCGTTTATAAAGGCTGGCGCGTTGCGAAGTACGTTGAAATTACGCTTGAGGCCAATCCGACCTCAACCGAAACAGATACGTTCAAGGCCTTCAAAGCGGCGGGGGTGAACAGGCTATCGCTCGGTGTGCAATCCTTGAGTGATGCGGCGTTGAAATTTTTAGGGCGGCTGCATTCGGCTCAGGAGGTACGCCGCGCGATTGATATTGCGGGCGATATATTCGATCGCTTCACTTTTGATCTGATTTATGCGCTGCCCGATCAAAGTTTGAGCGATTGGGAGCACGAATTGCGCGCCGCTATCCCCTTAATGCGCGGGCATTTATCAGCCTATCAGCTCACCATCAAAGAAGGAACGGCCTTTGAAAAACAGCTTCAGCGCGGCAATTTACACCCGCATGATGAGGACAGTATCGCCGCGTTTTTTAACCTCACCTATGATATGATGGCGGCGGCGGGTATGCCCGCTTACGAGATTTCCAATTTCGGCGCCAGCGGTCATGAATCGCGGCACAATCAAATTTATTGGCACTACAATGATTATATCGGGATTGGCGCGGGGGCGCATGGGCGCATCAGCTATGACGGGCAGAAATTTGCCACCGAAGATTATAAACGCCCTGCGGAATGGATGGAGGCTGTCGGTCAGCGCGGCCACGGCGCAAAGCCGCATACGCTGATCCCGCCGCAAGAGCGTTTGACAGAGGCCTTGATGGGAGCGCTGCGCATGAAAAAGCGTTTTGATCTTCATGCGCTTTTGGCGCGTTGCGGTTTACCGCCGCAAGATTGGGAGCGCTACATCTCCAAGGATAGGCTCGACGTGCTTTCGGAGCAGGGCTGGCTCACCTATGATCATGATCAAACATCCATCACCCCGAACCGCGAAGGCTGGCTGCAGACGGACTCAATCTTGCCATTTATTTTGAAGTAAGAGCTAAATAATATCAAAGAGAGGAGCAGGGGACAGGGGAGCGTTAAAATTCCAAGCTATTCCGTAACGCCTGTTTCGCGATCACTTTCAATTTTAACATCTGGAACAGGCGCGGATTTTGTGTTGGGGGCGGCAGGGGTTCCTTGTGTTATAGCTCCGCCAGAGCTTCCAGATGCCGCCACAGGCTGGGCGAGATTAAGCAGCGCCAGCAAGGCGCTTAAATCATTGCCGTTTACGGTCAATTGTCCTTCCGTGCCGATATCAAAGCTGAATGTGTGTAATATCTCGCCCGTCTCATCGGTTTCGGTTTTGGCAAAGCCGCGCAGCAAAGTCAGGCTCATAGCCAGTGCTTGCAGATTGCTTACTTTTTCGCTTTGCTCGGCCATGGCGGCTTGCATCTCGATCGTAACTTGTTCAAGCAGCGCATCAAGCCCGAAAATCTTTCCGTTCATCGCGCCAGTGACAGGCAGCAATGATTGGTCGGGAGCAGTCATTAATGCCCCTGAAAGTTCGAGCGTATAAAAATCATTGCCGACATAGTTGTTATTCACATTGAGCGTTGTTGCGGAGCGGCGCAATATATCGGGAATGCTCTGGAGCATTTCAAAAGCAGCGGCCTTCGCATCTTCGCTGATATCCGCCGTTTCACGAATATCAGATTCATCATATTCGGCATCGTGGGTTTCGGCGGCAAAATGATCGAATGCTGTTTGCATGATCTCGCGCACCGGAATATTCTCCAGCACCAGATCAATATTCATATTTTTCGGTGCTTGCGCGGGCGAGATTGAGAGCGGCGGCGTTGGCATCAAGCCATCAAAGCCGACACGAATGCCGAGAGAGACTTTGTCCTCCAAAAACCCTGTAAGGTCAAAACCGAAATGTAGATTATCGAGACGCAGCGCGGTGAGCGTTTCGAATAAATCTGTCTGTCCGATTTGCGCATCGGAAAGCTGATATTCCGACGTAAAGCCATTGCCGATCATCGCCACAAATGCTTCGTAAAATTTTGCAAAATTGGGCTTTAGAACGCCGGGGGCTTCAGCGATATTCAGCAGAGCCATCAACTCTTGCTGATAGGCGGGGGTTGCCGCAGGATCGTATTGGAACATCTCCAGATTCAAATCGAACGCCCCGATTGTTAGATCCTTTTCGGGGGCGTCGGCATCGGGTTTGTAATGAATGTCACTAATGTTAAAATAAACAGGTCCCGACCATTTTCCGCTCGTATCACTTTCGAGATCGTAAACAATCCGGCTTGAGGGAATGGAAAGTGAAAAGCTGTCATCAATGCTGTTTAGGCGCAGGCCATGGAAATTCGCATCAAGTTTGGAGAAATAGTTGAGAGCTTCGTTCCACACGCCTGATGAACGCTGCCCGCCGATTGTAAGGTTGATTTTTGTCGCTGCGTCATCTTTGTCAATATTATAGGGTGTAAAACCGATCGGGGTCGGCAGCGCAAAAGTCATTTTCCACTGTCCGCTATCTGTTCCAAACGGTGCTATATTCAATGCGATTTGCCCGACATCAAGCTTCGTGCCGTTTTGCATTTCCATTGTGACATAAGGCAGCGTTACAGAGAAATAGCCATCGAAACTTTCAATGAGTATTTCCCCCTCGTAATGGACATCAATCCCGCTCTCGTAAAATTCGTATTTCTTATCATCAATATAGGTTTCGAGCAGTGTGCGCAGGTGGGTTTCGGTGTCATCAATCTGTGTAGCTTCTTCCGCACGAAGCGTGCCGGAGGATAAGGCTGCAAAAACAGCAAGCACCCACAAGCCAAAAGCCAGTGCGAAGAATTTTCGTGTTGCGGCGCTGTATCGTGCGTAAACCAAGGGGTTTATCCGTCCTTTGTTTTCAAGCAAGTTGCTTTGTCTAAACATATTTTTGCTGCACGCGCATTTAAGCAGAAATATCAGTAACTTCCAAGGGGGATTTGAATATTCCGCTGGGTATTTTTTGTTTTTGCTGTTTTTCGCCTGTTTTTTGCGGCATAGCGCATTACTCTTAATCTCAAATGAGTAGACATGATCTCACAAACAGGGCGCTGCGCAGCGATAGCCGAATTGTTGCCATGTTGGGGCCAACCAATACCGGCAAGACCTATCGTGCGATTGATCGTATGTTATCGTTTGAAAGTGGTATGATTGGTTTTCCGCTGAGGCTATTGGCGCGCGAAAACTATGACAGAATTGCTCAGATTAAGGGGCGCAGCCGTGTTGCGCTGGTAACGGGGGAGGAGAAAATCATCCCCGCCAATGCGAAATATTTTTGCTGTACCGTTGAATCCATGCCCGTTGAGCGCAGCTTTGAATTTGTGGCGGTGGATGAGGTTCAACTGGCGGAAGATCCTGAGCGCGGGCATATTTTCACCGACCGCATATTGCGGGCGCGTGGCAGTGAGTACACCATGTTTATGGGCGCTGCGACCATGCGCCTTGCGCTGGCCAAGCTTGTTCCGAATATCGAGTTTGAGGAGTGCAAGCGTTTCTCCAATCTGGACTATAAAGGTTTCAAAAAGCTGACACGCTTGCCGAAACGCTCTGCGATTGTCGCTTTTTCGATGGATGAGGTCTATAACACAGCCGAGATGATCCGCCGTCATCGCGGCGGAACTGCGGTTGTGCTCGGCGCTTTGTCACCGCGTACCCGCAATGCGCAAGTTGCGCTCTTTCAATCGGGCGAGGTTGATTTTATGGTTGCGACCGATGCGATTGGCATGGGTTTGAATATGGATATCCGCCATGTCGCGCTGGCTGCAACGCGCAAATTTGACGGCCAGCACATGAGGCCGCTGAGAGATATCGAACTGGCGCAAATTGCTGGGCGTGCTGGGCGTTATACCAAGGATGGCACGTTCGGCGTTACGGGACGGATCAGCGATCTGGACGAAGAGAGCGTGAAGGCGATTGAAGGCCATAAATTTGAAAGCGTGCGCGAGCTGTATTGGCGGAATGCGGCTCTTGATTTCTCATCACCCAACATGCTCTACAAATCACTGGATCGGGGCTCAGGCGACAAAATGCTGGTGCGCGGGCGAATGTCTGATGATGCTCAGGCGCTCAAGGCGTTGATCGGACGCGATGATATTTTGGGCTTTGCGCAAACACCCGATATGGTCAGGACGCTGTGGGAGGTTTGTCAAATCCCCGACTTCCGTCAAACTTTAAGTGATGCGCATCAGGAGCTTTTGGCCAATATCTTCTTACGGGTTGCGCAATATGGCATACTTGACGAAGATTGGGTCGCCGCACAAATCATCAGGCTCAATGATATTCAGGGTGATGTCGATGCGCTGATGGCAAGGCTTGCGCATGTGCGGACTTGGACGTATATTTCTTACAAATCCCATTGGCTGGGTGGCCGCGCCGATTATTGGCAAGGTCAAACCCGTATGATCGAAGACAGGCTATCCGATGCGCTGCATGAAGCCTTGATAAAGAGGTTCGTCGATCAACGTGCGGCGGTGCTTATGCAATCGCTCGAAGCGGGCAAAGAGCTTTTGGCGGGCGTGCGGGCGAATGGCGAAGTTGTGGTTGAGTCGCATTTGATTGGACATTTGCATGCATTTCGTTTTATACCCGATAGGGAAGCCATTGGCGCGGAATATAAGGCCGTCATGAATGCGGCGCGCAAGGCTCTACAAAGTGAAATTAAAAGACGACTGACAATGATACTAAACGCCAAGCCGGAACAGATAACACTCGATGCGACAGGGCAGTTGCTCTGGCAGCAGAAAGTCGGCTCGCCCTTGCCGGGGGAGCCAGTGGCGCGGCTCAAAAAGGGCGGCTCACCGCTCAAGCCTGATATTGAACTGATCGACACGGATTTTCTGGCGGGCGTTGAAAAAGAAGCGTTGCAATCGTTTTTGACGCAATGGCTGCAGGCACATTTGGGCGCGGTGTTAGAGCCGCTGATCGGGCTGGAACAAACCGATGATCTGCCCGCCTCTGTACGCGGCATTTGCTTTCAGGTTTATGAGGCGATGGGGATTATCCCGCGTGAAAAGCTTGAGGATCTGATCGCCGCGCTGAGCACAGAAGACCGCGCCGCGCTCAGAACCAAAAAAATCAAGCTGGGGCCGATCTTGGTGTTTCTCCCCGCACTGAACAAGCCCGCCGCCGTCAGATTGCGGGCGCTGCTTTGGGCGCTGTATCAGGGGCGGGGGCTCCCCGTTGATGTGCCAAAGGATGGAATTGTTTCGGTCAAGGTTGATCTGGAGGCCATTGATAAAGATTTCTATCAGTCGATCGGCTATCCCGTTTATGGCGGGCGGGCGATCCGTATTGATATGTTAGACCGCGTTATCAGCGCCGTTTACGATTCCGCGCAGGGCGGGAAATTTCAGGCGCAGCATAAAATGGCGGAATGGCTGGGCTGTCCGATTGATGATCTTTACGCCGTTCTGGAATCGATGGGGCATAAGAAAATCTATGACCCGCTCAGCGAGAAAACAGAAGCGGATGCAATAACGGAAGAAAAGCCCGAAAAAAAGGCTGAGGAAAAGCCCGAAGAGCCTGTGGTAGAGCCGATGGTTGTGGTTGCTCCCGAAACAACAGTTGCCGCAGTTGAGGTGTCTGAAACGCTTGTTGCCCAAGACCAAACACCGCAAGAGCAAGCACCGCAAGGGCAAATCAAGCCGGAGCTTGCAACATTTCGCCTTAAAAAGGGCAAGGCCTTTGAGAGCGCAAAGCCTTATACGCCGCGCCATGAGGGGCAGGAAAATCGCAAGCCGTTCCAAGGCAAGAAATCCGCACCGCATAATGCGCCCTATAAATCAGGTGATAAGCCGCACAATAAATCGCAGGACTCATCAGGCGGGCGCGGTCAAGAGCGCGGCCAAGGCAAGGATTTCAAAAAGCCCGATAAATCCAAACGCCGCGCCAACCCGAAGGGCAAGGACTATAAGCAAAGCAATATGGTTGCCGAAGCCAAGGTCAAAGACGATTCCCCCTTCGCCATTCTGGAACAGCTCAAGAAAAATGCAGACGGAAAAGGCTAGGCTTTCAGTGATGCTGCGTCGCGCTTTTATGACTTTGGCATTGCTTGCCCTGTTGAGTACGCCTGCGCTGTTTAAGCCCGCGCAAGCCGCGCAATTTTCCGGTGCGTATCTGCTTCATGTCTGCGGTGTAAATCCACACGGGTTGGAGCTTGTTCCCGGCGGTCACATTGCGTGTCAGGCTTATATTGCAGGCGTTTTGGATTATCACAATTTGCTGCGCTCGCTGGGCGTGCCGCCGAGCATTGATTTTTGCGTGCCGAAGGAAACCAGCCTTGATGATCTGCAAAAGCAGGTCTTCGCCTATGTGCATAAAAACCGCAATCAGCACAGCGCATTTACGGCTGCGCCTGCTGTTGCCCTTGCGCTGCATCATTTTTATCCCTGCCAGCAAAGGAAGCGAAGCCGATGAGGAAGCGGATTGCCGAGCGGCGCAGGCCTGTGAAATTGCACTATGGTGAGCCGGACAGGCTCGTGCCAAAGGCGTTTTTCCGTGTGATGACGCGGCGTTTTTTTCCTGTGCTGGGCTTGACCTATGCCGCAACGGTGGTGGGGATCGCCGCGCAAAAGGGTGATTTTGTCTATTACCTCACCAAAACCAATACCGCCTTTGTCATGGCGCTGTTTGTGGCGCTGTGGGTGTCTGTTCCTGTGGTGGTGTGGGTGTTTTTGCGCTGTTCGCATCTTTTCGCGCATGTCGCCAATATCTGGTATGTGCTGACGGCGGCGATGATGTCGATGGTTCTGGCGTCGAGCTTTATCCTCTTTCCGGAGATTGAAAAATACGATCTCAGGGTTTATTTCGCGGCCAGCTTTCCGATTTTCTTTATCATGTATTATTTATGTGTGCGCGTTATGCTGCCCGCAACACTCGCCCATTTCTTAAGCGCTCTGGGCTTTTCGTTCTTGCTTTATGGGGCATGGGTGAACTGGATGAGTTGATCGGCGCTATTACGCTTGCGCCGCTCTGGTTTTACTCTTGCGCTGTTTCGCGCTCAATACTCACAAAGCCATAGCCGGAATAATCGATATTCTTTTCAATCTCTTCATCACTGATCGAGCCGCCATCTTTCATCGTCAATGTGACAACGCCGCTATCAAGATCAATATCGATGGTTTCAACGCCTTTATTGCGCTCAAAAACTTTCAAGACGGATTGCGCACAAAAATCGCAAACCATACCGTTGACCTTAACGTGGATGATTTCCGCCGCCCAGACAGGAACGCTGATTAAAACCAAAGCCATGGTTAGCAGAAAAAAACGTTTCATGATGTCATATCCTTTTTTATTCAATAATTGCGAGGCAAATAGCGCCTAAAATGTATGTGTGGCGTTAAACATGATGCCGCCGTCAAAATTATATCCCACCTCTATTAACGTAGGGCCTTTGAACAAACGGACAAGAGGCGTAAGCGAGAAATCATCCTTTTCGCCGGGGCTGTAATTGGCTTGCAACATCAACCATGTATGCAGGTCGCCATGACCGCCGATATAAGGTGCAATGCCGATACGCGCTTCATGTTTTGCAAACTTGTCAAACTCTCCCGCGTAAACAAAACGGTTCTCATAGGATACAAAATAGCGGCGGTCTTCCCAATCGGCGGCCAGACCGCTAAAACCTGAAACATCCGCTTTGTCACTCTTATAAGCGATTCCTGCGCCTGATTTCAGATAAAGATTAGCCTGAGAAGCGGGGTTGTTCCACCGTTTGAGCAAAATATTGAGCTGCGCGTAATCGGCGTGAACGGATTCTTTTCGGAAATATTCGTGCCTCCAGCCGACGGAATAACGAATGCTCGGCGAGTAATGCGCGTGAAACCAGTTGCTGTCCTTATCATGATAGGTCATGACCGTCCAGCCGCCGGGATAGGAAATAGGGCGGGCGTGGGTATGGGGGGCGTTTGAAATTATCAAAACACTCAAACCGGCCAATAAAAACAGAATGTTATTTATAAAAAACCGCATATCTATTTAATACAGGCGGCGGATCGAAAAATCAATCAGCGCCCGCAGCGTGTCTTTCAGAGCCGCAGTGTCTTGCGCCGCATTAACGGGGATAAGCTCCAGTGCGTTTTGCGCCTTGGCCGCGTAATCTTGCGCCAGTTCCTGCGCGCGAGCGAGGCCGTTATGCTTGTCGATCAGGGCGAGGGCGTGGGCGAAATCACTCTCGCTTTGTGTGTTTTCGGCAATGACGCGCTGCCAGAAATCCCGCTCATCATCGCTATTTGCGCTTTGCACGGCAAAGATGATCGGCGCGGTCATTTTGCCTTCACGGAAATCATCACCAAGTGTTTTACCGAGCGCCTGCGCATCGGCGGTGTAATCCAGAATATCATCGGCAATCTGAAAGGCGATCCCGAGGTTTAACCCGTAATCGCTCATCGCCTTGACGCTGCCCTCGCTCTGTCCCGCAATGACGGGGCCGACCGCGCAAGCGGCGGAGAACAGCGCAGCGGTCTTGGCGCTGACAATCTCGATATAGGTTTCAAGCGGCGTATCAGGATTGTTCATCGCGCTGAGCTGCAAAACCTCGCCTTGCGCGATAATCGCCGAAGCGTCGGACAGGATGCGCAAAACCTCCAGATTGCCGTCCGCGACCATCAATTGGAATGCGCGAGAGAATAAAAAATCTCCGACCAGAACGCTGGCCTGATTGCCGAAGACGGTGTTGGCGGTGGCTTTGCCGCGCCGCTCTAAACTCTCATCCACGACATCGTCATGCAGCAATGTGGCGGTGTGAATGAATTCGACGGCGGCGGCCAGATTATGGGCGCGGGGCATTTCTCCGGCAAAAAGCGCGGTGGCGGCCAAGGTCAAAAGCGGTCTGATCCGCTTGCCGCCCGCCGCAATGATATAGCCCGCCAGCTGGTTGACCAGCGCCACATCCGAAGCCATCCGCGCAATAATCAGGGCATTAACGGATTTTATATCCGCATCAAACCGCACCGAAAGCGCATCAAGCGGATTTTCATGTGGCGCGGCGTTATCGTGTTGCGGCGTTTGCGGCCTTGCGGCGTGTTGTTGTTCCATACCACCCGCATAGCCGAAAACCGCGGGGATTTCAATCGTTTTTGAAATCGGGAGGAGGGGAGTGAATATCGGTAACTAAGGATTTTGTTTAGAGCGCGGGGCGATATGTCCCGGATTGGTCAAGGTTAGTGTGTTGGTCTGGCTGCGGGAGGATTTTTGCTCCTGATAGCGCTGCAAAATACCGCCAATTCCACCCGTTTCCGCCTTGGCTGGCATATGATTTGTGGACATTCTCAAATCCGGTTTTTTCGGAGCGCTCGGCTCGTTTTGTAAGGCGCGCGCCTTGGCGGTTTCATTTTGTTGGGCGGCGATCAGCTTATAGGCCTCATAGACACGCTGCATTTCGTGAAATGTCGCCTCGTCGATATCCTGACCCGCAATATCAATGGCGGGCTGGGGTGATTCTTCGGCGTTTGCTTTTGATTTCTTATCATCCGCCCGCTCGACATAAAGCTTTGATTGCGGCGCGGGGGTGGATTGAATAATGCTCGGAGCGCCCGAAACCTCAAGGCTTTGAATTTGCGCTTGAACCGGAGCGGCAAAATGCAGCACAGTATAAAGCGGCAAAACGAAGCTGGTGAATTTTGAAACAACGCGGATCATGTCTAAGAGCATAACAATACGGCAGGCTGGAAATCAAGACCTTCCCGCATTATGGGCGATGGCTGAAACCACGCGCGGCGGCAAGGAGGTCGGCTATTTCGAAAAATGTCTGGAGCTTCAGGAAGCGGGGAAGCGCCTGCTCTTGATGGCCGTTTATGACGGGCAGGATGCGGGATACGGCATATTAAACTGGTCGCCGAAATATGGCCTTTATAAAAAGTTGAATATCCCTGAAATTCAGGATTTGAACGTCACCCCCGATTTTCGGCGGCGCGGTATAGCCAGCGTCTTTATCGCACATTGCGAATCGCTGGCCAAACAAAAGGGATATACGCAAATGGGCATTGCGTTCGGGTTGAACAGCTTTTATGGCGCGGCGCAGCGTCTATACATCAAGCTCGGCTATATCCCTGACGGCGAGGGCGCAACCTATGACCGCAAGCATGTCGCATTCGGTGATTTCAAACCGCTGGACGATGATTTGTGTCTGATGCTGGTGAAGGATTTATAGTCCCAGAGCATATTTTTCATTCTGGGCGATGGCCTCGGGGTGGATAGAGGCGATTGTTTTTGCTTCTTGCAGAGTATGTGAGCCGCCGCAGCAGTTTTCTTCCCGCGCCAGCGCTACCCCCGCCGCAAAGCTGATTTCAGTGAGTGTTCCGTCATGTGAATACATATCTCGTCGTTTTATCAGTTCGGAATCCGTGACGAACAGTATCTCGAAATCACCATCAGGCGCAGGGTCATTATATTGAATATGTAAGGTTCGAATAGCTGTAGCCGCAGACCATTTCTGCCGCAAACGCCTCTCTTGCGCTTCGGGTCTGCAGAACGCCGTCATGGCATCGATAAGACCTTTTAAATTATCCATACAAAAAACTAGCATTTTTAGGACGCAATAGGCAAGGAAAGGACAGTTTGGTTTTGACTTATGCGGAAAATGTGCTAAACAGCTTGAACAACACAGTAGCAGCCATTTACAGGCATTTTTTGGAGAGTGTAACGCTATGACGAAATGGGTTTATAATTTTGGTGCGAAAACCGAAGGTGATGCAAGCTTCCGCAATCTTTTGGGCGGCAAGGGCGCAAACCTCGCGGAAATGGCTTCGCTCGGTCTTCCTGTCCCTCCGGGTTTTACGATCAGCACCGAAGTTTGCACCTATTATTACGAGAATGGCGATCAATACCCTGCCGAACTTGAAAAGCAGGTGGGCGACGCTCTCGCCGTGATTGAAAAGGAAATGGGCAAAACATTCGGTGATGTGAACAATCCGTTGCTGGTATCCGTTCGTTCCGGAGCGCGCGTGTCGATGCCGGGTATGATGGACACGGTTTTGAATCTGGGGCTGAATGATGAAACCGTTGAGGGGCTTGCGCGTCAATCGAATGACGAGCGCTTTGCATGGGACTCCTACCGCCGCTTTATCCAGATGTATAGCGATGTTGTGCTGGGCGTTGACCATCACGAATTTGAAGATGTTATTCAGCGCTTCAAGCGCGACAATGACCTGACCGAAGACACCGACATCACCGCCGAGGGCTGGAAAGAGATTGTCGGCGAGTATAAGGAATTGGTTGAGCGCGAATTGGGGCGTCCGTTTCCTGCTGACCCGAAAGAGCAGCTCTGGGGCGCGGTTGGCGCTGTGTTTGGTTCATGGATGGCGCCGCGCGCCGTAACCTATCGCCGCATTCACGAGATTTCCGACCGCTGGGGAACGGCTGTGAATGTGCAATCGATGGTGTTCGGCAATATGGGCAGCGACTGCGCGACAGGCGTGGCCTTTACCCGCGATCCGTCAACGGGCGAGAATTATTTCTACGGCGAATATCTTGTGAACGCGCAGGGCGAGGACGTTGTTGCCGGTATCCGCACGCCGCAATCCCTCACCAAATATGGCCGCGAGAAAGAAGGCTCAAACCAGCCCTCAATGGAAGAAATTATGCCCGAAGTTTTCGCGCAGCTTGAAGATGTACGCCATAAGCTTGAAAAGCATTTCCGCGATATTCAGGATCTCGAATTTACCGTTGAAAAGGGCAAGCTGTTTATGTTGCAAACCCGTAACGGCAAGCGTACAGCCAGCGCCGCGCTCAAGATTGCGGTGGATTTTGTGGCTGAAGGGCTGCTCACCGAAGACGAGGCCTTGCTGCGCGTTGATGCTGCATCGCTCGACCAGCTTTTGCACCCGACCCTTGATCCGAACGCAGAGCGCCATGTGATCACAAAGGGGCTTCCGGCTTCACCGGGGGCGGCATCTGGGAAGATCGTCTTTACGGCGGATGAGGCCGAGCGTCTGTCCAATGCGGGGGAGCGCGTGATGCTGTGCCGTCAGGAAACATCGCCGGAGGATATTCACGGCATGCACGCAGCGGCGGGGATTGTGACCTCACGCGGCGGGATGACCTCGCATGCGGCGGTGGTTGCACGCGGTATGGGTAAGCCTTGCGTTGCCGGAGCGGGTGAAATGCATATCGATCTGCATTCCAAGGTGATCCGTGTCGGCGATCAAACTTTCAATGAAGGCGATATCCTGACGATTGACGGCGCAACGGGTGAGGTTATCAAAGGCGCAGTGCCGACGATCAAGCCTGAGCTTTCGGGCGATTTCGGCCTGTTGATGGGATGGGCGGATTCACGCCGCCGTATGGCTGTGCGTACCAATGCGGAAACGCCGCTTGATGCCAAAACGGCGCGTGAATTTGGCGCGGAAGGTATCGGCCTATGCCGAACCGAGCATATGTTCTTTGATGCGAGCCGCATTCAAAATGTGCGCGAGATGATCTTTGCGACCTCCGAAGAAGACCGCAAAACGGCGCTGGCGAAATTATTGCCGGAGCAACGCGGCGATTTCGAAAGCCTGTTCGAGATTATGGCCGGATTGCCGATCACCATTCGTTTGCTCGACCCGCCATTGCACGAGTTTTTGCCGCATGAGCAAGTCGATATTGACGCCTTTGCCAAAACGGCGGGGCTTGGGCCTGAATTGGTGGCGCGCCGTCTGTCGGAGTTGAAAGAGCTGAACCCGATGCTGGGGCATCGCGGTTGCCGTTTGGGGATTACCTATCCTGAAATCTATGCGATGCAGGCGCGGGCGATCTTCGAAGCCGCCGTGAATGTGGCTTCCAAATCAGGGCAAAGCGTTGTGCCGGAAATCATGATCCCGCTTGTGGCAACCCGCAAGGAGCTTGAGCTGATGCGCGCCGTGGTTGAGGCGGAGGCCAAGGCGGTCTTTGCCGAAAAGGGCAAGGCGGTTGAGTATATCGTCGGGACGATGATCGAGCTACCGCGCGCGGCGCTGACCGCCGATCAAATCGCTGAGGTTGCTGATTTCTTTAGCTTTGGCACAAATGACCTGACGCAAACCACGCTGGGGATGAGCCGCGATGATGCCGGAAACTTCCTGCCTGAATACGCCAATAAGGGCATTTTCGAGCGTGACCCATTCGCAACCCTTGATATCGAAGGGGTTGGCGCGCTGGTTGAAATCGCCAAGGATAAGGGGCGCAGCGTCAATGCGGCGCTCAAGCTCGGCATTTGCGGCGAGCATGGCGGCGATCCGTCCTCGATTGCATTTTGTGAGCAGGTCGGGCTGGATTATGTGTCCTGTTCGCCTTACCGCGTGCCGATTGCAAGGCTGGCGGCGGCGCAAGCTGCCATCCGCGAAGGCAAGGCCAAGACCATCCCGATGACCAAGGGCAAGGCCGCGAACGGGTAATTATTTTTATTGGTTCGTTGTCTTTAAATTTTTTATTGCAGCCACCTGTTTTTCATATTATAAGGTGCTCATTGTTTATTTTTTTGAGCGGATTTTATAATGAAAAGGCAATTTGACAGTATCGCCCTCGCGGCGCTTTACACCGATAATGAGGCTTTGGTTGCGGGAAGTCCTGAACTGGAACGCGACTATAGAGGCCTTCTGGAGGTGTTTTTCCTTCATACCCAGCATGCGCCGCACGATCAGTTCCAGCGGTTTTTAAAAGATGAATTCCCGACATTGAGTGAATTTAGCGTAAATGCGGATATCGAGATGAATTGTGCCGAAATTGGAGCGCAGATCACCTGTGAAGATCACCGCTTAGACCGTATCCGCGTTCTGGCACGGCAATATATCGCCCCGCCTGTGCTGGATGTGGATTAGGGGGCTTAACCCCTCACCAGCGCCAAACCGACCGCGCCGCAATGCGAGCGCAGCTCTGCACCATCCGGTAGATTTGCGGTATCGACCATCTGTAAATGCTTTTTGCCGAGGCCGCGATAATGCATCCGCGCCGTCAGCTCTTGCCCGACATAACAGCCCTTGGAATAGGAAATCGCATGGAGCGTGTCCATCCGCGCCTCATCCATCGTTGAATTGCCAACCACCAGATCGCGCGAGCCGTCGGGAATACATAGGTTGATGCGCCGCTCATCCCATGCGGAAAACGGGCGCTCCTCTATCTTGTCGTGATCGGGGCGCTCGAAACTGCGATAGCCCATAGCGCTGTGGCGTGGGTCGGGCAGGCCATAACCGCTTTCGCCGAACACCGCATAAATGGCTGTATTTTCGGCGCGTATTTCAATCTCAACAGCGCTGCGCAGGCGGTACATCATCAGGCGTTTGTATAAATCGTGTATGCGTTTGCCGCCCTCGCAATCGATGAGAATCTCATCGTCTTGCTCACAAATGAAAAAATCGTGCAAAAATTTTCCCTGCGGCGTGAGTAAACATCCGTAAACCAGAGTCTCCGCGCTTAACAGCGCCATGTCATTGGTGATCAGCGCCTGTAGGAACGGGAGCGCCTCAACGCCCTTCAGTGCGATCAAGCCGCGATTTTCAAGCTTTGTGAAGAATGGTTTTTCTGTCATAGTGCCGTTCATGCAAATGGTTCGTGATGAAAATGCAATGCCTCAAACGCCCGATCATGCGGCGCGTCATATATTATTTATCACATCCAACCGAATTGGCGATGCTGTTTTATCGACGGGCTTGCTCAATCACATCACGCAGGCCTATCCGAAGGCGC
The DNA here is from genome assembly GCA_046293135.1 of Alphaproteobacteria bacterium. GTDB lineage: Bacteria > Pseudomonadota > Alphaproteobacteria > Micavibrionales > Micavibrionaceae > UBA2638. The sequence goes on along the minus strand of JBKBPR010000005.1, from coordinate 118,106 downwards.
GGGTGACGATTGCCTGCGGTACGCTCGCAGTATCGCTGCTTGAGGGATTCCCGCAGCTGGAGCGCATTATCCCGCTCGAAAAGCAAAGTTGGAACAGGCATTGGCTGCGTTTGTGGCGGGCGGTTTATGCGCGGCGCTGGGATGTTGTGATTGATCTGCGCAATTCGGCTGTATCGCGCCTGGTGATGGCGAAGCGCCGCTTTATCTATGGCCGTCATATAGACCGTAGCCTGCATAAGGTCGAGCAAAGCGCCGCCGTGATGGGTTTGCTTGAGCGCTCTATTCCTGATAGCCCCGCGCCGTTGCTGCCGCCAGCCCCGAAACTATGGTTTACGCAAACTCAGCTTGATTTTGCCGCGCGCCATATCCCCGATGTCACGGATACTGAAGGGAGCGCAGGGAGTGCAGAGGGCGCAACACGCGTTCTGGCCGTGGGGCCGACGGCGAATTGGATCGGCAAGACATGGCCGTATGAGCGCTTTATCGAGATTGTCGAGTTTCTCACAGCGCGTGGCGGCATGATGGAAGGTGCGCGTGTCGCCGTGTTCGCCGCAAGGGGCGAGGAGGAGGCTGCTTACAAGGTGCTCAACGCTGTAACGCCCTCGGCGCGGGCGCTTGATTGTATCGCCAAGGGAACACCAGGGGAGGCGGCGGCGGCGATTGCACGCTGCGATTTTTATATCGGCAATGATTCAGGGTTGATGCATTGTGCGGCGGCGTACGGTGTGCCGACTTTGGGGCTGTTCGGGCCAAGCTATCCGGCGCTTTACAGGCCATGGGGCGATCATGCGCATTATATCGCAACGCCCGAAACAATCGATGAGCTGACCGCCTTCGAAGGCTATCACCCGAAAACATGCGGTTGCCTGATGAACAGCCTCACCATCACCGCGGTAAAGCAAAAGCTGAAAGAGGTTTTAAGGGCTTAACCCTAATTATTCAGAGTGCCAAACTCACCATCGGCCTGATTTTGGCCGCCTGATGTTTCTCTATAATTGGTTTGTCGCGGAACATGTTGGTAAGCCACGTGGTTTTTCATGTAGTTTTTCCGCGCGACATGGGCAACATCATAAGGCACGTGCTTTACGCGCTCCCACCCTTTGGCGATCATGCAGGTTTCAAAATCATGGTAATCGCCATGCTCGGAAAGCAGATATCTTACGCGCTCCGGCTCATCCCAAGCTTGCAGAGCTTGTTCGTCGGAGGACAGCGTGCGGCCAGTCCGCGGATTGGCGGGGATCGCATTGCGCAATTGCCCCAATCTTTCCAGCTCACGCAATTCGGTAACGCAACCCGCAATGTCATTGTTCAGCATTTGCTGCGCCTTCGGGCCTTGTTGGTATGCGGCATCCGATACGCTGGAGCGCTGCCAATATTGCCCCTTATCAACGATGTTGCCTTGCGAGTTACCGCAGGCCGTTAGGGTTAATGCACCAAGGCTAAGGCCGATCGTCAGGAATTTTGTGAAATATGTCATGTTTGAGAATCATCATCTGGTTAAAATCTTTATGAGCGTAGCAATTTGTGACGCCAAGCTCAATTCACATTTCCGCATCAATGATTATTCATCCACCGTATTCATCCACCATGTTTCAAGAACCGCGCCGTAAATCGGGCTTTCCTCGGGTCTTGAGATTTTGGCGGCATAGGAAAAATAATCATGGCCGGAGTAATAAAGCGGAATAATGTACTGGTTGTGGGTCAAAATGCGGTCAAGGGCGTGAATATGTGCCACCAATGATTCGCGGGTTTTGGCTTGGGCGACTTGCGCGGCGATGTGGTCGATAGCCGGATTGCAAATGCCGGGGAAGTTCCAGCGCGCAGGCTCCTCGGCGGCCTGACAGCCCCAATACAAAATTTGCTCCGTACCGGGGGAGAGCGAGGATTGCCAGAAATACAGCGTCATATCAAAGTCATAGCCGTTGAGCCGCCCACGATAGGCGGCATTATCAAGCACGCGGATATGGGTTTGAATCCCCATACGGTCGAGGGCGCGTTTGAAATGCAGCGCCAGTTTTTCATCCTCCGGCGCACTCAATAAAATTTCAAAGCTGAAAACCTGTCCGTTCTTGACGCGCTTGCCCTTTTCAACCAGCCATCCCGCCTGTTTCAATAGCTCATCAGCCTTGCGCATATTTTTGCGAATTTGCTCAGGCGTGTTGGATACGGGCGGGGCATAGGCGCTGCCGAAGACGGCTTGAGGGATATCATCGCGCCAGCGTTCCAAAATTTCCAGCTCCATATCCGAGGGCTCGCCTTGCGCGGCCAGCTCCGAATTCGGGAAGAAGCTGCTGATGCGTTTATACTGACCGTGAAACAGGTTTCTATTTGCCCATTCAAAATCAAAGAGCAGATTGAGCGCCTGCCTGACCCGCAGATCATCAAACGGGGCGCGGCGCGTGTTCATAATCAGCGCATTGACGCGTTCCGGCCTTTGATGCGGGATAGCATCCTTGACCACGCGGCCTTGGGTGAGGGCGGGGAAGTCATAGCCCGATGACCAGCGGCCAATATCGCTTTCGCGGCGAATATCGGTATGCCCTGCCTTAAAGGCCTCAAAGGCAACCGTATCATCGCGGAAATATTCAAATGTGATGGTGTCGAAATTGAAATGCCCGCGACTGGCCATTAAATTCCGCGCCCAGTAATCTTCCTTGCGCTTAAAGGTGATGCTGCGCCCCGCATCAATCGCGCTGATCGTATAAGCGCCGTTGAGATTGGGAATATCGAGCGTTGTCGAATCAAAGACGCGCCCCTCCCACCATGCTTTGGACAAGATCGGCATCATCGCGATAATCAGCGCCGTTTCCTCATCATACCCTTCACCGAATGCAAATTTCACGCTCAGATCGCCAATGCTCTCGGCGCTCTCAACGAGGCGGTACACATTGCGCATATTCGGGCGGCCATCGGTTTTGAGCGTTTCAAAGGAAAACAAAACATCATCGGCCTTGATCGGTGCGCCGTTGTGAAACCGCGCTTGCGGGTTGATGTGAAAGATGATCCATGAGCGATCCTCCGCCATCTCATAACGCTCGGCGATCAGCGGAACCATCGTGAACGGTTCGTCCCAAACCCGCGCCATCAATCGGTCATAGACAAGGTTTAAGCCTTGCGCGGCGCGGCCACGGATGGAATAGGGATTGATTGTATCAAACGTGCCGATGGCCGCTTGTTTGAGATGGCCGCCCTTGGGCGCATCGGGATTGGCATAGCTAAGATGTGCGCTATTCTCATCATATTGTGATGTGCCATGCATGGCCAAAGCGAATTTTGGGGCGAGTTTAGATTCGGGAATGTGCTCAGCGTCAGAGGTTTTGAGATTGCTCTGGCGCAATGTGTCCGCTTCGGATAATAATATGTCTTGCGCCTGAACGCTAAGGGCGAAAGTCGATAAACACAACAAAACCAGAATAGCCAAAAATCCGCGAGCCATGCCCATACACATAGCAGAGAGTGACGCCGCTTCCAATCCCTATTTGAACCGCATCACGCTGGTTCATGGGGATATCGCTGCGCAGGATGTTGATGCGATTGTGTCGCTCTTGCCGGAAAACTTGGTCATAAAGGGCGCGATCAATACCCATCTCGTTGAGCTTGCTGGGCATGGTCTGGATGATTTTATTTTAGAAAATATCTATCAGCCGCATGCGGGGGATATATATGCCGTGCCGGGATTTACGCTGCCGTGCCGCAATATTTTATTTGCCGTTCGGCCAAACTGGAAGGCCGATTTCGACCGCGAGGACAAGCATCTGGTGATGTGTGTGCGCAAGGCGGTTGTGTTGGCGAAATGTATGTTGCTTGGCCGTATCGCCTTTCCGCCGCTGGCTTCGGGGCGCAGCGGGTATGGTAAGGGCAGGGCGGCACGGCTGCTCATTCAAGGGCTATTGGACCGTATTGATGAGCGGTTTGAAGAGGTGCGGATTGTCTGCAACGATATCGAAACGCTCGAAATCTACGCCGAAAGACTCCGCGTAGCTGGCTGGACGGGTGAGGTCTAGCGCCTGAACGCGGACTACTTGCTACAAACGCTCTTGTCAGGCTGCTTTGGCGTTTTGGATCAATCCGGCCAATGACACCAGCGGTCTGGGGCCGATATGCGAGATCACTTCCGCCGCGGCAATCACGCCATAACGCGCTGATACGTCCAGAGATTTTCCGCTGGTGTAGCCATAAAGGAATCCGGCGGCGAATTGGTCGCCCGCGCCCGTTGTGTCCACCAGCTTGGCGACAGGCTCGGCCTTGACGGCTATGTTTTGATCGCCGGAGATAATAACCGCGCCCTTTTCACTGCGGGTCAGGGCGGCAATATCAACATTTTTGCTGACCGCTGCGGCGGCTTCCTCGAAGGTTTCGACCTGATAGAGCGATTTAATCTCGGCTTCATTGGCAAAGAGTATATCAACATGGTTTTCAACCAGATTGAGGAAATCGGCGCGGTGACGATCAACGCAGAACGGGTCGGAAAGTGTCAGGGAAACCTTACGGCCATGCTTGTGGGCAAAATTCGCGGCCTCAATGAAGGCGGCTTTGGCCAGTTCGCGGTCAAACAAATAGCCCTCAAGATAGGTCACTTGCGCGCTGGCGATCAGCTCTTCGTCAATATCATTCGGCGATAGCTCAACCGCCGCGCCCAAAAATGTATTCATCGTACGTTGGGCGTCGGGGGTGACCATAATCATGCAGCGGCCGGTCGGCGCGCCGATAGCCAGCGGCGTGGTCGTGAATGTAACGCCAAGCGAGCGAATATCATTGGTAAAGGTCTTGCCCAGATCATCGCCCGCGACCTTGCCGATAAACGCGCCCTGACCACCGAAAGAGGCAAAGCCCGCCATCGTGTTGGCCGCCGAACCGCCGGAGGTTTCCGTCGGATCTTGCAAAAGCGTGTATAGCTGAACGGCGCGCGGTTCATCGATCAAATTCATCGAGCCTTTTTCCATGCCATACTTCGCATGCTGGTCAAGGATAAGTTCTTCACTTGTATTCGCCAGAACGTCCAGCAATGCATTTCCAACGGCAACAACGCCCAGTTTTGCTTCAGCCATAATGATATAATCCTTTGTCTTTTTTATAAATCTTTCGAAATATTCGAAATAATTGAATGCTTTGATTGATTCCCGCGCGGGAAGATATTATCTCTATAGAAATTTATTTGAAAAACAAGAGGAAATCGGGCGCTTTCCATGGCCAAATCATCCCAGAAAGACACATCATCACCCTCGCCGCAGGAATTGCGCGAGCGCGTCGTGCATGCGGCGCTGCATCTGGCGGCGATTCAGGGCTGGGATCAGGTCACTTTGGCTGATATCGCCTATGAAACCAAGCTCAGCCTTGCCGATCTGCATCAGGTCATTGAGGATAAATTCGATATTCTCGCCGCCTTGGGGCGGATGATCGACCGCAAAATGCTGGAGCGTCTGGGCAGCGAATTTGATGGCGGGCTTGATCCGTCGCTCTCCCCGCGGGAGGCTCTGTTCGAGCTGTTGATGGAACGCTTTGATGTGCTCAGCGAAAACCGCGACGGCATCAGCGCGATTTTGCGATCATTCCGCTTTGACCCGAAACAGGGCGTGATGTCGCTGCCGCATTTATGCCGCTCGATGTGCTGGATATTGGAAGCGGCGCAAATCAACACCAACGGCCTGCGCGGCGCTATGAAGGTTTCAGGTTTGAGCCTGCTTTATCTCAAGGTGCTGCGCGTTTGGGATGGCGATGATACGCCCGACCTCTCCCGCACCATGGCTGCGCTGGACAAAGAGCTGACCCGCGTCGAGCAATGGGCGAACACGTTTAATTTCTAGTGAGATATAGAGATGGGCAGAGTAGATAAGCGTCGTTCTGTGTAGCCGCCCTCATTGCCCCCTAAATGCAAATGATAATAATTCTCAAGTAAAAAACCATCTCGAACCACCCCGAATACTCGCCGATCTTTCGCGATAATTTAAAAATTGCGCTATCCGCGTATGCGCGATGCGGAATTTATTGAGAAATACTTGAGTTGTGCTGTACTCTGGGGTAAAGAAAAAGCGCGTATCGTAATCGCGCCATCACCGCGCCATACAAAACGCTACGACCGATATATTTCAGGCCGGTATTTTTCAGGCCAATAAAGACCAGAGTGACACAACCATGACCTTTGCTTATGACGCATTTTTCCAAGACCGCCTCGACGAGATCAAGCGCGAGGGACGGTACAGGAAATTTGCCAATCTGGAGCGTATCGCCGGACGCTTCCCGCGGGCGCTGTTCCGCCCTGCTGACGGTTCGGAGGCCAAGGAAGTCACGATCTGGTGCTCGAATGATTATCTGGGGATGGGGCAACATCCTGTTGTGCTCAAGGCCGCACATAAGGCGCTGGAGCGTTCGGGCGCGGGGGCTGGCGGTACGCGCAATATCTCCGGCACAACCCGTTATCACGTGCAGCTGGAAAACGCCCTTGCCGATTTGCACCAAAAAGAGGCGGCGCTGGTGTTTTCGTCGGGCTATGTCGCCAATGAAGGCGCGCTTGGCACGTTGGGGCGGATGCTCCCTGATTGCGTGATTTTCTCCGATGCGCTCAACCATGCTTCGATGATTCACGGCATGCGCGATTCCCGCGCCGAGAAAAAGATTTTCCGTCACAATGATCTGGCGCATCTCGAAGCGTTATTGAGCGCCGAAGATATCAACCGCCCGAAAATTATCGCCTTTGAATCGGTGTATTCGATGGAGGGGGATATCGCCCCGATTGCCGAGATTTGCGATCTCGCCGAACGCTATGGCGCGTTGACCTATCTCGATGAGGTGCATGGCGTGGGCATTTACGGGGCGCGGGGCGGCGGTGTCGCTGAGGAGCGCGGCCTGATGCACCGCATTGATATGATCGAAGGCACATTCGGCAAGGCTTATGGCGCGATGGGCGGTTTTATCACTGGCTCTAATGCGCTTGTCGATGCTGTGCGCTCCTTTGCGTCGAGCTTTATCTTCACAACCAGCCTGCCGCCTGCGGTTTTGGCGGCGGCGCATGCGGCGGTGGAACATCTCAAGACCTCCGATATCGAGCGGGCGCGGATGCGCCGCAATGTCAAGGCGCTCAAGGATCGTCTGGAGGCGGCCAATCTTCCGTATCTGCGCGGGGAGAGCCATATTGTACCGCTGGTGGTGGGAGAGCCGAATTGTTGCCGTGAGATTAGCGAGCTGCTGATGCGCAGCCATGATATTTACGTGCAGCCGATCAATTATCCGACTGTGCCGAAGGGGACGGAGCGCCTAAGGCTGACCGCGACCGCCGCGCATACATTAGAGGACGTGAACGCTCTTGCCGATATTCTGGAGCATTTGTGGAATACGCATCACGGCCTTATCCGCGCCGTGGCTTAGGCCTGTCCACCCCGTCATTACACGGTTTGTCCGTGTAATCCATAGAATTTAAACCACAGAGTCACAGAGTTATAAGAGTTCACAGAGTTTTCTCTCAACAAACAAACTCCGTGCTCTCTTTTTAAAACTCTTTCATCTCTGTGGTGAAAAATTGATACCAACCGTCATGCCCGCCCTGTGCGGGCATCCGGAAATTATGCAGCTAATTTTTCCCAGACCCCCGCCATTCAAGCTCTGCTACGCAGAGCCACGGGGATGACACGGGCACTCGCCAATTGTAAAACCTTGGTGTCTTGGTGGTGTATCTATAATCTATCGAGAGGGGGATATAAATCCAATTCTTAAGCCGTCAGATTCACATTCGCACCGCGAGAACCCGCGGGAACCATTTGTTCGAGCATGGCAATAATCGCGTTTTGCTGTTCGGCGGCTTGTTTGATGACCGAAAGGGCAACGTTCTGTTGTAAAATGGCTTGTTGTGCAACCATTGTTGCGGAGGCCAGTTCCATGAATACCAACTCCTTTGTATTCGTATTTGCTTATATTTCCACTATAGCATGAAACGCCAGAAGAGTCCAAATGCGCTCAATAAATCTTTGACAATTTAGGAATTTAGTCATATATTGATTTTGGATAACGGCAGAATTGCGCCTAAAATGCATCGTCATTACACGGCTTGTCCGTGTAATCCGTCTCTCGTCATTCCGGCGAAAGCCGGAATCCAGAGGAATGTAAACCACCAAGACACTAAGAACATCATGGCCCCCGCCGTCATCCCGAGCGTAGTAGAGGGATCTAATTGCTTTTACCACAGAGGCGCAGAGTTATAAGAGTCCACAGAGATTTTAAACAAACAAACTCCGTGCTCTCTTTTTAAAACTCTTTCATCTCTGTGGTGGAAAACAATATCGACCGTCATGCCCGCCCTGTGCGGGCATCTGGTTCAATGTCATTCAGGCCGAATGGCGTAGCCATGAGCGGAGGAATCGCATCACAAATCCCTGATATCCCTCGACTACGCTCGGAATGACATTGCGGGCTCATACAAAACCTTGGTGTCTCGGTGGTTCAACAAAACAAAGGAACAACAAATGCAACAGATCACCCATCTTTCAAAGCGCCAACCACCGCTACAACAAGCGCATGCGCCCCGCAATTTCACCAGTAGCGCAACCGTAGCGCACCTTTCCTTTTCCTTCTTCTTTCCCTTTTTCTTTTGCTTTTCCACTCCCACTTCCCATTCTCCCTCAGCGCTAGATTATAAAAAATATATGCAGCACAGCCAAAAACAAGTGGGGCGAGTGGGGCGAACAGAATGTTTTTTGTTGTATCTAAAAACAGTGGAGAGTTTTCCGCCGCGTGATATGCTTTACAGGCTAAAAATTCAAAACAATAAAGGGACGACAAGACAATGAAACCAGCGGGTCACCAGATAGCAAGAGCCTTGGCCGCGCATGGCGCAAGGCGCGTTTTTTGTGTCGCGGGGGAGAGCTATCTGCCCGTGCTTGACGGCTTGTTGGATTATCCCGAAATTGAGGTTGTGACCTGCCGTCAGGAAGGCGGCGTGACCTTTATGGCCGAGGCTTACGGCCAAATGACGGGACAGCCGGGAATTGCGATGGTCACCCGTGGCCCCGGCGCTTGCAATGCTGCAATCGGCGTGCATACCGCGATGCAATCCTCAACGCCGATGATTTTGTTTGTCGGCTTGATCGACACCCCCGACCGCGACCGCGAAGCCTTTCAGGAATTTGACCTGAAGCAAATGTTCGGCTCGCTCAGCAAGTGGCAGGCTGTAATTGATAGCGCAGAGCGCTTGAGCGAATATGTCGCCCGCGCTTGGCATGTCGCGCTCTCAGGGCGGCCGGGGCCTGTCGTGCTGGGCTTGCCGGAAGATGTGCTGTTTCCCGCCGCGCCGGATCAGGATATCCGCATTATTCCCGCGGCGGAGATCGCGCCGAGGCCCTCTGATATTCAAGCGGTTAAAGACGCGTTGAGCGCGGCCTCAGCCCCTTTGATCGTGCTGGGTGGCGGCGTCGGCTGGAGCGATCAGGCGATCAGCGATATTGCCGCCTTTTCAAGCGCCGCACATATTCCGCTGATCAATACGTTCCGCTGTCAGGACATCGCCGACAACACCCATTCCAATTATATCGGCGAGCTTGGAACATCCTCAAATCCGCAGCTGATCGAGCGCGTCAAAAAAGCCGATGTTATTCTGGCGGTCAATGCGCGGCTCGATGAAATGACGCTCCAGAGCTATACGCTGTTCCAAGCGGAACAAAAGATTATCCATGTCTATCCATCCGCCGAGGAATTCGGGAAAGCCGTGATACCGCATATCGCCGTTCAGTCACATGCCGCGCCGTTTTGCGCTGCCATGGCCGCGGCGGGGCGCATCGATGGCCGCAAATGGGCGCATTGGCGTGATGAGGCGCGGGCGGATTATCTGGCTTGGACGAGCCTGCCTGCGCCTGATGTGAGCGCTGGCGCTGAGAAACTCGCTTCAGATACGCAGAAAAAATCATGGAACGGCGCGGATATGACCGAAATTTACCGCTATTTGCAATCCGCCTTGCCGCGTGATGCGATTGTCACCACCGATGCGGGGAATTTCAGCGGCTGGGCGCAGCGTTATATCCGTTATGGCCGCCCCGGGCGCTTGCTTGCCCCTGTCAGCGGGGCGATGGGCTATGCCGTTCCTGCGGCGGTTTCGGCGGCGCTGGAGTACCCTGAGCGCACAGTGCTGGGGATTTGCGGGGATGGCGGGTTTATGATGAATGCGCAGGAGCTGGCCACCGCCGCGCATTACGGCGCAAAGCCGATCATTATGGTCTGCAATAACGGTATTTACGGTACGATCCGTATGCACCAGCAGCGCGAATATCCAGGGCGTTATAGCGCGACCAGCTTGAGCAATCCCGATTTTGTAATGATGGCGCAGAGCTATGGGCTGTATGCGGCGCGGATCAAACATGCGGATGAGTTCGCCGATATTTTTGCACAAGCGCAATCATCCGAAAGCGGTGCAGTGATTGAGATTGTTATGGATCCGGCGCAACTGACAACTCGTAGTTAAGGACGGTATAGCTCTCAGGTTGTGCTTACCGAGCCAATCACAAAAAGTTTCCATTTTCTAATATAATGCGCTATGACAATAAGAAACGATCATAATTGCAGGGAACGGTATGGCGCGCAAAACCTTCGGGCGCATATTTACAAGTGATACTATTGAAAACGGCGCACCCGTTTTAAACCGTATATTCAGCACGGCGGTTAGCCCCGATCTGTTGCGGGACAGCCCCGCAGAACGCCTGAAATATATCAAGGTTCAAGATATTCTTGATCTATTGGATGCCGGATTTCGTGAGAGCGATGTTCTTTCAGGTTATACGATGCTTGATGAGTCCGACATAACCGCTTGCCGCGCCTTTGCCGCTGTGAATATGCCGCAAAGTCAGGATTACCGCCGCAACAATCGCTATAAGGGCGTGAAAATCCTGCTCGATGAGAACGTCTATCACGGCCTTATTTTGCCGCTCAGCCACCATATCAGCAATTTGTCGCATATTTATTATGAGGGTATGGGCGGGTTTACGGATGAGTATATTTATTGGCGGCCACATTATTTTTTAAAAGACGAGAGCGCCAAAGAGCGCAGACGTAAGCGCGGAATGCGGCATATCATTATTAGCAATGACAGCGACTTATGCGATCTGGCCGAAGGGCAATGGCGTCAGCGCATTGCCACATCATCCGATCCTGATGCGATAGATTTCAGTGATACAAATACGGTATTCAGTATTGAAAAGCGGCAATATAAGCTGCTTTTGGATCCCGAGTTTTGCGAAAAGATTTCACGCTCGATCATGCGCGCCGCTTATAACCCGAAAGCGCCGTGGTATAAAATTCGTGACAATGGGTCGGTTTATCCCGGTAAGCTATTCTCATCGCTTTGTACAGATGTCGAGGAGGCTATTAGAAGCCAACGGTTTCAGCAGGGCAAAGAAGAACGAGAAGAGCGGCTCGTACTCAGGTCACAGCGCTTGTCACGTAATTTAGCGCGGCGCGGTATTGTGATGCCTAATGCAGAAACACCTCAATCGCTCGCGCCATTGTGATGTCACGCTCTGAAACTCCCTTGGCATCATGCGTTGTTAGGGTGATGTCCACACGGTTATACACATTAAACCATTCGGGGTGATGATCCATCTTTTCGGCCAGCAAAGCGATACGGTTCATGAAGCTCCAAGCCTCATTAAAGTCCTGAAACTGAAAGGATTTTTGAATAGCCAACCCTTCGCGCGACAATGCCCAGCCATTGAGCGGTTTCAGCTCTTTGTCCACAACTTCACTGCTTAAACGCTCAACCATTTTTCTCCTCGCTTGTTCGAATCATTACAACCGCGTAAACTATGATTCATCATGTAATATTCTTGAGCCGGCGCAAATAGTTTTTGTGATTTTATTTTATATCGAATTGCATTGAATTGTGCTTTTGGACAGGAAGAGGAGGACTGCCCGATGGATGCGCGAAAGATCATTATGAATTTTAGTATTCCGCCCTCGATTGAGGATATCGAGGTGCTGGCGTGCAATGCGATTGAAACGCTGCCCGATGAGCTGGTGCGCGTGATGAAAACGGTTGCTGTTGTGGTTGAGGAATTCCCCGATGAGCTTTTGGAATCGGAGCTGGAGCTTGAAGACCCGTTTGATTTGGTTGCTTTATATCGCAGCGGCAGCGAGATTGCGCCAGGCATTACCAAGAAAACCGCCAATGACGATGATGTTTTGATGATCTTCCGTAGGCCTCTGCTGGATATGTGGTGTGATAGCGGTGACGATCTTAATACGCTGCTAACGCAAATCGTGATTGAGGAGCTGGGGCGGAATTTCGAATTCACCGATGATGAGATTGACGATATTGTGAAGCGTCATCACGCTGGGTTGTATTAGTTATTAGGCGCTTTTTTCAGCTATTTTTCTAGCTATTGGGGACACAGGAACTTCCGTTAAAGTAGCAGCCCGGTTGAATGCAAACGCGCTCTTCTTGCGGCGGTCTATCATAATAATACGCAATCATGCCCGTCGGGACGGGGGAAGCCGAACATGAATCATGGTTCATGCGCGTTGAAAGTGATTCATATCTATCCATTGCGCCTGAAGTATTTGGTGGAGGATAAGAGGCCTCATAAGCGGCGCTGATAAGTTCCTCGCGCTCTTCATCATAGTCTGGCGCGCATGGGATAGGGAATTGCCTTATATCTCTTGAGGCTAAATCTTCCAGTGTAACCCACCAACGAGGATCAAAATTTTGACATTTTGATGCTTCCCAAACAATGTTCATCGGGTTGCATCCTGCGGCATCGTTTGGAACGAGCGGGTATGTGCCCCCTCCATAAATGTGTGAAAAGCTGTCAAGAAATCCGTGAAGAGAGTCATGAAGTACCAAGCTTAAAGCATTCGCCAAGCTGCTAGGTAAAACACGGGTTGGCGTGTTGTTGCCGTCAAATTCAGGCGGGTTTCCTCTGGCTGTTTGCATTCCGAACGCTGAAAATCGGCCTGCTTGAACTCCTGCAATCTCTAAGTCGAAGTGAAAACAAGAATATTCCAGAACACTATCCGGCTTTAAAATAATACGTTGAGCTTTTTCCATCTCACGCTTGCCTTGAACATATGATTTAGCTTTAAGGACATCAAAGTAATCGCTGTCACATGTTTCGGGGATTGGCTGAGCAATTGCAGATAATGATAAGAACGCCAGTGAAAATAGATTTAGAGCAAGAAATGCTGCGAATGATCTTTTAGAGATCAAGCATTTTAAACTATTATATTTTTTAGCTTTGTGCATGCCAGCGTGTATCAATTCATAACTACGATTTAATTTATTTATGATATCATAAATTTGTTTGTTCTGTATAGAATTCACGAGTTAATAGAGTTTTTTATAAATTAATTAAAATTTAATATTAATTCTTTACACTTGATTAATATTGATGGGTGGTAGAGGTGGTCGCTATGAAATGTGAGCAAAAAATTTTTTTAAAAGTCACGTCCATTTTCTTGACGGTTGTCTTTGGAATTCTTTTTCTAAATGTTCAAAAAGCCTATGCACAGTGTGGGTTTAACTCAATTGGTGATTATGTATGTGATCAGCCTACTGGCAATACAGATAGTGGCTCCAGCATGGGGGGAGGACCACGCAATTTTATAGATAATATTCTGCCTAATGTAGAATCAACCTCAGGGTGCTCATCTATTTCGCAAGTTGGTGTTGTTCTAAGCGCATTACCTGTGGCATTGCAAAATGCCATGATCGCTCAGCTGGTCAATTTATTTAGCAGCATCAGCACCAACAATTGTGATCGGATTGATGATCTTATTGGTAGAATGCTCATCTTCCATAGTCTTATGTCAGACTTACCCTCTGATCCATGTGGTGTGAGCTCAGATCAAGCTGATGGCGGTATTTTAAATCTAGATGGTGCTTTCCAAGCAGCTGTTTTTAATTTGACGGCGATACAAATTACATGGTCAACGTCCCAGCCAGAAGAAACAATGGACAATATTGTCCAAGATGTTTGCTCAAGCCCTGAAATGAGTGGTGGCGGTGCAGTTGGAACGCCGCCTGATGTTGACCCTCTTGGTAAATGGTGTCCCGATGCGCGGGCGGCAGCTTATGCAACGGACCCAACGCTTCCAGGAACTTATAATATAACTGCGACAGATAACCCTTCAAGAGTGGCTGAGTCCGCAGCTTTTTCTGTAGGAGCGACAACAGCTGATATGTCAGTCACAAACAATGGTCGTTTGGGTTGTGCGTTGGCTGTATCCAGAATTTTGGCCTGTGCAGGGCTTCCTGTCGGAATACACACTATGACCACTGATCTTGACCGAGCTTTAAGAAATGATCCTTGTTGGACAGCCATAGGTCAAGGAAGACACCATGACGTGTCCGAACTTCAACCGGGCGATGTTTTGATGACACCCACGGTCTTTAGAAATGGTCAGAGGGTCGCTACCGGACACACAGGGATTTATGTTGGAAACGATCAAATTATTGAAAACTCTTCAAGTCAAGGTGCTGTTGCATCTTGGCGTAATGTTGCAACATGGAATCAACAAGTTGCCAACAGGAATGTCGCAGGTACAGTTGCATGGAGAAACATCTGTTGATTTTTTTTAATTCGAAACAGATCATTTAATATGATAAAAAGGCTTTTTGTTATGACCAATATCTTTTGCAGGTTTGTTTTGGCGTCTGTTTTGTGCCTAGGGGCGGTTTATCCTGCACAATCTTATGCTCAAAATTTAAAAAATTTAAATAACTTCTATGAAGTTCCAGAGGGTTTGGTTTTGTTTTATGGGCATCAGGTAAACCCATATAGAGAGTCGGAGGGAGATCCGGAAAATGATGGTTTCAAATGGAACTCTATTCGGCATTTAATGCCGGAAGTTTTTCCAGATGCTATGAGTAAAACTGTCGAGATCAATAGACTTTGCAAAGAAATGCTTGATTTAAGTAATTTTTACCTTTCACAGTCAGAGCTCATAATGAGACGTTTGGCCGAAAACCTTCCGGAAGTGGACGACTCGCTGTATGAATATGAAATATTAGATTCGGTTTCTATTCCTTTGTTCTCTTCTGATAGCGCTACATTTATTGAGTTTGCGGGACTTTTTCCAGAGATGGAAAATCAGGTTATGATGGCGCGTGATTTCATGATGAAAACAGTTTTGGTTCATATGTTGCGTGATGCTTCATTCGATAGATGCCCTGAGTTTGCAGCCCGACAAACTCATATTCCTATCACGAAGCCTTATACTCCGAGCGATCAGCAAAACTATGTCCCCGGGCAGATTGTTCCATAGTTCATAAGATGTATACAGAGCGCCTGTTCTGAGTGCGTGAGCGCTCTAGCAGCTTTTCCTAACCTACAGCCTTCAGCAAATACGCGGACATACGTTTGACAAAGCCTGACGGATCGGTGATAGGCTCGCCCTGAATGATCCGCGCCTGATCGAGTAAGAGGCTGGCGAGGTCGGCGACAGTGGCTTCTTGCGCGAAATCCTCATGCAATTCCTTGAGCATCACGATCAGCGGGTGTTTGGCGTTGATCTCCAACACAGGCTTGGTCATCGATTCATATTTCTGGTGTAGCTTTAATACTCGCTCCATATGCATATCCACGCCGTGTTCAGGCGCAACCAGACAGACGGGGGAGTCGGTCAGGCGCTTTGAAATACGGACATCTTCAACCTGCTCCGCGAGGGTCTTCTTGATGGTTTCAAGAAGGGGGGCAAATGCTTGACCTATATCAGATTTTTCGCCTTTATCTTTTGTGCTTTGATCGCTGTTTTCATCATCGCGATTTGATTGAGACGAGCTGTCATTGTCGCTATTGCTGATTTTATCAAGGTCAATATCGCCCTTGGTGATCGATTTAAAGGCCTTGCCGTTATAATCGCGGGCTTGTTGCAGCCAGAAATCATCAATCGTATCGGTGAGGAACAAAACCTCAATACCGCGGGCGCGGAAGCCTTCAAGTTGCGGTGAGTTGCGCAGCGAGTCTAGGTTTTCCCCGCTGATGTAGAAAATATGCTCCTGACCTGCGGGCATTCTTGATACGTAATCGGCCAGAGTGACAAGCTTTTCGCCATTGTTATGGCTGGAGAAAAAACGGCAGATTTTGAAGATATCCTCGCGGTGCTCGCTGGCATCGTAAAGCCCTTCTTTTAACACCGCGCCGAACTGCCCCCAAAAGGTTTCAAATGCGGGTTTATCAGTATCGGATAATTTATTGAGATCACTCAATATTTTCTTGGTCACAGCGGTGCGGATTTTGCTGATAATCGGATTGTATTGCAATGTTTCGCGGCTGATATTGAGCGGCAAGTCCTCACTGTCAATCACACCGCGCACGAACCGCAGCCATGGGTACATAAGGCTCTCGACCGTATCGGAAATGAAAACGCGGCGCACATAAAGCTTTACAGAGCCTTTACGACCCGGATCGTATAGGTCAAACGGGCGCAAGGTCGGCACATATAAAAGCGCGGAAAACTCGATTATTCCCTCGGCCTTCCAATGCGCTGTCAAAACAGGCTCATCCAGCCCGTGGGTGAGGTGACGATAGAAATTCTCGTAATCTTCGGCGCTGATCTCGTTCTTGGGGCGCGCCCATAGCGCAGTGGCTTGGTTGAGCGCGGGATGCGTGTCTTTATGCGCGGCCTCAACGCCGTAAATCGGCACATCAATATGATCGGAATATTGCTCGACCGTCAGGCGTATTTTTTCCTCCAGCAGAAATTCAACAGCGCTGTCTTTGATGTCGAGAATAACCGCTGTCCCGCGATTGGACGCGCTGAGCACAAATTTTTCCTCTTCCGTGGCTTGGGCGAGCGTAAAACCAGTGCGGCCATCGGACTTCCATGTCCAGATATTGCTTTCCGCTGCGCCCGCCTTGCGGCTAACGACGCGGATACGGCTGGCGACCATATATCCGGCGTAAAACCCGACCCCGAATTGCCCGATCAGCTTCAGTTTATCGGCTGAATTTGCGGACGTATTTTCAGAAGCGTTTGCGGCGTTGTCTTGCTCCTGCGCCGATTTCATCTGCTCCATAATTTTGGCCGTACCGGATTTTGCAATCGTGCCGAGATGATCGGCCAACTCGTCCCTGGTCATGCCGATCCCGTTATCAAAAACGGTCAGGGTGCGTTTTTCACGATCCGGCCAGACATGAATGCGGAATTGGGGATCATCTTTAATCAGCTCAGGCTGGGCAATCGCATCATAGCGCAAGCGGTCGCAGGCATCGGCGGCATTCGAGATCAACTCGCGCAAGAATACATCATGATTGGTGTAGAGCGCATTGGCGACAATATCGAGCAGGCGCGATACATCGGCGCTGAAATTCTGCATATCGCTTTGATTGTTTTGTTGTGTCTCGGATGTGTTCTTTTTTTGTGCGCTCATAGTGTTTACTCCTCAGATACAATCATAGTTAATCAGACTCAAATTCAGATACAGACTCAAATTCAAATAACGAACATTCCCTTTTAAAGCACAAAGCCCGCCTGTGAAAGCCTTGATTTACGGATAGAGCCAGCTTTTATCCCATGCGCCGTTTTGTGGATTTTTGATAAAGACAAATCGTTTGTGGAGTCTGTAGGGCTGCTCCGCCCAAAATTCAATCCGCTCCGGCACGATTTTAAATCCGCCCCAATGCTCTGGGCGCGGCGGGTTTTCTGTGCCTTCGAATTTTTGGGTGTATTCATTGATTGCACGTTCCAGATCGCCGTAATCATTCATCGGGCGGCTTTGCTGTGACGCCCAAGCGCCGATGCGGCTTTCACGCGGACGGCCATTGAAATAGGAATCGGATTCCTCAGGGCTGGTTTTGACAACCGCGCCGTGAAACCGCACCTGCTTTTCCAGTGACTTCCAATAGAAATTCGCCTCGGCATAAGGATTGGCAATCAGGGCGCGCCCCTTATCGCTTTCATAGTTCGTATAGAAATAAAGCCCATTCTCATCCAATCCGCGCATCAGGACAATCCGCACATTCGGACGATTTTGTTCGGTGACGCTGGCCAGTGCCATGGCCGTGGCATAGCTCGGCTCGGCGCTTTCGGCCAGTGCAAGCCATTCCCGAAACAACGTGAACGGGCATTGCGGCTCGATGTTATGTCCATCAAAACAATCATCTTTTTTCATGCGAAGGGTTTCCGTTTTCTATGCGTAGAATATTTACTTTGGCTCGAAAAAGGATATATTCTTCTTTGACCATTGCGCAAGATGTTGCGGTCTTTAACAAGAAAGGTATTGGATTGATGAAAAAATTTGGTTTGATTTGTATGTCGGTTGCAGCTCTTGGGCTTGCGGCGTGTAATACGACCGGACAAGGCACTGGTGCGGTAAGCAAGCAGACAATGGGCGGTCTCGGCGGCGCGGTTCTCGGCGGCGTGGCTGGCTCACAATTTGGTAAAGGCTCAGGCCAGCTCTGGATGACAGGGGCGGGCGTACTTTTGGGCGCATTGGTCGGTAGCGAAATCGGTAGCTCCTTGGATAGAGCTGATTTGGCTTATGCCAATCAGGCCAACCAGCGCGCTTATAAAGCGCCTGTCGGGGAAACCGTCCGTTGGAATAACCCTGAAACCGGTAATTACGGGTCGGTAACGCCAACCCGCGATGGTTACAGCTCTGCTGGTCGTTATTGCCGTGAATATCAGCAAACGATTGTTGTCGGCGGCAAAACAGAGTCTGGCTACGGTCAGGCTTGCCAACAACCTGATGGTAGCTGGGAGATCGTGAAGTAATATTCAGGATTTGATTTTAGATTTGTGAAAGAGCCGAGCATTTTTTGTTCGGCTTTTTTATTCTGATCAAAAGTTGTTATGCATATACTTCGTCACGCTTTTGTGCGCGTGGTTCAATCGATATTGGTACATTAAGATTGTCCGAGTTATCTAATTTCAACAAATAAGCTCTAAGAACCTCTGTATCTGCTCTTTGCTCAACAGTTTTCAACATTTCGGCATAGGTTATTTCTTCCCCTAGGCATTTTTTCTCTAAGATAGCTGAGGTTAGTTTGCGTAGTACAGGCCATGGAATTAGCCCCTGTGTTTCATAAAATGTTTCTCGCGCGGCTAGAATTGCGCGTTTTGGATTGGTTAATATTAATTCATCAAGAATTTTCATCGTGTTCTCGAGAGAAAGGGCGCACCAGCCCGATACATGCCCTTCTTTTAGTGCTGTGTTTTGGCGCAATATTTCTTTGTGAAATATATCGTTGTTATTTTTGAGCGTATAAAAATTAAGCAGGCGTCCTAAAACTTCTTCACAATTAAGCTCATGGCTTTGTCTGCTTTGCGATGTGGAGGAAAAAGCATTAAATATAGCGTGATCGCCGAAGCAGGATTTGTCAGGCTCAATATTTAAAAGGTCGGAAATTTGATAGGCAAACGCATGGACAAAGGTTTCGCCGCTATTGTAAATAGAGTTTGTGAGAATAACTTCAGGTTTATGGTTCAGCCAGGCCATTTCTTGAGCAGGCTTACAAAAAAGCCACCATTGCTTAATAGATTCATCGTGGTCGAACGTAAGGCCAACTTCATCCGTAATATCCATGCCAAATTGAATAAGCTTTGTATTCGTTGAAATGGTGCCGGCCATATCGTCATAAACAAGCTTGCAAGCTTCGTGTGCGATCGGATACGGGTAATGCGCAGCCACATGGCCGAGAATAGGCACAAGCGACTCTTGGCTTCTTTTTTTGGCAAGAGCCTCGATGAACCCTTTGTGGCCGGTCGCTTCCATCATGATAGATCCAAAAATATCAGCCATAAGGTTGTTTTTGCTAATACTTAAAGGCGAAGGATCGGGGTAAACCATTTTTCCTGTTAACTCAGAGGCGCTTTTGTTCTTATTTGTGTGCACGAAATATAGTGAAAGAGCATGCCATGCCATGTGGTAAGCAAAATGTCTGGAATTTGTGCTTTCTGAAAACGTGTCGGCATTGATGAAGTAGATTGCCGTGAAGTGTCTGCCGCCGAAGATATTATAAAATGGAGTGTCATTGATAATGAGTCCTGCAAACTCTGTGTGGTTCTGGTGGGACACATCGGAGGCAGATAGGATGTCGTATATTTTGCGGCCATAGGGTTTGGAGATAATGCTGTTGCGTTTTTCAACGAGTGTTTGAGCGCGTTGGCCATCGTTATGGATGATGAATTGTGCCGTGAAATTGCTGAATTCATCCTCGACTTGACGGCGGACGGTATTACAATTATGGATCAATTCAGAAATGTAAGTCTTCATAACATCTTTGATTTTACATGAAAAATTCTCTCTATCACGTTAATTTTATCAATATGCATGTTTCTTGCGCATAGAGCGACTTATGGGCTGGACGGACGGGCTGAAATGTGTAGGATAAAACCAGTTTAACGATGAAATTTGCATTTGAGTATTAAGATTATGGAACATACGAATAACTTTCTGAAGGGCAAGCGCGGATTAGTGATGGGCGTTGCCAATGACCGCTCCATCGCTTGGGGCTTGGCGAAAATGGCGGCCGATAGCGGCGCGGAGCTTGCTTTTACCTATCAAGGCGAGGCGCTGGAAAAGCGCGTGCGTCCATTGGCCGAGCAAATTGGCTCAAAGATTGTCCTGCCTTGCGATGTGACCGATGAAAAAAGCATCGACCATACATTCCGCAACATTGAAAACAGCTGGGGGCAGCTTGATTTTGTCATTCATGCCATTGCGTTTTCCGATAAAAATGAGCTGGACGGCCTGTATTTGAATACCAGCCGTGAGAACTTCCTCAAAACCATGGATATTTCCGTTTATTCTTTCACTGCTGTTGCGCAGCGCGCCGTGCCGTTGATGAAAGAGGGCGGAAGCTTGCTGACGCTGACCTATTATGGGGCGGAACGCGTGATGCCGCATTACAATGTGATGGGCGTTGCCAAAGCCGCGTTGGAGGCCTCCGTGCGCTATTTGGCGGCGGATTTGGGCAAGGATAATATCCGCGTCAATGCAATCTCTGCAGGGCCGATCAAAACACTGGCGGCCAGCGGTATCGGCGATTTCCGCTATATCCTAAAATGGAACGAGCTGAACGCGCCTCTTAAGCGCAATGTCACAATCGAAGATGTCGGACGTTCGGGCTTGTTCCTGCTCTCCGATCTCGGCTCCGGCGTAACGGGTGAAGTTTTGCACGTTGATGCGGGCTATCATACGGTCGGCATGGTCGCGGTTGATAGCGCGGCGGAAACGGCTGAGCTATTGCGCGGTATCGCCCCGAAAGATGGCGGCCAGACCGAAGCGGCGTAAGTAATTTCTCGTGAGCGCAACAAACCCCATTTGGTTTAAAGATTACACACTCGAAACGCTTCAGGCTTTTCGCGGTAAGAATATGGGCGAACATATCGGCTTTGAATTTCTTGAAGTCGGCGCGGATTTCCTGAAGGGCCGCATTCCCGTTGATCACCGCACAACCCAACCTTTCGGCATTTTGCACGGCGGGGCGAGTTGTGTTCTCTCGGAAAGTCTTGGCAGCGTCGCGGCATGGATGACGATTGACCCCGATCAATACCGCGCTGTCGGTTTGGAAATCAATGCCAATCACATCCGCGCGGTAACCTCAGGCTTTGTGGTCGGACATTGCGTGCCGCTGCATATCGGTCGCCGCACACAAATCTGGCAAACCGATATCACCGAAGAGGCCACAGGCAAGCGCGTTGCGATCTCCCGCCTGACCGTCGCGATTATCGATCAAGGCACGCTCTCGGCACAAAAAGAAAAAGTTGTGGTGGGGTAGGGCTCTTTTTCCTCTTTCATCTCTGTGGTATAACGCTTTGTAGATTACGCTAAAAAAATGGTCGGGTAGGGATGATTTTCTGAACCACAGAGTTTAAAGAGTTTTAAGAGTTCACAGAGTTTAATTCATGGCAATAAAGATTAATGATCTGACGGGTGAAATAGTTGACTGTTGTTATAAAATTCACAAAACCATGGGCTCAGGTTTATATGAAAAAGTTTATGAAGATTGTTTGGTTTATGAATTGGATAAAAAATCCATTCGGTATAAACGCCAACACCCCGTTTCAGTGAAATATGAAGAGCTTGTAATCAGGGATGCTTTTAAAATCGATATTCTGGTTGAAGATATGGTGATTTTAGAGTTGAAAAGCGCTGATAAACTTCTTCCCATTCATCAATCACAGATTATTACTTACTTAAAGCTTGCAAAAATTCAAATAGGTCTACTGATTAATTTCAATGTTCCGCTTATTAAAGATGGAATTAAGCGATTTAAAGCATAAACTCTGTGAACTCTTTTTCCTCTTTCATCTCTGTGGTATAACGCTTTGTAGGTAAAATTATGTCAGGTAACCGTTTCGGCACATTGTTTCAATATACCAGCTTTGGCGAGAGTCACGGCCCTGCGATTGGTTGCGTGGTTGATGGCGTGCCGCCGCGTATTCCGCTTGATGAAGCCTATATTCAAGGCTTTTTGGATCGCCGCAAGCCGGGGCAGAGCCGTCACACCACACAGCGCCGCGAGGATGATGCGGTGGAAATTCTCTCCGGCGTATTCGAGGGTTTGACAACCGGAACGCCGATTGCGCTGCTGATCCGCAATACCGATCAGCGCTCGAAGGATTACGGCGACATAAAGGATAAATTCCGCCCCGGCCATGCCGATTATACCTATCACCACAAATACGGTATTCGCGATTATCGCGGCGGCGGGCGCTGCTCGGCGCGGGAAACCGCTTGCCGTGTTGCCGCGGGCGCTGTTGCACGGCGGGTGCTGGAGGCGCAGATAGGCGCGCAAATTCATATCCGCGCGGCGGTGGTGCAGGTCGGTACGCAAAAGATCAATCGCGCCAATTGGGATTGGGCGCAGGTCGAGCAAAACCCGCTATGGCTTCCCGATGCGCAGTCGGTGGCGGAGATGGAATCTTACCTTGATAAGGTGCGCAAGGCGGGGTCGAGCGCGGGGGCGTTGGTTGAGGTTCATGCCAGCGGTATCCCGATTGGGCTGGGCGCGCCCGTCTATGACAAGCTTGATGCCGATATCGCCAAGGCGATGATGAGCATTAACGCGGTCAAGGCGGTGGAAATCGGCAACGGATTTGAGGCCGTGGCTTTGGGCGGGGAAGAAAACGCCGATGAAATTCGGATGGATGAGGCGGGCAATCCCGTATTTTTGTCGAACAATGCGGGCGGCATTCTGGGCGGGATTTCAACGGGGCAGGATATTATTGCCCGCGTGGCCTTTAAGCCGACCAGCTCGATTTTAACGCCGCGCGCCACGATTGATGCGCAGGGCAATGAAACCGATATTATCACCAAAGGCCGCCATGATCCTTGTGTCGGGCTGCGTGGTACGCCGGTGGTTGAGGCGATGATGGCCTGTGTGCTCGCCGATCATTGGTTGCGGCACAAGGCGCAATGCCTGTAAGATCATTTGTGACAATGACAACAAAGTTGACAATAACGCTGAACAAATCGAGGGATCGTTCTCATGCTTCGCCGTAACAAAAGACCGCTTAAGCCGCGCCCGCTCTTTGCTTCACCCGTCCCGAAAAACGTCGAAAAGCCGAAGATTAAATGGAAAGTCCTTCCCGTTGTCTGGCAAGCGATGAAGCGCGGTGCGATGGTTCTGGGCTTCTTGGTGCTGTTCTCCTCCTTTATTAGCATGATGATCCTTGGCGCGGCGCTGCAGGAGAAACAGGTTGAATTGCCCGATCAGATGGTGCTGGTGCTGGATTTGAAAAACGGCTTCCGCGAGATACCGCTGCAAGCGACGCTGACCAATCCGTTCGTGACCGAGGAGCTGACGCTGCGGCATTATCTGGCGGCGATTGAAATGGCGGCGCGTGATCCGCGTGTGATGGGGATTGCCGCGCGGATGCGGGAGGGCAGCTTTAACGTCACCCAAACCGAAGAGCTGCGCGCAACGCTCAAGCGTTTCCGCGAAACAGGCAAGCCCGCACATATCTATTCGACCTCATTCGGTGAGGCTGGCGGCGGGTTGGGGCGATATTATCTGGCCGCCGCGTTTGATAAAATCTGGATGCAGCCTTTGGGGATTATCACGATTACAGGGATGAGCGCCGATGTTCCGCATTTCCGTGAAGCGCTGGATAAGCTTGGCGTGACGCCGCAATTCTTCAAGCGTAACGAGCATAAAACCGCTTATGAGAGCCTGACCGACAAGACCATGAGCGCCGAGAACAGGGCGATGCTGACGCAGTTGATTGCCGATTACAAATCGCATCTTGTGGGCGAGATTGCCGCGGACAGAAATATGAGCGCGCAGGATTTCGAGCGCTTGGTGGATAAGGGGCTTTTGACCGCTGATGAGGCGCTGAACGCTGCGCTGATCGACCATATGGATTATGCTGATGTGATGATCGAAACCATTAAGGAGGACATCACGGGTGATCCGAAGGATGAAACGCTGGCCTTTGTCTCGCTGGAGGATTATGTCGCTGTGGCGAGAAGCTCCGCTTCTTCCGTTTCATCCGATCCATCCAAACCATCACCCAAAAAGAAAAAACCAGCCCCCGCCAATGGAGTTGCGCTGATTTATGCGGTTGGCGCGATCATGACCAGCGATGTCAACGCGCAATATAACGCGGTTTTTCTCGATGGCGGGATTGCCGCGTCTGATCGGATTGCACCTGCTATTCTTGATGCCGCCGCTGATGAGTCGGTGCGGGTGATTGTGCTGCGCGTTGATAGCCCTGGCGGCTCGCCTGCTGCCTCTGAAGCCATATTACGGGCGCTCGACCGCGCTCAAAAACAGGGCAAGACCGTGATCGTATCGATGGGCTCAACGGCCGCTTCGGGCGGGTATTGGATTGCCGCGCATGCCGATTATATTTTCGTCTCCGAAACCACGGTGACAGGCTCGATCGGGGTTGTCGGCGGGAAGTTTGTCCTCAATGATCTGTGGGATAAAATCGGCGTGAATTGGGAAGGGCCGCGATGGGGGCGCAATGCCGATCTTTGGTCATCAAATGCGCCGTTTGACAGTGCGGGCAGCGAGCGCGTTAACGCTATGCTTGATAATGTTTATGATCATTTCCTGCGCCGCGTTGCCCATGGCCGCAAGATGAGCGTGGAGGAGGTCGAGAAAATCGCCGGCGGGCGTATCTGGACGGGCAAACGCGCGGTTGAGGTTGGTCTGGCCGATGAGGTCGGCGGATTGCTCAATGCGCTCGACCATGCCGCAAAGGTGCTGGAGCTGGAAAGCCGCGATCAGTTAAGCGTGCAGATTTTCCCGAGGCCGAAAACACCGCTTGAGCAATTTCTTGAGATTTTGCAAGGGGAGCGCGGGTTGCCGCTCGATACGGGTGGGTTTCAAAGCATGGCGATGGAGCTGGTTAAGCCGTATGCGCGCGGCGCTTTAATGGCACGCGATCCACAGAATTTCCTGCTTTATCAGGATATTCCGCTGCAGTAGCAGCCGTCGTGTTGGCGGAACTCTCTTTGTTGGCAGGGGCTTTTTGCCTCGGAACAGGCGGTTTGGCAGAGGGCGGCAGCGCATTAAACCGCGTATACATATCGTAATAGCTCATAATGATATGGTCAGTGCCGATCCCTTTTTCGAGGATGGCGGCGGCGGCATTCACGCCATAAGCAATGGGCTGGATCTTGCACGTAACATGCGCCGCGGCGGCAATGGCGGCTTTGACATCCTTGTGGCGGTCACCGACATACCAGATCACATCTTGCGCGCTGAGCGGGACATCCAGCCCCTTGAGCGCGAGCAGCAGCGGCTCTGGATTGGGTTTGGAGTGGCGAATATCCTCGCGGAAAATAGCGGTTTGAAAGAATTTATCAAAACCGAACGTGTCCAGTACTTCGTGGCCGTATCCCTTGCCCAGCCCGTTGCTGACGATGGCCAGTGGGATAGCCTCGGATTGCATTAATCTCAAAAAGCGGAATATGCCGGGACAGGGCTCAACGATTTGTTCGACGGGTTTGCGGCGGATTTTGTGAATGGCGCGGTGAACCAGCAAGCGCGGCTTTTTCTGCTGGCGGTCTTCCATCTCATCAAGCGGGAGAATTGGCCCTTTGCCGCCGCGCATGAAAATCCAGCCGAAAAACTTGGATATGCGGTAGGATAGATCGTCGAGCCACTCCAGAATGCCCAGCAAGCGCGGGTTAAGGTGGCGCACCGATGTGCCGTCCATATCAAAAATGACAATTGTGGGTCTTTGTAGGCTCATGGTCTTTCATGGCTCGTATCTGTTGTTTTTTCTTATATATAGCGCTCTTTTTGGCGTTTTTTATACGGGTTTTTGTGTATAGCACACTCTTATGCGGCGCGGCAAAGGGTTTCGGCCAAAAAAGCGCTCTAGAGCAGAGGCGGGGGACTGGCGCTATACTGAAGAGTGTTGATGGGCAACGGTGAGCGGAACCCAGAGCGCTTGATCGATCTTGCGAATATCGCCGTCGCGGAAATGGCCGAGCAGGATTTTATTTTCCTGTAAGACGCGCTCATAAATGTTTTTATCGATCTTGCCGAGCTTGACGGCCACGCCTTCACCGCTTGGATCGTCTTCATCTGTGCCGATAAAAATTTCACCGCGCTCGATATCGATACTCGCCCAAACGGGGGTGAAGCTAAGCTTCCCTGAATACAAAAACGCCAATTGGTTGAGCGAGTTTACGATCAACGAGCCGCGCATTTTCTGGAGTTCAGGATCAAACATAAATCTATTTTACGCGCGGCGCTGCAAAACGTAAAGCGCAAGTTCCTTAAGCATATCGGCGCGGTTTTCAAAAATTTTCAAATGCGAGATTGATTGCTGGATCAGCATTTCCGCGCGTTCCTTTGCGCCCTGTCTGCCCATTGTCGAAACGAATGTGGCCTTGCCCGCATCCTCGTCCTTTTGGGTGTCCTTGCCCGTATCTTGCGGGTCGGCCTCGACATCGAGAATATCGTCGGTCACCTGAAAGGCGAGGCCGAGGTCATAAGCATAGTTGCAGAGCGCGCGGCGCTGCGGCTCGCCCGCTTTGCCGAGGATAGCGCCCGACTCACAGGCAAAAGCCATCAGCTTGCCCGTTTTCATGCGCTGGAGGCGGGAGATTGTGCCGAGGTCAAATTCCTGCGTTTCGCCGATCAGGTCGAGCATTTGCCCGCCGACCATGCCGTGTCCGCCCGCAGCCTGCGCCAATGCGCGCACCAGCTCACAACGGACGCGCGGGTCCTCGTGGGTTTCGGAATCGGCCAGAACTTCAAAGGCCAGAGCCTGCAAGGCATCCCCCGCAAGAATGGCGGTGGCCTCATCAAATTGCTTGTGAACCGTGGGTTTGCCGCGCCGCAGGGCAGCATCATCCATCGCGGGCAAATCATCATGAACAAGGGAATAGCAGTGCATGAACTCAATCGCGGCGGCAACGCGGCGGGAGCGGTTGGTGTCGACATTGAACAGATTGGCGGCATGGATCGCCAGAAACGGACGCAAGCGCTTTCCGCCGGCCAGAACCGCATGACGCATCGCTTCATAAAGGCGGTCTTCGGGCAAATCCGCGACGGGCAATAAGCGGTCAATCGTGCGGTTTACAGCGTCCGCCGCTTCGTTGAGGGCATTTTTAAAATCCGGATCCGCGTCTCTAGGGGATGGCGCCATGTTCTGTTTATCCTTGGTTTGTTAAGCTATTGATGAATTGATTGATTGTTCTATTGTGTATCCGTTTCTGCGTTTATTGAGGCGGGTCAAGCGGCGCGGTCGAGGGCTTCCCGTCACTACTCAGTGTGATCTTCTCGATTTTCTCCTGCGCCTCCCGCAGCTTCTTTTCGCAATGATTTTTCAGCGCAATCCCGCGCTCATACTTGCTGATGGAATCTTCCAAAGGTGCTTGGCCTGATTCCAGCGCGCGGACAATGGCTTCCAATTCGCCGAGCGCCTCTTCAAAACTCATATTTTCCGGTGTCATGATGCCCGATCTGTCCCGTTTATTTCACATTTTTTATTAAAGCACAGGCACAATACCCGATTCCTGAAGACTTTCATAGCCTGTAATCAAGCTGGCTGCGGGAGGGCTGTGGGAAAGTTGCAGCGGCTGCGCTTTCGGGGCGTTTCGCCCCACTCGCCCCACTCTCGATGTTCAAGTGGGGCGAAGGGTTTATTATATATTTCAGAAGGTTAGAAGGCTTTCGCCCCACTCGCCCCACTCGCCCCACTTATTTTTTGGGATTACACGGACAAGCCGTGTAATGACGAAAGGGGGAGTGGGCGGCGCTTCGTTGGAATGACAGTAGAGATAAACACAAGGCGCAATTCGCCCCTGAACCAAAACCATAATATGATTTAATTCCTGAATTGTCAAGGGCAATTCAACGTGCTGTTGCACGGTCATGCGGTTAAGCGCGGTTAAGATTGCTCTATCAAGACACTATCAGGGCGCTATAAAAACTTGAGTTATCAAGCTTGCGCGGCATCGACGATAGCGGCGGCGTCGAGCTTTGCTTGTGCATATTGCTTTTCGGGGCTGTCTTGATCTTGAAACAGGTCGGGGAGGTGCATGGTTTTGATACGGCAACGCCCGTCAAGCTGGTTTGAACGGCTGAGATATTCGAGCACGAAAGAGCCGAACCCGCCGATTGAGCCTTCCTCGATGGTGATAAGCGTGTCGTGATTTTGCACAAGCGCGTCAATCAATGCCTCATCAAGCGGTTTGGCAAAACGGGCATCGGCGATGGTGACGCTCTTGCCCTGCTGTTCAAGGATTTGCGCGGCCTTGCGCGCCTCTTGCAGTCTTGCGCCATAGGATAAAATGGCGATTGTGCGGCGCTCGTTCAAGCTGCCCTGTACGATACGCCCTTTGCCGATGGTGAGCGGCTGGCCAATCTCGCTTAGCGCCTCGCCTGTGCCCTCACCGCGCGGATAGCGGAAGGCAATCGGCCCCGCATCATAGGCGGCGGCGGTGGCGACCATGTGTTGCAATTCGGATTCATCGCTCGCGGCCATCAGCACGAAATTGGGCAGGCAGCCGAGATAGGCGGTATCAAAAGCGCCGGCATGGGTCGAGCCATCCGCCCCGACCAGCCCCGCGCGGTCAATCGCAAAGCGTACGGGCAAATTCTGGATGGCGACATCATGCACGACCTGATCGTAAGCGCGTTGCAGGAAGGTGGAATAGATCGCGCAAAACGGCTTGAACCCCTCTGTGGCCAAGCCCGCCGCGAAGGTGACGGCGTGTTGTTCGGCAATCCCGACATCGTAGCAACGCTCGGGAAATTCTGCACCGAACAGATCAAGCCCCGTCCCGTCAGGCATCGCCCCCGTGATGGCGATGATTTTGTCATCGCGCTGCGCCTGACGGATAAGCTCTTGTGCGAAAACCTTGGTATAGCTGGGCGCGGCGGCTTTGGATTTGGCTTGCTCGCCCGTCACAACATCAAAGCTTTTGACCCCGTGCATCTTATCGGCGGAGCTTTCGGCGGGCAGGTAGCCCTTGCCCTTTTGCGTTTTGACGTGAATGAGGATCGGGTTGGGGTTTTTGGACTCCCGCGCATTTTTGAGGATCGGCAGCAGATGGTCGAGATTATGCCCGTCAACGGGGCCGACATAGTAAAATCCCATTTCCTCAAAGAACGTGCCGCCGCCAAGGGCAACGCGTGCGCCTTCTTCGGCGCGTTTGGCGGCGTGGCGGATGGGCGAGGGCAAAAACTCCATCAGCTTTTTGCCCGCTTCCCGCGCTTGGGTATAGGTGCGGGAGGAAACAATCCGCGTCAAATAGCGGCTCATCGCACCGACGGGCGGGGCGATCGACATTTCATTGTCATTCAAAATCACAATCAGGTTGGAGAGCGCTTGGGCGTTGTTCATGGCCTCATAAGCCATGCCCGCCGACATTGCGCCATCGCCGATCACGCAGATAATTTTGTTGTCCTTGCCAGCATGACGTGCCGCTTCGGCCATGCCGATTCCGGCGGAGATCGAGGTTGAGCTATGCGCCGCGCCGAACGGGTCATACGGGCTTTCCGCACGCTTGGTGAAGCCTGAAAGCCCGCCGCCCTGACGGATGGTGTCTATCTTGTCCTTGCGGCCTGTGAGGATTTTATGCGGGTAGCATTGATGGCCGACATCCCAGATTAAGCGGTCTTCGGGAGTGTTGAAAATGGCGTGAATGGCAACGGTCAGCTCGACCACGCCCAGCCCCGCGCCCAGATGCCCGCCCGTTTTGGCGACGGCTTCGATCATGCGGTTCCGCACGTCCTGCGCGAGGTCTTTAAGCTCCTGCGCACTCAACGCCTTCATATCGGCGGGAATGGTGATGCGATCAAGGACACTGCCCGCGGCATTCGGATTGACGGAATCTTCCTTTGAGGCAGAGTCTTCAACAGAAACGATCTTTTGAGCGGCTTTGGTCATGATGGAGAAATATATAGACCATCTTGGCCGCAAATCTCCAGCTTTTTCCGCAATAATTAAAATTTAGGGTGTTAAAACGGCAGGATCGGTATAATCAGTGCAGGTGCAGCGTCTATGCCAAACCCAATGTCCATGGAAGCATCAGGCGCTAAGTCCAGAGCTTCGGCGTTCATATATTCAAAGCCGTTTCCCCCAGGCATTTCCCCAGCAATAATGTAGTCGCCATTTAGAACTGTATTCATGGCATCCGCAGCAATTTGTGCATGGGTATCACATAAAATCATCGGATAGATAAAGCGGCATAGTGTTTGAAACGGGTCTTTATCGTTTTCCAATCCTTGTGCAATCGTGCTGACATCAATCATAAAATCATAATACACAAAATCAGTGTATTATGCAAAATATAATGGGGTGTTTATTAGGTTAAGTAGGTCTGCCAAATCCCGGCTGCTGGTTCATGGTCATTTGCGGTGCCATATTTGGTGCCATGCCGCGTTCTGCCAGTGCAGGTTCTGTGCCCATGCCGTTCGGCATACCGCCTGCGAGCTGTGCCATACCGTCCTCGATTGCGCCCAAAATGCTATTGGCAGCGCCATACATGACGCCTGCATTCATAAAGCTCATAACTGTTCCCATGGGGGTGTCAGCAGCGGGCGGCTGCGCACTGTTATTGCCCATGAATGGCATTATATCGCTTTCATGGAGGCCTGGCTGCGCATGGGGATCAGTTGGATGGCTCATGGTTCACACCTCAAATTTTTTAAATTTTGCACACTATTACCGAACGAATTGCTTTAGTTTTTTATCGTTTTTTATATCACTATAATAGCAAATTTTTTGCGGTCGCGTCAAATATCATGAAGGGGTAGGGCGGGGGTGTTTTTGCTCTCTTTTAAGCTTTGGCTTAACTTTGCCTTAGCCTTGGGTGAGCCCCAGTTTTTGCTCCAGCGCGCCGCATAACATCTGGCCGAATGTGATGTGCATTTCCTGAATGCGGGCGGTGGTGGCGGATGGCACGATCAAACACGCATCAAGCGCCATATCTTTCAGCTTGCCGCCATCCTTACCAGTCAGCGCCGCTGCTTTTAGCCCGCCTTGCTGCGCCGCTTGCAGCCCCGCAATGACGTTGGCGCTCTGGCCGGAGGTGGTAATACCGATGGCGACATCCCCCGCCTTGCCGATGGCGCTGATCTGGCGGGCAAAAAGCTGCTCGAAGCCCATATCATTGCCGATTGCGGTCAGCGCCGAGCTATCGGTGGTCAGTGCCAGCGCGGCAATCGGGGCGCGATCCTTGATGTAGCGGACGGCAAGTTCGGTTGCCAGATGCTGCGCGTCGGCGGCGCTCCCGCCATTGCCGAAAAACAATATCTTCCCGCCCGTACGGATGGAGTGTTCACACAAATCAAGCAGCGCGAAAAAATCATCACGGCATTGCGCGAAGCTATCCCCCGCAACACGAAGATGTTCGGAGGTTTCATCCGTCCAGAAAGTATCATCGTTAAACGGTGGCAGGGCGGATATTTTGGAGGTGATCGACATTAATTCTCAATCCTCTTCCGTTTCTTGCGGCACGACATTGATCGGCGTGTCGGTATTTTGCACATCAGCTTTTAACTCGCTGTAATCAGGCGCTACTGTGGCGGCGGCGCTCATGCTTTGATCTTGAGTCGGCGTTTCCAAGGCGGCTTGTAACTCCTCGACGGGACGCATATTGGCACGGTTATAAGCCAATTGCTCGGGGCTGAGCTGGAAGCCCAACAGGATTTTAAAGCGCCTTGCCTGCTCACGGGAGCGGATCGGCACAAGCTGGCGCAGGTTTTCATGATAGCGATGTGTGGCTTGCCCCGTTTCGAAATTCATCGAGGCCGAGAAGACTTCCTTGGCCAGCACAACGTTATTTTGATCCGTTACGGCAATGAAAAACGGATAGGAGAAAAAGTTCTTATTGCCGCCTGCGCGTCCTTGAGGCCCAAGTGAGGCGTCAAAAACCAGTTTCAGATCAACAACAGCGAGCTTGTCCTGAAAGGTGCAGAAACTCTCGGCATGATACAGGTCGGCACGGGAGATCAGATTTTCGGCAAAAGCTGCAGAAGGCGGCGAAAATTCGCTGATCGAGCTAAGTTCATCAACGATTTGTACTTCGGGGCAGGGCGAGTCAATGCGCACGCCGCTGGCTGATGTTTCTCCGGCATGGGCGGCAAGAATATCCGCGCTATCAATTGGCTGTTGTCCGTCGCTTTGGTTGCTGAAGGTATTGTTAACGCTTTCGGAAAGCCCTTCCATCGTGCGGCATGCGCTCAAGGCGGGTATCAGAAGGATCGCGGCGAGTGTTGCCGTTATCACACGATTTGATGTACGGCCTGATATAAAGTCTTTTTTCATCGCGACGTATCCTTTTCCTGTGGCCAGTTCTTGTGGCAAGCTTTTGACAAAACGCTATTCATTTTTATCCTATCAGATTAAGCAAGCCCGTTTCGCTTGGCAAGGAGGAATGCAAAAAGGATGGATTGTCTGTATTTGAGCGTGTATATAGTCTTTGACGTTAACTTTTGGATATTCTCACACGATGACAGCCAGCGATAGCACAGCCGCAAAACCGAATTTGCAAATCCTGCTCGCGGCGCCGCGCGGATTTTGCGCCGGAGTAGACCGCGCCATTCGGATTGTCGAGCTGGCTCTGGAGCAATATGGCGCGCCTGTCTATGTCCGCCATGAGATCGTGCATAACAAATTCGTTGTGGATTCATTGCGTGACAAGGGCGCGGTATTCGTTGAGGAGCTCGACGAGATTCCCGATGACGGTCAGCCTGTGATTTTCTCGGCGCATGGCGTGCCGAAATCCGTTCCCGAAACGGCCGCCGCGCGGAAGATGTTTTATATTGATGCGACCTGTCCGCTGGTGAGCAAGGTTCACCGCGAGGCCGAGCGCCATTTCAAGAACGGCGACCAGATTGTGTTGATCGGCCATGCCGGGCACCCCGAAGTGATCGGCACAATCGGCCAGTTGCCGCAAGGTGCGGTGATACTGGTTGAAACGGTGGAGGATGTCGCCAAAATTAGCGTGGCGGATGAAAATAAGCTCGCCTTTTGTACGCAAACGACGCTTTCGGTTGATGATACCGCGCAAATCGTGGCGGCGCTGCAAGCCCGTTTTCCCGCAGTGAAAGGCCCGCATAAAGAAGATATTTGCTATGCCACGACCAACCGTCAGGCCGCGGTAAAGGAAATCGCGGAGCGCAGTGATTATATGTTGGTGCTGGGTGCGCCCAATTCATCCAACTCCAACCGCCTTGTCGAGGTTGCCTTGAATTACGGTTGCCCGAAGGCGCGGCTGGTGCAACGCGCTGTCGAGGTGGACTGGCTGGTGGAGATGGAAGGCGTCAAAACGCTCGGCATCACGGCTGGAGCATCCGCGCCCGAAGTGCTGGTTGAAGAGGTGATCGCGCAAGCCAAGGCGCATTTCACCGTGATAGTCGAGGAAATCGTTCTGGCGCAAGAGGATGTGATTTTCAAATTGCCCAAAGCGCTGCAACAAGGTGAGGCGGCCTAGGGGCAAGGATGAAATACAACTCCGGTCAGGCATTTTTGGGCAGTCCGAAAAAATCAATCACCTTGATGGGAATGTCGGGCGTGGGCAAGAGCACGCTCGCGCTCAAGATGAAAGGCTGGGGCTGGGCGCTTTATTCCTGTGATGAGATGATCGGAACGAAGTTTCTGGCCGCTGATATTGAAAGCGCATCGAGCGCCGATAATACAGATAGTGCAGGTAGTGAAGCCATCAGCACTGCGAATATTTCAGCGCTCTCGGCCTTTATCGGCAAGATCGGCGCATTGCCGTTTGCGGAGTTCAAGCGCAGGCAAAACCTGTATTACGAGGCCGAATGCGCCGCGGTGAGGGAAGCGGCGTTGATGGCGGCGCAGCATGATAAATTCGTCCATGATTCAAGCGGCAGCTTGTGCGAGATTACCGATGGCGCGGTGTTGAACGCAATCGGCGCAGCGAGCCTGATTGTCTATATCGAGGCCGCGCAATCCGACCGCCTTGCGATTTTGCAACGCGCGCAGGATTATCCCAAGCCGCTGTTTTTCCCGCCGAGCCAGCTTGATGCGTGGGTTCAGGAATATCTGGCGATTTATAACGAGATCGAAAGCGCCGATGATATTCCGCCCGATGAGTTTTTGCGCTGGGTATTTCCGCGTCTGTTTGACATGCGCGCGCCGAAATATGAGCTGATCGCCGAGCGTTGGGGCGTGGCGCTGCGGGCGGAGGATGTTTACGCCGTTCAGAGCGAAGCCGATTTGCTGGCCTTGATCGCCCGCGCTTTGGATGAGCAATAGGCACAATCAATAGAGTAGGGCAAGGCAAGAGCAGCGATAGTGATGAAGCCGAAAATCGAAATCTATACCGATGGTGCGTGTAGCGGCAATCCCGGCCCCGGCGGATGGGGCGCGATTTTGCGTTGGAACGGCCATGAAAAGGAATTATCGGGCGGTGAGGCCGAAACCACCAATAACCGCATGGAAATGATGGCGGCGATTGTCGCGCTCGAAACGCTCAAGCGCCCTTCAAGCGTTGATCTGTATACGGACAGCACGTATTTGCAAAAGGGCGTGAATGAGTGGATGGAGGGGTGGAAAGCCAAAAACTGGCCGCCCAAAATCAAGAATCAGGATCTTTGGAAGCGAATCGATTCGCTCATAAATGTGCATGATGTGCGTTTTCACTGGGTAAAAGGCCACGCCGGACACCCCGAGAACGAACGTGCCGATCAATTGGCCACTTCTGCGATTCCAAAGGCTTGAGAGTCTTATCCACAGCGGAATAGCGCAATTTTTTACCATAAAAAATATTTTAACACTCCGTTAAGACTTTCGCGAGAAGCTGGAGTCATAAGTCACAAATAGTTCTGATGGCAGGAATAATCAGGCAATACCGCCCGATTTTGCAGCCGGAAAGGGGTAAAGCTATGACACAGACAATCGGTAACACACTCGCAACACGGAACTCTTTCTCCAATCAAAAAGAAGAGCAAATGCGTACGGTTCTTCCGCTACCCCCACACAACACGGAAGACCTTAAGGACGATATGGCGGTTTATGCGCGCTTTATGCGGCATTTGCGCCACGTCCCGAACAGCCGGATGGAAATCAAAATACTCTCAGCCATCCAGTTTACCGCCGATATGATGGATCATAGCGATGCGCATGTTGCTAAAATTCTGGTTGATCTGGGATTGCGCGCACCGCGCATGGCCTTTCCGGCTGACTTTTTGTCCTTCGCGGATCAGGCCTTGCTGCGCACGGGCTATGAGGTCGGCGCGCCGAGTGAGGGCGTTCGCGAGTTGAAGGAGTTCTGGGACATGATCGGCGAAGACAAATTCGCCGCCTTTAAAGGTCAGTATACCTACGCGGATAGCTTGCTGGCGGTTTGAAACGTTTAGAAAAATAACAAGAAGGGATGCGTTTCCCCTCGGCCATGCCCGCCTTGTGCGGGCATTTGCTTTTGGGGTGTGTTTTTGCCCCATGTCAACACGCGCAATGCTGCGGAGGGGGTGACAGAGCGTTGTAAATAGGGTAGTGTCCCGCCTGATATTCAGATATCCTAATGAACGCAAATCAACCCGATTGAAACTCAACATTTTGCAGCGGTTTTAAAAAACAGACTCATGGATGATACGCTGAAAAAAGACAATGATTCGATAGCCGTTTTACTGAGCGATTCAGTAGACGACAATCCGTTTCGTCTGGATGACGAGGAAATCTCCCAAGCGATTGAGGCGATAAAGGCGCAGGATTCCGACACGGTTCACCAGATGCTCGACGATCTGGGTCCCGCCGATATTGCCGAATTGCTGCATAAGATGAGCGCCGATGTGCGCCACGAATTCTTGCAGATGTTCTCGGAACAAATCGCGCCCGAAACCTATTCGGAATTGAATTATGAGCTGCGCCGCAATGTCCTTGAGAATATGGACGCCGAGGACGTGGCGCGGATTTTGTCCGATCTGGATAGTGATGACGCGCTCGATATTATCGAAGATATTGACCCCGATTTCCGCAAGCAGATTATCAGCAAACTCTCAGCCAAGACGCGGCTTGTCCTAGAGGAAGGTTTGAGTTTTCCGGAGGATAGCGCCGGACGTTTGATGCAGCGTGAGGTCGTCGCCGTCCCCGAATTCTGGACGGTCGGCAAGGCGATTGATTATCTGCGCAGCGCGGGTGATAGCCTGCCGAACGAGTTTTTTGACGTGATTGTGGTTGACCCCGCCTATCACGTGACGGGGATTATCCCGCTCAAGCGGATTATCTGTTCGCACCGCCCTGTCAGGCTGGAAGACCTCAAGCTTGATGTTGTATATTCCATTCCCGCCGAGATGGATCAGGAGGAAGTCGCCGATATTTTCCGCCGTGATAACCTGCTCTCCGCCCCTGTTGTTGATGATAACGGGCGCTTGCTCGGTGTGATTACGATTGATGATATTATCGACGTTATCGACGAGGAAACCCAAGAGGACATTATGCGCCTTGGGGGGGTGACGGACAGCGATCTATATACCTCGCCGATGCGCACATCCGTGAACCGTATGCGCTGGCTGGCGATTACGCTGGTCAATACGATTATTGCCTCATTCGTGATTTCCCGCTTTGAAGCGACGATTGAGGAGATTGTCGCGCTGGCGATCCTGATGCCGATTGTTGCGGCGATGGGGGGGAATGCGGGTATGCAGGTTGTGACCGTCACCGTGCGCGGTCTGGCCACACGCGAATTGAGCTCTCAAAACTATAACCGCATCATAAAGCGTGAAATATTGGTCGGGGCGCTGAACGGCGTTGTATTCGGTTGTATTATGGGATTGCTCGCCGCGTTGTGGTTCGGCAGCCCTGTGCTGGGCATGGTGCTGATGGCGGCGATGCTGTTCAATATGTTCTGGGCGGGTATTGCCGGAACGGGCATTCCGCTGATATTGGAGCGCTTTGGCTATGACCCCGCGCTTTCGGCTGGGCCTTTCCTGACCACCACCACGGATTGCCTTGGATTTTTGATCTTCCTTGGGCTGGCGACGCTGGTTTTGCTATAAATTATAGACTTTCGTGCCTCTGAAAGTTTTTTTCCGAAACTATTTGCGCGTGGTTACGGAATGCCATAACTTTTCATCAAGAAATTAAAAGAAATCAGGGAGATGATGAGATGAAAAAGGGAATTCTAACAGCAGCATTATTAGGCGCGGCGGTATCATTGGCCGCTTGTAAGCAAGACGAGCAGCCCGCAGCGAATAACGGAAATCAGAATTCTGCTACGGCCACTGCGCCTAATCAGATCGAGCAAAGCCCGCGCAGCCGTTTTAATCAGCAGTTTTTTGTCAGCGTGGCGGCTATTCCGGTTGTTCGTGATGGCAAGCCATTTACCGTTGATGCTTTGGGGTATTGCGACACAATGACCAATTTGACGCGCAATAACACGATTGATAATTACCGCCGTAACTGTGAAGCCGCTATTCGGGAGAAGGTGACGCAACGTGCCTGTACGAGTGGTTCGTTTTTGGCGGGGACGGCAACCAACAATCCCGAAATCAGAGCGTTGACAACGGGGCGGCCGATCGAAGAGGTCGGTGATAGCCTTTTGTTTACAGCTGATAACATTCGGAACAACGGCACTGTTTTGAGCGATTCCGCTATGCGCTATGACTTTCTGATTATAGAGAATGTCAGTGATATAGAAGCGGCCAATCGCGGATATTACCTTGGTGAGCGCCCTCCTGAGTCTTGCCCAGCGCCGTAACGTTTGTATTGCTTATTATTTTCTAATGTTTTTTTGTTCCGGCTTTGACAGCATTGCAGGCCAAAATATTTGCGTTGCACAATAAAACTGTTTATAACCATTTTCTCATGTATGTGTGTGGCGGTTCATC
This sequence comes from Alphaproteobacteria bacterium, assembly GCA_046293135.1. Taxonomy (GTDB): domain Bacteria; phylum Pseudomonadota; class Alphaproteobacteria; order Micavibrionales; family Micavibrionaceae; genus UBA2638. Next base: position 79,920 of record JBKBPR010000005.1, on the reverse strand, counting down.
AGAGTAATTCAGAGAACTCGAGTAATTTAGAGAACAAAAAACAAGAAAACAGATATGTCTGCATCCAAACTCGTAAAACCGGCGGTTGAGTATAAAGCGAGCTATCTTGAAGCTTTGAAAGAATTTCAGGCCGAAGGACGCTATAGCTTTCTCGATATTGATGAAGTCAGCGCCGATTTTGAAACTTTTATAGATCATGTTAATGAGGGCAAACGCCATCTGCATAAGCCTTATGCCGATTGGGTCGAGCCTGTCACCGAAAGCGTATTCTGGCTGGTAAAGGATGAGGTGTTTATCGGCACATTTAATGTGCGCCACCGCCTCAACTGGCATTTGGATAAATGGGGTGGGCATATCAATTTCGTGATCCGCCCGTCTATGCGCGGCAAAGGGTTCGGACGCAAGATTTTGCAAAAAGGTATGCCCTATGCGTGTTATCTGGGGATTGACCGCGCCTTGATGACGATTGATCCAAAAAATGTGGCCGCGATCCGTATCGCTGAACATTGCGGCGCAGAGCTTGAAAATGAAACCTCGGCATCGGATAAATTCCCCGCGCGGTTGCGGTATTGGCTGGATTGCAATTAGAGCTAGACTTGAATTAGATTTGAATGAAAACAAGCCCCATGGCTGAGCGGATATGACCACGAAAAAACCACGAAAACCGCCGACTATTGGCTCATCAGGCAGCAAGGCTAGCTCTTCTGGGGCTTTTCCTGTTGTACCGAAGCGCAAAACATCTGCTTCTTCGGCGGCCTCCAAATCCAAGGCAAAGCCCAAAGCAAGCGCTCCTAAAAAACCAGTCAAGCGCCCTGCCAAACCCGCATCACCGAAAAAAACCAGAAGCACGCGCAGCCGAACGCGTGGTGGCTCCAGAGGCTCTAGAGGCGGTAGAGGCGGCGGAAGCTCGCTGATAAGAAAGGCGTTTAAAGCCGTTTTTATGTTGGGGCTGGTTGTCGGTGTTATTGGCGCGATGGTTTTGGGATTCTTCGCCCTTGAATTGCCAAGCATCACCCGCAGCGCGACATTCGAGCGCCAAAGCTCTATCACCGTTATGGATTCAAGTGGCTCTGTGATTGCGCGATATGGCGAGATGAAGGGCGATACGATCTCGGTGCAAGATATGCCGCCCCATCTTATTCATGCGGTGATGGCAACCGAAGATAGGCGGTTTTACTCGCATTTCGGGATTGATGTTATCGGCCTTGTGCGCGCCGCCGTTGTGAATATGCGTGCAGGCGGCGTGGTGCAGGGCGGATCGACCATTACACAACAGCTCGCCAAGAATCTGTTTTTGACCCATGAGCGGACGTATAAGCGGAAAATTCAGGAAGCCATGTTGGCGCTTTGGCTGGAGCGCAAATTGAGCAAGGATGAAATCCTGACCGCTTATCTGAACCGCGTTTATCTCGGCTCCGGTACATATGGGATTGATGCGGCGGCAAATCTTTATTTTGACAAAAGCGTCAAGGATCTGACCTTACGGGAGTCGGCGATCATTGCCGGATTGCTCAAAGCGCCCTCGCGGTTCTCGCCGCGCCGCAATCCCAATCTGGCCAATGAGCGCGCCGATGTGGTGCTGCAAGCCATGGTCGAGGCGGGTTACATCACCAGTGATGAGGCCAAGGGCATTTCCAATGTTCCGCCGCGCCCGCCGCAACGCCCCGAATACGCCAATTCTGTGCGCTATTATACAGATTGGGTTGTTGACGGGCTGGATGATCTGGTCGGCACACCCGACACGGATTTGATCGTTGAAACGGCGATGGTGTCTGATATTCAAAGCGCCGCTGAAAAGGCGCTGTTCGAAGTTTTGAGCGCCGAGGCCGAGGAACGCAATATCGGTCAGGGCGCTGTGGTCGTGATGGCGCATGACGGCGCCGTGCTGGGGCTGGTCGGTGGCCGTGATTATAACCGCAGCCAGTTCAACCGCATTGTACAAGCCAAGCGCCAACCCGGATCGGCCTTTAAGCCGTTTGTGTATCTGGCGGGGCTGGAATTCGGGATGAGCCCCGACACGCAAATGATGGATGAACCGTTCAGGCAAGGCCGCTATCGCCCGACCAATTACGGCAATAAATATTACGGGCTGGTGACGATGGATGAAGCCTTGACGCTTTCGCTGAATACCACGGCAGTGCTGGTGACGCGTGAGGTCACGCCCGATCGTGTGATTGATACGGCGCGGCGCATGGGCATTATCTCGAATATGGAGCCGGATTTGAGCTTGGCGCTCGGCTCTTATGCGGTTTCGCCGTTGGAACTGACAACCGCTTATGCTGCGCTGGCCAATGGCGGCCATGCCGTGTTCCCCTATGCGATTACACGGGTGCGCGATGAAAGCGGTAAGGTGTATTATGAGCGCCCGCAAAACACCGTGACGCGCCGCGTTGCCGATGAATTTCATGTACGCCAGATGCAGGCGATGTTGCAAAATGTTGTGCTGTACGGAACGGGGCAGGGCGCAAAGCAGGGTTTCCCCGTAAGCGGTAAAACAGGCACATCACAAGAAAGCCGCGATGCGTGGTTTGCCGGATTTTCCGACAGGTTGGTGACAACGGTTTGGATTGGCAATGATGACAATTCCCCGACCAAGGGCGTGACGGGCGGCAGTACACCTGTGCGGATATGGTCGCGGGTGATGGCCGCTTCGCAGCATAGATTTACCCCGCGCCGCACATTTAGCCTGTCTTCCGAAGAAGATTTAATCGCCTATCAAGCCCAGCAGCAAGGCGGGCTTGCGGGCGGATTCCAACAGCTTTTGGGACGGCTTTTGCCGACAGCAGGCGGCGGGTCTGCTGGCGGCGCTGGCGGTGGCTTTAGTGGCTTTGACAATGTGCCGCAGCAGCAACAGCAAGGCCAGCAGCAGAGACGATGGGGGCAGCGCGACGGCGAGCCTTCAGCGCCGCGTGAACGCCGCGCCCCGCAATATAATAATTAGAGATGTATAAGGCTGGTCACACGCATGAAGCGTGTGATTGATATTTTTTAGCAGTGCCTTTTACAAATGGGCAACGGCGCGGCGCTGGACATTCTCGTCTTTTAAATCCTGTTCTTGCACCTGCGCACCGACAACGGCGATGGCAGTGGCGTTCAAGATTCCGCGCGGTGTCACAGCAGGCGTAAGAATATGCGCCGGACGGGCAACCCCAAGCAAGAGCGGCCCAATCGAAATTCCCTCGCCCAAAACCTTGAGCATATTAAAGGAAATATTCGCAGATTCCACATTCGGCATGATGAACAGATTGGCTTCACCCGAAAGGTTGGAGTTCGGCATGATCTTCTCACGAATGCTTTCGGATAGCGCCGCATCGGCCTGCATCTCCCCGTCGATTTCCAACTCGCGGTCACGCATACGAATATCGGCATAGGCGGCGCGCATTTTGCACGCTGTGTCCGTATCGATTGAACCAAAATTGGAATTCGAGAGCAACGCGACTTTCGGCTTGATGCCGAAGCGCTTGATTTCTTCGGCGGCCAGCAAAGTCATTTCCGAGATTTGCGCAATGCTTGGATTCGGATTGATCTGGGTGTCGCAGAAGAAATACGTTCCCTTGTTGTTGGGCAGGATCAGCGCATTCATCGCCGCCGGTGTTTCAACGCCGGGCTTGAGGCCGATAATGTCCCTGATGTGACGCAAGTGGCGGTGATATTGGCCGACCGTGCCGCAGATAATGCCATCGGCATCGCCGCGGCTGACCATCAGCCCCCCGATCACGGTTGGTGACGTGCGGACGCGGTAACGCGCCGTTGCAGGCGTTACGCCCTTGCGATCCATGAGGCGCAGATAATGTTCCCAATAATCGCGGTAACGTGCATCGCTCTCAGGGTCGACCAGCTCGTAATCCTCACCGGATTTCATGCGCAGCCCCAAACGCTTGATGCGAATATCGACAACTTTTTTCCGTCCGATCAGGATCGGCTTGGCCAGCCCGTCATCAATCACGGTTTGAACGGCTTGCAGGACGTTATCTTCTTCGCCCTCACAAAAGACGATGCGCTTCGGGTTTTCCTTGGCACGGGTCATCAGCGGGCGCATAACCAGTTGTGAGCGGATGAAAAACTCGCGCAAACGCTGTTCGTAAGCGGCAAAATCCTTGATCGGACGTGTTGCCACACCGCTTTTCATCGCCGCCTTGGCAACCGCAATCGGCAGATCGACGATGAGGCGCGGGTCGAACGGTTTGGGGATCAGGTAATCCGGCCCGAATTCCAGCGTTTCTTCACTGTAAACCGAGGCGACTTCGGGGGTGACTTCCTTTCGTGCGAGCGCTGCAATCGCTTCGACACAGGCGATTTTCATCTCTTCGTTAATCGCCGTTGCGCCGACATCAAGCGCGCCGCGGAAAATAAACGGGAAGCACAAGACATTATTAACCTGATTGGTGTAATCCGAGCGCCCCGTGCAGATAATCGCATCGTCGCGGACTTCGCGGACTTCTTCGGGCATAATCTCAGGAGTCGGATTGGCCAGCGTCATAATCAGCGGGTTTTTCGCCATTGATTTGACCATCGGCTTTGACACCGCGCCCGCAGCCGACAGGCCGAGGAATACATCCGCGTCCTTGATCGCTTCTTCGAGCGTGCGGAGCTTGGTTTTGACCGCGAATTTTTCCTTCGCCGGATCCATGCCCTCATTGCGTCCCTCATAGACCACGCCGACACGATCGCAAACAATGATATTTTCGCGCGGCAATCCGGCTTCGACCAGCAGGCTCAGACAGGCAATCGCCGAAGCGCCCGCGCCATTGGCGACAAGACGGATTTTCTTGATGTCGCGCCCTGAATAGGCAATCCAGTTTTTGAACGCAGCGGTTACGATGATCGCTGTACCGTGTTGATCGTCATGGAAAACGGGGATTTTCATACGCTCACGCAGGCGGCGTTCGATCTCGAAACATTCCGGCGCTTTGAAATCCTCAAGATTAACCCCGCCGAATGTCGGCTCCAGCGAGGCGATAATATCAACCAGCTTATCAACATCGGTTTCATCAATCTCGATATCCATGGAATCGATGGCTGCGAATTTTTTGAAGAGAACCGATTTCCCTTCCATCACGGGCTTGGAGGCCAAAGCGCCAATCGCGCCCAATCCAAGCACCGCCGTACCGTTTGAGATAACCGCAACCAGATTGCCCTTGGAGGTGTAATCATAGGCCTTGAGCGGGTCTTTCTCGATTTCTTCACACGGGGCGGCCACACCGGGGGAATAGGCCAGAGCCAAATCGCGCTGTGTCGAAAGCGGCGTAGTCGGCTGGATAGCGATTTTTCCGGGCTTGGGGTATTGGTGGTAATCCAGAGCGTCTTGTCTGAATGCGTCTTGATCTTTGGTCATGGCTGCCGTTTTTTCTATAGGTTTAACAAATGGAATGTGAAATTTTATATATGATATGGCATTAACAAATCACCCGCTGAATCGCAAGCCCTAAGGGATGCTGCGCCGCCGCATTTTTGGTGTTTTGTGGTTGAAAATAAAATCCCCGCTATTGCGGGGAGGTCGTGATTTAAAAATATTGCTCTTAAGCTAGATTTTTAACCTCGTATTCCGCCAGGAACAGGAAGTCCATTTTCATCTTTCACAGGCGCATGTGAGCCGCTATATATAACAGAAGCCACTTGTGTTTCAGGTGATTTAACATCTAAAGGGCTAAGCGCCTGTTTAGCTTGTTCAAATGCTGTGTTTAAAGACGGCACACTTTGAAAGTGATCATATCCCATGCTTTTATTCCATACATATTAAATATTAGTTTAAATTTTTTCTTAATAATTATTATGTCAGTGTTTTCTAAAGATTAGGTTAAGCATCCATATTTATTTTTAGGCTTTAGAGTGTTTTGTAAAACATGAGTCTGCTCTGGATTATGGATATTTTGCTTGGTGGTGAGTTTGAAGGGAACTTTTAATTCAAGAGCGCGAAATTATTCGCGGGATGCAGTCGCATCCTTTTTAAACCGCAAGTGCGGTTCGCCGATCGTTCGGCGCTTTTTAATAAAAAATTGGTGCGGCCGAGAGGACTTGAACCTCGCGAAGAAACGCTTCGCGTTTTTCGCTTTTAAAAAAGAGTGGAGGTACACTTCATCGTACTTCACTGGCCGTTTGGCCAATAATTGACTTGGGTTTGGTGGTGCGGCCGAGAGGACTTGAACCTCCACGATATTTCTATCACAGCGACCTCAACGCTGCGCGTCTACCGATTCCGCCACGGCCGCGAAACCAATGGCGATTGTTAACAAATAAGTTAGGCGGCGGCAAGTGCGTTTATCACTGTACGGCAATATTTTTCGCTAAGATGGCTGGTTAGGCGTTGGATAGGGGGATTTTGAGTTCAAGATATCCATATATTTCGAAATTTTGGTGTGTGTGGAGCGCTTCCCGCTCATGCGCGCAGCTGTATAAGCATTTAATTCACGCTCGATATCGGTCAGCATCAGAATAAGGTCCTGATCAACAAGTGTTCCATACGCCCGCTGATCCAATAATTCATCATAATCTCCACCAAGGGCCTTAATGACCTCAGCTTCCGTACAGTTGGTCATGAGAGAAAACGACTCTAAAAAACCAAAAAACTGTTCGTGAAAGTAGCCGAGTTCGATTTGATCTTGTTCTTCTGCAGAAATCCCAAGTTCAGGAAACTCAATATCACGAACACTGTCTGTTTCGAAAACGGTTCTGCTGTAATGGTCGATAAATTCATTAAGGTCGGAAGCAAAAGTTAGATATTCATCATGTAGTTTATTGGAGAACGGCTCAGCTTTACCCCCTACAATTATTGTATGTGGCTTGGTGACAAGGCTTTTGAAATACTTTTTATAGTCCATGGCGGAACGTTATGTGAAAACTCTGGGGCTTGTCAATTTTTAAATAGCGCCTTATGTCTGTGGCATGGAGTGGAAAATTTCAACCGAGCCTGTCAATTACCCCGATGCGCTGGACTTTATGGCGCAGCGCGTGGAGGCTATTGCGCGGGGCGAGGCTGTGGATTGCGCATGGCTTTTGGAGCACCCACCGCTTTATACGGCTGGAACCAGCGCAAAATCAGGCGATTTATTAGAGCCGTCCAAATTTCCCGTCTATGAAACGGGACGCGGCGGGGAATATACCTATCACGGCCCCGGCCAGCGTATTGGTTATGTAATGATGGATTTGCACCGCTGGCAATCCAAACCCGATATTAAGGCCTATGTCTGGGCGCTGGAGGAGTGGATTATCCGCACGCTGGATGCGTTTGATATCAAGGGCGAGCGGCGTTGCGGACGGATCGGGATTTGGGTGGTGATGCCAAATGGCGCGGAAAAGAAAATTGCCGCAATCGGTGTGCGTATTCGCCGCTGGGTTACGCTGCACGGGATTGCGCTCAATGTCGCGCCCGATCTGTCGCATTTCGGCGGGATTGTGCCATGCGGATTGTCTGATTTCGGGGTGACAAGCCTTGCCGATCTGGGGGTAAACGTCACGATGAATGCGGTCGATCAAGCCTTGCAAGAGAGCTTTGCAGGGGCGTTTTCACAAAATACGGCGCGTTGCGGATTGATTGAAACCTAATAGTATTTCGTTGCGTAGCGTTTGAATTATCAGGTTAATCCGCCGCCTTGGGGATGAGCGCGGCGCGGCAATGCGCAGCGATAAACGCAACCAAGTTCTCAATGTCTTTTTGTAATGCATTGAAATTTTTACTCTTTTGGCCGCTGGTTTCATCCATATACAGAGATTTGTTGATTTCGATTTGCAGGGAGTGCCGCCCGCGTGCGGGATTGGAATAGCGCCGCACCAGCTCCACCCCCTTGAACGGATCATTGATCGTGACCTTATAGCCTTTGGCCTTGAGAAACTCGCGGATCATATGGGTGAAATGGACGTTGCAGGTGCTGCCGTCACGATCACCCAGCACGAAATCGGCCGTGCGCGCCGCATTGCGTCCGATAATCCCGAGCGGCATACGCGGGCTGGCGGCGGAATCGGGCATGGAATGACAGTTAATATGCCAGACCTCACCGAAATTGTAATGCGCCTGATCGATAAGCTCTGCCAGCTTTTGATGATAGGGCAGGTAATAATCTATAATGCGGTGGTGGATTTCCTCAGCCGACAAAGTGCGGCTATAAACGGGAATACCCGGTCTGACAAGGCGGCGGATCAGGCCGATCCCCGCATCGGCGCGTGCGGTCGGGTTGATCCCTCCGTAAAGGGCTTCCGGCCAGCCATTCTCATCAAGCAGGTCGGTATCAATATCGCATAAAGCGCGGTTGACATCGATATAGCTGCGCGGGAATTGCGCCGCGAGCAGCGAGGCGCCGTAAGCAGGGGCGCAAGCGAAAATCTCGTCGACATAGTTGTCTTCGGCCTGCCGCAAAATGGAGAAGTCGCAGCTGAAATCAAAATCATCGGGATAGGCGCAGCCGCTATGCGGGGAGTCAAAGATGAGCGGCAAAGCCTCTGCTTCGGGTGATTGCACGGTAAAAACTGTCATAATATTACCAGTTTAACGCGAAGTTTCAGCATAAGCGATGGTTTTTTGATTTTTTTGCTTTGGTTCTGGGTGGCTTCGCGGTATTTAAGAGGGGATTTATTGGCCAATATTCATGATTTATCATTTTAAGGTGTGAAAGACGATGCACGATATACGGTTTATACGCGAAAATCCGCAAGGATTTGACAAGGCGATGGCGCGGCGCGGCCTTGCGGCGCAAGCGGCGGAGATTTTGGCGCTTGATGAGCAGCACCGCAAGGTTATGACGCGCTTGCAAGACATTCAGGCCGAGCGCAATGAAAAATCGAAAATGATCGGTGAGATTAAGCGTACGGGCGGCGATGCACAGGCGGTGATGGATCAGGTTGCCGCGCTGAAAGAGGATATGGCCGCGCTGGAGCAGCAGGATCGCGCCTTTCATCAGCAGATTTCACAAATCATGGCGAGCTTGCCGAATATTCTGGCCGAAGATGTGCCGGACGGCGCGGATGAAAACCAGAATATCGAAATCCGCAAATGGGGCGAGCCGAAAATGCCCAATGGCGCAAATAAAGTGCCGGAGCATTTTGAAATCGGCGAAAATCTGGGGATGATGGATTTTGAAACCGCCGCCAAAATGTCAGGTAGCCGCTTTACGTTGTTGAGCAGCGGCTTGGCACGTCTGGAGCGCGCTTTGGCGCAGTTTTTCCTTGATACGCATACGCAGGAACACGGCTATACGGAGGTTTCCCCGCCCTTGATCGTGCGCGATAATGCGATGTTCGGAACGGGGCAGTTGCCAAAATTTGCCGAAGATTTGTTCCGTATCCCTGAAAGCTCCGTCACGCTGGAGCAAGAAGTCACATCCAGCCGTTGGCTGATCCCGACATCAGAAGTGCCGTTAACCAATATTGTGGCGGATATGATTGTCGAGGATGATTATCTGCCGCGCCGTTATACCGCCTATACGCCCTGTTTCCGCTCGGAAGCGGGCAGTGCCGGAAAGGATACGCGCGGCATGTTGCGCCAGCATCAATTCTATAAGGTCGAGCTGGTGAGCATCACCGCCCCCGAAGCCAGCAATGCCGAACATGAGCGCATGACCGAATGCGCGGAAAACATCCTTAAGAAGCTGGGGCTGTCTTACCGCACTGTGGTGCTGTGTAGTGGTGATACAGGCTTTGGCGCGCGCAAGACCTTTGATATTGAGGTATGGCTGCCGGGGCAGGGGCGTTACCGCGAAATCTCAAGCTGTTCGAATTGCGGAGATTTTCAGGCGCGGCGCATGAATGCCCGTATGAAGCGCAAGGGCGAGAAAAGCACGACATTTTTGCATACGCTCAACGGGTCGGGCGTGGCGATTGGCCGCGCCTTGATTGCGGTGATGGAGAATTATTACGATCCGGCCGATGGCGGTGTTTTCGTGCCTGACGTGCTTAAGCCTTATATGGGCGGCATCGAAAAAATCACCAAAGAGAGTATGAAAAAAGCCGCAGCGTGATTGTTATCACTAAGCTTTTATAAAGAATGAATAACATCCAGCACCTCAGCGGTGGAGGTCGGGTGGATGCGTCCTTTGGGCTTTAGCATGTGGTCGGTTTTGCCATTGTGAAAAAGCTTTTGAACGTCTTCAACGCTCTGCATATCGGTGGCATCAAAGGGCACAATAATATCGCAGTCGATCATATCGATCAGGCCGTTTATCGTACTGGAAAAACATCTGGAAGCATAAACGCCGCCAGCAATGATAACGGGAGGGGCTGCCAAGGTTTTGATATGGGCTTTGGCCTCAGGGTTGGTGAGAAGGTTTCTTGCATATTTGCAAAACACCAGATCATCATGGGCAGGTGTGGCAATAGTAATAGCATTCGGTAAAATGCTGTTTAAAGATAGGTAGCTATATGGCCCGTATGGTATATGTTCTGTAGGCCAGATTGCCCAGATATTGGGTATGTTTCTTGCACTAAGATTGCCCGCGACCTTAGCACTGTTTTGAAAAGCTGCATGTGTAAAATTGTCCAGAAAGTCACGTTGGAGATCAATAAATAGCCCTGTAAGCGCATTGCGCTGAAATGCCTCTTTAAGACCGTTTTGCCAATCTAGATCTTTTGTCATAAATTAAAGTGTTATTTGCTGGTCGATATTTTGTAAAGAAAAAAATCATATTTTGGAAAAGGTTCTTTACGTCAACTCAGATTTGGATTCTAATGGTGGTGTAAGTTTTATACTTTCTTATTCTCATGCCCTGTCATCCGATATAGCCATTCCATGAACGCTCAAGATATCAATAAACGCATACGATTGATTATGGATCTCCGCACCAAGGGGATTACCGATATGGCTGTTTTGGGTGCGATGGAAAGAATTCCGCGCGATTTTTTCATCCCCGAAGCGGTGCGTCATCAGGCCTGGGAGGATATTGCGCTGCCTATTGGCCGTGGCCAGACGATCAGCCAGCCTTATATTGTCGCGGCGATGACCCAAGCGCTTAAGCTGAATGACCGCGAGAAAGTTCTGGAGATCGGAACGGGTTGCGGTTATCAGGCGGCGGTTCTATCAAAATTATGCCGGCGGGTTTATACAATTGAGCGGCACAAGCCCTTTGTTCCGGCGGTTGAGGAGCGGTTTAAAGCGCTCAGGATCAATAATGTCACGGCGATTGCCGCCGATGGTATGAAGGGCTGGCCGAAAATCAACGGTATGGAGCAAGCACCGTTTGACAAGATTATCGTGACCGCCGCCGCCAGAGACAGGCCGCCGCCACGCTTGATCGAGCAGCTTAAAGATGGCGGGCTTATGGTTTGCCCTGTTGCAACGGATAATGGGCAGGTGCTCAGGCTTTATAAAAAAGAAACGGGTGAGGTCTATACGCAAAAGGATTTGATGCAAGTTCGCTTTGTTCCGTTGCTGCCCGATCTTGCCCGTGAGTATGAGGTTGCCTGATCTCGTGAAGAGCCAAAGCGCGTGATAGCGCGTTGCCCATGCCCGCCCGAATAGAGTATAGTGTAATCATGAGATATTCTCTCATTGCCTACCTGCCAATTTTGTTGTTGCTTGCGGCCTGTTTCGGGTCGCAAAACCCTGCGCCTGTCAGCCGTTACGGTCATACGCCGGGAGAGGGCAGCGCGGGCGTTCATGTCGTGCAGCCCGGTGATACGCTCTATACAATCTCAAACAGCTATCAATTGGCGATGCAGGACATTGTATTTATCAATCGTTTGCAAGCGCCGTTTCATGTTCGTGCGGGGCAGCGTTTGCGCTTGCCGCCGCCCCAGACCTATCGCGTGCGGTCGGGCGATACGCTTTATAATGTGTCGCGATTGTTCAATACCGATATGTCTGCGGTGGCGCGGCAGAATAATTTGCGTGCGCCTTATCGTTTGAGCGAGGGGCAGGTGTTGCGTCTACCGTCGCGCTCAATCGCACAAGCCCAGCAAGTTCAGCAAGCGTCACAAGGCATGGCGATGCGGCCACCGCAAAAGCCCGAGCGCTCTATGTCGACGGCTCAGCAGAATATAAGGCCGCCAGCCTCTGTTCAGCCGCCGCAACGTGTCGCCGCCACACCGCCGCCGCGCAGTTCCTCACGGTTCTTGCAGCCCGTTAGCGGGCGTTTATTGTCTGGCTTCGGCGCAAAACCCGACGGGCTTCACAATGACGGGATCAATATCGGCGCACCGCGTGGAACGCCCGTTAAGGCCGCTGAAAATGGTGTGGTTGTTTATGTCGGGAATGAATTGCGCGGAACGGGGAATTTGATTTTGATCCGTCATGATGGCGGCTATATCACGGCCTATGCCCATCTTGATGCGTTCAAGGTTGCACGCGGTCAAACCGTTCAGCGCGGGGATGTGATCGGCGCTGTTGGCTCGACGGGATCAGTGAGCACGCCGCAGCTGCATTTTGAAATTCGCCGCGGCACACAGGCGATTGACCCGAAATCGTATATTGATATTTAAACGTTAGTTTTTCAGGCTTTCAGCTCAGGAGCTTTATGGGCGTGAATAGTTTTCGATCATGGCTTGCCTTTGTCAGGCAAGTGATTATTATCGTGCGGAATCACCAGATTTTTGAAACGCAATAAAATATAAAAGGATAATCCATGTTGATTGCAAAAGCATATGCACAGGCTGTTGACTCTCTTGCGGAGCTGGAAAGCCAAATTCCGTCAATCCCCGATGCCCCCGGCGCGGGTGAGTTGATATTCCAGAACCTGATTGTTGTCGGCGTGCTGATCTTGCTGTTTTATGTGTTGTTGATTATGCCGCAGCAGCGCCGTTTCAAGGAGCACACAAAAATGCTCAACTCACTGAAAAAAGGTGACAAAATTGTAACGGGCGGAGGCTTGGTCGGAACGGTTGAGAAAATCATCGAAGACAAAGATGAGGTGGTGATTGACCTTGGTGATGTGAAGGTGACCGCCCTGCGCTCTACCATCCAGCAGAAAAATGATCCACGTCTTGCGCCCAAGCCTGAGTTAAAAGACAAAGACAAGGCGAAGTCTGATGATGCGAAGTCTGAAAAGACCGAAAAAGCCAAGGCCAAGTCTGAAGAATCTGAGGGCAAAGCTGCGAAGTCTCCTTCTACAAAATCTTCTGCTGCCAAAACCAAGAAAAAGTAATTCTCTCAAATCCTTATAAGGATCATTTAAGGTCATGATACAAATAGCGCGTTGGAAAATCGTAACCGTTTTGTTGGTGTGTTTTTTAGGCTTGGCCTATAGCTCGCCGAACCTGATGAGCGCCGAAACACGAAGCTGGGTTCAGAAGAACTTCCCTGATTGGATGCCGACGAAGTCGATCAATCTGGGTTTGGATTTGCGCGGCGGTGCGCATTTGCTGTTCGCTGTCCAGCTTGATGTTGTGTTCTCGGAGCGCGAGGATTCTCTTATGCAGGATGCGCGCTCGGCCTTGCGGGAGCAGCGGATTGGTTATGCGCGGATCGGCAAGCTTGATAAGGGCGTGCGGCTGGTGCTGCGCGACCGTACCGATTATGATGCGGCTGTCAGGATTATGCGGAGTTTGGGGCAAAATATGGCCGTGACCACGCAAACGGACGGTCTGACGATTGAAGCGCGGATGAGCGAAGATGAAATTACCAACATTATCAACCAGACGATTGAGCAATCGATTGAGATCGTGCGCCGCCGTGTTGATGAAATGGGCACGACCGAGCCAAGCATTGCGCGGCAGGGCGATGATCGGATTTTGTTGCAGGTTCCGGGCGCAAATGCCGAAGACCTGAAGCGGATTGTCGGCACGACGGCTAAACTGACTTTCCATTTGCTTGATGACGGGATGCGGACGGGCGCGAATAGCCGTTCTTTGCCGATGCTGGAAGACCCGATGCAAACCTTGAACATTCAGCGCCGCTCGATGATTACCGGTGATATGCTGAACAATGCCTCACCGAGCTTTGACCAGAACGGGCAGGCGGTTGTAAGTTTCAGGCTTAATTCCCAAGGGGCGCGGCGTTTTTGTACGGTTTCAACCGAAAATGTCGGCAGGCCTTTTGCGATTGTGCTGGATGAAAAAATTATTAGCGCGCCTGTTATCAGAGAGCCTATTTGCGGTGGTAACGGACAAATTTCGGGCGGGTTTGATGTGCAATCAGCCAATGATCTGGCGCTTCTGCTGCGTGCCGGAGCGCTTCCCGCGCCGCTGACCGTTATCGAAGAGCGCACAGTTGGCCCGTCTTTGGGGGCGGATTCAATTGAGGCCGGAAAGATTGCCGCCTTGATTGCGATGGTGCTGGTGCTTGTGTTCATGGGCATGACTTACGGCTTGTTCGGGATGATGGCCAATGTGGCACTGCTTATAAATGTGGCGTTGATTTTTGCAATTCTATCGGCTTTGCAAGCGACGCTGACCCTGCCGGGGATTGCGGGGATTGTGCTGACGATGGGGATGGCGGTGGATGCCAATGTATTGATCTTTGAGCGCATCCGCGAAGAATTGCGCGCCGGACGCTCGCCGATTTCGGCCATTGATTCCGGTTACAGCCGTGCCATGACAACGATCATCGATTCCAATCTTACCACATTGATTGCGGCGATTATTCTGTTTTCCTTCGGGACAGGGCCGATCAAGGGCTTTGCCGTGACGCTGGGCGTCGGGATTATGACCTCGTTTTTCGCGGCGATAATGGTGACGCGTGTGATGGTGGTGACTTGGCTGCGTCAGACCAAACCGAAAACCATTCCGATTTAATGTTCGAATATTTGATATTTGGACAAAGTGAGATAAGCGATAAAGATTAGATAATAGGACAAAACACAAATGCGTTTAATCAGGCTGATACCCGAAGACACCAATTATAATTTCCTTGGCGCGCGCAAGATTGCCTATGTTATCTCGGCGTTATTGATTATCGCCTCGATCATCTTGGTGATGCAGCGCGGCTTGAATTTCGGTATTGATTTTACCGGCGGGACGGTGATTGAAATTCGTACGCCTGTTGAACCGAACTTATCGGATATGCGCACAGCGCTGAATACTTTGGGCTATGGCGCAATCTCGATACAGGAATTCGGCGCGCCGGATGATTTGCTTATTCGTCTGCCGCAACAAGCGGGCGGTGATGTCGAGAAAGAAAAAGAAGCGATTGCCGCTGTCCGCGCGTATCTCGATAGCACATTCATCGGGGATGGCGATGAAAGCCTTGTTGATTACCGCCGTACGGAATATGTCGGCCCGCAGGTTGGAAAAGAGCTGCAAATCAAAGGAATTTACGCTGTCTTGTTCTCGCTGCTGGGGATATTGGCTTATATTTGGGTGCGGTTTGAATGGCAATTCGGTGTGGCGGCGGTGGCGGCGCTCGCGCATGATGCGATTATCGTGATAGGCCTTTTTGCGTTGACTCAGATGGAGTTCAATCTTTCCACCGTGGCGGCGGTTTTGATGATTGCCGGATATTCGATCAATGACACGGTTATTGTGTTTGACCGTATCCGAGAGATGCTGCGCAAATATAAGAAAATGCCGTTGATTGAGCTGTTCAATATGTCTGTGAACAGTATGTTGACGCGTACAATCATGACATCGTTCACAACGCTTTTGGCCTTGACCGCGCTTTATATGTTTGGCGGCGAGGTTATTCGCGGCTTTATCTATGCGCTGATCTTCGGGATTGTTGTCGGTACATACTCTTCGATTTTTGTGGCGGCACCGTTGCTCTTGCTCATGAATATCCGCCGTGCCAATCTGGATGGTTCTGAAGATATTCATTCATCTGGAGAAGATGATGGCTATGACGATGCGGGCGAAGATGACGAAGATTTGGGCGCGCCGGAAAGGCGATAACAATGGACGTTACGCCACTCGTCAAAGAAGGCAGCCGCATTATCCAGAGCTATAGCGGCGGTGCGTTCCGTATCAGCGGTGAAGTCTATGAAGGCGCGGTGATTGTGCGCCAGAACGCCGTAACGCTATGGCCTGCTCCTGATGATTTTCAAAAGCTGAGTGAACCGGATTTTATCGCGATTGAAGCGATGCGCGCGGAAGAGGGGCTGGATGTTATTCTGTTTGGCTGCGGCGCGCGCCAGCAATTCCTGCCGCCCCCTCTCAAAACCGCATTGCGACAAAAGGGCTTGAGCTTTGATATGATGGATACGGGTGCGGCCTGCCGCACGTATAATGTCCTAATGGCCGAAGGCCGCCGCGTCGCCGCTATCCTTTTGCCTGTATAGCAGTTTAGTTTACTAGGTTAAATATATCTTAATATAATTTCCTTATTATCTTAATTGTATAATTAGGGGTTTACAAGTTTGTCTGATTCAAATGTTTCAGGTTTGGAAGACACTCAAACCATTCGCGATGCACAGAGTCATTTGATTGCTTTGGGCTATGATTTGGGGCGTAGCGGCGCTGATGGTATCTGGGGACAAAGAAGTACCCAAGCTGCGATAGATTGGCAGCGTGTAAACGGGCTGTCTGATGAAAACGGTTTCCTTAACGGGGATTTAAATCATGAGCAGCTTTCTTTGCTCGCGCAACAGGCCGCTGATCCGGCAGCTTTTCAACGTATAAGACTTGCGGGTTTTTACAATAATTTTGATGAAACGGCACTTGATCACCTTGATCCTGTAAGACGCGCATTAATAAAGCAGGCCGCTTCTCATATTGGTGTTACTGAGAGTGATTTCACTTTAGCGAGTAATGGGGAATGGTATGGCAATAATGCTGGCCCTGATATTAGGGTATATCTCGGTAGTTATCATCTTGATGAAGGGCATCCATGGTGCGCGTCTTTTGGCAGCTGGGTGTTTGATCAGATTGAAGGATTTGCAGGAT
The DNA here is from genome assembly GCA_046293135.1 of Alphaproteobacteria bacterium. Classification (GTDB taxonomy): domain Bacteria; phylum Pseudomonadota; class Alphaproteobacteria; order Micavibrionales; family Micavibrionaceae; genus UBA2638. Next base: position 63,186 of record JBKBPR010000005.1, on the reverse strand, counting down.
TGGAGCGCAATGAGTTTATGCGAGGCTCTGCGAGTGTTGAAACTGTATTTAATAGGATTAGAGCCGATGCTCCTCAGGCAATAAGAGATTTACAGGATTATATGCCGCAAGCTGGTGATATTGTTTTGATGCGCTATGGAAATGGGCACGGGCATTTTATGATGGTAGCGACAGCGCAAACGGAGGGTGCGCTGACAGAGTTGACGACAATTGAGGGCAATGCTTATGACAGTGTAATGTCAGATATTCGCTATATTTACACAGACCCTGATACAGGAAGGAGTCATCCGGTCCTCGAAACGGATGATGGCGAAATGGAGATTAGATATGATTTTGATATTGCCGTTATTGATATTAGTGAGCTTCCGAATTATGACCGCTTGAGTCATGCCTTTAATATGTCGTCCGGCTTTATTCCGACGCCAAGTATCGACCCTGAATTCCAGCCTAACCTTGATAATCTTAATTGGCTTCAAGATAGGCTGTTTCAGCATCAGCAAGGCTTGCCCGGTTCTAACCCGGATCAAAGGGTTTATGCGGGAGTTGAATCACAAGACAGCCCGACACAAGATGTTGCAACCGAAGAGCGGCAGCAGACGCCAACAGTTATGCCGCAATTTTGATTGGGCCTTTTTCGAAAAGCTCGCTGACGTAATCCCAGTTTACAAGGCTATCCACGAAGGCTTCGAGGTATTTCTGGCGCGCATTGCGGTAGTCGATATAGTAGGAATGCTCCCATACATCACAGCCCAAAAGCGGTGTTTTGCCGTTTACCAACGGATTTTCGCCGTTCGGGGTTTTGACGATTTCGAGCTTGCCCGAAGCATTATCCTGCGCGAGCCAGCACCAGCCTGAACCGAATTGGGTCATGCCCGCCTGAATGAAATTGCCGCGAAATGCATCAAACCCGCCCAGATCACTTTCGATTGCGCTTTGGAGCTTGCCGTCCATGGACTTTCCGCCGCCTTGGGGCTTCATCCAGTTCCAGAAATGAATATGGTTGTAATGTTGCCCCAGCTGGTTGAACAGCCCCGCATTGTTCTTGAATGCCCAGATCATCGCCGCTTCGAGTGAGGCATTTTCCTGACCTGTGCCGAGAATAAGCTCATTGCCCTTATCGACATAAGCCTTGTGGTGCTTGTCATGGTGAAATTCAAGCGTTTCAGCTGACATAAACGGCGCAAGCGCATCATAAGCATAAGGCAGGGTGGGCAGATCGAAAGCCATGGGTAAATTCTCCTTTATTCTTCACTCATAATAACCTAATGAAATATCTTGTATATTCAAGAGGAAATCATTTGATTTTAATGCATCATGCCCGGCCCGAAGACAAAAAATCAACCGCAGACGCTCTCTTATTGCGCTGATATCGTTAGGGAATATGACCCTGATCGGTATTTTATCACGATGATGATGCCGCATGATATGCGTGAGGATATTCTGGCGCTGCTGGCGTTTAATCACGAAATCGCCAAAACCCGCGAGGTGGTGAGCGAAACGATGCTGGGGCAGATTCGTTTGAAATGGTGGATTGAGGCGATTGCCGAGATTTACGAGAGCGGGGCGGTGCTGGAGCATGAAATTTTGCAAGCTTTGGCAAAGGCGATTGAGCGGCGCGGCCTGCGCTATGAGTATTTTGAAACGCTGGTTCATGCCCGCGAATTTGATCTTGAGGATGTATTGCCCGCGCATCTGGAGGGTTTGGCGCATTACTGCGACTTTACACTGACCCCGCTGCTTAGGCTGATTATGCAGGTGATGGGCGATGATCCCGAAACGGGTATGGATGCGCCGCAAGCGGTTGCGCTTAATGCCGCTTTGATCGGCTTGGTGCGGGCTGTGCCGTTTCACGCGGCGCAGCGGCGGTGCTATATGCCCGAAGATTTGATGGCGAAGCATGCCCAAAGCAAATATGCGCTTTTTGAAGGGAAGATTGCCGCTGAATTCCCGCAGGTGGTTGAGGCGGTTCTAAGCCCCTATATTGATGATCTGAAGCCGCAAAATTTATATTTGAAGGCATTGCATTCTCTGGCGCAAATATATTTTCGTCAGCTCAAAAGCGCGGGGTTTGATCCGTTTTCCGTCAAGATGCGCCTTGATCCGCCGTTTAAGGCGCTTAGACTTTACAGTAGCGTTAAATTTCTATAATGCTGTTATTTATGCTATACTTTGAGATAGGGTATCAGGTTTAGGGAAGGACACCATAAATGGTTGATTCAATTAACAATATTAGCGGCGCGCAAGGGCTGAACGGCTCGAAATCCGGCAAAGACACGGCTGCGCCCAAAAAATCCGATGAAGCCTCTAATTCCGGCTTTAATATCAGCGATGAGGTTAGCATTTCCAAGGAAGCAGCAGAGCTGGCGGAGGCTGCGAAGAATGCCCGCGCCGCTCGTGAGGAACTTGAGAACAATCCGAATGCAACATTGAGCAACAATACGGATGCTCTGGAGCGTTTATCAGAGGCTTAGGGCTTTTTCACATTATGACGACAATAGAAATATTGAATATCGTTGATGCGCGTGATGCTTTTTCTGAGCGTATTCGCTCCCATCTTACTGCTGTATTTCTTGATAAGGCAAAAAGCGGGGCTTTGTCAGCTGATATGGCTGATTTTGCGCTGGTCGAGATTTCGGGCTATTGGTTCCGCTGTGGATCGGGGATGGAAGACCTCTCACAAAAGGCCTTTGCGGTTATCTCTGAGCGGGAACAACAAAAAACTTCTTTAAGCCGTTATGAAGAGTTGCAACTTGCAATCGCGCATGAGGCTCTGTTTTGCGCCGCGCGTGAGTTGGACGTGTATTAAGAGGTTCTCTCTTACTGCGTGCCGTGCTGAACGCCGCTGATGATACGCCCGTTAAGCGGTTGCAATGGCCGCGCATTGAACGGGTAGTGGCGTTGCAGGGCTTCGAGCTGCGCTGCGGAAATCTCAACGGGTTGCTTCATAACATACCATTTCACGCTCTCGCTGCATGGCGGAATGGTGAGCGAGCCTTGATAGCTGTAATATGAGCCGTCAGTCGGCAGTAGGTCATTGACATCAATCGTAATCTCTTCGACAAGATTTTCCGCCGGAGCGCTGCGCGGGATATTCTCCCAGATTGTCTGAATGACAGGGTTTGGCGTTTCGCCGACTTTAAAGAAGACTGATAGAGCCGCGACCGCGCCTTGTTCATCCGTGTGCAAAAGCTGCATTTCCAGCGGGAACGGCGCGCCGTTCACAAAATGCTCGCTGGGGCTGTGAAATTTGAAGGCTTGCAGATCATAGATTTTACCTTCGGCCATGAACTTGCTGCCTTGCTCGTATTTCACGCCAATACCCTTGCCGGTATTGATCACATAAAGTGGTGCTGGTACATAGGCGACCTGTAAGCGCTCCAGCTCTGTTGAGGGTTGGTAGGCGGCGATATTGATCGGAGATTGCATTTGTCCGTTGGCGCAAAGCTGGAAAGCCGGATCAAGCGCGCCCCATAAGGCGGGGGCGGTTGCGCCGAAATAGCTCCATTCCGTGCGCGGCATGGTGGCTTGTAGCTGTTGTTCGGGCTGCTCTGTTGGCGCGCTTATTGTTGTTGTGGCCTCTGTCGCGGCGGCTGTCGCTGCTACTGCGTCTGCCGGTATTTCCGTTGCTATTTCGGCGGCGGCTTTCGTGACGGTTTCGGTTGCGGCTTGTGTCATTTCTGAAGCCCCGGCATGCACAGCATCAGAAATTTTTTGCGCTTCTTGCTGTTCCAATTGCGCGTTCATATCCGGCGGGGTGTCCAGAGCCAGCGTGGGTAAAGCCATCGTCAATCCGCCAAATGCAACGCCAACCAATAGAAATTTTCTCAACGCGATCATGCCTGCAATCCCTTTTCTTGATTCTTTGTATGTTTGGAGTGTACTGTGACGACAATTTTAAGCAAGTGAGCAAAACGATTATGAGCAAAATTCTCCACATTATCGGCGCGGGACTGGCGGGAAGCGAAGCGGCATGGCAAGCGGCCAATCTCGGTATCAAGGTTGTGCTGCATGAAATGCGCCCGCAGCAGGGCACGCCCGCGCATTCCACGGATTATTGCGCCGAGCTGGTTTGTTCCAATTCGTTTCGCTCGGATGATGCCGATTATAACGCGGTGGGATTGCTGCATGAGGAAATGCGCAAAATGGATTCAATCATTATGCGCGAAGGTGACAAGGCCGCTGTTCCCGCTGGCGGGGCGTTGGCGGTTGACCGTGATATTTTCTCGGCCAATGTCACACAGGCTTTGAGCGAGCATCCGAATATCACCATCGAGCGCGGGGAGATTGCGGGTCTGCCCCCCGCCGAATGGGAGCATGTGATTATCGCCACAGGGCCTCTGACCTCTTCGGCGCTGGCCGATGCGATCAAGGATCTGACGGGGGAAGGGGAGCTATCCTTCTTTGATGCAATCGCCCCGATTGTTCACCGTGAAAGCATTGATATGAATGTTGCGTGGTTTCAGTCGCGCTATGATAAGGAAGGCCCCGCCGGAACGGGTAAGGATTACATCAATTGTCCGCTTGATAAGGCGCAATATGAGAGCTTTATTGATGCTTTGCTTGGTGCGGAATACGGGCTGTTTAAAGAGTGGGAATTGCCTTCAGGCTCAAAAACACTGGCCGAACAGGAACTGGATACGCCGTATTTTGAGGGCTGCATGCCTGTCGAGATCATGGCCTCACGCGGGCGTGAAACCTTGCGTTTTGGCCCGATGAAGCCTGTCGGCTTGTTTAATCCGCATACCAAAGAGCAGCCCTATGCGGTTGTACAGCTGCGTCAGGATAACGCGCTGGGGACGCTTTATAATATTGTCGGGTTTCAAACCAAGATGAAATGGGGAGAGCAAACCCGCGTGTTTCGGATGATACCAGGGCTGGAGAATGCAGAGTTTGCAAGGCTGGGCGGGCTGCACCGCAATACATTTATCAATTCACCGAAATTGCTGGATGAGACATTGCGGCTGAAAATGCGGCCATCAATCCGCTTTGCTGGACAGATTACGGGCTGTGAAGGTTATGTCGAAAGCGCGGCGATAGGCTTGCTGGCGGCGCGATTTGCGGCGGCTGAGATATTGGGCGCTGAAACCGCATTGCCGCCGACAACAACTGCGCATGGCGCGTTGCTGCATCATATTACGGGCGGCGCGAATAGCGATACATTCCAGCCGATGAACATCAATTTTGGGCTGATGCCGCCGCCGAGTGAGGATATGCTTTTTGCGCCGCAACCGAACGGCAAGCGTAAGAAGCTCAAAGGCAAGGATCGCAAGAAGGCCTATGCTATTCGGGCGCGACAGGATCTTGCGGCATGGCTGGAAACGGCGAGCCTGCCCACGTCCCGCGCGGCTTAGGTTTATAAAATAAGCCAAGTCCTAAAAAATATTATCAATGTCGGAAAGCTCCAGATGCCCCGGCACAACGGTCAGCGGAACGCGGAGTTGCCCCAGACCTTTGCTGGAAAAATACGACACCAAGGGGCCCGGCGAGCCTTGAGAGTCGCCGCCAAGGATGAGCATCTTTACCGTGTGGTCGGAATTGATGATATTGATGAGCGCCTCGGCCTTGTTGCCGTGCTCAATGTAAAATGCAGGGCGCTCGCCCGTAATGCCGTTGACTTTTGTTGCGACCTCAAACAGATAATGCTCTGCCTCCTCGCGTAGTTCGGCGCGCATTCGTTCTTCTAGATTGCCCCAATGCAAAAAATCTTGCGCTTCGATGATATAGGCCAGCCCGATATGGGAACGGCTATATTCAGCCAAACGCGCGGCATAGCGCAGGGCTTTCATAAATTCATCGGATTTATCAGCGACGAGTAAAAACACACCCTCTTTTTTCTTGAGGTTGCGGCTCTCTTCGTTGGTTGGATCATCAAGCATTTTATATCCTGTTCGTTTTTTATCTCTATAAATTATTATTGGTTGCGGATGGCGTTGATAAACCAGCCTGCAAAAACTGCAAAAAACACGCACATCAAGCCATAGGAGAACGAATAATCCAGAGCGAATGTGTATGTTTGCGCGTTCAAACCAACGCGGTCAACGCGCAGCTCCGTACGATTTATATCAATAATTTTTTTATTGTCAAAAAGAAAGGTTTCAATCGTATAAGTTCCCGCACTCACATTTGAGGGAATATACATTGTTGTACGGAAAAAATTATCATTCAGAAATACAATCGGTTTCGGCTGGAGTGGGAACAGGCCTTGGGTTTGCTTGTTACGCACCAAGGCTTCTTGGAAATTGCGCAAGCGCTCTATATTGGGGGTTTCGCGTGATGCGGGCTCAAAATCTATCGCATCAATGCCGATGCCGTTATCAAGCATGATTTGGCGCTGCTCGGCGCTCCAGCCGCTTGTTTTGCTCAAGGCGAAATCGTAAAAGGAGGGCACGTCGGCAAAGCTGATCCCGTCGGTGTTGATCCATAGTCCCAAGATACGGTTTTTCTTGCGTACCGTCATGGTTCTATCGGGGCCGCGCAGGACAATTGCCAGATCGCCCGCTTGCGCCTTCACGCCATATAATATGAGGTTGGCGCCGTCAAATCCGGTTGTGATGTCAACGCTGGAATTGGCGAGATCGACAGTCAGGGTATTTTGTCCGCGCGCTTTGGCGGTGAAGGCGGCGGCGAGCAATAATACCATTAGTAGCCCTACAGCCCATGTATTAACCATGTTTGTGTAAGAACGCCGCATCATCATATTCATCACATAATCACCGTGGAGTATAGCTCCTCGGGCTCCAATATGAGTTGCAGGGCAAGGCGCACACTGACGGCCAGAACGAGGATGGCCAGAATTATCCGCGCATGAAGCGGTTTGATATATTTCGCAAAGGCCAAGCCGAATTGCGTGCCGATTACCCCGCCGATGATCAGAATAACGGCAAGCATAATATCAACCGTGTTATTGACGGTGGCGTGCATCATTGTGGCAAAGGCTGTGGTGAAAATCATCTGGAACAGCGATGTTCCGGCGGCCAGAATGGTTGACATGCCCAGAATATAAATCATAGCAGGAACGATCAAAAACCCGCCGCCAATCCCGAGGATAGAGGCGAGAATTCCGCCGACAAAGCCGATTGATCCGGGGACAAGCGCGCTGATGTATAGCTTTGAGCGTGGAAATCGCATTTTATAAGGCAGGCGGGCAATAAACGGCGAAACGCGCTGCGCATTGAATTGTGAACGCACTGTTTTTTTCTTGAAGCTGCTGAAGATGGTTTCGGATAGCATCATGGTGCCGATAGCGCCCAAAAGTATGACATAGAGGAACGACACGGCAAAATCGATCTGGCCGATATGTTGCAACAGGCGGAAAATCAAAATCCCGATAAACGAGCCAAGGAAGCCACCAATCAGCATAACGCCACCGATTTTAAGGTCAACATTGCCACGTTTGAAATGCCCCATTGTGCCGGAAACGCCCGAGGCGACAAGCTGGCTGCCTTGTGTGCCAACGGCGACGGCTGGCGGGATGCCGAGGAAAATAAGAAATGGCGTGGTTAGAAAACCGCCGCCGACACCAAAAACCCCCGAAAGTACGCCGACCATTGCACCGAGCATAAAGACGGTTTCAGCGGCGACGGAAATTTCAGCAATCGGAAGATAAATCTGCATGGTTTTGCGGCTTATCGGCTATGACCAAGGTCTATTTTGGGTGTTATGTTATCGAACATAAAACTGCGTATATTCAGTTTCTCTCACACAATGCCTGAAAGCTTTGTTTGATGCAATCTTTGACGGAAGAGGGAAAGGATTTACCTACGGATACTAGTAAATATCAATGTCAATCTTGCGCGGCCCGCGGATGCTCATCATATTGCCATAGAAGTTACGGTAATATCCGTTTTTGGCTTCATTGACTTCTTTGCGGAAATCAACGGATTTCACAACGCTTAAGAACGAATTGTGCCATTTGTGGTATGAGCTTTGTTCGGCGGAGCATTCGATGATATAGGCCTTGTTGTTGTAAAGTGAAACAAACATTAAAGCGCGTTTATCCATCTTGGGGCCAAGCGCCGTTGTATAGCTGGCGCTTGCGAAGCTACCAAAGCCGCGCCCTAGGCCTGCATTGTCATAGACGGTGTGAATATGAACGTTATCATATTCACCGAGATATTCTTCCCAGAAATTTTTGCTGTAGGCGATACGCTGGATATTGCTATCAAAATACTCAGGGAAAATCGCATAGCGGCGATCTTCGCGCACACGCAATCGACAAATGGCGTGATTGTTAAAACCCGGTGCGGCGACGGCAAAAATATCATCAGGGCGCTGGGTATGGCGCGGCGACCAACGGTCAGGATAGGTGAATGACATATTTGTGTGCGCGTCCTGCCAGTAGAAAATCTCGGCGCTGGCTTCACGTGATTGTGAGACGCCAAGCATTAGGGCGGCGATAGCCAATCCTGTGAAAACTGAATTTTTGAAAAATCTGAATTTGTTTTTTTGCATGGCGGGAATCCAAGTAGATTTCTTAAGGTAAATTATGACTCATTCTTTACCATGATGCCAGCAAAAATCTGAACAGGTGGTTAATCTATTTTCCAAAACCCCATAATCTCTTGTGTTTCTTGCAGTGTTTTGGATGCAATCGCATTGGCCTTTGCGTTGCCCTCTGCGAGAATACGGTCAATCTCACTTGTGTCATTCATCAATGCGCTCATACGTGTCGTAATTGGTTCTAAATGTGCAACGGCGACCTCGATCAAGGCCGGCTTGAATTCGCCGAAGCCCTTTCCGGCGAATTGGTTTAGAACCGCTTGCCGCGATATATTCGCGAGCGCGGCATAAAGCATAACAAGGTTTTTCGCCTCAGGGCGGCCATCGAGCGCCGCTTCATTGTCGGGCAGAGCCTCGGCATCGGACTTTGCCTTTTTGATTTTCTTCGAAATCGTATCGGCATCATCGGTCAGATTAATACGGCTGAGATCCGATTCGGCAGATTTGCTCATTTTTTGTGTGCCGTCCCGCAAGGACATCACGCGCGGCGCCGGGCCAGTGATAAACGGTTCGGGCTGAATGAAATGCTCCGTGCCGTAGCGCGTGTTAAAGGTTGAGGCAATCTCCCGTGATAGTTCAAGATGCTGCTTTTGATCCTCGCCAACGGGAACATGTGTCGCCTTATACAGCAATATATCCGCCGCCATAAGTACGGGATAAGCAAAAAGCCCTAGTCCTGCGCGTTCCTTGTCTTTTCCGGCCTTGTCTTTGAATTGGGTCATACGCTCCAGCTTGCCCATTTGCGACATCGTTGCCAGCAACCACATGAGCTGGGAATGCGCCGGAACTGCCGATTGCACAAAGATTGACGATTTTTTCGGATCAATCCCCGAAGCAATATAAGCGGCCGCAATCTCCCGTGTGGCTTGGGCGAGTGCATCCTTGTCATAGGCCACCGTAATGGCGTGAAGATCCACAACGCCATAGAGGCACTCTGCGCCTTCTTCCTGCAAGGCCACAAAGTTTTTCAGCGCGCCCAGATAGTTGCCGATATGCAAATGGCTGGTGGGCTGCATGCAAGATAAAATGCGTTTCATGGCGGTATTTGGCCTCTAATATTACGGTTTTAAAATCAATGAAAACGGCAATAGAGGTATCACGCTTTGATACAAAAGTTAAGCGAGATATGGATTATTTGTGTGCATTGTTATCGCGCCGTCTTTTGCCGTGCTGTAAGGCGTTCGTTTTTTAATAGTCCGCGTATAATCCTCGGCCACGGCAAGCGCAAAGATCAGAGGCAGGCGAATGTTAAGCCATTGTTCCGTTTCCTTGCCATGAAGTGTAAGTGTAAACGGAATCTCGTCATTGCGAGTATGCTCTGTGTGACGGCTTGGGGCTTTATGGTGTCTGCCGCCGTCAGGGAGTGGCGCATCCTTTAGCAAATTCCACAGATCGCAGGGGCGGACGTAGCATTCATCAATTGTATTGGCATCTGGCGCGATATGGGCATCGGTGACGCCTGTTTGAATTTGGCGGCGTAATTGATCAAATAGCGGAAGAAGATATTTTTGGCGATCATAAGGCGTGGCGTGAACGGGTATACACGCTGCCATATGAAAATCTAGAGCAAGGCCGCCAATATTCACCCATTTGTCCATGCCTTGGTTGCTGCTAATAGCCTTTAAAAGCTCTTCATCATCAGCATCTAAAAAATCCCTGCAAAACTCTCTATATTGGTTCAATAAAGAATTAAGACGTCTTTTTCGATAAGCATCTTCGAAAATGGTTTGAGCCGTCCAATGGGCGGCTTTTCCCAAAACGCGAAACATTGATAAATCCCTGCATAAATTATTATATTTTTATTTTTTATGGATTTTTTTTAGTACAGACAGCCTCAAAAGGCCAGTGAAAAATGAAAAACCTGTATAAACCGTTATTCCTGCGCCGACCAGTGCTAGCATCAACAGCAGGTCATTCCCGATATAGCTTGGCAAAATGAGCTTGAGCGCAAAAACGGCCACGCCCATTAAAAGCGTTCCGATGAAGATTTTTAAGATACGGCGTTTGAAGGCTTGATCAAAAACGGCAATGTCAGAGCCTTTCACGGCGCGCCAGTGCAATATGATCTGTAGCCAACCGGAAATCCCCGTGGCGAGCGCTATTCCGATCACGCCGATCTGAAAAATTAGCGCGATAGACAGCGCGATATTGAACACTGTGGCGATGATTGAAATTTTAACGGGTGTGGTTGTGTCCTGATTGGCCCAATGCAATGTTGAGAATATTTTAATCAAGATATAAGGCGGCAATCCGATCGCATAGCCCATCAGCACCATCGCGGTCATATGCGTGTCCTCCGCCCCGAAAGCGCCGCGCTCGAACAACGCGCCGATCAGCTCTTGCGGAATAAGGATTAGCCCCAAGGAGGCGGGTAGCGCAAGGAGCAGGCAATATTCCATTGCGCGGTTAAACAGATGACGCGCTTCGTTACGGTCATTGCGGCTGAGCGCCTTGGTCAGGAGCGGGAGTAGGGCTGTGCCAACCGCAATCCCGACCACGCCGAGCGGCAGTTGATTGAGGCGGTCAGCGTAATAAAGATAGGAAATCGAGCCGCTGGCGAGGAATGAGGCGAGAATAATATCTGCGAACAGATTGATATGCATGACCCCCGCGCCGAGCACGCCCGGCCCCATGAGCCTAAAAACCTTGCGGATTTTTTCGGTGAAGACCGGAATTTTGAATGTTATACGAAAGCCGATCCGATGCGCGCAATAAAGCAGCATAAAAAACTGTGCAAATCCGGCGCATAAAATTCCCCAGCTCAGCGCGTGGCCGGGGGTTTTAAAGAGATGTTCCAGCAGCAGCGCCCCGATTAGCGAAAGATTGAACAAGGTCGGCGCAAAGGCAAAGGGGGCAAAGCGGTTATTGGCATTCAAAATGCCGCCTAGCAGCGCGGATAGTGACATCAGCAGCAAATAAGGGAAGGTGATACGGGTCAGTTCAACGGCCAGCCCGAAACGTTCAGGATCACTCTGAAACCCCGGTGCGATGAGCATAATCACAAAGGGCATCAACAGCATTGCCAGAGCGGAGAAGACAAATAAAATGCCTGTCATGATCCAGAAGGCATCGGAGGCAAAACGGGCAGCTCTCTCTTTGCCGTCTTGCTCCAGCGTTTGGGTGTAAACGGGAACGAAAGAAACGCTAAACGCGCCCTCAGCCGTGACGCGGCGGAAAAAATTCGGCAATTTAAGCGCAACCACAAATGCGTCAGCGACCAGCCCCACGCCAAGGATCGAGGCGGTCATGATGTCGCGGACAAATCCCGCAATCCGAGAGATTCCGGTTAATCCTGCAACAGTGCTCATCGCGCGCAAAAGACTCATGATAAAAGCTGTTTAGCAGATGTTGTGAAGCGCCTCAATCTGTGCTTTATAAAAACGATGAGTGATACAAAAGAAAATCCTGAAAGCCGATGGTTCGGCGAAGAAAATGTCGAGCCGCAAGAAAAGACCGAGCGCGTTCACGGCGTGTTTTCGAATGTTGCGGATAAATATGATGTGATGAACGATCTGATGTCTGGCGGAGTGCATAGGCTTTGGAAGGATAGGTTGATCCGCATGATCCGCCCGCGTCAAGGCTTGCGCTACCTTGATGTTGCGGGCGGGACGGGCGATATCGCCTTTCGCTTGCGGCGGCGTTTGGGCGCGGGGGCGGATATTACACTGTGCGACCTGACGGAAAATATGCTTGCTGTCGGGCGTGACCGCGCTATCGATCTGGGCTGGCTCAATGATTTTCGCTGGGTTACGGGCAATGCCGAAGACTTGCCCTTTGAGGATAACAGCTTTGATGTCTATACGATTGCTTTCGGGCTAAGAAATGTAACACATATTGATAAAGCCTTGCGGGAGGCGCATCGTGTGCTCAAGCCCGGCGGGCGGTTTTACTGCCTTGAATTCTCGAAAGTACAAAATCCGTTACTTTCGAAAGGGTATGACCTGTATTCAACGTTGGTTATCCCGCAAATTGGCGCGATCGTTGCCAATGACCGCGAAAGTTATCAGTATCTGGTTGAGAGTATTCGCAAACACCCTGATCAAAAAGTCCTGAAATCAAGGGTTTTGGATGCAGGATTCGAAAAATGTGAGTATTTTAATCTGAGTGCTGGCATAACTTGCATACATTTTGCATATAAGTCTTGACAAAGGATGCGATATGAATTATTTACATAAATATGAGCTGATTATTGTTTTTGGTTGACATTTAAAACTTCAGAACTGCAAGCTGTACAAAATAAATTATTGGTGCATCCAATTTGGCTATGATTTTTAACATTGAATAAGGATAAACAATGAGTAACTTTACAAAATCTATTTTCTTTTCCGGTATGGTATTGGTGGCGGGTCTTGTCGCAGTATTTACGATTTACAACAATATGTCTGGCGATGCAGGCAACTTTGCCGCAATCGAGCCGGCATCCGGCTATGAAGTCACAATCGAAGAAGCCACTGATGATGCGGTTGAAGCCTTTGAAGAGGCAGTGGACGCTGTAGAAGACGCAGTGGAAGATGCTGAAGAAGCCGCTGATGAGGCGACTGAAGATGAAACAGAAGAAGAGACTGAAGAGTAATCTTAAGTTTCTGGTTTAAGAATTTTTAAAGCCCTGCTTCACAAAGCGGGGCTTTATGTTTATGGTGAGAAGCATGAGCGGAGTCTTTGAAAATAAAACGATTTTACTGATTATAAGCGGCGGGATTGCCGCGTATAAATCATTGGAGCTGATCCGTTTGATCCGTAAACGCGGCGGTCAACTGCGGGTCGTTTTGACCGCTGGCGGGGCGCAGTTTGTGACGCCGCTCAGTGTTTCTGCGCTTTGCGAGCATCCTGTTTATACTGATCTTTGGTCGCTGAAAGACGAAATGGAGATGGGGCATATTCGTCTCAGCCGTGAGGCTGATGTGGTTCTGGTTGCCCCTGCGAGTGCGGATATTCTGGCAAAAATAGCGCATGGCCGCGCTGATGATCTAGCCACGGCCGCGCTTTTGGCCTCTGATAAGCCGATTTTGGTGGCTCCGGCGATGAATCATCAGATGTGGGATAATCCGGCCACGCAGGATAATCTGCAAATCCTCACTGCGCGCGGTGTAACGGTTATCCCGCCCGAAGAGGGGGAGATGGCCTGCGGTGAGTTCGGGGTAGGGCGCTTGGCTGAGCCTGAAACAATAATGACTGCGCTGGAGAGTTTTTTTTTCGATAGACCGCTGAAGGGCCTAACCGCGCTTGTGACCAGCGGCCCGACCTATGAGCCGATTGACCCTGTACGCTTTATCGGCAACCGTTCCTCCGGCAAGCAGGGCTATGCGATTGCGGCGGCGCTATTGCGTCAGGGCGCGCAAGTGAGGCTTATATCCGGCCCTGTTGCGATCAAGCCTCCTGAAGGCGCTCATCTTATCCGCACTGAAACAGCGGCGGAGATGCTTCAGGCCTGTGAGGACGCGCTTCCCGTCGATATTGCAATTTGCGCGGCGGCGGTCGGGGATTGGCGTATGGCTGGCGATGGCGCGGCGCAAAATAAGCTCAAAAAGGCGCAATCTGGCGGCGCGGTGACGCTTACACTGGAAGAAAATCCTGATATTCTCCAAACGCTTTCCAATCATAAAGTGCGGCCTAAGTTAGTGATCGGCTTTTCAGCTGAAACCAATGACTTATTGAATAATTCAAAGAAAAAGCTTGAGCAAAAAAACTGCGATTGGATTGTCGCCAATAATGTTGCGGGCGGCGCGGTTTTTGGCTCTGAAAGCAATCATGTCCATTTGATCAAGCGCAGCGATACGGAAAACTCTGCCGCAAAGGCCAATAAGATGAGCGCTTCAGATTGGGGCATGCAGAGCAAAAAGGCCGTGGCCGAGCGACTTGTTGCCGAAATTTGTGCGCATTTTACTGATTTGGATGATTCCGAGATTCCATCATTAGCCATCAACAGTATTCCGAGCGCTGCGGAATAGTTTTTCTTTGAATTTTTCGGCCAAACCCCTTAATGCTTGATCTATGGGAGCAAGCCGCGCAGCACAGAAAAACCAGCCCGATCCGTCATCCTCAGGCACAGAGAACGTTTCGGCTAAAAATCATGAGGATTATCTGGCCGAAGGGCATACGCCGATGATGGCGCAATATCACATGATTAAGGCGGCGCATCCTGATTGCCTGTTATTTTACCGTATGGGCGATTTTTATGAGCTGTTCTATGAGGATGCGGTTACGGCGGCCTCTGTGCTGGACATTACCCTCACCAAGCGCGGCAAGTCGCAGGGCGATGATATATCAATGTGCGGTGTGCCGTTTCACTCTTACGGCCCTTATCTCGCCAAGCTGATCAAGGCCGGATACAAGGTTGCCATTTGTGAGCAGACCGAAACGCCCGATCAGGCCAAGGCACGCACCAAACGTGAGGGGCTGCCCGCCAGCAAGGCGCTTGTAAACCGCGAGGTTGTCCGCATTGTTACCCAAGGCACGTTGACCGAAGACGAGCTTTTGGACGCAAAAAGCCACAATTATCTGGCGGCGCTTTCGGTGCTGAAGGTTCAGGATTCTGGCGCAGCGGAGCGGGCGAATGAAACAGACATGGCGCTGGGCTGGGTGGATCTTTCGACGGGTGCATTTTCGGTTCAGGCGGTGAGCCAAAAATCACTGCTTTCAATCCTGAGCGCGCTTCAGCCCAGCGAATTTCTGATACAGGGTGATCTAAAAAATGACACTAAAAATGACCCGCAATTGCAATTGCATACTCTGCTCGCAGGGATGGAGGAGCTGCCGCAAACGCCGCTGGATGTGAGTGCATTTGACAGCGATTTAGCGTTGGAGCGGATAAGATCGCTTTATGCCGAGCGCTCAGGCTATTCTGCCTTGGCCGCACAGGGCTTTAGCGCCGCCGAATATGCCGCGATCGGTGCGTTGATAGCCTATATTGAGCGGACACAAAAAGGCCGCTTGCCGTATTTGGCCTTGCCGCAGCGGATGCAGAGCGCCGGAATTATGCAGATTGATGGTGCAACGCGTCGCTCGCTTGAGCTAACCCATACCCAGCAGGGCGAGCGTAAGGGCGCGTTATTGGATGCGATTGACCGCACATTGAGCAATGCGGGCGGGCGGCTTTTGCAGGCGCATCTCTCCAGCCCGTCAACCGATCTGGCCGAAATTAACGCAAGGCTGGAACGCATCGGCGCACTTTTGGATGAACCGGATTTGCAACGCAATTTGCGGGATCATCTGCGTCACATCCCTGATATGGAACGTGCTTTGGCAAGGCTGAGCGTGGGCCGCGGTGGGCCGCGTGACCTTCTGATGATCCGTGATGGCCTGGTGCAATCGGAGGTCATTCGCGCGCATTTGCAATCCAGTCCGCAAGCCAAGGTCGTTTTTGCAGAGCTGTTAAAAATCCTTGCGCAGAACCCGCTTGTTGCGGCGCTGCAAGATAGGCTGCAAAGAGCAGTGCAGGATTCCCCACCCTTTTTGGCGCGGGACGGGAATTTCATCAAGGGCGGCTATCATGACCAGCTTGATAAATTGCGCTTGCTCAGGGATGAAAGCCGCCGTTTGATTGCAGGGTTGCAGACCAAATATCAGCAAGATACGGGGATAGACCGCCTGAAAATAAGTTTTAACAATGTGCTGGGCTATTTTATTGAGGTCAGCACCAAACACGCCGATGCGCTGATGGCTATGGCCAAGGATGGCGCAAGCCCTTATATCCACCGCCAGACAATGGCCAATGTTGTGCGCTTTACAACCGGCGAGCTGGCTGAGCTGGAGCGCGATATTACGCAAGCGGCGGATAAATCGCTGGCGCTGGAGCTTGAGATATTTGAAGCCCTGCGCCGTGAGGTCAGCGGCTTGGCGGAGGAGATCGGCGCGGTTGCCCATGCCTTGGCGCAGTTGGATGTTGCGGCCTCTCATGCGGATTTGGCGCGTGATATGGGCTATGTCAGGCCGCAATTGGATTTGAGCCTTGATTTTGTGATTGAGGGTGGGCGTCATCCCGTGGTTGAAAAGGCGCTGAAGGAAAAGGCGCAGCCCTTTGTCCCCAATGATGCGAATTTTAGTGAAAATCAGCGTTTATGGCTGCTGACAGGGCCGAATATGGCCGGAAAATCGACATTTCTGCGGCAAAATGCCTTGATTGCGATTTTGGCGCAGATGGGGGCGTATGTTCCGGCGCAAAAGGCGCAAATCGGAATGATTGACCGTATTTTTAGCCGTGTCGGGGCGGCGGATGATCTGGCGCGAGGCCAGTCAACCTTTATGGTTGAGATGGTTGAAACGGCCGCGATCCTCAATCAGGCGACCGAGCGCAGCCTTGTGATTTTGGATGAAATCGGGCGCGGAACAGCGACCTTTGACGGGCTTTCGATTGCCTGGGCGTGTGTCGAGCATTTGCATGATGTGAACCGCTCCCGCGCCGTATTTGCGACCCATTACCATGAGCTGACGGCTCTCACAGCACGTTTGGAGCAGCTTTCCTGCTATGCGATGGAGGTGCGCGAGTGGAAGAACGAGATTGTATTTATGCACAAGGTCAAGGCGGGCGCGGCGGATCGGTCATACGGTATCCATGTTGCCAAGCTGGCCGGATTGCCACAGAGCGTTCTTCACCGCGCCAAACAGGTCTTGGCGCAGTTGGAGCAAGGCGGGCATTCAGGGCAGGCCAGCCGCAAGCTTGCTGATGATTTGCCGCTGTTTCGGGCGGGCGCTGCTGAGGGCGCTGAGAGTGTAGACCAAGCGTTGGAAGATAGCGCTCAAGATGAGGGCTTCGCGCCGTTCAATAAGGCGCTTTTGGATCAGCTTGAAGCGCTTGATCCGGATAGTTTGAGCCCGCGTGAGGCGCTCGATGCGCTGTATGCCTTGAAAAAATCGTTTGAAACGCCTTGACATCAGGCGGCAAGATTGAAATATCTGTAACCGCAATTTTCGTAGAAAAATAAAGAGTTAACGAGTAAATCAGCCCATGACCGCCAATCCCAGCCTGCACAATAATCCCAATATCACGATTGCCGATGCGCCTTCGCAGCACAAAACTGATGCGGTGATTATCGGGGCGGGGCCTTGCGGGCTGTTTACCGTATTCGAGATGGGGCTGCTTGATATGAAGTGCCATCTTGTTGATATTCTTGACCGCCCCGGCGGGCAATGCGCCGAGCTGTATCCTGAAAAGCCGATCTATGATATTCCGGCATGGCCGATTATTACGGGGCAGGAGTTGACCGACCGTTTGATGGAGCAAATTGCACCGTTCAAGCCTGTGTTTCATTTTCAGCAAATGGCCGAGCAGCTGGAGCGCATCGGCGGTGATGCGCCGCAGGACGGGCATTGGCGGCTCACCACGGATATGGGAACGGTGATTGAAGCCAAGGTTATTATTATTGCGGCGGGTGGTGGGAGCTTTGTTCCGAAAAAACCGCCGATTGCCGGAATTGAAGCCTATGAAGGACAGTCGGTGTTTTATGCAGTGCGTCAGATGGAACGATTCCGCGACAAACGGATTGTAATTGTTGGTGGCGGTGACAGCGCGCTTGATTGGGTTTTGAACCTTGAAAGTGTCGCAAAGCGGGTCACGTTGGTACATCGCCGTGCCGAGTTCCGCGCGCACTTGGATAGCGTCAACAAGATGTGGGCGCTCGAAAAAGCGGGTAAAATTGACTTCCAAATGGGGCAAGTCAAAGAACTGATCGGCGAGGAAGGACAATTGCGGGCAATTGTGGTCGAAGATGACAATAAAGAGCGTCAGGCGGTTGAGTGTGATTGTTTGCTGCCGTTCTTCGGTCTGACGATGAAATTGGGGCCGATTGCGAATTTCGGTCTAAATCTAGAGCAGAACCTTATTCCTGTGGATACGGAGAAATTCGAAACCTCAACCGCCGGAATTTTTGCTGTCGGCGATATCAACACCTATCCGGGCAAGTTGAAGCTGATTTTGTCAGGATTTCACGAAGCGGCGCTGATGGCGCGGCAGGCTTTCCGTTATGTTTACCCTGATGCGCGGCTGAAATTTGAATACACGACATCCAGTTCGAATTTGCAGGAAAAGCTTGATGTTGCCGCCGCGAAAACAGAAGAGGGTGATCAAGCTAAGAAAACAGCCTCCGCTTGATTTTATATGCAGAGTTAAGCGGCCTGTAATTCCGGTGCGGTACTGTATTCAACGGTTGTTCTGCCGTCAAAATGAGCTTGAACAACGCCTTTACTTACCAACTGCGCCATCTCAAGAGCAAAATCACTGCGCGATACATCAGGGATTTTTTCTCCGCGCAGGTTTTCACGAACCTGAACAATTTTGTTGTAAAGATCGTTTGATGTAAGGGCCGCGCCATTGGCCTGAAGAGTTTCTATTTCACTTCTCAGGCGTTCTTGCCACGCTGTTTTGAGTGATGGCTTATCAGTGTTCATATTGCCCTCCGTTCAAAATGATTTTTTTACCATAATGTTAAATTTTGGAGCTGTCAATTTCTTCGAACAGATCTGTCGAAATATAACGCTCTGCAAAGGATGGGATAATAACAACGATATTCTTTCCTTTGTTTTCGGCCATACGTGCAACCTCGATAGAGGCAGCAAAGGCTGCGCCTGAGGATATGCCGCAAGGTATACCTTCGGTTTGCGCAACATCACGCGCTGTTGCAAAGGCTTGTTGGTTGGTGATTTGTACTGTCGCATCAATCAGTGATTTATCAAGATTGTCAGGAATGAATCCCGCCCCGATTCCTTGGATTTTGTGTGGTCCCGGATCGCCGCCTGAAATAACGGGGCTATCTTTCGGTTCAACGGCATAAGCGCGCAAGCCAGGCTTTTTCTTTTTAAGCACGCTTGCAATCCCGCTGATCGTTCCGCCTGTTCCGACGCCCGCCACAAGAATATCGACCGCACCATTTGTATCAAGCCAGATTTCTTCGGCTGTTGTTTCGCGGTGAATTTGCGGATTGGCGGGATTATCAAATTGTGAGGGGATGAACGCCTTATCACTGCCCGTTTCGGCGGCGAGTTCCTTCGCGCGGGCAATCGCCCCGCTCATGCCCAGCTCGGCAGGGGTAAGAACAATTTCAGCCCCGAAAAAGCGCAGCATCTTCCGCCGTTCGATTGACATGCTTTCTGGCATCGTCAAAATCAGCCTGTAGCCCTTATTAGCGCAAACAAAGGCCAATGCAATCCCCGTATTGCCTGATGTTGGCTCGATAATCGTTGTTTCGCAGGGCTTGATTTTTCCGGCGCGCTCGGCGGATTCAATCATCGCAAAACCAATTCTGTCCTTGATCGAAGCGATCGGGTTAAAGAACTCCAGCTTGGCGAGGATATTGGCTTCCAGCTTATACTTTTCGGTAAAGCGGGGAACGCGCACAAGCGGAGTATTGCCGATAGTATCGAGAATTGAGTCGTAAATTCTTCCGCGGGCGCTGGCTTGTTTGACCAATGGTTGGGCATTGCTAGCGGCGGCTGTGGCGGTTGGTTTTGCGCTTGGTTCGGACATGGGTGGCCTCTCCTATAAATTATAAAAACATGAATGACGTTTTGTGAATCACAAACGGCAGTTACAGAGTCTAATCCCCTTCGCCGGGCTTGTCGCTAAAATATTTTTCGAATTTATCGGGCTCATCTTTGAGTTTTTCCGCATCAGGCAGAGCAGGGCGGGTTTGGGTCAGGTTTGGCCATTTTTCCGAGTAATCGCGGTTAAGCTCCAGCCATTTATCTGCCCGCGGATCGGTATCGGGAATGATCGCCTCAATCGGACATTCTGGCTCACACACACCGCAATCAATGCACTCATCAGGGTTGATGACGAGCATATTCTCGCCCTCATAAAAGCAGTCCACGGGGCAGACTTCCACGCAATCGGTGTATTTACAAAGTATGCAAACATCGGTGACCACAAAGGTCATGGGCGCGCTCCTTTATTAAGCTTAGGTTTTTTTGATGATAAGCGATCAAAGCCGCAAACCAAGTTATTTTCAATCAGTGACATTATTCTGCTCAAGCCTTTCAAGCAACAGATTTTGCGAAAAGATTTTTGTGTATGAGTGTGGTGGCTGATCTCATGCAGCCTGTCTTTTGCGTTGCTATGGCGATATTGTTTCGGGTATGCGGATAAAAAACTTTGTGCTTTCGGGAATGATTGCGGGTCTGTGCGCCATGCTTTTAGCGGGGTGCGGCAGTTCCAAAACCGAATATGCCTTAAAAGAGCCTTTAACGCCGCTTCCATCCCCTGTTATTGACCCGCCGGATCATTTGCTTGCTGGCTCCGTGAAGGCAGTCTTAAAGGATAAAGGCAAGCCGCTGCACTCCGAATTCGAGTTTCAGCGCATTGATTTGAACAATGACGGGCGGCGTGATGCGCTTGTATTGTTCAAAACGCCCTATGGTTATTGGTGCGGTCAGCATGGTTGCACGATGTATGTCATGCAGGCGCATAACGATCATTTTAGCTTTGTCAGCGCGATGGATCCTGTGCGCGCGCCTGTTTATAGCTCGAATTCGCAAACAAACGGATGGCGGGATATTATTGTACGCGTATCGGGGCGTGTTGATCGGGCGAAGGATGTCGCGGTGAAGTTTGACGGCGAAACCTATTATCCCATGAACCCTGAAGATATCGCCCCCGCCGCGGGGGAAGAGTTGCGCGATAGGGTTTATCTGTTTCGATGAACGGGGTTGTTGAAACAATTCAAGAACAGTTTATAAAATGTTCTTGAATTGTTCTTTTCTGGTGATATAATTATCTTTATTACAGTTTTTTAGCGCTGCAAATGTTGAGGTGTCTTCAAATGCAGCTTCAAATTGATTGCGAGGCTCTATTATGCAGGTGTCGCAAACCCTGAAATATTTATTTCTCGACCTGAATAGCTATTTTGCCAGTGTTGAGCAGCAAGAAAACCCGTCATTGCGCGGGCGGCCTGTGGCGGTTGTGCCGATGGACACGCCCTATACTTGCGCAATTGCCGCCAGCCCTGAGGCTAAAGCCTATGGTGTGAAAACGGGGACGATTATACGCGATGCCAAACGGATGTGTCCGGGGCTTGTGTGCGTTTTGGCGCGGCATGATAAATATGTTGAGTATCACAATCGTATTATTGCCGAAGTGGTTAAACATACTCCGATTAATAAAGTCTGGTCGATTGACGAGCTGGATAGCCGCCTTCCGCCCAATAAGCAAAATGAAAGCGCGGCGCGGGATGTGGCATTGCGGATCAAGAACGGTTTGCGGCAATCTTTGGGGGAGCGGATCACCTGCTCAATCGGGATTGCGCCCAATAGCCTGTTGGGGAAAATTGCATCTGATATGCAAAAGCCCGATGGGCTGGTGATTTTGAAGCCTGACGAGCTTCCGGGGCGTTTACTGGATTTGAATTTGACGGATTTGCCCGGAATTGGCGCGAATATAGAAAAACGCCTCAATCTGGCGGGGATTACCAGTGTTTCACAATTTTGGAATATGCCGCCCAAACAGGCGCGCAAAATATGGGGCAGTGTTGAGGGCGAAAAATTCTGGTATCGTTTACAGGGCTATGAAGTACCGTATCAGCCTACAGGCAAGGCAATGATAGGGCATTCGCGGGTTCTGGATCCGGATTTGCGGAGCGCGGAAAAAGCGCGTCTGATGGCGCGGCGCTTGTTGGTGAAAGCGGTCGGACGTTTGCGCAAGGCCAATTTATATGCGGGCGTTTTGAGTATTGGGGTCACGGTTCAGGGCGAAAGCTATGAACACCGTTTGAGGTGGCGTGAGGAGCGACGGGTCAATTATACGCAAGACCCGTTTGTGCTATCCGAAATTTTAGAAGAGTTATGGTGTGAGATGCGCCTTTATTTCGCGGCGATTGGGTATAAAGAGCCGCGGTTTAAAAAGGTTTCGGCCTTGTTGCTGTCTTTGCGGGAAAAGCATGAGATTACAGAGGATTTGTTTGCCTCGCGTGCACCTGAAAGCGCATTAAAGCTGGAAAAGCAAGAAAATTTGACCAAGGCGCTTGAGGGACTGCGCGATAAGTATCAGCGGGAGATCGTTACAATGGGGCTTCCGCCGAAGACTTTGGCGGGATATGTAGGCACAAAAATCGCGTTCAACCGCGTTCCCAATCAAGATGAGTTTTGGGGATAGGGGGCGTGGAAGCTTTGAAAGCGATGGCTGTTCAGGCTTAACGCCCTTTTGTGCCGAGGCCTATATCTTTGGCCAAGCGACTGCGTTTTGCGGCATAGTTTGGCGCGACCATCGGGTAATCAGCGGGCAGCCCCCAACGCTCGCGGTATTCTTCAGGGCTCATATTATAAGCTGTTTTCAGATGGCGTTTGAGCATTTTCAGCTTTTTGCCATCCTCCAAACAAACAATATGGTCGGGTTGGATGGATTTCTTGATCGGAACGGCGGGTTGAGGGCGATCAGCC
Source organism: Alphaproteobacteria bacterium (assembly GCA_046293135.1). Classification (GTDB taxonomy): domain Bacteria; phylum Pseudomonadota; class Alphaproteobacteria; order Micavibrionales; family Micavibrionaceae; genus UBA2638. The sequence continues at coordinate 40,326 of JBKBPR010000005.1, read as the reverse complement.
ATAGGGGAGGATTCTTCAATGCCAAGGCTTGAGAGTGATTTGTAAACCCGCTCGATAACGCCGGAAATTTCAACCGCATTCACGCTGTTATGTGCGACATAGGAGGACACGATTTCCGTCGTTAAGACCAGCAATTCGCTGTGATCGTTTTTCTCTGTCATGGTTTTCTCCGCTCCGACTGAAATAGATATATCGGGTTTTTATTCAATTTAAGTCAAAATAACAAGTTTTATTTTAAACATGTAAATATTTAAAAATAATGAAGATAGAATTGATCTGGCGAATATTGTCTTGACTTCTTCTTTGGGGTGCTCAAGAAGCTATTTTTCTTGGCGGTGTCTTGGGCGTGCTGACATCTGCGCCGCGCAGGTAGAGCGGCTCTATAGGGGGAGCTGCCCCGCAGGAGCGATACCGCTCCAAGCCGATTTGCGCGAGAATGAGCGGGTCGGGCTGGTGAAAAATGCAGGATAGCTCAGGCGCTAGAGGTTTAAAGCCATCGGGAAAGGCTCCGTCTTGAGTACATTCCTCCCAAAACCGCCCGCACGCATCACCAATCAATACACCGCGTTTGCCTTGGTCAATTTGGCTGGCGAGAAGTGCTTTTAGGGGGGGGAGCTCTAGCGCTTGCGGCGCTGAAACAGCTTTGAGGTTTCTATCAAAAATCTGTACATAGTAATCCGCGCGCTTTGTTTCAATAAGGACGCAGACCAACTCATCCGAAGCATTCCTGTCTTTATCATTCATCGCATCAAAATACATATGTGCGAGAACGTCCAAAGTCGTCACACCGATTAGCGGCACGCCCAGCGCAAGGGCGAAAGACTTCGCCGCTGACATTCCGACCCGCAATCCGGTGAAAGTGCCGGGGCCGATAGTGGTGACAATCAGGCCTATGTCTTGAAAATGCGCGCCCGATTTCGTTACAATTGCTTGCGCCAGAGGGACGAGGGCTTCAGCTTGTCCGCGCATCATGGGGAGCGTCTGTGCGCAGCTTTTATCAGGGGCTTGGGTGTTGAACAGAGCAGCGCCACACCCATTCATGGCGCTATCAAGGCCAAGAATATAATGCGGCGCTGTATTCATTGTCGGAAATATTCCTGTTTAATTTTTTCTTGGTGCGAATTAAATTATTTCGCACACATCATCAAATTCAAAGCGCGGTGAGCGCGGGAACATGCCTGTATCATCACCATAGCCAAGATTGCACAGCAGGTCGACGACAACATCCTCGTCACCGAAAAATGCTTGTTTGACGCCATCAGCGTTAAAGCCAGACATCGCGCCGCAATCAAGACCAACTGCCCGCGCTGCCAAAATCATATATGCGCCCTGAAGCGTACCGTTGCGCATCGCAGTTGCCTTTATAAGAGCATCATTGCCGGCAAACCAGCTCCGCGCATCGGTATGAGGGAAAAGCTTGGGCAGGTGATCATAAAACTTCATATCACAGGCCAAAATAGCTGTAACAGGTGCGCTCATGGTTTTGTCGACATTGCCAGCATCAAGAAACGGCTTGAGCTTTTGTTTTTGCTCTTCGGACTGTACAAATTTTACCCGTAGCGGCGAGCAATTGGCGCTGGTCGGTGCCCATTTCATGAGGTCGTAAAGCGCTTTAAGCGTTACATCTGAAACAGGTTTTTTTTGCCAGTGGTTATAGGTTCGCGCATTCCGGAACAAAATATCCATGGCTTGATCGTTGATGATTTTTGTTGTGTCACTGGTGATTTTTTCTGCGCTCATTCTTGTCTCCTTATTTGAGAGATTTAACTTAGATGTTTTGATGGAAACATCAATAGGCTGTTTCGCCGTGTTTTGCATAGCGGCGCTTTTATACGCCTTTTTTGTTTCCACGGGGCTTTTAATGCTATAAACCTTGTTGAAGATGAGAAATACAAAGTTCAGATTGGTTTTCGCGCTGTTTTGTCTGGCTGTGTTGAGCTTTGCGTTTAACATGCGGGATAAGCCTGTTTATGCCGATGATGTGACCGCGCCGTTCGCCTCTGGGGAAAGCTCTGCCGTCATTCTGAATTATGTGCGGATTGATGAAGATAGCTTTGCCGGAAGCTCGCTGCGCCTCGATGATTTCAGAGCGCATCTGCGCGAGATACAGCAAGGCGGCTATAATGTCATGGCTTTGCCTGATTTGATTGCAGCGCTCAGAGCAGGGGAGCCGTTACCGCGCCGAACCATTGCCATTACCTTCGAAGGCGCGTTTCAATCAGCCTATAAAAAAGCCATGCCGCTTTTGCTCAGGGAGCGGATACCATTCACGGTGCTTTATGCCTCTTATAATGCGGAGCGCGAGTCCAGCGAGTATATGAGCTGGAATGATCTGAAATCCTTGGCGCGGAATGATGCGGTGACCCTCGGGATTTTGCCTGCAATATATACGTACCCTTCGGATAACAGTTTGGCCGAGAACAAACGGCTTGTGAATACGGCGCGGCAGGAATATCGCGCGCAGTTCGGATCTGATCCTACTTTGTTTTCCTATCCGTTCGGCGAATATGCGCTGCCGTTCAAGCGCTGGATGGAGGAGCAAGGCTTTATCGCTGCTTTAGGGCAGCAATCGGGTGTGGCGCATGCGCAAATGGACTTCCTGAACGTGCCGCGCTTTACGCTGACCGAGGGTTTTAACGATCTGGAGCGTTTTCAGATGATTACCAACGCTTTGCCGATTCCCGCCCGTGACATAGAGCCGGAGGATCAGGTTTTGAGCACCGATACGCCGCTTTTCGGGTTTTCTGTGCCTGATAGCGCGGCGGATATTTTGAGCGTTACGGAATGCTTTATCTCCGGCCAGGGGCGTGCCAATACGATTGTGGCCGGTAAAACGCGGCTTGAAATTCGCCCTGCCGAGCCGTTGACGGATGAGCGTATTCGTATTAACTGCACGGCCAATTCTGGCACAGCCGAAGACCCTGTTTGGCACTGGTTCGGGATGATGTACCGCTTTGAAAGTGTCAGGGCAGCGGATGAGGAAAGCGGCGGTTTTGATTTGGAGTCTGGCGAGGCTTTACGGGAAAGCGCCCTGAATGCGCCCAATCCCTAAACCCCTAAGCCCCTAAATCAATACTCAACCTGTCGCACTTCGAGCACTTCGGGAATATAATGTTTGAGCATGTTCTCAATCCCTGATTTCAGCGTAGCGGTTGAGCTTGGGCAGCCCGCGCAGGCTCCCTTCATCCGCAGCAGCACGATACCGTTCGTGAATGACTCAAAGGCAATGTCGCCGCCATCCATCGCCACGGCGGGGCGCACGCGCGTATCCAGTAATTCTTTGATTTGGGAAACAATTTCGCTGTCCAACCCGCCATCATTGCCGTCCGCCTCCGCATGGGCTGTATTGGCTTTGGCGAGGATTTCAGGAAGCACAATCGGCTGGTTCGTTGAAAGATGATCCATCAGCGCGGCTAAAACCATGGTTTTGAGCATGCTCCAATCCGTATCGTCGTTTTTAGTGACGGAAATAAAATCGCGCCCCAAAAACACCCGCTCTACACCCTGTAGCTTGAATAGTCGTAATGCAAGTGGAGCGCCCTCAGCCGCGGCAGGGCTATCAAAATCGAGCGTCCCGCTCTCCAGAACGATTTGCCCCGGAATGAATTTTATGGTTGCAGGGTTGGGTGTAAGTTCGGTTTGAATAAACATTTTTAACCTTTTCATTCTTGGTAATAAGATACAATATAGGTCTATCTGCTCAATTTTGTAAACTGCAGCACAGGGGATTATTCGTATGAACAAAACAAACGTTACCGAAAGTCAGTTTTACATGTGGCGCACATTATTCGCTATTGCACATGCGGATGATATCGTGACATCCGAAGAGGTGCGTTATCTCTCCGAAGCGCTTGCGGATATTCCGTTCTCAGAAGAGCAAAAAACAGTGCTGCAACAGGATATTTCGACACCGCAAGATATCGAAGAAATGTTTGATAAAATTGTTGATGCAAAAGATCAGGCTGCGTTTTTCAACTTCGCCCGTCAGCTGGTATGGGTAGACGGTGATTACGGTGAGGCGGAGCAGAAAATTATGCTCAAGCTCAAACAAAGCCATATAAAAAATGTTGATGTTGATAATCTTATCGGTAAAGTTGAGCTAAGCTTAGAAACCGAAACGATTCCGCGCTATGACCCTGCACAAGGCTCAAGAAAGCCAGCAAAGGGCGGTGTTCGGGATGTTATTTTCTCCTTCCGTGATAAATTTATCAAAGAAAAAATGGGCAAGTAGCTTGGCTGATCTGGCACTGAACGCCATCGAGCAGATCGCTCTAATCAATTACTCAGCTCTTTGCCGCGATTTTTTGCGGCGTTTAGGGCGGCTTTGTAAATTTCCTCCAGCCGTCCATCCATAAGAACATCAAGCGCAGCGGCGGTTGTTCCGCCGGGGCTGGTAACATTCTGGCGTAAGGTGGCGGGCGGCGTGTCATGCTCGGCCTTGGCAAGGGCGGCGCTGCCGATCACGGTTTGGCGTGCCAATGTTGCGGCCAATTTCGGGGGAAGGCCGATCTCTATCCCCGATTGTTCCAGCGTTTCGATCAGGTGAAACACATAGGCGGGGCCGGAGCCGGAAAGCGCCGTCACCGCATCGAGCAGGCTTTCATCCTCCAGCCACTCCAGCAAGCCGCTGGCCTGAAACAGTTGTTCTGTGGCCGCGCGTTGGTTTGGTGTCACATGCGTATTCGGGCAGGCGACGGTAACCCCCTCACCAATCGCGGCTGGGGTGTTGGGCATGGTGCGGATAATCGGCTGCGCCGCGCCGAAATATTGAGCGAAATAAGCAATCGTTTTTCCGGCGGCGATGGATAAAACCAGCGTATCGGCGGTGATTATGCCCTGAAGCGCTGCACAAACCTCATCCATGCTTTGCGGCTTTGTCGCCAGAATAACCGCATCAAATGGCGCTTCTGGCGTTATATCAGCAATATGTGTGTGATGGGCAATGAGTGCATTGGATTGGAATTGCGCGGGCAGTCCGAATGGCTCAACGACCTGCACAGCTTTGCAAATATCATTCTTAAGCCAGCCTTCGAGCAGCGCCCCGCCCATCTTGCCGCAGCCGATAAGCAGCAGATTGAGTTTATTGCGTGAATTTTGGGTCATGAGTTGGCTTGGGTCGTTTGTTTGCTTGTTTTTGCTGTGAGAGAAAAGATTGCGTTTATGGCTTGGGAGTTATGACTCGCCCATTGTTTCCATGAGTGCCAGCGCCATATTCTGGTCGTCCGCATAATCATCATGCGCCAGCAGATAAAAAGCCGCGTAATAGCTCTCGCACTGCGCCAAGGCAACATCCATCAAATCTTCAAGATCGGAGCCGCCGCCTGTGCGCTGGATGCCGCGATACAGACAAGTATGACGAAAGCTCGGCAAGCGGTTATCATCGGCGATTTCAAAATGCCCAAGCCAAAGGTTGCGGTTGATATTCATCAATAGATGCGCGGCTTTGTCCATGCGGTCTTGCGGGATAGCAAAGTTATATTGAGCGCAGAATTGCAACGCGTTCATATTGTCCTGCCAGATGAAAAACAGGTCGTAATTGCAGTTTTTGCCCGCAACCTGCACCATCAGTTCTTCATCCGTGATACGGCTAAAGCTCCAGTTATGGGCGCTCAAAACCTCTTCAACATGGTCGAGCGGGTTGTCTTGGGTGTCGAAATAATCGTTTTGAATGCTCATTTGGCGGTCTTTTTTGCTGTTTTTTGGAGTTTTGACGCAGTTTTTTGAGTTTTCGCTGGTTTTATCGATGCCTCAAGCGCATCAAGCCTCTTTTTGAGGTTTTCCTGCTCAATGCGGGATTGCGCTAACATAGCTTCCAAACGCTCAAACTCGGCACGCGGGACGAGATCAAGCCGCAGGGCGATATTATCAAGCCTTGCTCTGAGGTCATCCTTCATCTGGCCGCGCATGGCGCCAATCGTGCCAGCGGCTCCGCCAGCCAGACGCGCAAGATCGTCGAGTAGTTTTTCTGCTCCAGCCATATCTGTTTCCTTTGGAATGAGGCTCTTTTTACACACAATGGCGCAGCCTGACAAGCATAAAGGAGTCTTTTTCCACGCCCGTTTGGGGCGAGCGCCGTGGCAACTCCAAACTCCGCAATCCTGGCCGTGATCTTAGGAAAGTTTAAATAGGTTTATGGGATCATGAAAACTGGTATAATCAAAACTTACGTAACCGGATCTTTGGGGAATAAAGCATGATTATCGTAACGGGCGGCGCCGGATTTATCGGATCAAACCTTGTGGCCAAGCTGGAAGAAAACGGCATCAATGATATTGTGATCTGCGATGTTCTGGGCGATGAGGACAAATGGCGCAATATCGCCAAGCGCGAGATTCGCGATTTCGTTGCGCCGAATAATCTGTTTTTCTATCTCGATCAGCACGCATCGGAGATTGAGATGATTTATCATCTCGGCGCGATATCGACAACGACCGAGCAAGACGCCGATTTGATCATCAATAACAATTTTATCTTCTCCCGCGAACTGTGGAAATGGTGCGCGCAAAACAAGGTGCGGTTTGTCTATGCCTCGTCCTATTCGGTCTATGGCAACGGCGATACGGATATCGGATTCCGCGATGATGATACGCCGCAAGCGCTTGCCAAGCTTCAGCCTTTGAATGCATATGGCTGGTCGAAGAATATATTTGATCGCCGTGTTTCGCGCGTGGTGCATTCCAAGGAAGCCTCCGAGCCAGTGCCGCCGCAATGGGTGGGGCTGCGGATGTTCAATGTTTACGGCCCGAATGAATATCACAAGGGCGATCATATGAGCGTGGTTTCAAAGCTCTATCCGCAAGTCAATGCGGGCGCGGCGGCGCGGTTGTTTAAATCCTATAACACGAATTACACCGATGGCGGACAGGTGCGCGATTTCATCTGGGTTGAAGATTGCGTTGATGTCATGCTGTGGTTTTACCAGAATAAGGATAAAAGCGGTTTGTTTAACCTCGGCACAGGGCAGGGGCGAAGCTTCAAGGATATGGCCGAGGCTGTGTTCAAGGCCTGCACCAAGCCGACCAAAATCAATTATGTTGATATGCCCAATGCCTTGCGGAACAAATACCAGTATTTCACGCAGGCCGATATGAGCAAATTACACGCGGCGGGCTATATCAAGGCCTTCACCTCGCTTGAGGACGGTATTCGCCAATATGTTGAGAAATATCTCTCCAAGGACGATCCTTACAGATAGGCTCATTGAGCATTGACCATTCGTTTGACGCTCACAAAAACAAAGCGGATTTGAAAAAATCTTCTTGTTTTGGCGTATGTGAGAGGCCATGATACGCGCCATGGCTTTTGACTTTCCGAATATTGATCCTGTCGCCTTTTCGCTTGGCCCTTTGGTGGTGCGCTGGTATGCGCTGGCCTATGTCGCCGGATTTTTACTGGGCTGGAAATATTGCCTTTCCCTTATCAAAAACCGCTATCCTGAGGGCGATAGACCGCATAAGGATGATATTGATGATTTCCTGCCATGGGCGATTGTCGGGGTTATTCTCGGCGGGCGTTTGGGCTATGTGCTGTTTTATCAATCGGGGTTTTACTTTGAAAACCCGTTGGAAATACTCAAAATCTGGCGCGGCGGTATGTCGTTTCACGGCGGGGTGTGCGGCGTAATCGCGGCGAGCTATTTCTATAGCCGATTGAAGCAATTCAGCTTTTTAAAGCTCTGCGATTTACTGGCCTGTGCAACGCCGATCGGCTTGTTTTTCGGGCGGATTGCGAATTTCATCAATGGCGAGCTTTATGGCCGTACCACCGATATGCCGTGGGCGGTGCGTTTCCCGCATGGCGGCTATGAGCCGCGTCACCCCAGCCAGCTTTATGAAGCGATCTTGGAGGGGGCATTGCTGTTTGCGGCCTTGTATTGGCTGGCCAAGCGCGAGAGTATAAGGCTGCATACGGGGATTTTGTCGGGCGTGTTTTTGATCGGCTATGGCGCGTCGCGCTTTTTTGTCGAATTCTACCGCGAGCCTGATGCGCATATCGGGCTTGTTCTGGATATTGTATCAATGGGGCAGATATTGTGCCTGCCGATGATTTTGGGCGGTGCGGTTTTGATTGTTTATGCGCGGCGTAAAACGGATAAAAGCTGGAATAGCTCTGAAACGTTATAAAACGCCGTAAAATGCTCTAAAACGCTCTAAAACTGAGGCCTAATCGAGATTGAAATTGTGAACGTGAACGATCAAGCGGCTGAATCAACCCTTTTACTATCAAACAGCGCCCGCGCGCTTCAGGATATTTTGCGCGCTAAGATTCAACAAGATGGCTTTATGAGCGTCGCTGATTTTATGGCGCTGATATTGGGGCATCTGCAGCATGGCTATTATATGCGCCAAGACCCTTTCGGGCAGCGTGGCGATTTCACCACAGCGCCTGAAATATCCCAGCTTTTCGGCGAGATGATTGGAATTTGGCTTGCGGATTATTGGCAACGCATGGGCGCGCCGCCGCGCGTTATTTTGTGCGAAATCGGGGCGGGGCGCGGTTCGCTGATGCGTGATATATTGCGCGTGGCTGCGGGGGTTGCGGGTCTGTCCGCCGCGCTGGAGGTGCATATTGTTGAAACCAGCCCCGTATTACGGGCGGTTCAATCTGACACGCTCAAGGGGGGCAATATCGGGTCATTGGGCGGTTCATCTGCGGTGCAATGGCATGAGGATTTCGCTGCAGTGCCTGATCATGAGCCACTTTTCGTGGTGGCCAATGAATTGCTTGATGCGCTCCCCGTGCAGCAATATTGCTATCAGGGCGGAGGCTGGCATGAGCGTGGGATTGTCTTAAGCCCTCAAGGAACGACGAATGATAAGACGCGTGATAACGAGCATGATGGTGAACATCTAGGCAAGCGTGTCTTTGATTGGGGGCTGCGCCCATCACCTGATTTTGCTGCGCCGCTGGGCTTTCCTGTGCCATTGCAAGGAGCGATCTGCGAGATTTCCTTAGCGCGTGAAGCACTGGTGTCGGAGATTGCGCAGCGGCTCAAACGGCAATCGGGCGCGGCCTTAATGATTGATTACGGCCATGAAAAATCGGACTATGGCGATACGCTTCAGGCCTTGCGGCAGCATAAAATAGTTAATGTGCTTGATGGCGATACTTTGGGGGATGCGGATATAACCTCGCATGTTGATTTTGGCAGGCTGCGGGAGGTTGTCGCGGCGCAGGGTATTGATTTTTGCGCTCTGAATACCCAAGGCGCATTTTTGCACAATATGGGGATTGCGCTGCGGGCGGCGCGGCTCTTGGAGCAAGGCGATAAAAATCAGCGCGAAGATGTCACAAAAGCATTGCATCGCCTGACGCATTCGGATGAAATGGGGGCATTGTTTAAAGTGATGGGGATGGCGCATGGGACAAACGAAGTTCAGCCGGCAGGCTTTTGAGGAGAATGACGGCATGATTTATTATGATATGGAGCATTTCTGCGACAATGCCAAAGACCCCGTTTTTCATGGATTTTTCGGGCGGCGCGGCGGTGTCAGCAAAGGCGTTTATAATGCCCTGAACTGCGGGAGCGGCTCGGATGATCTGCCGGAAAATGTCAAAAAGAATTACGAAACTATCGCCGGCGTTATCAATATTGAGCCTGAACACATTATGACGGTGCATCAGGTGCATGGCAATGCCTGCATCACGGTTCAAGATAAGCTCTGGCGCGCTGATGAAAAGCCGCAAGCCGATGCCTTGGTGACCGATCGCGGCGGGGTTGCGATTGGCGTGTTAACGGCGGATTGTGCGCCCGTATTGTTGCGCGGGCAAAAGCCTGATGGCGCGCCCGTGATCGGGGCGGCGCATGCGGGCTGGAAGGGCGCAATCGGCGGTGTTCTGGATAGCGTAACGCAAGCCATGATTGATCTCGGCGCTGAAAAATCCTCGCTCCGCGCCTGTATCGGGCCTTGTATCGCGCAGGTGTCTTATGAGGTCAGTGAAGAGTTCGTGCAGCCCTTTATGGACGAAGACGGCGAGAACGAGCGCTTTTTTATGGCTGGACGGGCGGAAAACCGCTTGATGTTCGATCTGGCGGGCTATTGCGCCAATAAGCTGGCCTTGATCGGGGTGCGGAATGTTTACATCAAGGATCTTGATACATATTTCAATGAAGAGGATTTTTTCAGCTATCGCCGCGCCACGCACAGAGCTGAAAAAGATTATGGCCGCCAGATTTCGTTGATTATGATCAAGGATTAGATAAATCGCGCTAAAAAAACTTAGTCCTGAAAATTGTTGACCTTGCGGGATTGGATTCTTATAGTGCGCTCACATTGTAAATTCGATACAAAGCCTGATTGCGCCAGTATCACGGATAAACATCACGGATAAACGCCTATGAAATTGATCTCCGGAAACTCCAACCCCAAGCTGGCGCAGGCCATTTCCGATTATCTGGATATCCCCCTGACCCAAGCCGATGTGAAGCGTTTCGCTGATAATGAGGTGTTTGTCGAGATCATGGAAAATATTCGCGGTGAGGATTGTTTCTTTATTCAATCCACATCATTTCCCGCCAATGACCATATGATGGAGCTGCTGATCGCCATGGATGCCTTACGGCGCGGTTCTGCAAGGCGCGTCACGGCGGTGTTGCCGTATTTCGGCTATGCGCGCCAAGACCGTAAAACGGGCGGCAGAACGCCTATCTCGGCCAAGCTGGTCGCCAATTTGATCACCGCAGCAGGCGCAAACCGCGTTTTGACGATGGAGCTTCACGCGGGGCAGATTCAAGGGTTTTTCGATATACCGCTGGATAACCTTTCGGTCGGCCCTGTTTTTGTGCCGCATATTCTGGAGAAGTTTAACGGTGAGCAGGTTTGCCTTGTGTCGCCCGATGTCGGCGGGGTCGTTCGCGCCCGTTCACTGGCCAATCGTTGTAATGGCGATTTGGCGATTATTGATAAGCGCCGCGAAAAGGCCGGCGTGTCGGAGGTTATGCACGTGATCGGCGATGTGAAGGGCAAGATTTGTATTCTTGTCGATGATATCGTTGATTCCGGCGGCACGCTTTGCAATGCCGCTGTGGCGCTCAAGGATAAGGGCGCAAAGGCCGTTTATGCCTATGTTGGCCATGGCGTGCTTTCGGGCGAGGCGGTCAAGAAAATCGAAAAATCACCAATGGAATGTCTTGTAACGACCGATAGCATTCTGGCGACGGCTGATATCGAAAAATCCAAAAAGGTTGAGCAGCTTTCCGTTGCCAATCTTATCGGTGAGGCGATTTTGCGGACAAGTGAAGAGCGCTCGATCTCGGCACTGTTCCGTTAATTGCGGCTAATTAGCGCTAACATCTGCTAATTCCCGCTAAATTTCGTTGAAAGCCTTATTTTACTGTTTTTCCTTGCATTTCTATCGGATTTTTGCTTTTTATCGTGCATCTTGAAACCGGTTGCGGCACCCCTGGAGGCCGAACCATTTGAAAAAGGAAAAAACCATGTCAAAAAACTACGCATTACAAGCGGAGAAAAGAGAGCAGGCCGGTAAGGGGGCAGCACGTTCTTTACGCCGCGCAAGCAAAACTCCCGCCGTGATTTACGGCGATAAAAAAGAGCCTGTGAAAATCTCGCTCGATACGAATACGATCAATGTTGAATACAGAAAAGGCCGCATGTTTACCACGCTATGCGATCTGGATGTAAGCGGCGACAAGCACCTTGTTCTGGTGCGCGATGTTCAGCTTCACCCTGTGACGGACATTGTGGAACATGTTGATTTCCTTCGCGTGACTGCGAAAACGAGAATTGCTGTTATGGTTCCTGTGAATTTCATCAATCATGAAAAATCCAAAGGCATCACGCAAAAGGGTATTTTGAACGTAACGCGCCACCAAGTGGAAGTGACTGTTCTGGCCAACAATATCCCTGACCAGATTGAAGTGAATCTTGAAGGCAAATTGATCGGCGATTCGGTGAAGTCATCTGATGCGATCCTGCCGGAAGGTGCAAAATTCGTGATTGATAATCGTGACTTTACGATTGCAACGATTGCTGCGCCGAAGACGGCGGATCAGGAAGCGGCTGAAGAAGCTGAGGCCGATGCAGAATTGGCCAAGCCGATTGCAGATGACGCTGCGGCGGATGACGCTGGTGATAAGGCTGAAGGCGAAGCATCAGAAGAAGCAAAGGCTGAGTAAAAATCTCGGCTACGCTGATATGTTTTTAAAAAGGGTGGTGCGGTCTTTATTGCGCCGCCCTTTTTTATTGTGGTGAGGCGGGTTTTCTGGGAAGATTTGGCAATGTTCGCATTTCTATCGAAGCTACCGAAATTTCTGAGCAGGCCGTGCAAAACCAAGCCGATATATGATGAGGAAAAACCGATGATCTTACTGGTCGGGTTGGGCAATCCCGGTGCGCAATACGCCAAAAACCGTCACAATGTCGGCTTTATGGCGATTGACAGGATTGCGCAGGAGTATAATTTCCCGCCGTTCCGAAAAAAATTCCAAGGGCTTGTCTCGGAAGGGCGGATTGATGGCGTGAAAATAGCGCTCCTCAAGCCTGAAACCTATATGAACAATTCCGGTCAGAGCGTCGCCGCCGCCGCGAAGTTCTACAAGATCGAGCCAGAGAATATTTTTACGTTTCATGATGAGCTGGATCTGGAGCCGGGCAAAACCCGTATTCGCAAGGGCGGCGGTAATGCGGGGCATAACGGTTTAAAATCCATGCAGGCGCATTTGGGAACGCCGGATTTCTGGCGCATTCGGATCGGGATCGGCCATCCGGGGCATAGGGATAGAGTTAGCCCTTATGTGCTGGGTGATTTCGCAAAGGCCGATCAGGATTGGCTGGAGAGGCTTTTGGATAGCTTTGCAAAATACGCAGATTGTCTTGCGCAGAAAAGAGAAACCGATTACATGAGTAAAATCACGATGGATATGAGCGATGCGTGAGTGTTTGATTGGCTGCTGTCCTGCTGCTGTCCTAAGCGGCATTGTTTTGAAGTAATGTGAAGTTAAAAAGTTTGAAGGGTTTTTAAGATGGGTTTTAATTGTGGAATTGTCGGCTTGCCGAATGTCGGGAAATCGACCTTGTTCAACGCGTTAACGGCAACGGCGGCGGCGCAGGCGGCCAATTTTCCGTTCTGCACGATTGAACCGAATGTCGGGCGGGTTTCCGTGCCTGATACGCGGCTTCAGCAAATCGCCACATTTGCCGGCTCGGCGAGCATTATTCCTGCCCAGCTTGAATTTGTGGACATTGCGGGGCTGGTCAAAGGCGCGAGCAAGGGCGAGGGGCTGGGCAATCAGTTCCTCGGCAATATCCGCCAGACCGATGCGATTATCCATGTTCTGCGCTGCTTTGAGGATGGCGACGTCACTCATGTTGAAGGCTCGGTTGATCCGCTGCGCGATGCGGAAACGATTGATACCGAGCTTTTGATCGCCGATATGGAGAGCCTTGAAAAGCAAATCGCCAATGTCGCGCGGAAGGCCAAGGGCGCGGATAAAGAAGCCAAAGCGCAGCATGACCTGATGCTTAAAATCAAGGCTGTGCTTGACGAGGGGAAACCCGCCCGCGCGGTTGGCCTTGATGCTGATGAGCTTGCAATCGCCAAGACGTTCGGGATGATTACGCTCAAGCCTGTTTTGTTTGTGTGCAATGTGTCCGAGGCCGATGCCGCCGAGGGCAACGCGCTGACGCAAAAGGTCGCCGCGATGGCGCAAGCGCAAGGCGCGCAAAGCGTGATCATCTGCGCTTCGATTGAGGCGGAGATTGCCCAGCTGGATACTGAAGAGGAAAAGGCCGAGTTTCTGGCCACAATGGGTTTAAGCGAGCCTGGGCTGAACCGTATTATCCGCGCGGGTTATGAGCTGTTGGGGCTGAAGACCTATTTCACCGCAGGGCCGAAAGAGGCACGCGCCTGGACGATCCGCAAGGGCATGAAAGCGCCGGAAGCTGCGGGCGTTATTCATTCCGACTTCCAGCGCGGCTTTATCAAGGCCGAGGTCATTGCCTTTGATGATTACATCGCCACCAAAGGCGAGCAGGGCGCAAAGGATGCCGGAAAACTCCGTCAGGAAGGCAAGGAATATATCGTCAATGATGGCGATGTTATCCTGTTCCGCTTTAATGTGTAATTTTAGGATCTGAGTTTCGCCCCACTCTCAAGCTTTAAGTGGGGCGAAAGGTTTGTTTTATATTTCAGTAGGTTACAGGCGTTTCGCCCCGCTTGCCCCACTCGCCCCAGTTGTTTTTGGTTGCGCTGTATACATTTTGCATAATGCGCCACTGGGGAAGGCGAGGATGAGTAGAAATAAAAGTGAGGGAGGTGCTGACAATGGCGGTGGTGACTTGGTGTCTTGGTGGTAAAAAAGCCCTAGATTCCGGCTTTCGCCGGAATGACACAGTTTAGTGCAGGCGCAATTCGCCCTTGAACCAAAACCATGATGTGACAAAATTCCTATAATGTCAAGGGGGCTTTAAAGCAGCCAATCTATCACAAGCGCAACACGGCAGGATTTTGGTTTGGCGTGTAACCGGCAATTGTGGACGTATCGTCAACCGGGTCTTGCCCTGTAATCTCGGAGATTGTTGCCTGCAGGGCCGCTGCTGTCGTGGTTGGCGCATCCGCATCACCGTTGAGCGAGCCTCTTTGCTCCGGCTCTTCTTCGTCAGGCGCAGCAGCGGGGATAATCTCATCAAGCGGATTTGGCTCGGCTTGTGTGATCGGGCTGTCCTCGGCTTCACGTACAACGCCATAAACTCTTTTAAACTCAAGCTCTCTTCGCTCTTCAAGGCGCATTCTATAGCGCTGCTCAAAAATCGACGGCATATCAGCTTGCGGACTCCCTGAATCTGGCCAGCGGAAAAGCATAAAGAGGGAGCTGTTATTCATCATGTTCTCCACCTCTCTGGAGATAACAGACCCGTGACGCTCCAGAAGTTCTTCATAGCTCAGATCGAAGCGTGCGCGGTCATAGCCCAGCCTGTGCCTGAATACCGGATCTTTCATAACCATCATGGTTGCTTCTTCAACGGTCAAAGTCGAACTTACTGTTCTTGTCGTGCCATCAGCTTGCAAAACCTCTCTGGGTTGCCCGAAAGCCTCATTGAATAACTGTGAACGATGTCTGAGGTCTGCCGTATCGTTTAAGGCACCGGGGGCATAGCTGTTGCGATCATGCTCGCTTCGCACGCGAACACGATTATTCTCATCAACGTCAAATGCTTGCAGAAATATATCAATATCGTGCAGGTGGTAATGGCCGTTGCGATAGTCCTCCAGAAAGGCGGCTCTGGCTTCATCACTATTCGGGTCGTCGATGCCGTGACGGTCTGCGGATTGTTTCAGCATCAGCGCACGTGCGGTTTGTGCGACCTGAAGATAGTCCATTTCGCCGCTCCAACCGTTCATGGCGATGTAAGATTGCGCATAAGGGTCGGTGAACATATCGGTTGTAACCGTTGTGCCGTCATAATATGCCGCAGTGATTTCAGGCCCTAAAACGCGGAACTCTCGCTCGTTTTGCCAGCTGAAAACACCGCTATTCCAATCAATCTGCCATTCGAAATTAAAACGCGGAGCAGCGGTAAGTTGTGTACCGCTCGGCAGTTGACCGTCACGCGCGAAATTTGTGTAATCACGCAATGCCAATGTTTGCTGGAGATCATTGAGCGCTTGCATTTGGCTCAGGAACATAAACATTTCAGTGGCCGCCGCATTTTCCTGCGGGGTTTGCGTGTTCAATTTGCGCATTAAATCGCTTTGAGAGTATTGGCCGCTTCTGAGGTCGGAATAAATGGCATTTGTTTCTTCATCGGTCAGTGTAAGGCCGCGATCTTCGTAATACTGCCTGATCCGTTCACGGAGCTGTTCGGACAAATCTTGCATATGATCGGGGATTTCGCTGGCCGCTGGCATTGCCGTAAGCGTTGTATATCCGTCAAATCTTTCGGCAAATTCCGACCATTCTCTTTCGGCAAGTCTGCGTAATAATTGCTGTGTGACTTCGTTCGGATGCGCGACATCAAAATTAAAACGATCTTCAGGCAAAAGCATAGGACGAAGATTGTCATCATATTCGTATAGTTTTCCGTCACGATCGCGCAAAAATCCTGAGATTGATCCGTCTTCGTTGAGCCTATATGCCGTTAATAGCGGCGTTTCCGATTGTGGTATTTGTGTGGAAGTTCCGTTTTGCTCAATGCGGAATAGCGCCGATGTTCCGTCAGGCTGCTCCCTGAATTCGTAAGCGCGGTTTTCGGAGTCAAACAAGAAATATTGTAATGCGCTTTCGGCATCAGTGACATAGCCAGGGGCGGAGTCGGGTGCGCCGAAAATTCGGTCAATATTACGGTTGAAGACATCGCGCATTCCGCGCTGATAGGCTTCGTTGAAATGAGCGGATTCAACACCGTTCAGGCTGAGCGGGTTGTTGATATTTGTAGGAATTGCGACGGGGATACCGTTTGTTGCGGCCATACGCGCCAGAACCTGCATAGATTCGATGAATTCGGGGCGGGTGCGGTCTATAGGCGGCTGATCTGTTGGGTCCGGTGCTTCCGCTGGCGGCGGCATAGCGCCGGGCGGCTCGCCGGAACGAGCCTCTAATTCAGCCTCGAGGGATTGTCTGAGCGGATCAGAGATGCGCTCATCCTGATAAAGTGAAAGGAAGAGGCCTGAGAATTCTCTGGCACGTGTTTGCATCTCTGGCGATACGGCGCCGGGGTTCTCTCGAATATAGGCAAGGTAATAGGGCAGGTAGCGCATGGTTTCTTCGCCCAAAGTACCGCTACGGTCATTGCCGACATCGCTGATCGTTCTGAGCAATGCGCGGCTATATGTCAGGTCATCGACCAATCCGAGAGCACGGGCGGCGGTGATATGCGTCTCAAAGCTTTGATCAGGGCCGAATTTGTCAAGGGTTTCAAGCAGGGCTTGGCGCGCGGAATTGCTTAAGGGCGATGCGGCAATATAAGCGCTATATGCTTCGATTCTCTCCTCAATATCCTCTATTGCTCTGATCGCTTGCAATTCGGTGCTATCGCCTAAAGGCTGCATGGCGTGATCTATAAATTGCAATAGCCTTGAGGGCTCGTAAAAAGTTTCATCGCTGAAAAAGCCGTTCGTCGCAGTCGGCGGGGGCTGGTTCACGCCCATTGTGCGCATATCGGTCTGGATTTGCGTGATAACGGCTGAAAGCGCTTGCATGAAGGCGTCATCTTCCGTCGGCATCAAGGTCGGGTTTTCAAGCTGATAAGCCGGAACATTTGACCAGTGTGGCTTTGGTTGGCTTGGCGAGTCGCCGTGAACGAGGTATTGGAAAAATTCCCTCATCCCAACAGTGTTTATATGCTCAATCGCCGTTTCTCCGACGGGAATAACAGCATCAGCGCCAAGCGTTTTGAATATATGCAGCTGCGCCACTAACTCCAAAAGCTCGGGGGAGAGCGTTTCATCCTTGAGGAACTCTTCCGTCAAGCGCCTGAGATTGTTGATATCGCGTTCGTCGAGATTGCCCGGATTGCTATTTAGATCTCTCACCAGTGTGGAGAGCCGCCAGCGCCCGTCATTTGCATCAATATCGGGAATAGCGGCCAGCAGCGGGCGCAAGCGCTCATGAAGCTGCGTGCCATTTGTGATTGGATTTCCGCTATCATCCAAGAACAAATAACGCGCTATCACATCCGCATTTAAGCGGATATGAGCTAAAATATACGGATGTATTGATTGTTCAGCCATCACCACCCAATTACAAAGCTCATATTTTTGTTATGATTTACGAGCTTATTAAAAATACACTATTACCGTTAAATTATTGTTTTATTTTCGTACATTATGCATTTTTAGAGCGGTTTTGTCAATTTTTGAGCGGGTATTAGCCGCCTTTTGCAGCGGATTGTGCAGCAGGCTCAACACCGCGCACCAGATCCTCGTACGCGCTGCGGATATCACGGACAACAGGCCCGACAGTGTATTTGTGCTGGTCGATGCTGCCGACGGCGGCGATTTCTGCGGCTGATCCCGTCAAAAAGCACTCATCAAACCCGCCGATTTCATCGGGCATGATGTGACGTTCGATCAGCGTGTAACCCTTATCCTTGGCCAGTGCGATAGCGGTTTGGCGGGTAAGGCCGTTCAAAAAGCAATCCGGCGTAGGGGTGTGGATTTCATTGCCCTTGATAAAGAAGATATTTGCGCCCGTCGCCTCGGCCACATAACCGCGATAATCCAGCATCATCGCATCGTCATGGCCAGCGGCCTCGGCGGCGTGTTTGGAGATTGTGCAAATCATGTAAAGCCCAGCCGCCTTGGCCTGTGTTGGCGCGGTATCAGGGGCAGGGCGTCTATATTGCGCCGTAATCAGCGAGAGGCCTTTTTCGCGCTTTTCTTCGGAAAAGTAGCTCGGCCACTCCCAACAGCAAAACGCCATATGGGTTTTGGTTGCCTGCGCCGAAACGCCCATTTGCTCCGACCCGCGCCATGCAAAAACCCTGACATAGCCATCAACGATATTGTTCAGCTTTAACAGCTCGGCTTTGGTTTTTGTAATCTCTTCCGCGCTCATCGGCAAAGTGAGGCCAAGGATTTTTGCGGATTTTTCCAAGCGCAAGGAATGTTCATGGCTCTTGAAGATAACACCGTTATAAGAACGCTCGCCCTCAAACACGCAGCTGGCGTAATGCAAAGCATGGGTCAGGACGTGAATTTTCGCGTCTTTCCACTCTACAATTGCCCCATCAAGAATGATCTTGCCTTCGCGCTGATCAAAGGGAATACCCGCCATTTTAGCCTCATCTTTTTTTATCATTGTTACGAATTTTGCGGTTTTTAGACCGTTCTACCGTTTGCCAGTTTAATATACAGGAAAATTGATATACGGTGTAAAAATTCACGCTCATTAGTATGCGTAAAATAACACATTTGTAAACGGATTTATGCAAACGCAAAGCGACCATATACTTGTAATTGACGATGATAAGCGCATTGCCGCCCTGATCTGTCGTTATTTGCAAGAACGCGGCTATACCACGCTGCGCGCCGAGAATGCGGCGGAGGCTTCGGTTCTGCTCGAAAGCTTTGTCTTTGATGCGATGATTGTCGATGTGATGATGCCGGGGCAAAGCGGCATTGAGTTTCTGGAGGAGCGCCAGCGCAATAAAACCCTTGTAACGCCGCCCGCAATCATGCTGACCGCCTTGGGCGAGTTGGGCGATAAGATGAAGGGCTTTGAGGCCGGCGCCGATGATTATCTGGTGAAGCCGTTCGAGCCGCAAGAATTGTTGATGCGGCTTCAGGTGATTTTAAAGCGCAACCGCAAGGAGGAAAGCGGCAAAGGGCGCTTTCGCATCGGGACGTTGGTGTTTGATGAGGCGCGGCAATTGCTGGACTCCCCTGAGGGCGAGATACGCCTAACGACGATGGAGGTGAACTTGCTGAGCGCTTTGGCGGCGCGGCAAGGTGAAACCCTATCGCGGGAGGAGTTGGCGGAATTATGCGCCGTTGATACCGGAGAGCGCACCGTTGATGTGCAGGTAACGCGCTTGCGGCGAAAAATCGAGGAAGACAGCAAAGCGCCGAAATATCTTTTGACCGTGCGCGGTAAGGGGTATGTTTTGCTGGCGGAGCGGATTTAGACGAGGCGGGTATAGACGGAGCGGATTTGAGAATAAGCCATGGCAAATAATACCGATACGGCAACACAGATAACCGATAGCTCCAAAGATGCGCCCGATATGAATCAGGATCGCTTTGCCTCTTTCGCGTGGGATAAGGAGGCGGCTGGCGCGGCGGAAGCGGAAGGCCGCGCACAAAGAGCAAAAAGCAAATCCTGGCTCAAACGGTTTTTGCCGCGCTCGCTGCTCGGGCGCTCGCTGTTGATCCTTGTGACGCCGATTATGTTGATCCAGATTATCTCGACGATTGTGTTTCTGGACAATCACTGGGATCGCATTTTGAACAGGCTGGCCTTTGCCGTTGCGGGGGAAATCGCGATTATCGTCAAGGCGATTGAGGATGGCGCGAATGATGAGTCCATCGAACGCATGACGGGCTATGTCGCGCAAAATCTACATATCCTGATGAGCTATGAGAAGGGTGCGTTGATCGAGGATAAGGATTTTTCAGGCCAGCCCGTTATCTGGAAATCTATCGCGCTTAAATCACTTTCTCGCGAGCTGGAATCCCAGCTGCGCCGGCCGTTTTTCATTCATGCCGATTTCGAGGAAAAATGGGTCGAGGTGAATATCCAGCTGGATGGCGGGGTGCTGAATGTGTTGTTCCCTGAACGGCGCTTTTATTCATCTTCGGGGCATATTTTCCTGATCTGGATGTTCGGTTCTTCGATTGTTTTGTGCCTTGTGGCGGTTTTGTTCATGCGCAACCAGATCAGGCCGATCAGGCGGCTGGCGGTGGCGGCGGAATGGTTTGGGCGTGGCCGCGATGTGCAGAAATTCAAGGTCGAGGGCGCAGCCGAGGTGCGGCAGGCAGGGCAAGCCTTTTTGGATATGCGCCGCCGTATCAAACGGCAGGTGACGCAAAGGACGATCATGCTGGCGGGGGTTTCGCATGATTTGCGTACACCGCTGACGCGGATGAAGCTGACGCTGGAGATGATGCCCGATAGCGAGGATGTGCAGGCGATGAAGGATGATATCGCCCAGATGAATGTGATGATTGACGGCTATTTGAATTTCGTGCGTGGGCAGGAAGAAGAGCCGCTGGCGGTGATGCTGCTAACCGTGCTGACGGATAAAATCCGCGCACAATTGACGCGGCGTGACGGGCAGGGCGGCGATGGGCTTGGCGATGGTGCTGTGGCTGCTGCGGCGTTGCATTGGACGATTCCCGATTACATTACAATGCCGCTGCGCCCCCATGCGATGGAGCGGGCGATGCGCAATTTGCTCGATAATGCTGGGCGTTATGCGAAAAATATCTGGATTTCCGCCGATATTGTCGATGAAGACCGCGTTGAGATCGTGATTGAAGATGACGGTACCGGAATCCCTGAAGATCGCTATGAGGATGTGTTCAAGCCGTTTTTCAGGCTTGATCCCGCGCGCGGTTCCTCATCGGGGAATGTCGGGCTGGGAATGCCGATTGTGATGGATATCGTGCATAATCACGGCGGCAGGATTTGGCTGGAAAAAAGCGCCCATGGCGGCTTGAAGGTCGTTATGCGCCTGCCGCTATAGGTGGGGGCTTGCTGCCCCCCTCAACGCGCTCATTAATACAGACGCCCGCCATTCGGGACGGGCAGGGTCGGGGTGACGAGCGTTACATTGCCCTGCGCATCGGGGAAGCCCAACACCAGAATTTCCGACATGAATTTGCCGATTTGCTTGGGTGGAAAATTCACAACAGCCGCGACTTGCATACCGATCAGAGTTTGCGGCGTATAGTTTTGCGTAATCTGGGCGGAGGTTTTCTTGACGCCGATCTCGCCGCCGAAATCCACAAAGAGCTTGTAAGCGGGGTTGCGCGCTTCGGGGAATTCCTGCGCGTCAATGATTGTGCCGACACGAATATCGACCTTGTGGAAATCGGAAAATGTAATGGTATCGCTCATACTTGCCTTGAATACTAATGGTCTTGGATGGTTGCAGTTCTGGTTAAGGTTCTGATTCTAGAGTTTCGATCTTAACCAAAAATAAAAAAGGCCGCCAGTCTAAGGGCAGCCTTTTGTTATTGTCTTAAAACGCAATTAAGCGGCTTTTTTCGAGCCAGCGCCTTTTTCAATCGCTGTTTTCAACTCGCCCATGCTGGCGCTCACGCGCTTGTTCAGCACCTTACCGGCGGCGATGTTGGATTTGCTGATCATATCGCCCAGCTCTTGGAAGTTCGTGCTGTTCTTCTCGTAGAATTTCTTCAGCAAGTCAGCGTTTTTGGCCAGTTTTTGCTCCGGTGAGCCTTCGCTCATCATTTCTTTCGCAAGAGCGGAGTTGTCCTGAATCATTTGTGCCATGATCTCGGTCTGTCTTTGCGCCACAGCCTGCATGCTTTCCATGGCTAATTGTTGCGCTTCAGAAAAAGCCTGCATATTTTTACGGTGGCTTTCCATGATTTCCTTCAGGTCAAAAGGAAGTGTCTGATATTGCTCAAACGCTTTTGTGAAGTCGTTTTGAGAAAAGAACTGTGTAAACGGGTTATTCGTGCTCATGGTATAAATCCTTATTTATCAAATAATTTCACACTTAAAGTTTCATAGTGCTTTTTTAATTTTATTGCACTGCAATGTCAATGCAAAAGATATATTATTCAATGCTTAGCATAAAAAAACCATGTTAAATTTATTGCCTTGGGTAAAATATGATCGCTTATGATAAAATAATTAAAATTAGTAATCTTTTAAAAGCTTTGCGTCATCCTCATAGAAGCGTAGAATTATAAAATCTGTTTTGGCTCGACTTAAACCTTAAAAAATCTGAAATATGCTTGTCCTTAAAGATAAATACCTGAACTCGCAAAAACTTCTCGATGAAGAAGAGGACTTCGTACAGCAAGACAACTCGATTGCTGCGCAAATCATTATCTTTATTAATGGTCTTTTTATTACCATTGCGATTTCCGCCTTCCTGATGGTTTTGGTCAATGAGATCATTAATGATGAGCAAGATTATATTGCCGATTATTCCGTTCAGAGCTTTCTCAACGCCTCTGACAGGCTTGCCTCCGTTATGGAGGCTTTCTCAGTTGTTGCTGTCGTTTCACGAGAGTCCGAAGAAGACCGGCATCAGAAATTGTCTTTGGGACTACAAAAAGACAGCTTTAATGCGTTTTTATCTGTTCGAAAAGGCGAGGACGGCGAATGGTCTTACCATGAAGAGCATAATGTAGGAGATGCAGCGCCCAAGCTTATCGACTTTTTGTTTAAATCCGGCAACGGCAACGGTATGACAAAAATAATAAATTACATTGAAAACAGCAATATCGATAAAGGCAGGGTTTTCTTTTATGAGGCTGAATCGGCCACGCAAAACAGCGCGGAGAACTTAAACCTTCTCGTATTAAAAATGCTGAATAAAGGTGAAGCTATTTATATGTTCGGCGTTCTATCCGAAGATGAAATCTTTGTGAAACCGTTTCGCGGCGCATCAAAATATTTGGCATATCTTCTTATCCGCAATCAAAAAACGCCTGATAAAGAGAGAATTGTAAAAATAGGTAGAGATGAGGTTGTTTTCGAAGAGGTTCGTAAAAATTTTAAACATGTCTTTCTTTTAGATGTCTGGCAGCAACCATTTGAATTGAGTATGAGTTTCAGATCTGCGCAGAAATTATATTTTTTCAGAGATATTCCTTATTACTTTCTTTTCATCGGCTTTATTCTTACGGCTGTTGCAACGCTGTATGTTCAAAATAACAGAAAGCAGTCCGAAAAACTTTCTGACATGAACAAGGTCTTGGAAAATAAAAACAAGGATCTGGTTACCCAGATTCAAGAAACGGAACGCTTGAATATCGTTTTGCGCCAATCAGAAAAAGAAAACAGGGCAATCATCGATTCCGTAAGCGACATTATCTTTGAAACAAATATTGAAGGCGAATTGGTGTTTTTGAGCGGTGCTTGGAAAAAAATCACCGGAGAGGCTCCCGAGAAGTTTTATGGCACAGAGTTGTTTTCTTTGCTGCACCCTTTGGATCAAAAGCAGCAGATGCAGGACTTCGACCAGTTGGTGAAAGGTCAAAGAACAAGCAGCAGAAGCTTTACACGCCTTCGTATGCAAGACGGCACATTCAGAGCCGCTGAAATTGCAATGTCGATGATCCGTCAGGATCAAAATAGAAATTTGCGTGTTGTCGGAACATTTACGGATGTTGAAGAGCGCAGGCGGGCTGAGCGTGCATTGAGCGAGGCCGAGAAGAAGTACCGTACGATTGTTGAGAACGCAGCGGGCGGTATATACCAGCTTACACCGGAAGGGATATATCTGAGCGCAAACCCCTCTATGGCGCGTATTTTAGGGTATAGCTCTCCTGAGCAAATTCTGCGTGAAGTCAAAAACGCGTTCAAAATGGTTTATTGTTGTGATCGTGAAGATATTGAAGGCTTCTCGCTATCGGCGAGCTCGTCGGATTTATACAATCATGAAATTCAAATTCGCCGTACCGATGATACAAAAATTTGGGTAAGCGAGAATATTCGTGCCGTTAGAGATCAGAATGGCCGTGTTTTATATTTTGAGGGCAGTATCGAGAATATCGAACAACGCAAAAAGTTTGAAATCGGCTTGATGGAAGCGAAAATGAATTCAGATTTGGCCAACCGCGCCAAGTCTGAGTTTTTGGCGAATATGAGTCATGAGTTGCGTACCCCGCTGAATTCCATTATCGGGTTTTCAGAAATTATAAAGAACGAAGTTTTTGGGGCGATCGAACAAACCCAATATATCGACTATGTGAAGCATATCAATGAGAGCGGCCAAAAGCTGCTGAATGTTATCAATGAGATTCTCGATATTTCAAGAATTGAGGCAGGCGAGAGGATCTTAAATGAAAGCGTTGTTGATTTGAGCGAAGTCGTGGACGACAGCATCTCATTGTTATCATCAAAAATTGAAAACAATGAGATGAATATGATGGTCAACTTGGATGGTGTGCCGAAAATTATCGGAGAAGAGCTTGCAATCAAACAGATCGCAATGAACCTGCTATCCAACTCTATCAAATTTACACCCAAAGGCGGGCGGGTTACGGTTTCTTTCGAGCTGGATACGCGCGGTGAGTTGCGCCTATCGTTCACGGATACAGGGGTCGGGCTTGAGCAGCATGAGATCGAAAAGGCGCTTTCGCCGTTCGGGCAAATTGATAACCAGCTTAACCGGAGCGGTTCCGGAACGGGGCTTGGTTTGACGCTTGTATCGTCATTGATCCAAATGCATGGCGGGCGCTTTGAGCTTGTATCGCAAAAGGGTATCGGGACAACGGCGATCGTCGTCTTCCCTGTTGATCGTGTTTCTATGGCTTTGGGATCGGATGATGACGAGCCGAGCAGCGTTCACGATAATGCTTAAGGGTGACTGGGCGCGAAGCTTAGGGGTGATCCTTAGGGGGCGAGCTTAGCCGTGGTTTTGGATTTCGATAAGCTCATCCAAGTCGAGCGCTAGAACTTTTTGTGAGATGTCATAGGAAAAGCCAGCTCTGGCGAGTTTGCCGAGCTGTTTTTGCATGTATTTGTCATCATCATGCAGGAGGGTTTTTTTGTGAGAGGGCGTAGCCGCATAAGCGCCGAGCTTTTTCTTGCGGCAAAAAATCGCCGCTGATCGTAGCTCCGTATCAATGCGGTTATCGTTGCCATTGCCGTCATCGCTAAAGCTATGGCTGGCCTGCGCCGTGTCGTCATAATCGGATAAGGCCGCCTCGATATCATCCTTGTCGACCCTTTTGGCGGCGAGCTTGTTGAGGATCATTTTGCGCGATAACCCCTTGGCACGGTAGTTGCGCACCATTGATTCAACGTAAAGCGCGTCATTGAGCAGGCCTGAGCGTATAAAATTGCTGATAACTTCTTCCAGCATCGCCGCGCATTCTTCAAAGTTTTGATCGGTATGAACGCGGCAGGAGCGCTGGATCTTCCGAGTCATCACACTGCGGAAATGACCGCTTCCTGCGGCGTAGCGCTCCAGATAATACAGCCCAGAATTATGCAGATAAGACGCTGTAATCTTTTTCGGCTGTTTCTGGCGCGGCTTTTGATTCTGCTGCTTTTGATTCTGCTTCTGAGGCAGCTTTTTTTGGGGCTGATGAGTTGGGCGCGGATTTTTTTCCATCTTGCATTTTCAGGCGTTTGGATTAGGTATTGTGTGGCATGGTTATTTGCAATTGTGCAAATGTGTAATGGTACCATGCCAAGTTTAACGCAACAGGATTTGAAATGACAGAGAGTTTAACGCCGCCGCGCAATGAGAGCATAAAGGCCGAGAGCGGAAATAGCCTGAAGGCGCGCCATATAGGTTTCATCAACCATGTCGGGCTTGCGACACTGGTCAAGCGCGAAGTCGGGCGGTTTTTGAAAGTCTATTCGCAAACGATTATTGCGCCCGTTGTTACGACGTTGCTGTTTTTTGTGGTTTTTGCGCTGGCCTTCGGCGGCAATGAGCGTTTGTTTGGCGAAGTGCCGTTTCTGGTATTTCTCGCCCCCGGTTTGATTATGATGACAATGGCGCAAAACGCCTTTGCCAATAGCTCGTCCTCGCTGATTATCGGGAAGGTGCAGGGCAATATCATTGATGTGCTGATGCCGCCATTATCTTCGCTGGAGATATTCTCAGGCTTCCTGATCGGCTCGGTTCTGCGCGGTCTGTGCGTCGGCGCTGTGGCGATTGCGGTGATTGCCTTGTTTGTGCCGATGCCCGTCCATTCCGCCGGTGTGATTATCGCCTTTTCGGTCTTGGGCAATGTGATGATGGGAACAATGGGAATTATGGCGGGGATGTGGGCGGAGAAGTTCGACCATATTGCGGCCTTTACCAATTTCTTTGTCACGCCGCTGACATTCCTGTCGGGCACGTTCTATTCGATTGATATTCTGCCGGAGCCATGGAAAACACTCGCCTTTTTCAATCCGTTTTTCTACATGATCGACGGGTTTCGCCATGGATTTATCGGCCATGCGCCCGATGTGGCGATGATCGGGATTTATGTCTTATTGGCCGTGAACGTGGTTTTAATCGGCCTGACCTATGCCTTGATCCAGTCGGGCTATAAAATTAAACATTGATCTATCAACCTGATTTTATGGTATAATGAATAAATGGATGGTGATGACCACAAACACGATACTCATTCCGAGACTCACTCCAATACGCTTTCAGGTTTTGGCAATTCAGACGACAATCTGATTAAGCCGTTTATACTCGAATCTTCCAATTTTCGCGGGCGCAGCGTTCGCCTCGGCAGCGTCATTGACGAGATTATCACCGCGCATGATTACCCAAAGCCTGTATCGCATTTGGTCGCTGAAACGGCTGTTCTGGCCTTGCTGCTATCTTCCATGCTCAAATTTGACGGGATATTCACGCTTCAGGCGCAAGGCGACGGGCCGATCGGGATGTTGGTTGCCGATGTCACTACGGACGGCAAGTTACGCGCCTGTGCAAGCTTTAATGAAGAGCGGCTTGAGGCGGCGCGGCTTCAGCTTTCGGCGATGAAAAGCATTGAAAGCTCGCATAATCATCTCGCGCAATATCTCGGCAAGGGCTATATCGCCTTTACGGTTGATCAAACGGGTAGCGGCGGCGAGCGTTATCAGGGGATCGTCGAGCTTCATGGCTCTTCGTTGGTTGATTGCGTGCAGCATTATTTCACCCAATCCGAACAGATCGGCACAGGGATTAAAATGGCGGTCGGTCAACGGCAGGGGGAATGGCGTGCGGCGGGCATTATGCTCCAGAAAATGCCGGAAGAAGGCGATGTCCGTTTCCAGAGCAATCAGGCCAATATGAGCGAAGATGATTGGCGGCGCTCGATGGTGTTTCTAGAATCTTGTACGGAAGAGGAACTGCTTAGCCCCGCATTGCCGACGGATGAGGTTTTATACCGCCTTTTCTCGGAGGAGGGGGTGCGCGTTTTCGATACCAAACATATCCGCCATGAGTGCCGTTGTTCCGATGATCGGGTGTTTACGGTTTTGAAAATGCTTAGCCGTGAAGACCGCGAATACATGGAAAAAGACGGTGTAATCTCGATGAAATGCGAGTTTTGCAGCCGCGAATATAATTACGAAGCCATCGCCGTTGAGAAGAAAATTCTCGATCATGCGCAAAACTCCGGCAGCGGTGTTTTTTAGAGTTTTTCTTCACCAGAAATACCCTATATAGTCCTATTGATAATGATCGCGCCCGTTTGGGTCTGTTTGTGCGTTTTGATGTATTCTTGCGGGCTGGCTGGCGGACGGACGGTTATCACGAGATTTATATATACAAAGGAGAGTGCTATGAACCTCACGAAGTCCATGAAGCCTAAGACATCCACGAAGTCTATGAAACCGTTTTATTTCACCGCTGTGTTTGTGATGGTTGTATCCGCGCTGTTGATTGCGGGATGCACAACCAATACAGGCGCGGGCAAGCCGCTATCGGATCTTACATTCAGTCACATGCGTCCGATGCCGCTGCAGGTGTCGCAGGTGATCAAACGCGATGCGGTCGGGCAAAAGCGTACCAGCTTCCCGAAAGATTTCATGGTTCCCGTTGATTCAATGCTGGACTCTTACATTGACTCGCGTTTGCGGGCGATGGGCGGGCAGGAAGTTCTGACCGTTGAATTGGAAGAAATGATCGTCACCCATGAGCAAAAAGACTCCGAAAGCCGCGTTGCCGGATTTATGAATGTTGCCAAGATTGATAGCTATAATTTGCGGATGCAGTTCAATTTGATGGTCGAAAATTCACAAACGGGGGCGATGCGCGGTAAGCGTTTTGCTGTTAATCGCACCATCAATGTTTCAGAGCATAGCTCGGTTGTTGATCGTGAGCGCCGACAGCAAGAGGGCGTGAAGGAGATGTTCAGAGATATTGATCTTTCGATGATGGAAATTCTGAAGAACGAGTTCAGGTTGTAAGCGGTTCAAGCGGCGCTTTTCTTTGCCGTTAGATTGTTTTACTTGCGCCAGAATTGCGGCATCAGGAAGACAAGGACGGTGAAAATCTCTAGTCGACCGATCAGCATGGCAAAGCTTAAAATCCATTTCGCGCTATCGGGCAAGTGCTGGAAATTGCCGTCAGGGCCAATAGCGCCGAGGCCGGGGCCAACATTCGAAACCGCTGTCACCGCGCCGGACATCGCCTCGATATAATCTAGCCCAACAAAGGCCAGCGCAATCGCTACAACCGCGCAGGTCAGCATGTAAATAAAGAAGAAGGCCATAACCGACATCGGCACATCGGCGGGGATCGGCTTGCCGTTGTAATGCGGAATGAAAACGCCATGCGGGTAGAGCAGCTTTTTGACCTGTACCGCGGTCACGGCGAACAAGACCTGATAACGGAAAATCTTGATACTACAGGTCGTTGAGCCGGCGCAGCCACCAATTAGCATCAGGAAGAAGAAAATACAGATTGCGAACGTGCCCCATGCATTGAAATCATCATTGGCAAAGCCGCTGCCCGTTATGATCGAGATGACGTTAAAGGCCGAGCGCCGCAATGCATCAAGGAAATCATATTGGTAATTGGCGACCAGATAGGCGGAGAGCGTCAAAATGGTGGCCGTGATGATAATCATAAACCAACGCACCTGCGTATCAGTGAAAAGCGGGCGCAGATTGCCGCGCACGGCCTTGAGGTAGAGCACGAAGGGCAATGAACCGACAACCATAAACAGGATACAGACCATTTCCGGCCAGATGGTGTCATTATAATGCATAAACGAGCTGTCATAGGTGGAAAACCCGCCCGTTGAAATTGTGCTCAAGGCGTGAGCGATGGCATCAAAAGTTTGCATCCCGCTGAGCATATAACAGATGATACAAATCACCGTGAAAATGGCATAGATCAAACCGATTGAGCCTGCGAGCTGGGCTGTGCGCGGCAGCACCTTTTCGTTCTCCGATAGCTCGGTGCGGAAAATCTGCATCCCCCCGATATTCAGAAACGGCAAAACCGACATCGCCATCAAGATAATTCCGATCCCACCGAGCCATTGTAAAATGGCGCGCCATAGCAAAATACCCGGCGGTGCGTCCTCAAGGCCTGTGATAACGGTTGACCCTGTCGTTGTCAGCCCCGATACCGCCTCGAAAAAGGAGTCAGTAAAGCTCATATTCATGTCAGCGAGCGTGAACGGAAGCGCCGCAAAAATCGAAAGCATAAACCAGCTGAGCGAAATCATCATAAATGCCTGACGCGTGCCGATCTTGATGATTTTGGAATTGTTGTTGAGGATCAGCGAGCCACCAAAAAACGAGGTGACGATGATACACATGAAAAAGATTTTCCAATCTTCATTGCCGAAATAAAGATCGGCGCACATCGGGATAACCATACTCAAAGCGAGAATGGAAACCAAAATACCGATAATAAAAAAGACAGGTTTAAAATCCAAAGTCTAAAATCTCTAATAATTTTGCGGATAGTTGGTTGAGGTTTTAAAATACTCAAACGCTGTGAAAGTCTATCGCATTTTCAAAAAATAAAAAAGCCGGAGTTAAGAGCTCCGGCTTTAAAGTAAGCTTATCTGTAATGCGGTATCTTTATCTTATTCAAAAGATATCATAACGCGTCTGTTGGCAGGTTCGCGGACATTGTCCGGCGTATCAACCAACAATTCGTTCTGGCCGCGACCTTCAACCATCATCAGATTGGCATTAACACCGCGCTGAACGAGGGCATCACGTACCGCATTGGCACGGCGGACAGCCAGTCTTTGGTTGTAGGTTGCAGAACCTGACGTATCTGTGTGACCAATCACATTGATCTGTCTTGGTGTATTGCGTGCCACTTCGGTTGAAACAGCATCCAAGACATTCAGAGCGCCTGATCCGAGTACGTCTTCATCCCAGTTAAAGAATACGAGGTAAACGGCATCTTCAGGAGCCATTGGCTCGGCCTGCTGGATCACCGGCGCAGGAGCTGGTGCTGGAGCTGGCGGTTGAAGCATTCCTTCGAGATTGTTCATTGCATTTTCAAAGCCACGCTTGCAAGCCAGAATATCGGTTGTCTGCCAGTTTTCTTCCTGCTCTTCGATCCAGCAATCAAACATGGCTTGTGCATGAGCTGCTTCTCTAGGTGCAACTTCACGTGCGCCAAGATCAAAGGCAACAATCAAACGACCGCGCGCAGCGTTCAGCTCGTGAATGTGCTCTTCCGTAAGATTCCAGTCTGATACCGGCTCCGGCATAACAACGTCACCTGCCGCAGAGGCCAAGCCCTTGCGTGCAAAATGAAGCGCATCAGGGTAATCAAAATTTTCGTGTAATTCTTTATTGGCAATAATCCGGTACTCATCCGTTAGGGCTTGAGTAAACGGGCTTCCGACGGCCTGTGTGTTGTTCAGAGCATCAACTTCGCTGAAACTGTCAAACACAGTACAGCCACTGATGACGAACAAACCGATCATCAAAACAAAATTCTTTAACATTTTCATTTGGTTGCTCCAGATAAGCTAGGTTTATTGTTAATCAGCGTTATCTTTTAAAGGTGATTTTCGGGCTTGTAAAGCCGTTACTATGAAATTGTTTTAATTTCTGTGTAAAACATGATTCGTCTATGGATTTGAGTTTTGAGTGCCCGCATATCCTCATTATGAATTTGTCATGAAAGGAATTGTGTGAGGGGTGGGCATTGTTTAATGGACTGATAAACAATGTGTTTTTCGAATATTACGTTTTTCTTTTATATAATTCTTGACTTTTATACGTAAAAACAACAATTATCGCAGCCAACACCCGCAAAGATATATTCATAAAACATAGAGGAGTAGGTATATGAGCAAACCGTTATCAGGTTCCAGAGTGGCTATTTTATTGGCGAACGGCTTTAACGAGCAGGATTTGACCCACACGCAGCGGGCTTTACGCGCGAAAGGGGCACATACACGTTTGATTGGAATGGATAATGGCTTGGTCAATAGCTGGACGGGTAGCGATTGGGGGCATTCCTTCGCGGCGGATGGTATGTTGAGCACGATGCTGGCGGCGGATTTTGATATGCTGATTATTCCAAGCGGACGCAGAAGCGTTGAGAAGTTAAAGCTCACCGCGCATACACGCCGCTTTATTAATGGTTTTATGGATGCGGAAAAGCCTGTGGCTATTTTTGATGACGCGATTGAGCTGATGGTTTTTGCGGAAAAACTGGACGGCAGAACCGTGTCTTGCCCTGACGCTTCACGCGAGCAGGCTTCTCAAGTGGGCGCAGAGATTGTTGATGAGCCATTCACACTTGATGGAAATCTCGTCACAGGTTACGCTGAGGCGATTGATGAATATATTGACTTCATCATCTCCAGCTTTGATAACTGCACCGATATGAAAGAAGCCGCCTAGGATGAAAGCCGAAACCCAAGCAATTGTTGAGGATATTGAAAAGTCCCTGACCTTGCTGAGGAGGCATCTTTGACTGGGATCAGGCTGTTTTAAGGCTGGAGGAGCTGAACGCACTCGCCGAAAGCCCCGATCTTTGGAATGACGCCGAGAAGGCTCAACTTCTTTTAAAGGAGCGTACTGTTCTTGAGAAAAAGATCGGAACTGTGCGCGATATCCAGCAAAGCCTTAAAAACAATATCGAGATGATCGAGATTGCCGAGCTGGAAGGCGAGGAATCCCTGATTGCCGAATCCGAGCAAATCATAACGCAATTAAAGCAAAAGATTGAGCGCAAGCAACTCGAAAGCCTTTTATCGGGGGAGGCGGACGGCAATGATTGCTATTTGCAGATCAATGCCGGTGCAGGCGGTACGGAAGCGCAGGATTGGGCGGATATTTTGCTGCGGATGTATATGCGGTGGAGCGACCGCAA
Organism: Alphaproteobacteria bacterium; assembly: GCA_046293135.1. Taxonomy (GTDB): domain Bacteria; phylum Pseudomonadota; class Alphaproteobacteria; order Micavibrionales; family Micavibrionaceae; genus UBA2638. Next base: position 7,921 of record JBKBPR010000005.1, on the reverse strand, counting down.
CGATTACAAAACCTCATTGCTGGAACGTAGCGACGGCGAAGAGGCGGGCATCAAATCAGTGACCATCAAAATTGAGGGCGAAGATGCCTATGGCTGGCTCAAGACCGAAACGGGCGTTCACCGCTTGGTCAGGATTTCCCCCTTTGATTCCAATGCCCGCCGCCATACCAGCTTTGCTTCGGTGTCGGTGTCGCCCGTGATTGATGATTCGATTGATATTGTCGTCGAAGAGAAAGATATCCGTGTCGATACTTATAGGTCGAGCGGGGCGGGCGGGCAGCACGTCAATACAACGGATAGCGCCGTGCGTATCACGCATATTCCGACAGGGATTGTGGCGATGTGCCAGAACGAGCGCTCACAGCACAAAAACCGCGCCCATGCGATGGAGCTTCTGAAGGCCAAGATTTACGAGATGGAGCTGCGCAAAAAAGAAGAAGCCGCCGCCGCCGAGCATGGCGAGAAATCGGAAATCGGCTGGGGGCATCAAATCCGCTCTTATGTTTTGCACCCGTATCAGATGGTCAAAGACTTGCGCACAGGGGTGGAAACGACCGACTCGCAGGGCGTTTTGAATGGTGACCTTGACCGCTTCCTTGAAGCGTCACTGGCGCAGCAGCTGGATGCCAAAAGCAAGCGGCATGATTAGATGTGATGGGTTTTAATGCTTGGTTTCGCTGTCTTTAATACTATAGATATGGCAAGTATTGCTCCAGCTAAGGTACTTTTTTTATTAAACATTGAAAGTTTTCATTCTCATGCTTAGAATAATGTGTTTTTTAGAAATTAAAGTGCGTAACGCTGCGCGCAGTTTTTAGCGTTTTATAGTTTTCAGGTGTAAAAATGAAAAAAAGCCTATTGTTGTCCTTGAGCGCTGCCGCTTTAATGCTCCCGTCTATTGCGGAGGCTGGAGATCGTGTCTTATCACCCGTCGGTCAATGGACATTGGAAAATGTCGTGAATGTCGGAAATTGTTCCGTTACCAACGCATTCGAGGATAATGCACGGCTTGGTTTTACATCACAAAACAACCGTTTGAGTCATATTACCGTTCATGCCCTATCCATCCCGTTTGATGCTGGGGAGCGGATTGAAGCCCGGATCAGCGTTTTGCCGAGCGGAAGCTTTGAGGTTGAGGGCGAAGTTCTGGCGGATGGCGTTGTACGATTAAATGTATCCAATGAATCCGCAATAGCTGCCAGTTTACAGCGTGGCATGATTCTGAATGTCAATTTTGGGTCAAGCCAAATCGGTTTTTCTTTGAATGGTATTGGCGAAGTTCTCAAGCGGTTGCAAACATGTCGTGATTCAGATTGGCGCTCTGCCCGAGCCGTATTCGAGTTCGATGAAGATATGAATGAAATTGCATTTGACGAAGATGCAGGTGATGCCGCTGCTGTGGCCTCTGCTGATTCAGGCCTGGCAATTAACCCGTTCCCTTTGCAGCCAGCCGCGCCGACTCCTCAACCAGCGCCCGTCCAGCCGCAAGAGGTGGCTGTTGAACGTGTTGAATCGCGGCCTCCTGCTCTGCCGCAAGACGAAGTGCTCGCTCACGCCCAACCGCAGGACAAAGTGCAGGAACAGCCCGCTCAGGTTCAGGCTCAAGTCGCGGTTGCGAATGTTGAGCAGCCACAAGAACAAGTGAAAGCACAGTCACAAGAACAGGCACAACCAGCCGTTCAAGCCCAAGAACAGCAGCAAGAACAGCAGCAAGAACAGCCACAAGAAAAACTTGGCGCATTGGCACAGGCTCACGCCCAGTCTTTGGTGATGGCCAGAGAGCAAGCTGAAGCTGAAGCCAGAGCAAGAGCACAAGAGCAAGCTATGGCTGAGGCCAAAGTTCAAGAGGAACGACAGGCACGTCTGGATGCAGAAGCGAAAGTGCGAGAATTAGAAGCCATTCGTGCAGCAGCCGAAGCGAAAATTAAACAAGAAGCGGAGGTTCAAGCGCAAGCCGAGCTTCAAGCAGAAGCAGAAGCTGAAGTATTACTACAACAAGAAGAGCCGCTGGCATCACCTGAAAGTCAGCAAGAACAGCAAACACAGCAAACACAGCAAATACAAGTCGCTGCTGTTGATGAGGACGCTCGCCCAACGCTGCCAGCGCCCGAAACAACCATTCGCCGCGTACATCGCCCCAATGCGCGTGTAAGTGCGCCGCAAAGCTCTGCTGCTGTGGCGGTTGCGCCTCCAAATGATTTGGTTTCTCCGCCTGAATTTGTACCGCCTTCACCACAAGAAGAAGCGCTAAATGCAGCAAACTTCATGGCGATGCGCACAGGTCAGTCACAGGCATTCGATCAAAGCATGCCTGATGAAAGTCAGCTGAACGCTCTGGCGTATGAAGTCAGCGAAGATACATCGCTCGCGCAGCTTAGACGCCGCGCTGATTCCGGCCCTGTTGTTATTCCGCGCATTCCGGAAGTTGATCTGCCGACACGGGTCGATTTGATGCAGGCCGCTTCAGGATTGGATGGCGCTCTTTATGATACATCCGATCAGCCGCCGCGCCAGGTTCGTGAAGTTTCGAATCAAGAGCTGGAAGAGCAAATGAGAAGCGCTAGCCTGCCGCAGGAGGTTTATTCAGGCGCTACGGCGATCTCCGGTTCGCAAGAGTCTGTAGCTGCGCCGAATACAGGCAATTTTAAATGGTCTGCGCATAGCGGCGATGATTTACGAACCACGATTTCACGCTGGTCGAGGGAAGAGGGTGTTGATTTAATCTGGGAAAGCGACAACCAGTATAACGTTTTGATGACCGTACAATTAAATGAGAGCTATGAGTCAGCTCTGCTCAGCCTGCTCAATCAATATAGATCGAATAGTCCGGGTAGCTCTAAGCCGGTTGGGGAGATGTTCATAGATCCCGAAAGCGGTAGCAAGGCACTCATTATTCGGTCTGTGCAGTCTTAAATCCTAATCAAGCCAAATACCTATCAATATTGTGCTATTTCATCGTTATGATGAGACTTATCCACACGCCTGCCTCTCGATTCCTCTAAAATCTTTTTGTCTTTCTGATTCTATCGTTACTGTCATATTGGGAAGAAGTATAAGGCTTTGTCGCATTTTGCGGTGGAGCTTATTTTTGGAGAGAAAATCATGCGTATCAAGACTTTGGCAGTGGCAACAGGACTGGCTTTATTAAGCTCAAGCGCTCTAATGAGCAGCGCGACGATGGCGCAAAAAGGCATCACCCTTCAGCCGCAAACAGCTTGGGCTGTAAAACGTGTGAATGAAAACCGTTCCGATGCGTATTGTGCTCTGGCGCGACGCTTTAACAACAATCTTATTTTGACGCTTGCTAAAAATGATCGCAATGAGACTTCTTTGGCTCTTGATTTTACAGGCGTTAATTTTCAGACAGGCCAAAATTATACGATAACGCTTGATCCCGGTGCGGGCGGTTTACAAAGCTATGATGTAAGCCCTACTTCACCGCAAGCCTTTGTTCTTCGCATTGGCAATAACGCAAAATTTATGGATGCGCTTAGCAAGACGGGCTATTTGCGCGTTGAGCTGGACGGCGAAACTTATGGCTTTAATCTTGCCGATATTGACGATGGGCAAACACAGCTCAAGGGCTGTCTGTTATCGGCTATGACACCTGCCGCAGGGGATGAAAGCGTTTCAGAGGTATCATCGGTTTCTGCGGTCAGTGTCGCTGAGAGCAGGGGCGATATTGCGTCTATTCAGGCTCAAAAGAATGCTCTGGAAGTAAGGTTAAAGGCTCTGGAAGCTGAAAATTCAAGCTTGAGGCAAGCAAGTGATTTGCTGCGTCAGGAGATTGAAGCGCACCCTGTTTCCGCTCCACTACCACTTGTCGCATCCGATATTATACATGATGCGCCAGATGCTACATCTTCGAATTCAGCGTCTGAAGTACAAGCCGTTGAGGACAATGCTAAAATTCGTGCGCTTGTAGCGCAGATACAATCCTTGCAAAGTGAAAATTCGGAGCTGCAACGTTTGGTAGAGGCTTCGAAGGAAACGCCGTTATCCGAGCAATCGACAGATATATCTGTTGTTGAGCTGGCGCGTGAGAACGAGCGTCTGCAAAGCTTACTCAATGAGCAAAAGAAAGCTCCCGATCTGCAAAAGGAAATTGAAAGCCTGACGCAGAAAATCTCTCGGCTTGAGAATGATAATATCGATTTATCCCGCCAGTTGTCACAGGCGACGGTTGACGGCAAAGGTGATCTGGAGAAAAAAATTGTTCAGCTTCAATCCGAGAACGAGAATTTACGAGAAGGCCTGGTGGCTTCAACGAGCACTCAATCCGACTATGAGATTTTACGCCAAGAAATTCAGTCATTAGAGAGTGCGAACCAATCTCTGAATGACAGGATTTCAGATTTGATGGCCGAAAGAGGGCAGCTTTCTGAACAGCTTTCGTTCTATGAGAGTGAGAATGACTCATTAAAATCCGCTAGTGTGAATGTTGATAGTTCGAATGAGTCGTTGTTGGCGCAATTGCGTCAGGATATCCAAAGCATGGAAATTGCGAATGCATCCTTGCTGGCGCAAAAGGAATCTGACCTGCTCTCTCTTAAGGCCGAACTGGATTCCCTGAAAAGTGAGAAGGCTCATTTACACGGAGAGTTTGACTTAAAAGCACTACAGCTAGAAGCCGATTTTAAAGCACAGATAGAGAATTTAAATCAGCGTAATGTTGATTTAGAGCAGGATTTAAGCCAGATCTCGGCTGAGAATGACTCGATAAACGAGTTGAAATCCAAACTATCCGAAGTGCTTGCCGAAAAAGAGGGGCTGGAGACACGAATTAATGAGGCTGCAAGTTTAATTCAGTCTATGGAAGAAAAAATCAGCGCTCAAGACGCGTCAGGTCAAAGCATCATTGAAAATCTTCAGGCCGAGGTGTCAGCTTTAGAGGAAAAAGTTGCGGCCGCTGAAAATGAAAAATCTTCTTTGAAAGAAGAAATTGACCAATTCAACACGCAAAATAATACTTTGTCTGAAACCCTTGCTCAATTTGAAAACGATCTGAAAGCTGCGAAGTCTGAAAATGCCGAGCTAAAGCAACAAATTTTACAAAGTGATATTGCTGACTCAAACTCTGCTGAAGAGTTGCAAAAGGTGTTGGCTGAGAATGAAAAGCTGCGTGAAGAAATCGAAAAGATTTCTCAAAAAGGTGATCAGGCGAGTTTATCAATCAGCGAATTGGAAGCGTCTTTGGTTGCCGAGAGCGAAAAGAATAAGCAATTGCAGGCAGAGTTTACGGAGAAACTATTCGCCCTCAAAGAGCAAAGCGAAGCGTTGTTAAAAGATGCTTATGAGAGCCGCAAGCAGCTTGATGTGTCTGCCAATGAAGCGGAAAGCGAACTGCGGGCTCGAATTGCCGAGCTGGAAACGCAATTGCTCGAGACTCATGAAATTTCTAAAAATGAACTCGCGGAGCTCGTGGCGGAAAATGAAAAGCTGCAAGAGCAATATCAGTCACAAATTGCATCAATTAATGATGAGAAATTGGCAGCGCGTGAAGAGTTTGAAACACGTTTAGCGGAGTTGCAAACGGAAAAAGACGCGTTGGTCGTGAATTATCAGGAGCAAAGCAGCGAGATCGAGAAGTCTTTAAGGTCGGAACTTGCCGAAGCTCTTGCTGAAATTGCTGCACTGAATGATGTCGCCTCTGAAATAGAAGGTCGTAATTTGCGTCTTACCGAGACATTGGATACGCTGCGTAATGACTATGCGGTAAGCCTGAAGGAGATTGACGAACTCAAGCAATCTTCCGAGAGTTTTGCAGAATTAAGCTCTCAAGAGCTGAATTCGCTACGGTTGCAATATGAAGCTGCTCAAAGAGAAAATGAGGACTTAAAGCTGGCTTTGGATAATGAGCAAAGCTTCAATCTTGTCTTGCAATCCGATTGGCAAAATTCCGGCCAAGCTCTGGAGCGCTTAAGAAAAGAAAATGCTGAATACAAGGCTCTGGCCGAGGGGTATTTGGCAGAGTTGGAAACTGTTCGCGCCAGCTATGATTTACAAATTGCTGGTCTGGAAGAGGCCAATGAGGCACTGCGTGAAAGCTTGGTTAAAAAACAAGCGGAATATGTGTCCTTGTACAATGATTTTACTGCCTTGAAAGAAGAGCAGAAAAACGGACAAATGCGTGCGTTGTCAGTTTCAGCTTCTAAGGATGAGCTGGAAGAAATGCGCTTGCGGAACATGGCTTTAGAGCAAGAGCTTGAAATATTGCGCCAACAAATGCGCGAGAGCCAGCGTACTGCTATTCAGGAAGTATCTGCACAGCCAGCGGTTCAGCGTCAGCCTGCTGCATCCGCGTCGGTTGTAAAGCAGACAGCCTCTTCACAGCAAGCGCCTGCACGCGCTCAACCTGCGCAGGCCGGCGTATATCGTGTTGAAGAGGCGAGTGACAGAGATGCAGCGGCAATGCTCGCTGAAATCGAGCCGGCTGCGGGAGATGTCCCGAACACCGCTGATATCAGTGAGGACTCTCCGATGATGGCTGCCGAACAGGAGTATAGCGCTCCTGAAGAGCCAGTGCAGATGGATTTGTTTGAAGCGGTAGATCCGTCTATCCCTGAAGCGCAACGTCTTGAAATGTCAATGAAGCGAGATTTGGCAACGCGTGCGCCTATCGCCACATCTGAGCCTGAACTTGAATCGGAAAGCGTATCTGTTTCGGCCTCACAAGATCGTGATATTGAAATTGTTCCTTTGAGCGAGCCTACAGCAACGGCGGCTTCAGCCCCAACCTCAACTGCAACTCCAGTTGTAGCTGCAGCCAGCGTGACCACGGAAGAGCCCAAAGCATCAGCCATACCGCAAACAGCAGAAGCCAGCCCCCCGGCAATAGAAACGCAGCAGCAGGCCACTTTTAGCCCGCAGGGGAATGACGTGCGGCAACTGATCTCATCTGCAAAGATTACATCCGCCGCGAATGTGAGTCTTGTGGAGGAGCATTCCGGCGCTGATCGTGCGGCTTACCAGTGGCGTGCGGGCAGTGGCGGCGTGTTTGGCTCTGCGAAGCAAACGCGTATTCACAATACGGCCGAGTTTGATACCTATGTTCGGGATTATTTGACTATGACTCAGCAGCGCTGTAGCGGTGACTTTGCGGTTATTCCAGCCTCCACCAGTGAGATGGGGCAGGTGCGGATTGACAGCTATGAAGTGGCTTGTGTCGGGGCAGGGATTAATTCTTCGGCTTCGATTGTCTTCTTTAACCGCGATGGCGTATTCACCGCGATTGCCCATGAAGCGCCGACCCAGATGATGGAAGCGGCGATGGATGCGAGTGACCGCGTTATTCAGAGCGTTAAGCGGATTTAGATTTTTAGCTTAAAAGTTTCGCCCCACTCGCCCCACTCTCTAGCTTTAAGTGGGGCGAAAGGTTTGTTATATTCTTCAGTGGGTTACGGGAACTTCGCCCCACTTGCCCCACTCGCCCCAGTTGTTTTTTTGGATTATACGAACAAGCCGTGTAATGAAGTTGTTTGTGTGATCCCTGCGGTTCTGCATAGCAGAGCTTAAACGGCGGGGATCTGGAAAAAATTATAGCGACATAGCATCCGGATGCCCGCACAAGGCGGGCATGACGGCTGATGTTGATTTTAACCACAGAGATAAAAGAGTTTTAAAAAGAGGGCACAGAGGTTTTTTGTTGAGAGAAAACTCTGTGGACTCTTATAACTCTGCGCCTCTGTGGTAAAAGAGATGAGATCCCTCGACTACGCTCGGGATGACGATATAAGCCTTGGTGTTCTTGGTGGTTTAAATTTCTGGATTCCGGCTTTCGCCGGAATGACGAGAGGTGGATTACGCGGTCAAGCCCTGTAATGACGGTATTATCATTATACAAGGCGCAATTCTGGCGTTATTCACATTCAATATATGATAATATTCCTATTTTGTCAATGGATATTTTGCACCACATAAC
>JBKBPR010000004.1:0-150595 GCA_046293135.1 Alphaproteobacteria bacterium | reverse complement strand
GTGGCAGCCACTTGGCGTGTTAGAGTTGATGGGCAAATTTTAACAGAGCATGAAGCACGGCAATCACAGCTTGAAGGTGTAGGGAGATTAGAGCTCACGCAATGTCCTTCATAAAAGTGGAAGAAAGATATTGTTAGCTGAGAATACCTTTCTTCTTTAAAACATATTCCAAACGCAGCAGCGCGTTTCTTTTGAGCGTTTCCTCCCCCGCACTCGTGGGGCCTTGAATCGAAATTTCGGTCAAGGTTTTCGTATCCATCGCCGAAACCTTTACAATCTGGCCGATCGTATGAAATTCCAGAATAATTTCACGTCCTTGCAAGCTTTCCTTTGGCATTGATGCGGTGCTCCTTTCGCTTTATATTATCTATCACAACAAAAGGATAAAAAGCATGAGCCCGAAAGATCACACCGGAAAAATCCACGACAAAGTCGCATTTGACTGGAAAGACCCGTTTTTGCTTGATGAATTGCTGACCGAGGAAGAGCGAATGATCGAGATGACGGCGCGTGATTTTGCGCAAGAGCGGCTGATGCCCGGCATTATCGAAGCCAACCGCCATGAAAACTTCGATCCACAGATTATGCGCGAGATGGGTAAGCTTGGCCTGCTCGGCCCGATGATTGAGGGCTATGGCTGTGCGGGCGCATCCTATGTTGCTGCCGGTTTAATCGCAAGAGAGCTGGAGCGCGTCGACAGCGCTTATCGCTCTTGCTATTCGGTGCAATCCTCGCTGGTAATGTATCCGATCTGGCTGTTCGGGTCGGAGGAGCAAAAGCAAGCCTATCTGCCCAAGCTGGCCAGCGGCGAGTTTATCGGCTGCTTTGGCTTGACCGAGCCTGACGGCGGCTCTGACCCATCCAATATGCGCACCACGGCCAAAAAGGTCGATGGCGGCTATAAAATCTCAGGAGCCAAGCAATGGATTTCCAACTCTCCGATTGCCGATGTGTTTATCATCTGGGCGCGGATGGAAGACGGCAGCGTCGGCGGATTTATTCTTGAAAAAGGCGCAAAAGGCCTTGAAGCGCCGAAAATCGAAGGAAAATTCTCGCTCCGCGCTTCCCCGACAGGCGGAATCATGATGGATGAGGTATTTGTCCCCGACTCCCATAAAATGCCCGAAGCCAACAGCCTGAAAGCGCCGCTGATGTGCCTGAATTCGGCGCGTTACGGGATTTGCTGGGGCGTTATGGGCGCGGCGGAAGCCTGCTGGTTCAAAGCCTTGGAATACACGCAAGAACGCATTATTTTCGGCAAACCTCTGGCGGCACAACAGCTCATCCAGAAAAAACTCGCCGATATGCAAACGGAAATTACGCTGGGGCTGACGGCTTGCTGGCGCTTGGGTCGTTTGCGCGATGAAGGCCGCGCTGCCCCTGAATCCATCTCGCTGCTGAAACGCAATAATTGCGGCAAAGCGCTGGATATTGCGCGGGTTGCGCGGGATATGCTCGGCGGGAACGGTATTGCCGACGAGTATCACGTCATTCGCCATATGGTGAATTTAGAGGCGGTGAACACCTATGAGGGAACGCATGACGTTCACGCCCTGATCCTTGGCCGCGCTATGACGGGCCATCAGGCGTTTGGCTAGGATTCTGCGCGGCATCCGCATTAGTGAATTTACCGTTCAGAACATCAGTCATTACTTCGTGACCAATTTCAAGCATCCTCAAAACGCTCTGCTCTTGCGCGTTTAGATCGGTAAGTGGTGTTTCATTTGAGAACGCTCTTTTTATATGCGCAATAGCATTGCGTCTGAACTCTGTCTTTAAGCTTTCAGGGGCGCGATCAAGCTCTGTAAGGTTAAGCGTATCAACTCTCCGTTCGACTTCATCCGTAAACTCTTTGAGATAGGAATAGACCCTGCCGCCGATTTCTTGCGGTGTTTCAGGATTAGCACCTGCGTATATCTCATTCAAAATATTGAATATATGCCGAAATGCATATGCTCCGGCTATGCGCTGTTCTCTGGTTTCTGAAGTCATGTCTATACTCTTACCTAAGGTTTTCTGCCAATTATTCAGGCTTTTTATCGCTCACGGCAATGGCTGATAATATCACTATAAACCCGACTATAAACGGCAAATAGCCATAAAGCAAAATTGAGAAGTCCCAGAAGAAAAACATATCATAGAGCGGCACAAATAAAACGATCAGCGGAAAGAACAAGATCGAGGCAAATAGCGCTTCCAAGAAATGCGTAAAGGCAAATATCAGATTTTCCGGCAAGCGCATTAGCACATCAAGCGGCTCGCCTATGGTTGGATGCCAGTTGTTATGAGCGCCCCTGCCGTTCAAAAACTCGGATACGCGGTCGGTACAAATGACCAGCGCCATCAAAAACCCGATGAATGAAATACAAAATCCCGCAAAAACAAATAATACAGAGAGCAGCGAGAGATCTTTCACCTTGCGCCGCTTGTGACGTTTGTGTGAAATACGGTCAGAGGACTTCGAAGCATAACGATCGTGTTTTACGGTGTTATACTTGGATTTCATGGGTTTTTGCCTGATTAAAGGTTAGTAGCCACCGGAGAAATTGGCCTGTGATGCCCAGAAACGCTCCAGCATTTTGAGCGTATTATTGAGGCTTTTCAGCGATTCATCAGAAATTTCAGAGCCTTTAAGCTTTTCCTCATGGCGCTTGAACATTTCGGTGATCATATCTTTGAGCGCAATCCCCTTATCGGACAGCTTAATACGGATCGAGCGCTTGTCATGCACCGAGCGCTCCTGAATGAGATAGTCATTCTCCACCATCTTTTTGACATTGTAAGACACGTTCGAGCCAAGATAATAACCGCGAATGGTCAATTCACCGACGGTCATTTCATCCTCACCGATATTGAACAGGATCATGCTCTGGACGTTGTTGATGTCCTGAATGTTTTTCCTATCCAGCTCAACCTTTAGAACATCGAGAAAATGACGGTGCAAACGCTCGATCAGCTGAATTGATTCATAATATGGTGTGTTGATTGTCACTGGTGCCTCGGATTTTTAAATGAAAAGACTGGAAAACTGCGATTTATAAAAACAATGTATCACCCAAATGATAAATCACTTCTTAACAAAGGCAAAGATTTTTTTGCTTTTTAATATGAACAGCTTAGCGTTTCAAACAAAGACTCACGACTTTTTTGAATAAGGTCGGGTAATGCGCGGGGTTTATATCGCTGCGCCGAACCCAGAAAAAATCAAGCGGCGCGGGCGCTGTGAGGCCATTCACCTGAACGATATTGAGCGTCAGATCAAAATGCGTGAAGCTATGTTTAACAAGATCGCCAGATACCGAAAGACTATCACTCCCGATAAAATCAATATGTTCTGGCTGAGCGCCCTCCGTTTTTTCAATCCATGCCGAAGTCGGAAGCCCGATCATCCCGCCGAGCATCTCGCTATCAGGGCGCTTATGGCACAGCACCTCCCCCGCTTCATTGAGCGCCCAATAAACATAGCCGAATTTTTGCGGCTTTTCGGGCTTTGCGCTGCGGGCGGGGAGCTGTTCGGCAATACCTAGCGCATAGGCTTCGCAATGCTCATTCACGGGGCAGAGCATACATTTCGGGGATTTGGGCGTGCAGACTCCCGACCCCAAATCCATCAGGCTTTGGGCAAAGTCGCCAGGGCGCTCAAGATCGGGCGTGAAAAACGTTGCCGCCGCGGATTTAAGGCGCGGCTTTGATTGCGGCAACGGGTCTTGAATTGCGTAAACCCGCGCCATAATGCGCTCGATATTACCGTCAACCACGGTTTCGGGCTGTGAAAAGGCAATCGCCATAATCGCCGCCGCCGTGTAATCGCCAATCCCCGGAAGCGTGAGCAGCTCGGCCTTACTGCGCGGAAAAACGCCGCCGCGCTCAAAGGCAATGACTTGGGCGCATTTATGCAGGTTACGCGCCCGCGCATAATAGCCCAGCCCCGCCCATTCGCGCATAATATCGTCCTTGTCGGCCTTGGCGAGGTCATGGACGCTCGGCCATAGCTTTATGAATTTGAGGAAATACGGCACAACGGCGGGAACTGTTGTTTGCTGGCACATAATCTCGGACAGCCAGACATGATAGGGATCGGGAATCTCGCCTTTTGCGGCGCGCCATGGTATTATTCTTCTGTTGCGGTCATACCATGCGAGCATTTTCCCCTGAAAATTCAGTATAGAGTGATCGGAAATCTTGATTGATTGCAGCGCGCCTGTCATTGTCACTTTTTTAAAAAATCTTGTATGTTATGCAACCCTAATAAGTTTTGAGCCTGTTTCAGACCATGCGACCCGTTTCAGAAGCCAGCGCCACGGTAACCAAAACGATATTCAGCCGCAAGTATATTGCGCTGGGGCGGATTTTATCGCAGTGGAACGATATTGTCGGGGCGGAGCTTGCACTTAAGGCGCAACCTGTCGCCCTGCACTACCGCAAGCACAAGGATCAGAAGAAAACGCCCGATGCAACGCTGGAAATTGCGACCACCAGCGCCTATGCCACACGGCTGCATTACCAGAAAGATTTGATATTGGAGCGGATTCACCACCTGTTCGGCGAGCGCTGGGTAACCGCAATCCGCTTTGTCAACACGCCCTCCAATGTCAATAAAATGGCCGCTGCGCCGCGCAAACCTGCAAGTTTGAGCGCCGAGGAAGAAAAATATATCGCCGAGTCTCTTGATCTTATCACCGATCCCGACATAAGAAACAGGCTGGAAAATTTCGGTAAATCATTGCTTCTCGATCAAAAAAATGCAAAAGAGTAAGCGGTAAAACTTCAGCAAGGTTACAAAAATCATGAAAGAAAGCGCTATCAATATCCGTTCCGGCAATGTCATCGAATATGAGGGCAAGCTCTGCGTCGTTTTGAAAAACGATATTATTCAACCGGGGAAAGGCGCTTCCGTCGCGCAACTCGAGATTCGCGACATCCGTACAGGCAGCAAAATCAATGCCCGTTTCAGAACGCAGGAAATGGTCGAGCGTGTCCGCCTTGAGCAGGACGATTACCAATTCCTTTACACGGATGGCGAAACATTCACTTTCATGCATCAGGCCAATTTCGAGCAAATCTCGATTACATCTGAGCTTTTGGGCTCACAGGCCGGATTTTTGCAAGAGGGTATGGTTGTCGAGATCGAAACCTATGAAGGCGAGCCGTTGGGCGTTCGCCTGCCCAATCAGGTAACGGTTGAGATCGTTGAGGCCGAGCCTGTCGTTAAGGGGCAAACCGCAACCACGTCTTATAAGCCGGCCTTGACCGCGAGCGGCATTAAAATCATGGTTCCACCTTATATTGATGTCGGAACAAGGATTGTCGTCAAAACCGAAGACGGAAGCTTTGTGGAAAGAGCCAAAGACTAATGACTGCGCTCAATTCCCCCAATATGAATTTAATGATTCGCGCGGCTGAAAAGGCCGCAAAGTCGCTTATCCGCGATTTCGGCGAAGTCGAAAATCTTCAAGTCTCTGTCAAAGGCCCCGGCGATTTCGTCAGCGCCGCCGATAAACGCTCAGAACAAATCATTTTCGAAGAGCTGAAAAAGGCCAAGCCCGGCTATAGCTTCCTGATGGAGGAAAGCGGCGAGGTTGCAGGCGAGGACAAGGATCACGTCTGGATCATCGACCCGCTGGACGGTACAACCAATTTCCTCCATGGCCTGCCGCATTGGTGCATTTCGATTGCGCTGATGGATAAGGGCGAGATTACGCATGGCCTGATTTACGACCCTGTGAAGGACGACCTGTTCACCGCCGAGCGCGGCAATGGCGCATTCCACAGACGTCGCAGACTGCGCGTTTCAGGCCGCAGGGATATGAGCTTTTCCGCTATCGCAACGGGCGCGCCCCTGCGCACAATTCCCAAAAGCGGTGCAAAATTCATCAAGGAGTATGACGCGGTGCAGTCCATGGGCGCATCTATGCGGCGTTTCGGCGCGGCTGCGCTTGATCTGGCCTATGTCGCCTCCGGAAAATTCGATGCCTTCTGGGAGCGCGATCTGAAGCCTTGGGATATTGCTGCAGGTATGTTGCTGGTCAAAGAATCGGGCGGATTTTACTCCGATATTGACGATAAGAAAAACGATGTGCTGAGAACCGGAAATATTGTCGCCGGAAACGAGCCGCTTTTCGAAACATTACGGGCAACATTGCAAAAAGCCGGAAAGTAACTCTATAGTCTTGCCATGAGGCTTTGTCTTTTTAATCCTATCTTTGTTGTTTTGCTTACAGGGCTAGGCTTTGCCTTTTCACATATGGCTTTTGCACAACAACGTGGCGATATTTTCGATGAATACTCCCCGCCCGCAATGTTCGGTGCGCCGTTAACGGGATTGCAAGAGGTTGAAAAAGAACCGCTAGCGCCGCTTACACCTCTTACACCTTTGCCGTCCGCCGCATCAGCGCATGAAGAAAAGATCGATGAAGCACCTGATGCGCCCGCCCCGAAACAACAGCGCAATCCTCGTTTTCAACCCAATATCCCGATCATTTCCAACGATGATATTTTGGGGCGCTCGCTTGTTGAAACGCCTCCGAGTACAAATACGCCCTCACAAAACGCTTTTCAGCCGTTTACCCCGCCCTTGCCGCCGCGTCGACCGGAGCGATTCTCCCTCTCTCCAAATATGATCGCCAAGATGCGTGGCGAAGCGGAATCCAAAACAGCGCAGGAAAATTCAGAAACAGACGCAACAGACGCAAGAGTAACATCAGCATCAGCGCCACGAAAAATAAATGAAAACCAGAAAGTCATCACATTTCACGAGGCACAAGAAGGCAATCTCCAGATTATCGAAATGGATGTCAGGGATGTGCTTCACAATATCGATCCGCACGCAATAAGCGCAACAAAAGCATCAGCAGTAGAGTTACCCGCGGAAGAGTTTTCTTCGTTGCAATTTGATGCGACGAATACTGAATTTCCCCAAGGTCATGTTGTTGCACTCTCTTATGACAGTGACGATGATGTGAGCCTTTCAGAGCAACATATTGGCAAGCTAAACAGTGTCGTTCTATCTTACTTGCAAGATGCTCCGCAAAACAGGATCGAAATTTCGGCCAGCTCTGGAAATGCCGATATCGTTCAAGCACGCCGCAATGCCCTGAGCCGTGCTTTGGCCGTTCGCGCCTATCTAGAAACAAAGGGGATTGAGCCGCAAAAAGCAGTTATCAAAGCGCTCGGCAATCAAACGCCCGAAAACGCCGCAGAAAACCTCACTTTCATCACTTTGCAGTAAAATTGTGGGGAAGAATATCGATTCCGGCTAGTTTTTGTGCATTTTTGGGAAATATGCGGCTATATTTCCTTGTAAATCTTACAGGATTGCCCTAGTTTTTTGCCATAATTTGGCGAGTTACGCGTTACGTGTAAGTTCATTGTTGCATCATATCAAGAGGAGTTTGTAATGGATCCGAAACAAAAGAAAATTGCTATTATCGCTGGTGTTGCGGTTATTGCCTTGCTTGGTCTTTTTATGGTGACCTCCGGCGGCGATCAAACACCGCGCCAAACCGTCAGCCCTGTTGAACAAATCGCGCAGGATGATGACATTACCAATACTGAAGAGAACGGCGCCACCGCTGCGATTGAAGGCACAGAGCAAAGCACTGCTAATGATAGCGCCGCCGCTGCTCCGACTGAACAGGCTCAAGCCGAACAAGCTCAAGAAGCTGTAACAATTGATGTTGAGCGCGCTCTGGCCGTGCGGGGGCTCGGTGACCCGAATGCACCGCTAACGGTTAAAGAATTCAGCTCTTTCACCTGCGGTCATTGCGGCGAGTTTCACAAAAGCGTCTTTGATCAGTTCAAATCCGAGTTCATTGATACTGGTAAAGTCTATCTGATTTTCAGTGACTTCCCGCTGAACGGCCCCGCCATGCATGCCAGCATGGTTTCCCGTTGCCTGCCCGAAGAGCGCTATTTCAATTTCGTGGATATGCTGTTCAAAAATCAGGACGATTGGGCGTATGACCAGAATTATATTGATTACCTGCGCCGCAATGCATCCTTGGCCGGATTGGGTCAAGCCGCATTTGATGCCTGTATCAACAATTCACAATTGCGCGACGGGATTGTAGCTGGCATTCGCAGTGCTCAGGAGAAATATGAGATCAACTCAACCCCGACCCTTGTTATCAATGAAACCGATAAGCACACGGGCGCACAAAATTTCGCCTATTATAAAGGTGTGATTGAGGCGGCCTTGGCGGCTTTGGAAAATGGCTCGGATGAGTAACCCATAAAAACAACCCGATAAAAGCGTAACTGAAATAACGGATAGTAATGATCCAGTTTAAAACCCTCAGATTGAATGGATTCAAGTCCTTTGCGGATAAAACCGAACTCGATATCGGCACGGGGCTGAACGGTATCGTTGGCCCCAATGGCTGCGGAAAATCCAATCTGGTTGAGGCGATGCGCTGGATCATGGGCGAAAGCTCGGCCAAGAAAATGCGCGGCGGCGGGATGGAGGATGTTATCTTCGCCGGAACGTCAAAGCGCACGGCCAAGAATATCGCCGAAGTTTCGCTTTTATTGGACAATACGGCGCGCGCAGCCCCGCCGCAATTCAACGGCTTTGACGAAATCGAGATTGTCCGCCGCATCGAAAAGGATCATGGCTCGACATACAAGATCAACGGCAAAACCGTCCGCGCCCGCGATGTGGCAATGCTGTTTGCCGATACGGTGACGGGATCAAACTCCCCCGCTCTCGTGTCGCAAGGCAAAATTACCCAGATTATCAACGCCAAACCGCTGGAGCGGCGTATGGTGCTTGAGGAATCCGCAGGGATTTCAGGCCTGTTCGCCCGTCGTCACGAGGCTGAATTGCGCTTAAAGGCCGCCGATGCCAATCTGGTGCGGCTTGAGGATGTTCTGGGCGGCGTCGAAACGCAGCTGGCCTCACTGAAACGCCAAGCACGGCAAGCCAGCAAATACAAAAATCTGAGCGCGCAAATCCGCCAGCTTGATGCGCTGATCGCCTATCTGGAATGGAAGGCCTTGAACGACCGCAAAATTGAGGTGCAAAGGCTTTTTACCGAGGCGGAAAAATCAGTGGCCGAGCGTATGATTACGGTGACGCAGCTCACCAAAACCCAGACGACCCAAGCCGAGAACCTGCCCGCCTTGCGCAAGCAAGAGGCCGAAGCCGCCAGCGCCCTCCAGCACAAAAAGATCATATTGCAGCGCCTCGAAGACGAGATTGCGCAAATCATCACCCAGCAGCAAGAAACCAAGGCGCAGCTTGAGCAAACCTTGAATGATTTGCATCACGAGGAGATCAGCGCCGCCGAAACGAAGCAATTTCTGGCGCAGATCGACAGCGAAGAAAAGCAGCTTCTCGAAGAGCAAAAGGGCGATGACAAGCATTTACAGGAAAAAGAAGCGGCCAAGGAAGAGCTGGAAAAACGCGTTGCCCAACTTGAAGAGCGCTACACCGCCTTGATGCAAAGCGAGGCCGAGCGCAATGCCAAAAGCGCGGCGCTGCACTCACGTCTTGAGCAAAACCAGCAGCGCCTTTCGACCTTAAATGCGCGATTGGAAACCACACAAGAGCGGCTTCGCGCACAAGAAAGCCATGCGGGCGGCGACATCGAAGCGGCGCAAACATTGGAAAAAAGTATTCAAGCGCTTGAAAAAGCTCTTCAGAAAAACAATGCCGCACTGGAGGAGTCGCACAATACGCTCACAGGCTCAAAGGAGCAAATCGCACCGCTGCGAAAAGATGTGCAGGACATTGAAACCCAGATTTCGGAGCTGAAAACCGAAATTCACATGATCGAATCATTTCTGGATAGCGGCGAGCAAAGCGAGAAAATCTTGATCGACCAGATCACCGCCAATCCTGGATTTGAAACGGCGCTCTCCCGCGCTTTGGGTGATTCGCTGATGGCCTCGCTGGAGGAAAACGCCTCGGCCTATTGGGTTGAACGGCGCAGCGCTCCGGCCTTTCCCGCCCTGCCGTCATCCGTCAAACCGCTTGAGCCGAATATCAAAGCGCCCGCAATCCTGAAAGCCGCGCTGAGTCAGATCGGGTATGTTGCTGATTACGAAAGCGGCGCCAAGGCTCTGCATGAGCTGCAAGCCGGTCAATCGATTGTGTCGAAAGACGGGCATTACTGGCGCTGGGACGGATATTGCATCAAGGCCGATGCCAAGGATCGCAACGCGCAGCATCTGGAATATAAAAACCGTTTGAGCGCGGCGCAAAAAGATTTACCCAAACTTGAAAAAGCGCTGGAAGCCGCACGCAAAAAACAATCTACGCTGGATAGCGATGTGCAGGCACTGGAACAAAAAATAGCCACGCTGCGGCAAGAAATTCACAATGACGGCAAATTATTGACCGAACAAAACAAAGCGCTCTCCAATATCAAGGAAAAAACAGCGCGGGAAAGCGCGGAGCGTGAGAGCTTACAGGCCGTATTGCAAACGCTGGAGGCCGACAAAGCCGCGCTGGATAGCGAATTAACCAAGGACAAGGCCGAGATTGAACGCTTTGAGCAAGACAATCAAAACAAGCAGATTGAGAGCAAGGAAGACCTGCATAAGGCCTTGAGTGAGGCGCGGGAAGCGCACCGCGAAGCCATGCGCATCTTTGATCGGCATATCCAGCAACAAAGCACACGCAAAGCGCGTCTTCAAGCGATTGCCGATGACCGCATCAACCTTAAAAACCGGAATATCCGCGCCAATGAACGGCTCAAAACCCTTAGCCAGCGCAAAGAGGATCTGGAGCAAAAACAAAAGGCGATTGCCAATCAGCCGCAGGACTTTGACTCCCGCAAAGACGGCTTGATGAGCGAGATTGCCGTTCTGGAGCGCAGCCGCAATGACGCCGCCGAGCGTTTACAGATTTGCGAAAATGAAGTGCTGGAAACCAGCAAGGCGCTTAAAACGGCGGAGAATATCCTTGGCGAAGAACGTGAAAAACGCGCCCATGCCCAAGCCACGCTCTCAAGTTTGATGGAACAGATTGAGAATGTTTCGGGGCGGATTGAGGAGAAGTTCTCAATGGAACCGCGCGCTTTGCTGCAAGAGATCAGCGTGAGCGAAGAAGAGCTTGATACAGCCAAGCTTGATTCGTTCAAATCAGAGCGCGAGAAGCTGGTGATTGAGCGCGAAACGCTTGGCGCTGTGAACCTCCGCGCCGAAGAGGAAGCGCTTGAGATTGAGCGCGAAGCCGGAAAGCTGATTTATGAGCGCAATGATCTGGTGCAAGCGATTGAAGAGCTGCGCGGCGGTATTCAAAAGATCAATAAAGAAGCCCGCGCGCGGTTGTTGGTGGCGTTCGATCATGTCAACGCCCACTTCCAGAGCCTGTTCCAAAGATTGTTCCAAGGCGGGCAAGCGCATTTGTCCTTGATTGATTCAGAAGATCCGCTTGGCGCGGGGCTGGAAATTTTCGCACAGCCGCCCGGAAAATCGCTTCAATCACTCTCCCTGCTTTCGGGGGGTGAACAGACGCTCACCGCTATTGCGCTGATTTTTGCAATGTTCCTGACCAATCCGTCGCCGATCTGCGTGCTGGATGAGATTGACGCGCCGCTTGATGATTCGAATGTCGACAGGCTCTGCGATATGCTCGATGAAATTGCCGAACGCGGCGAAACGCGGTTTTTGATTGTGACCCACCACAGATTAACAATGGCGCGGATGGATAGGCTTTATGGTGTAACCATGGCGGAACGCGGGGTTTCACAGCTTGTATCCGTTGACTTGCAGCAATCTTTCAGCTTTTTGGATGAGGCCGCATAATGTCTATCAGCAATGATAATGGCCATGATAATAACGACCCCGCCTTAAAAGCGCTGGATGAAAAGCTTAAAAAAGTGAGGGGAGAGGATGAAGCCTCAATCCAGAAGCGCGAAGCCGAAAACCTCGACACTCAAGCCAAGCAGGGCATTCAGGCGGGTGTGGAGCTTGTCGCGGCGATATTTATTCCCACCGCGATCGGCTACGGGCTGGATAACTGGCTCGGCACAAAGCCGTTATTCATTCTGGTTTTGTTTTTTCTGGGGATTTGTACGGGGTTTTATAATGTCTATAGAATCAGCCAGAATATGGGCACAGCGGTCGGCAATAAACCCGTGAATAAATCATCCGATACCGATAGCGATACGCGCGCCGATAAAGATGCGTAAAGTTGCATAAAAATGTAACAAAACGGGTTGCATCCCTGTGCGAAACACGCTACAAGAACGCCCAAGTCATGGATATTTGTGTATCTGAAAGATACGCCGTGACGGTTTAAAATGCATTGACGCATTCATTGTTTGATTTTGAGATGGAGAATACGGGTGGCTGATCCAATTCATCAGTTTGTGATTAAACCAATCATTCCCTTTGAAGTTGCGGGAATTGATCTTTCTTTCACAAATTCCTCCTTATGGCTGACCATTGGCGCGGTTCTGTCGATTACGTTCCTGATGATGGCGACACAAAGAAAAGCAATGGTTCCGGGTCGCCTTCAGGTCACTGCAGAATTGCTCTATGAATTTATCGCCGGAATGATCCGCGAAAACACAGGCCCGAAGGGTCGTCAATACTTCCCGTTAATTTTTACAATCTTTATGATCGTTTTGATGGGGAATGTTTTGGGGCTGATCCCCTACTCCTTCACCTATACCAGCCATATTGTCGTGACCTTTATCCTCGCGGCGATGATCTTCCTGACCGTTACGGTTTTCGGTATTATCAATCATGGCCGCCACTTCCTCTCGCTATTTGTGCCCTCAGGCGTGCCGCTGCCGCTGCTCATTATTATCGTGCCGATTGAGCTTTTATCATTCCTGATCCGCCCGATCACTTTATCCGTTCGTCTTTTTGCAAATATGGTCGCCGGACACCTGATGCTCAAAGTCTTCGCCGGATTCAGCACAATGGTGTTGGGTTTGGGACTTGGCGGCGTTGTCATCGGCGTTGTTCCGATGCTCTTTAACGTTGCGATTTATGCGCTGGAATTGCTCGTATCATTGTTGCAGGCCTATATTTTTGCAATTTTGAGTGCGATTTATTTAAAGGATACCGTTGACCTGCACCATTAAAAATGGAAAAACGTGCTGGTCAGTGGAATATTTGGTTAACCCTGAAACGTAAACAAAACAGAAAAGGAAACTACAATGGAAGTTGAATCCGCAAAGCTTATCGCAGCTGCTATCGCTCTTATGCCACTTTTGGGTGTTGGTATCGGCTTGGGCCTGATCTTCTCTTCATATAACGAAGCGATTGGCCGTAACCCATCTGCGTCTGACATTCTTGAGAAGAAATTCTTCATTTCATTCGCATTGACAGAAGCGCTTGCGATTTTCGCACTTGGTGTTTCTCTCGTTATTCTGTTCCTGTAAAACTCGAATTAGGATAACACGTTTCACATGAAACACGCGCTTAACGCCCTATTGGTAATTGCTACGCTCAGCCTGATTTTATCAGGCGGAGCGGCTTATGCTGTAGAATCTCAAGAAGATGGTTCTGTGCTTCAGCTTATTGAAACAGAGATTGAAAACATCTCAGAAAGCATTTCCGGCGTATTTGCCGCGGAAGATAGCGACGCTGCAGCTTTAGCACAGAGCGATTATCATCAGGCCAGTGCGCCCGGCCTCCCCCAGCTTGACCCAACATGGTTCGCCAGTCAGGCGTTTTGGCTACTGCTCACATTTGCTGTGCTGTATTTCATGTTTGCGCGCAATATCCTGCCTGCGATTTCCTCAACGCTGGAAAATAGAAACGAGCATGTTCAAGGCGAATTGGACATGGCGCACAAGCTAAAATCCGATGCGGAAGAGGTCTATGCGTCTTACCAGAAATCTCTGGAACACGCACGTGCTAAGGCTTCGACTTTGTTCCGTGACGTTGAAGAAGACATTAAAGCGAAATCCGAAAAACAGCATAATGATTTGAGAGTGCGCCTTGCCAAGGAAATGGAATTATCCGAAGCGCGTCTTGATAAAACCCGCAATGAAGCAATGAAAGAAATGGATGCTATTGCGGCCGAGATTTCATCCGCTGCGGTTAAGAAAATTACCGGTATCCAGATGGACGCCAATTCCGCCAAAGCTTTCATTCAGGATTTGAATAGCAAAGCCAAAAAGGCAGCATAAACGTTTGATTTTGTAACTGATAAAGACAAAAAACCGAGGAAACACCGTGATTGAATTTTTAAAAGATGAAAATATCTGGCTCGTTTTTTCCTTTGCGATTTTCTGTTACATCCTTTGGAAATACGGCAAACCCGCATTCTTACGTATTCTTGATGGTCGTATTGAAACCATCAAAACCCAGCTTCAGGAAGCCGAAAGCCTGCGCATCGAAGCGCAGGAGTTGCTCGCACAATATCAGCGCAAGCAGCGCGATGCCGAAAGCGAAGCCGAATCCATTATCGCTAAAGCCGAGCAAGGCGCTCTGGACATTCGTAAAAACGCTGAAAAGCAGTTGAACGAAACTTTGCAGCGCCGCGAAAGCCAGTTCAAAGACCGCCTGAAGCAGATGGAAGAGCAAGCGATGCAGCAAATTCGCGAATATGCGACCAATCTTTCCATTCAAGCGACCACGCAAATTATTGCCGAGAAAATGGATAACAAAACGCAAAGCGCTTTGATTGAGCAATCTATGGGTGCGGTTGGAAAAAATTTGCAGTAAGATATAGAACTTGGCTGTAACGGCGTCGCAATTAGGCTTTTGTGAAAATAATTTAAGCCGCGCTCTGAACTGCTTTAATAACGACCATCTATATTCTTTGACATGGGACACCCCGCCCTTGAGCGTTTTTTCAAAGCCCGGCCTTCACGACACCCACAAATGGCACAACATGCGAATCGGCTTGCTCGGTGGTTCGTTTAATCCGCCGCATCAAGGACATTTGCATATATCACTGGCGGCGCTCAAGGGGTTGAAGCTTGATGCGATCTGGTGGCTTGTTACCCCGCAAAACCCGCTAAAAACCGAACAGCCCGCCGAAATGGATGAACGGCTGGCGCTTTGTGAAAAAATTGCACATCACCCGCAAATCGTTATTTCCGATATCGAACGCGAATTGGGCACGAATATCACCTATCACACGGTTCAGCGGCTGCAAAAAATTCATCCACGCTCTGAATTTATCTGGATCAGCGGCATGGATACGGCGCTAAGCTTTCATACCTGGAATTACTGGCATGAATTACTGGCGATTATCCCGACCGTCCACCTGACGCGCAACCCCGCGACCTCGCTCATTCGGCGCTGCCCTTTGCGTCTCTACACAAAGCAAAAACACGTTGTGATCGAGAAGGCTGCGAAATATCCGCTACAGGCCGGAACAACCTATTGGATGATGCAAAAGAAGATGGTGAATATCTCCTCAACCGAGCTGCGCAGTGCCAAAAGCACGAAGGTCACTCCGAATCCTAAAAGCTCTAAAACTGCTCAAGCATAGAAATTGTGCACAAATTTACACAGGGTTTTTATCGGGATTTGCCAAAGCCGCGCCGTTAATAGTATAATGAAGGTATGAGCTTTGAATGCTTTTTATACAGAACGGAACGGAGGCCTGCTTGATGACGGAAAGCGCCACCATCTTGCATAGCCCTGCTCATAATATTCCACAACAACCGAATCAATTTTCTTTCTCGCCCTCTTGCGTGGGAGTGTTTTTGCGTTACTTTTATTTCAGTAAAACGATGAAAGGAGACCGAAGCCATTCATAAAATCGAAACCGTGGATCGCCTTGACCCGCAAGCGCTCAAAACCATTATCGAGCAGTCATTAGACGCAGATAAGGCCGAGCATATCGTATCTATCTCCCTGAATGAACAAAGCGGCATCGCCGATTATATGATTGTCGCATCCGGAACATCATCCAGACATGTCAGCGCTCTGGCTGAAAAGCTCAAAGACAAGCTCAGCCAATACGGCGTTAAAAACGTCAAGATCGAAGGGCTGGGGCAAGCCGATTGGGTGGCGATTGATGCCGGTGATGTAATCGTTCACATCTTCCGCCCTGAAGTGCGCGAGTTTTATAATATCGAAAAAATGTGGTGCACCTATCAGCCCTTTGACATTATCAGCGGTGATAAGAGTCAGAACGCTGCCCTTTAACCTGTCGATATAAAGATGGGTGCGCATAATCAAGCAGCGCTGTATTGATTGCCCTTGCATTTCCCTCTAACATTTCCCGATGAAAGCCATCGAAATTATTGCCGTTGGAAAATCGGCCTCCTCCGCTTATGAGCCGATTATTCAGGACTATGCCAAACGGCTGCACTGGCCGTTGAAAATCCATGAAATCGAGAGCAAGCACAAGCAATCGGCGCAAATGCGCGAGGATGAAAACAAACGGATTTTAGAGCGGCTTAACGCATCACGAAATGCCGGAAATTCTTTTGTGATTGCGCTTGATGAAAAGGGCAAAAGCCTCAAATCACTGGAATTTTCAGCGCGGCTTCAGGCCTTGCAGAATAGCGGACAAAACCACCTTATTCTGATGATCGGCGGGGCGGACGGGTTAAGCGATGAGGTCAAAAAAAGCTGCGATTTGTTGTTGAGTTTCGGTCAACAGACATGGCCTCATATTCTGGTTCGTGTTATGGTTCTGGAACAAATTTACAGAGCGCAACAAATCTTGGCCGGACACCCGTATCACCGCGAATGAAACGATTATTTTTCCCTGAAGCAATATTCTTTTTTACCCTTACGGCCTGTTTGGGCTCGGCCTGTTTGGGTTTTGTGAGCGCTGAGATAAACCCATTGGGCATTCCAAAAGCTTATGCGCAATCCGCGCCGCCTGTTCCGCCGTCAAAGGACATCAGCCTTGAGACCTATCAACAACGCCTCGCCGATGAGGAGCAGAAAAAGCAGGAACTGCAATCACGCATGGACAGCGTAAGCGCCGAAATGGACGGTATCCGTGCCAAGCTGGTTGAGGCGGGGCGCTCAGCGCAGGCGCAAGAAGGCGCGCTACAGCGCATTGAAACCCAGATCGACGAGCTGAGCGAAGAGCAAGTCATTTTGGAAGAGCGGTTAGAGACTGATCGCGCTTCGATTGCGCGGCTGATTATGGCGATGGAGCGTATTCGCCGCATTCCACCGCAAGCCATTATCATGAAACCTGAAGCCCCGTTGAAAACAGCGCAAAGTGTTATGCTGCTCAGCGATATCATTCCGCAGATTGATATGCGTGCGCAAAACTTACGGCAGGATTTACAGCGTCAGGCCGAAATTGCGCAAACACTCGAAACCCAGCGCAAGGCTGCGCTGGAGCGTAAAGAGGAGCTTAGCAAGCAATATGCATCGCTCTCCGATTTGAGCAAAGAGCGGGAGCGGCTTTATCAGAACATGACCAAAGATTACAAGGCGCAGGAAATTGAAATCGAGCGCATCACGCGCAGTGCGCAAAATCTCAAAGACCTGATGCAGCGTATCGAACAGCAAAATAGAGAGCAGCAAGAACGCACCGCTCGGCAAGCAAGCCTTTCCGCAAGCGCCGGCGGATCTGCTGCCGCAACAAACAGAGCGCCGCGCAGCATTACACAAGCCGCCATTCCGCCCTCATCGGGGGCAGCGGTTGTTCCGGTTTCAGGGGTTATCCGTACACATTACAACGACCTCGACCGCTTTGGCGCAAAAAGCGAAGGCGTGAGGATAGAGGGGCGGCCAAGCGGCGTTGTCCTTGCACCAATGGCGGGCGTTATCCGTTTTGCAGGCGCTTTCAGAAACTATGACAACATGGTGATTATCGAGCATGCTAACGGCTATCACAGCCTCGTTGCGGGATTAGAGAAAATCCAAACCCGTATCGGTCAGACCGTCGATGCAGGCGAGCCGATCGGCGTTTTAAAAAGTGCTACCAATAACGGCAAACCAACATTATATTATGAACTGCGTTTAAATGGTGTGGCGGTTAATCCCGCCTTAAAATTTGCCGATTTGGGCTAGGACTGAGTATTCGCGTATAGGGCTGCGTCAAAACAATTTTGTAAAAACAAAAAGCCGCTAAAAAAATAATAACGATAAATAAGGATCGTATCAGATGACATTTTTAAACTCCCGCAATTCTTTTGTTTTGAGCGCCTTGGCGATAATCGTGCTGCTTTCGGGCACAGGTGCAGCCATAGCTCAGGAAAGCCGTACCGCGGGAACGCAGCCGAGCCAAGAAACGCCAACCGATTACAACCAGACCTATAGACAGCTCAACCTGTTCGGTGATGTGTTTGAGCGCGTACGAGCACAATATGTCGATGACGTTGAGGACAAGGATCTGATCGAAAAGGCTATCAACGGCATGCTGACCAGCCTTGATCCGCATTCGGCCTATCTCAATCAAGAAAGTTTTGATGAGATGCAAGTGCGCACGAAAGGCGAGTTCGGTGGGCTGGGGATTGAAGTCACGATGGAGAACGGCCTTGTGAAGGTTGTTTCTCCGATTGATGACACGCCCGCTTATAAGGCCGGTGTTCAGGCCGGTGATTTAATCGTTGAGATTGACGGCGAGCCTGTGATGAACATGACACTAAGTGATGCTGTTGAGAAAATGCGCGGCCGTGTCGGCACGGATATTACGCTGATTATCCGCAGAGAATCTGAAATTGATCCGCTAACGATCACGCTAACGCGTGATGTTATTCGTATTCGCTCGGTGCGTCACAATATCGAACAGGGCAATATCGGCTATATCCGCGTGACGACCTTTAACCAGAATACGGATGCGGGCGTGAAAAGCGCCGTAGATGACATCAAAAGAGAGTTGGGCAATCGTTTAATCGGGCTTGTTCTTGACCTTAGAAACAATCCGGGTGGCCTTCTCGATCAGGCGATTACCGTGACCGATGCGTTCCTTGATAAGGGCGAGATTGTTTCAACCAGAGGGCGCGATGAGCGCGATACAAAGCGTGACAATGCAACGGCGGGTGATATTGCCGATGGGCTGCCGATGGTCGTTTTGATCAATGGCGGTTCGGCGTCTGCCTCTGAAATTGTTGCGGGCGCATTGCAAGATCACAAACGTGCGATTGTCCTCGGTACACAGTCCTTCGGAAAAGGCTCGGTACAGAACGTGATCCCCCTGCCCGGCCATGGCGCAATCCGCTTGACCACGGCGCGCTACTACACCCCGTCTGGCCGCTCCATTCAGGCCAAAGGGATCGAGCCTGACATTATCGTTGAGCAAGCACGTATCGAGACGATTGCCTCACGCCGTTTTGGTGAAGCCAATCTGCGCGGTGCGCTTGACCGTGACCGTGAGGACAATTCCGCAGGGCGCAATAACAATACGAATGAGGACAACAAAGCCGAGAGCAAAAACGGTGAAGAAGAAAAGCCTGTTGATTATCAGCTTCTTCGCGCGATTGACCTCTTGAGCGGCTTGTCACTTTACAAAAGCTCGGCCATGGATGAGTTTGTCCCGCCCGCAAATAATACGGTCGAGAGCGAAAGCTTGGAAACCGAAACTGGAGCTGAATAAGCACAAACTTAAGACGGATAGATCATGAAGCTGATCAAATCATTTGTGCCGCTCTCTTATCAATCTGTCTTGATTGGGGCTTTGGCCGTGGCTTTTGTCTATGCGGGCGGGGTCGGCTATGCCCTGTTCGGGAAAGGCACAGATATCCCGTACTATGAAAGCCGTTTGGCGTCGCAATCCATCCCGCTCATTCGTGATGGTGATGGTACTAGCTTTGATCATGAAACCGATAGTGCCTCTACGCCGATCTCGATTTCCGAAGTCATCCCGACAAGCGAGCTGCCCGAAGCGGCACAGGATGAAGCCGAACCACCTTCCCTTGACGAACCGATAGAGAGCAGCGCCGAAAGCTTGGCCAGCGCACCAATTGCCGGATTTTATGAAATGGCGGCGGGCGGCGTGATTTTGCCGATTATTCGCAAAGAGGACAATCAAACCCCGTTTGAAGCCTATAAAGCTCCGTTTTCCAATCCTGATAATCGCCCGATCATAGCCATTGCGATTCAGGATTTCGGGCTGTCCAAACAAAATGCCGCGCTGTTGAATGATGCCCTTCCCGCTGCGGTGACCTTCCTCGCCTCGCCCTATGCCGATGATGCGGATACGTTGCAAAAATCAATCCGCGCAAAGGGGCGTGAATTTTGGTTACAAATCCCGCTTGAAAATGCACGCTTCCCGCTCCAAGACCCCGGTATGATGGGGATATTATCACGGCTTGACATGGACAGAAATATGCAAAATTTTCGCTGGGCGATGGGGCGCTGGGTTGGTTATGCCGGCACAGCCGGTTTTGTCGATAGCAATTTTATCCGCGCCCGCGCCACGATCACCACCCTGATGCGTGAGAATTTTGATCGCGGGCTTGGATTTTTCGATATGCATAGCACCAGCCCGCTCAATATTGATGATCTCGCGCAACGTGCGGGCAGACCATATGTTAAAGGCGATGTTCTTTTTGCTGATCCGCGCTGGGAGAATGATTTTGCCCAAGCCGCCGAACTTGCGATCAGGCTAGCCGAAAACCGAGGATTTGCCGTGATTGTATTACCGCCGTACCTTGAATCTGCCGAGCATATCAATGCGCTACAACGCCAACTTCAACAAAAAAATATTAAGCTTGCTCCGCTCTCTGCGATTTATGCCAAGTCCCGCGATTCACAGGGCTAGCGAGCACCACCAAGATCAAAGTGACTTTAAAAAATATGCCGTCCGAAACTATTGCAACACCGAAGAATTACCGCCCATGCGTCGGGATTTGTTTGATCCATGCCCAAACCAGACATGTTTTTGTCGGGGAGCGGATTGACACTCCCAAAGCATGGCAAATGCCGCAAGGCGGCATTGATGCGGGAGAGGATATCGCGGCGGCGGCACTGCGGGAGCTAAAGGAGGAAACGGGAATCAAAGAATCCCATGTCAAAATTCTTAGAATTTCTGACCAAGAAATTTTTTATGACTTCCCCGATGATCTACGCAGCCGCTTATGGAACGGGAAGTTTGACGGGCAGTCGCAACGCTGGGTCGCTCTGGAATTTCACGGTGCTGATAGCGATATCAATATCACATCCCACGCCCCCCCAGAGTTTTCACAGTGGCAGTGGGTAACCCTTCATGAAACAGTCAATCTGATTGTACCATTTAAGCGAAAAACCTATGAACAGGTTATTACACAATTTGAAGATTTAGTGATCGCGTAGCTCAACATTTTTTCTGTCAAAATACCTCAGGCACGCATCGCTCAGAGCATCCATAAGCTCCGCCCCATGACGACCGCCATCACCCGTAATACGGCCAAGAATAACGGCGCGAATTGTTGTGTGGAAGGCCATAACCAATTCCAGGCACTCCGTATCGGGCTTCTCTACAACTTCAAGAAAGTGTATGAGTTTATCCGCAATTTTGGTGACGAGCTGATAGTGGAACATCCCACCATTGGCTTTCAGCTGCATCGCAGGGTATAACATTGCAACAATCAGATGTTCCTTATCATCATCAGGATGCGCATCCCGCGAGCTTTCTATCCCTTTCATAAGGCTGGCAAGGTACATCTCACCGAGCGGAATAAAATCAACTGTATTGTTTTCCAAGAGGCTTTGGGCTTTATCAAGGATATCTTCACTTAACCCACCGGATCCCACTTTTGCCTTTAGGGTGTTCGGTGGATTAATGAACTCTGCTTTACGCCGCGGCGTTTGATTAAAATGATTCATTTGCGAAATACCCGTTTAATCATCGGTGATGATGCGCGTTGTTTTACTAATGTGAGGAACAGTATCCTCAAGCTTTTTAGGAGACATGTCAATCAAATCAACTTCAATGCTATCTGAAGGTATTTCATTATTTACAGGATCGCCTTCACGCCTTGAAGGCCCCGTGTATTCAACAGCAGTTTTACGACGTCGATCTGGACCGAAAAAGTCTTCTGATCGCACAAACTGGCGCGGCCTTTCAATAACCTGTGATATGCGGCGGTAGAGATCACGGGCATTAAACGGCTTAACAAGGAACTCTGTAACGCCTGCATCACGCGCTTGAATAACACGACGCTTCTCACTAAACCCAGTCATTAATATAATAGGTACGTATTGATTAGGGCTCTTGGGATCATTGCGAATGCGGCGCGTCAGTGAAATGCCATCCATGGGTTTCATCATCCAATCCGCAACAACAAGATCAGGGTTCGTATCGCAAAATAGACGAAACCCCTCTTCTCCGTTTCTGGCCGTATAAACATTTTGAATACCGAAAGTCAGCAAAATAGACTTTGCCAATTCCAACATTGGCTGGTTATCTTCAACGATTAAAACTTTTACATTTTGAAATTGATAGGCCATGCGATCTCACAATTAAAACTCATCTATAATTATGCCCAAAAAAACACAATAAATATAGAGCCAAGATACTTTAATTCTTACGGCAAATACGTAAATGATAGGTTAAGAAAACTTCAATTTTAAATATTGCCAATACTCTTTTGCTTTGCGTATAACCATATTTACCAAACAATTGAATTATTGGATTACAGGAAAAGTCAAAATGGCCGGTCATTCCAAATGGGCAAATATTCAACACCGCAAAGGCGCACAGGATAAAAAGCGTGCCAAGCTGTTTTCCAAGCTGGCGAAAGAGATAACGGTTGCGGCGAAAATGGGCGGCGGCGATCCCGCGATGAACCCGCGCTTGCGCTTGGCGATCACAACGGCGCGCGGGCAATCCATGCCCAAAGACCGTATTGAGAAGGCGATACAAGTCGGAACGGGTGCGGGTAACGATTCCGCCAATTTCGAAGAAATCCGCTATGAGGGCTATGGCCCCGGCGGCGTTGCGATTGTTGTTGAGGCCTTGACCGATAACAAAAACCGCACTGCCAGCGTCGTGCGCTCTACCTTTGCAAAATATGGCGGAAATTTGGGCGAAACGGGCTGTGTCGGATTTATGTTCGACCGTGTCGGCGAAGTTGCGTACGCTGCTGATAAGGCATCGGCCGATAATATGTTTGAAACCGCGCTTGAAGCCGGCGCATCCGATGTCGAAAGCGATGCGGACGGGCATATCATCACCACTGCGCCCGATGATTTTGCCGCCGTTGCCGATGCACTCGAAAAGGCCTATGGAACGCCCGAACGCGCCGGACTTATCTGGCGACCAAATGTACAGGCGCAAGCCTCCGAAGATCAGGCAAGCTCCATCATGAAACTGATTGATGCGCTTGAAGATGATGATGATGTGCAAACCGTAACCTCGAATATTGAGATCAGTGATGAAATCGCAGAAAAGCTGATGGCTGCGGGTTGATAGCGTTTATAAACTTTGTATTGCTTGTTTAAGGTGACAGAGAGAAACACGGAACAACGTAAAAAGCATTTGACTATGTTCACGTTTTGTTTCACACTGAAGTCATGAAAATTCTCGGCATCGATCCCGGTTTGCAAAAATGCGGCTGGGGTATCATCCAGCTACACGGCTCTTCACTTTCTTATATTGCTTCCGGCCTCATCAAGCCGCAAGTGAGCTTACCGCTTCCCGAAAGACTGGCCGCGCTCCATCATGCCTTAAGCGCGATCATTGAGCTTCACAAGCCCGATTCCGCTGCGGTTGAGGAAACCTTCATCAATAAAAACCCCGCCTCGGCGCTCAAGCTCGGGCAAGCGCGCGGTGTGGCGCTCAGCGTTCCGGCCATTTGCGCCCTACCCGTTGCCGAATACGCCGCCAATAAAATCAAAAAATCACTGGTCGGCAATGGTCACGCTGATAAATCACAGATGGGCGCGATGGTGAAGCGCTTGCTTCCGACCTGTGGGCAAATCTCCGAAGATGAGGCCGACGCGCTTGCAGTGGCGATCACGCACGCGCATTATGGTCAGTGGAACAGCAAAATAGCCGTTTTTGCGGCGGAGTAGCGAAATAAAAGCGGCAGAGTAACATATGATGATTGGCAAGCTGACAGGGCGCATTGATACATTCCAAAGCGATTCACTTATTCTCGACGTTCAGGGCGTGGGCTATCTCGTTCATGCCAGCCGCCGCTCCTTAAGCAAAATTGGCCAGAAAAATGATACTGCGAGCATGCTCATTGACACCCATGTGCGCGAGGACGCAATTACGCTCTATGGCTTTGCCGATAGCGCGGAGCAGCACTGGTTTCGTCTGCTCAACTCCGTTCAGGGCGTCGGCGCAAAGGCCGCGTTTTCGATTCTTTCGGTCTGTGCACCGGAAAAACTCCCTTTAATCATCGCTGCGCAGGACAAGGCCGCTCTAACACAAGCGGACGGCGTTGGCCCAAAACTGGCGCTGCGTATTCTAACCGAATTAAAAGACAAGGCCGAGAAGTTCAACTTATCCACAGTTTCTGTGGACAGCCCTGTGGGTGCATCTGTGGATACGCCTGCTCAAAATGGTGTTGCGGGGAGCGCTTCAGGCGGCGCTTCTTCGGGGGTCGAAAATGACGCGCTATCGGCGCTTGTTAATCTCGGTTATGGCCGCAGCGATGCGCTAAGCGCGATCTTACAGGTCAAGGATAAGGCCAATGATAACCTACAAAGCCTGATCCGCGAAGCCTTGAAGGTGCTGGCCTCATGAGTGATGCGGCACTGAAAAATATCGAATTATCCACCCTGCCGCAGGATCGTGAAAAATCCGATGAAGGGGCGCTGCGTCCGTTATCGCTGTCTGAATTTATCGGCCAGAAGGCGCTGAAAGATAATTTGCAAATCTTTATCAATGCCGCCCGCGCACGCGGCGATGCGCTCGACCATGTCCTGTTCTTCGGCCCACCCGGCTTGGGCAAAACCACGCTCGCGCAAATTGTCGCGCGGGAGCTAGGCGTCGGGTTTCGCGCTACCTCAGGCCCCGTTATTTCCAAGGCTGGTGATCTTGCCGCCCTGCTCACCAATCTCAATGAAAATGATGTGCTGTTTATCGACGAGATTCACAGGCTGAACCCCGCGGTTGAGGAGATTCTCTATCCGGCGATGGAGGATAAAAAGCTAGACCTGATGATCGGGGAAGGCCCTTCGGCGCGGTCGGTGCAAATTGACTTGCCTTCTTTTACGCTGATTGGCGCGACAACGCGTAGCGGCCTTCTAACCACACCTTTGCGCGACCGTTTCGGCATTCCGCTGCGGCTGGAATTTTATGACACGGATGAGCTGATGCAAATTGTAAACCGTACGGCGCGGCTTTTGGATATGCGACTTGAAGAACAGGCTGCGGAAGAAATCGCCCGCCGCGCCCGTGGAACACCTCGTGTCGCGGGGAGGCTCACCCGCCGCGTTCGGGATTTTTCTCACGCCAATGGCAAGGCCAGCATGAGCCGCGCCGATGTTCATAGCGCCCTCACACGACTTGATGTTGACGAATCGGGGCTGGACAGCATGGATAGGCGCTATCTGAAATGTATCATCGAGAATTACGGCGGCGGCCCTGTCGGGGTTGATACCATCGCCGCAGCGCTGTCCGAACAGCGCGACATGATCGAAGATGTGATCGAGCCGTATTTGCTCCAGCAAGGCTTTATTCAACGCACACCGCGTGGCCGCTGCATTTCTGCCAAGGGCTATCTGCATTTGGGGTTAGAGCCATCCAAAGCGCAAACAGCGGCCATAACAGATTCATCAACACAAGACGGGTTATTCGAATAATGCACCATAATTTACCCTGCCGCGTTTATTACGAGAACACCGATGCGGGCGGCATCGTCTATCATGCGCAATATCTGCATTTTGCCGAACGTGGCCGCACCGAATTTCTTCGTCATATCGGCCATCAATCCAGCGAGCTCAAGAAAACCCATAATCTGATGTTTGTGGCGCGGCATCTCGATATTCAATATTACGCCCCTGCATTTCTGGATGATGTTGTGACCGTTCGCACCTCTGTTGCCGAGATCAAAAACAGCAGTTTTAAAATGCGCCAGCTTTTCATCCGCACGCATGCGGCACAATCGGATCAGGCTTCCGAAACCCCGCAAAACAATGCACAGGAAAATACAGGCGAAAATACAGAGGAAAAAATCGCCGAAATGATGGTAACGCTTGTTTGTGTCCGCGCAAATGATATAAAACCTTTAAGAGTTCCGGATGATTTGCGCCGGAAATTCGTAGAATTCACAGAATAGAATTCTATATATAATTTTTAGATTATTTGAGGACTTCAAAAAATGGCTGATGCATCTATCGAAACCGTTCATCTTGGCGGCGTATCCCATGACCTGAGCATGTGGGGATTGTTCCTCATGGCTGACCCCGTGGTCAAACTTGTTATGCTTTTGCTTATTCTGGCATCTGTCTGGTGCTGGGCGATTGTTTTTCAAAAACGCGGTATGCTCAACCGCCTGAACCGCCGCGCCAATCGTTTTGAAGACACATTCTGGTCAGGCGAGGCGCTCGACAAAATCTATGAGCGCGTCAAGAACGCCAAGCAAGATCCGCTTTTGACAACATTTGCCGCAGGCATGGAAGAATGGCAAGCGGGCGTTGCGGGCGGTATGCCGTCCAATGCGAATATGCAGGCCTCCTTGCGGCAGCGCGTTGAACGCGCCATGAGCGTGAATATCGGACGTGAAATGAACCGTCTTGAACGCGGCATGACCTTTTTGGCAAGTGTCGGCTCAACCGCGCCGTTCATCGGACTATTCGGAACAGTTTGGGGGATTATGAACTCCTTCACCGCAATTGCCTCAAGCAACAACACCTCCTTGGCGGTTGTTGCGCCGGGTATCGCCGAAGCGCTATTTGCAACGGCACTCGGCTTGCTGGCCGCTATCCCCGCGGTTGTCGCGTATAACGTCTTTTCAACAGGATTGAACCGCTATGCCGATCGTCTGGAGGCCTTTACGGAGGAATTCTCGGCAATTCTCTCGCGGCATCTGGATTCGGTTGATGGCTCAAACAAAAAGGCGGCATAGAGAGTCATGGGCGCAACCTTAGCAACAAAAACAAAAAGCCGTGGCCGCAGAACCGGCGGAACGTATCGCCCGATGGCCGAAATTAACGTCACGCCATTTGTTGATGTGATGCTTGTTTTGCTGATCGTATTTATGGTCGCCGCGCCGCTACTCACGGCTGGCGTTGCCATTGATCTGCCCGACTCGGCGGCCAAACCACTGCAGGACGAGGACAACCGCCCGATTGAAATTTCAATTGATAACAATGACAAGGTTTTTATCGGCGAAACGGAAGTGGAGATGGAAAACCTCATCGCCCTATTAAGCGCTATGACCGAGGGTCAGGTTGACCGCCGCATCTATATTCGTGCTGATCGCGGCCTTGCTTATGGGCGTGTTATGTCGGTTATCGGCGCTGTCAGCGGCGCAGGGTTTAACAAGGTCGCACTCATTTCGGAGAATAAGGGAGGCGGCTAATCTATGGCTCTCACAGCAAATTCCGAAAACTATATCCCCGCTTATGAAGCCGCGACAATGACTGCCCCACTGGTCAAGTCGGGGATATTTCACGTTGCATTGCTGCTTGTCTTTGCGGTTGGCCTGCCCTTTGTCAGCCCGCCGAAAGATATGACGATTGCCCCGATTATTGTCGAGCTGGTGGATATTTCGGATGTAACAGCCACGCCGCGAATCGCGCCGCCCGTTAAGCCGAAAGAAGACCCGCCGCCGCCTGAACCTGCGCAAAAAGTCGAATCCCAGCCAAGAATGGCAAGCGAGCGCCCGCCGGAGCTTCCCAAACCGACACCACCGGAAGTAAAGCCTATCGAAAAGCCGCCGGAGCCAGAGCCGGAGCCGCCCAAGCCGCTTGAGCGCGCACCGGAGAAAAAGCCGGAACCGCCAAAACCCAAGGAGCCGCCGAAGCCGAAGCAGGAAGAGCCGCCACCAAAGCCGAAAGAGGATGATTTCCAAAGCTTGCTTCGGAATATTATTCCTGAAACGACAAAGCCTGTTGATGGCGACACGGACACAAAAACCGAAGCCGAGCCGCAGCCGTCACAGATTGCGCAGCTCTCTGACCAGCTTTCAATTAGCGAGCAAGATGCGTTGATCCGTCAGCTTGCAGGCTGCTGGAACGTGATGGCGGGGGCGCGTTACGCTGAAGAACTCGTTGTTGAAATTCGGGTGGAGATAAATCGCGATAGAACTGTAAATCGTGCTGCAATTTTGGATCAAGGGCGCTATAATCGCGACAACCATTTCAGGGCAGCCGCCGATGCCGCGCTTAGAGCTTTGCGTAACCCGAAATGTATACCGTTGGCCTTACCGCCGGATAAATACGACCAATGGAAAACCACGCTTATCCGCTTTGACCCGCGTGATATGCTTTAAAACTGCGGATCAGCAAACGATATGAATATGAATACAAACATGAATACGAAAGAGGCGATCATGAATATCAAATCGAATAAGAATACTATCCATGCCATATTTACGGTTCTCGTTGCTCTTGGCATGACGATACTCTCAGCTGGCGGAGCGCAAGCCCAGCTGCGGATTGATGTTAATCGCGGAACACTCGAACCTCTCCCGATTGCGATTTCAAATTTCCATGCCGAAGCCAATGCCAATCAATCTTTGGCCACAGAAATGCCGAAGGTTATTACCGCCAATCTTGAGGGCTCAGGCCTATTCCGTCCAATCAATCCCCGCGCGTTCGTGCAAAGCCCGCCCTCAATCAATAGCGATGGCGTGCGCTTTCCTGAATGGCGTGCAACGGGCGCACAGGCGCTTGTGACCGGTGTGATGACCCGTACGGGCGATGGCCGCACACGCGTTGAGTTCCGGTTATGGGATGTGCTTTCCGAGCAGCAACTTACAGGTACAGCCTATATGACCGCCGATGATAATTGGCGCCGTATCGCCCATATCATTTCCGATGAGATTTATAAGCGCCTGACAGGCGAAGACGGCTATTTTGACTCACGGATTGTTTACATCTCCGAAACAGGGCCGCCGACCGCGCGTCAAAAACGCTTGGCGATCATGGATTATGACGGATTCAATCATAAATATCTGACGGATGGCTCAAACCTCGTTCTTACGCCGCGCTTTTCGCCAACGCAGCAGACCATAGCCTATATGGCCTATGTCAATGACAGGCCGCGCGTTTATATTTATGACATTAACACAGGGCGGCAGGAAGTTCTGGGCGATTTCCCCGGCATGACCTTTGCGCCACGCTTCTCACCTGATGGCCGAAAGGTTGTAATGTCGCAAGCGCAAAACGGCACGACCAATATTTTCGAGATTGATCTGGCCTCCCGCTCACGCCGTCAGATTACCAATGATCCGTCGATTGACACCTCCCCATCTTATTCTCCCGATAGTCGCCGCATCGTTTTTGAATCGGATAGAGGCGGCACACAGCAGCTCTACACAATGAATAGTGACGGCAGCAATGTGCAGCGAATCACCTTCGGCAATGGTCGTTACGCCAATCCGGTATGGTCGCCGCGTGGAGATTTGATCGCATTTACACGGATGTTCCAGGGCAATTTCTATATCGGCGTTATCCGCCCTGATGGTTCAGGCGAGCGGTTGCTGACCACGGCGCGCCATGTGGAAGGCCCTAGCTGGTCGCCCAATGGCCGCGTCCTAACATATTTTAAAGAAGTGCCGCAAGGCGCTGGCGGCAATCAGCGTGTATCACGCATCTATACCGTTGATATTACAGGCTATAACGAACGCTGGCTGCAAACCCCTCGTGACGGCTCTGACCCCGCTTGGTCACCGCTGAACAAATAAGCACTGAGCATAATTTTAAATAGGGCTAACCTCTTACACAGAAGGGATCGTGTTTTTCAAATGCGGTCCCTTTATTACTGGCTCGATTGACAGCGCCAAGCCCGTATTGTCATTCGTGACAACAAAAGCGCCGCAGATCGTCCCCTCACCGTTCGAAGGGCGCATTTTATCGGACGGCATTTTTGAGGTAAATCGCTGGATCGGAACCTGTTTATCGGCGCCGATAACACTATCATAATCGCCCGTCATGCCCGCATCGCTCATATAGG
Source organism: Alphaproteobacteria bacterium (assembly GCA_046293135.1). Taxonomy (GTDB): domain Bacteria; phylum Pseudomonadota; class Alphaproteobacteria; order Micavibrionales; family Micavibrionaceae; genus UBA2638. The sequence goes on along the minus strand of JBKBPR010000004.1, from coordinate 120,708 downwards.
CCGTGCCGCCCTTCAGGATATGCGCATCGGCGGTCGGAACATGCGTATGCGTCCCGATGATGGCGCTAATCTTTCCGTCCAGATAATGCCCCAGCGCCATTTTCTCCGATGTTGTTTCGGTATGAAAATCGACGAATATCCCGTGAACGCTCTGCCCCATGCGCTCTTGCGCAGCGAGCGTTAGTAGCGCCTTGAACGGATCATCCATCGCATCCATAAAAATCCGCCCCATAGCATTCGCAACCAACAAACTGCGCCCGTCATCGAGCGTCAACCGCGTATAGCCCCTGCCCGGCGTGCCGTCAGGAAAATTGATCGGACGGATCAGCCGCTGGCTCTGCTGGATATAAGGGATAACCTCGCGCTGATCCCAAATGTGATTGCCTGTGGTGATACAATCAACACCCAGCTCATAAAAGCTTTTACAGATCGTTTCATTGATACCGCGGCCATGGGCGGCGTTCTCGCCATTCACAATCACGACATCGGGCTGCAGATGCTCCCGCAAGGACGGCAAATGCGCCGCCAGAGCCTCACGCCCCGACCGTCCGTAAATATCGCCGATAAATAAAATTTTCATGATTGTTATAAATTCTCCTGTATTCCTGTAAATCTAAAGCGCCGTAAAATCATGCATTCCGCTTGGCGTCACCAAAAAATCAAGCCTCTGATCAAGCGCATCAGAAGGCAGATTAAACAAAACAGCCTGCTGTGCATAGGCATAACCGACCGCGACAATCTGTTTTTCCGCTCGCAGGGCTGCCAGCGTTGCATCATAATACCCGCCGCCATAGCCCAATCGCTGCCCACGCCGATCAAAGGCCAGCAGCGGCACAATCACAATATCGGGCAAAACAAAACGCGCTGCTTCTTTATCCGCGCCATTCATACTCTCTGCGATTTTAGGCTGCATAATGTCATACGCGCCCTTCTCTAGAGGGATGCTCTCATCCCAAAGATGGAAGTCGAGAACCTTATCTCCGCCCGCCCGCATGATCGGCAAGGCAACGCGGCTGCCGCGCTCCAGTAAATGATGCAATAGCGGTGTAGTGTCAAGCTCTCTGCCCTTCGGCCAATAGGCGGCGATAATCTGGTTATCCTGATGCGGATAAGCTTTGAGAAAAATTTCCGCCGCCGCCTCAGGATCTTCATTGCGGATATCCATGCGTTCGCGATGGCGCTTGGCCTCGGCGCGGTACAGGTCTTTTTGTTCGGATAAAAGGCTCATGGCTATCAAGGATACAGCGGAGCGCATAGGATGACAAGCGAGCGAGATAACCAAACTATAGGATGCCCAAGCGCCCAAATGAGCAATTAGAGTGTGCCGCGAAAGCCGTGACCGCATGGTATCCACGCGTGGCCCTGGTAAACAGGTGGGCGCCGTTTAACGAAAACCACAGTTCTCGTCAGGGACAGCTCCCTCGCGAAGATTATAGGCCTCAGGGATAAAGTCGGTTACACGCACCCCGCAGCACACATAGTTACATAATGTCTATAGAATAATATTACGCTGTTTGCATACGTTCTGCAATCGAATCAATACGCTCGGCGAGTGTATCGATCACTTCGGCGATTTGCTGCTCCTGCAATTCCTGAAGCTCCAGCGTATCGGCATGATGGCTCAGCGCCGAAAGTTTATCCCGCGCATCAAACACCTCATCGGCCAGCATCAGGGCGGTCAGCACAAGATTATGATTTTCATTACCGCCCGCCCCGCTCGCGGCGACAGCTTTGATTTTCGCATCGACATAAGCGGCAAGGTCAATGACGCGCTGCTGCTGGCCGTCATCGCACTCCATGCCAAAGCTGCGTCCGTTAATCGTTACATTGATATTTGCCATCTTCTATCCGTTGCTCAAAAACATTAAAAATAAAACAAAGCCTAAAACCTAAAATCCTAAAACCTAGGCCGCCTTACTGTTATCGCTGGCGAGGATTTTCTCCACTTTTTCGATGGCACTGTCCAGACGCTTGGCAATCAGCTCATTGGAGAAACTGCCCGCACCGTCTTTCCCGCCTTCGCCCATGGCAAACATATCGCGCTGCTCGCCAGTATTCCTTTGCTCGAACTGCACCATGGATTTTTCCAGATTTTTGATTACTTTTTGCAAATTTTGCAAAGACGCTTGAATTGCGGACACCTGCAACCTCTTTTGTTCAAATCTATTTCAAGAATGTGTGAAACCTATCAGTAAAATGAAAATCGGGTCAAGTCTTCCGCGCAATTTTGGAGGAAATAATCACAACAAATCTTGACGCTGGGCGAAAGCGGCGGCATTGTGCTTTTCATTCAAGATATTTAATGTAACACGGTTTAATAACCGGCTAGAAAAAGAGCGTAGATAATGACAACCGCACAGGCTGCCCAGCAAGACAATCCGAATCCTTCCGTTAATCTTCGCCACATGGCCAATGCCATTCGCGCCCTATCGATGGATGCGGTGCAAAAGGCCAATTCCGGTCACCCCGGAATGCCGATGGGGATGGCCGATGTCGCCACGGTGCTCTATGCGAAGTTTTTGAAATTCAACCCGCAGCAACCCGAATGGGCGGATCGTGATCGCTTTGTTCTATCGGCAGGTCATGGCTCGATGCTGCTTTATGCGCTGAATTATCTGACGGGCTATGAGAAAATCACACTCGATCAGATCAAGAATTTCCGTCAGCTTGGCGCGATCACCGCCGGCCACCCTGAGATTGAACATGATGCAGGGATTGAAACCACCACAGGCCCGCTGGGGCAAGGTATTTCCACCGCTGTAGGTATGGCACTGGGCGAGCGGATATTAAATGCCCGCTACGGTGATGAGCTTGTCAGCCATTACACCTATGTGATTGCCAGTGACGGCGATCTGATGGAAGGGATCAGCCACGAGGCTTGCTCGCTCGCGGGGCATTTGTGCCTGAACAAGCTTATCGTGCTTTATGATGATAACAGCATCTCGATTGACGGTTCGACCGACCTATCCTTCACCGATAATACGCCTGAGCGCTTTAAGGCTTATGGCTGGGCGGTGGATAGCGTCGATGGTCATGACTTCGCACAAATCGAGGCCGCTATCGCCAAGGCGCAAAAATCGGACAAGCCAAGCCTGATTTGCTGCAAGACCAAAATTGGCTATGGCGCTCCGACAAAAGAAGGCTCGGCCTCATCGCATGGCTCCCCCTTGGGTGATAGCGAAATTGAGGGCGCGCGCAAAAATCTGAACTGGTCATACGCCCCGTTTGAAATTCCGCAAGATGTTCTGGAATGGTGGCGCGGCGTTGGCATGAAATCCAAAGCCGAATTTGAAAGCTGGAGCGCAAGACTCGCGCAATCTGCACAAAAAGATAGCTTTAACACAATTCAATCGGGGGATTACGCCGCGCAGATCAAACCCGTGATCGCTGCGCTCAAATCCTCCTTTGCTGCTGAAAAGCCAAACAAGGCCACGCGCCAGACTTCGGGGATGTGCCTTGAAAAACTCGTTGAAGCTCTGCCCGCCCTGATCGGCGGTTCGGCTGATTTGACGGGCTCGAACAATACCAAGGTCGCCGCCTCCAAGATCATTGACCGAAAAGATTACAGCGGCAATTACATCAATTACGGCGTGCGCGAGCATGGTATGGCCGCGGCGATGAACGGTATGGCGCTGCATAGCGGGCTTGTGCCTTATGCGGGAACATTCCTGCAATTTGCCGATTATGCGCGTCCGGCCATTCGTTTGGCGGCGCTGATGCATCAACGCGTCATCCATGTCATGACCCATGATTCCATCGGTTTGGGCGAAGATGGCCCAACGCACCAGCCTGTCGAACATCTCGCCAGCTTGCGCGCAATCCCCAATTGCTTTGTCTATCGTCCTTGCGACGGGATCGAAACAGCTGAAAGCTGGGAGCTTGCGATCAATCGTCGGGACGGCGTTTCCGTACTTGCCCTCACCCGCCAAGGCCTACCAACGCTCGGTGAAAACCGCAGTGACAATCTCACCGCCAAGGGCGCTTATATTCTTAAAGAGCAAATAGAGGCAGGCGGCAAACCTGAAATCACGCTCTTTGCCTCAGGCTCGGAGGTCGAAATTGCACACACCGCCTATGAAGAGCTGGCGCGTGAAGGCAAATCGGTCAGGCTCGTTTCCGTGCCGTGTATGGATCTTTTCCTTGCGGGCGATAGCGCGCATTTCACAAACCTTGTCTGCAATGACAGCATCAAGGTCGCGGTCGAGGCGGGAATCCGTCAAGGCTGGGATGGCATTATCGGCGCGCATTCGCCCTTTATCGGCATGACCGGTTTTGGCGCATCCGCCCCCGCTGACCAGCTTTACAAACATTTCGGCATCACCGCAGACGCTGTGCTCGACGCTGTGCGGAAAAGGCTGAAATAATATAACAAAGGCGCAGATACTGACATTCACAAAACTAAACAACAATAAGAAAAGGACACACATATGACGGTAAGAGTTGCAATTAACGGATTTGGACGAATCGGTCGTTTGGTGGCACGTGCCATCATCGAAGCCAGACACACAGATATGGAACTGGTGGCGATTAACGATCCGGGCGGCAATTTCTTTCCATTGTTAAAATATGACTCAATTCATGGCCGCGCGCCCTTCACGGTCGAGCGTGACGGCGATGACACGATCCTTATTGACGGCAAGCCCGTCCACCGTTTCCGCAGCCGTGACCCGCAAGAATTGGATTGGGGGCAGGAAGGCGCAGACATCGTTTTTGAATGCACAGGCAAATTCAATGACCGTGAGGGCGCACAGATTCACCTTGATCGCGGCGCACGCAAGGTTTTAATCTCCGCCCCCGCCAAGGACGAGGACATCACCGTTGTTTATGGCGTTAATCACGACCTATTAAAACCTGAGCATAAAATCGTTTCCAATGCTTCCTGCACCACAAATTGCCTTGCCCCTGTCGCCTATGCGCTGCACAAGGAAATCGGCATTGAGCGCGGTTTTATGACCACGATTCACGCTTTCACGGGCGATCAGAATACCGTTGATTCATCCCACCGTGACCCCTACCGCGCCCGCGCCGCTTCGGTCAATATGATCCCAACCACAACAGGCGCTGCCAAGGCCGTTGGGCTGGTTTTACCCGAATTGGCCGGAAAGCTGGACGGGGTTTCGATTCGCGTACCGACTCCGAATGTATCGGTTGTTGACCTGAAATTCGTGCCTTCCCGCAAAACATCGGTCGAAGAGGTCAATGCCGCCGTTACAAAATACGCCAATAGCTCTATGAAGGGCGTGCTCGGCGTTTATTCCGACCCATGCGTATCATCCGATTTCAACCACGACCCGCATTCGGCGATGTTCTCGCTGGAAGGCACGAAGATCGTTGATGACGGGCTTGTGCGCGTTATGGCGTGGTATGACAATGAGTGGGGCTTTTCCAATCGTATGCTGGACACTGCGGAAAAAATGCATGCTGTGGGATATTAAATCTCAGCTTGCCTCCCTGCACGCACACCGATAAAAACGCAAAAAAATTTCAAACAATTTCTATTGACCGTCAATTATGACAGGAGTATAAATTAATTCTAAACCGTTCTCCGTGGCAAAACCCGGTCTTGAAAATGTTCCTCAGAACTCCTTTCAGGCCGGGTTTTATTTTGTAAACAGAACCCACATCATTTTCATAATATCTTAACTTTTCATTGCAGATTCCCATAAATTAGAGTATAGTCATATTCATGATGAAATCATTAGCCAAACGCGCCATGACAACCACGGGTCAAAAGGCCTGTATCGTCATTGACCACCTTGTTGAAGCGCTCGGAAACGAGCCGTCTTCCTCACTGCGCCGTGCGGAAATCCTGATTGATATCGACCAGCACCCCGGCACAACGCAAACCGCCATCATGGACAGACTAAAAATCAACAAATCCGCACTCAACCGCGAGATTGAATGGCTGTTTAATTATGGCTGCATTATGTTTCAGGATGACACGAAAGATGGGCGCGCCAAAAAGATCCACATTTGCGGATATTCCAAGAAAGGCCTTGATGCGGCTTTGGATTACTGCGACGGCGACCACGAAAAGCTAAAATTTTTCTTGCAAAATACGGCTAAAACGCTTAAACAGGAGAAACCATCGTTGCGTGATGCAAAGATTGTTGCTTTTTTATACGAGCGTAAACAAGCGGACAAACAGGCATTATACAATGAATTATATGATGGCTCTCCCTCTACGGATGGGCGGGCTTTGGGAAAATTGATAGAAACGGGAATTGTCGAAGACAATGCTTAGATTGAGCGAAACAGCGGAACAGAAATTCACACAGGGCTTTGCGGCCTTTGGTGTTGAGTGTACGCATGGCGCACATCATATCATGAGTGCGGCTCAAGTTGCGTCTATCGTTCCGACATTTACTGGCGCTCACGACCAGGGCTTGGCAAGACCTGCTCCTGCTGCAAATTTCAGCCTGCCTTCACCCGTAGTGGCATAATCTTAAGCTCCACACTCCCCTTGTCTTTCGCGGATGTATTGGCTATAAATCTCTAAGATTCATAGATTTTCATACAGGAGCGCGTATATCATGCCCAATCAACAGCAATTTGAAAAAATCTCTCAAGGTCGCGGCTTTATTGCGGCGCTCGATCAAAGCGGCGGCTCGACCCCTAAGGCGCTCCTGCAATATGGCATTGAGGAAAGCGCCTATACCAATGAAACAGAGATGTTTGCCAAGGTTCACGAGATGCGCACGCGAATCATCACGGCTCCGGCGTTTAACGGCCAGAAAATCATCGGCGCTATTTTATTCGAAAAGACCATGGATGACACGATCAACGGTATGCCGACCGCCCGATATCTCTGGGAAAAGCAAGGCATCGTGCCGTTCTTGAAGGTTGATAAAGGCCTCGCCGATGAGGCTGATGGCGTGCAGCTCATGAAGCCTATGCCGGATCTTGACGCCCTGCTCGCCCGCGCGGTTCAGGCTGGAATTTTCGGCACAAAAATGCGCTCCGTTATCAACAAGGCTTCACAGGCGGGAATTGCCGCGGTGATTGCCCAGCAATTTGAAATCGGCAAGCAAATCCTCGGCCATGGCCTCATCCCGATCATCGAGCCTGAGGTCAATATCAAGGCGGCGGATAAGGCCGAATGTGAAACCATCATGAAGGCCGAAATCCTCAAGCAACTAGATACGCTGCCCGCAGGTCAAAAAATTATGCTCAAGCTGACACTGCCCGAAAAGGCCGGATTCTTCGCCGAGCTTGTAAAGCATGACAAGGTTTTGCTGGTTGTAGCGCTTTCGGGCGGCTATGACCTTGAAGAGGCATGCCGCCGCTTGGCCGAGAATGACGGGATTGTTGCCAGCTTCTCGCGCGCGCTCAGCAACGATCTGCGCGCCTCACAAAGTGATGCCGAATTTAACGCTGTGCTGCAAAAAGTCATCGACCGCATTTACAGCGCCTCGCTCGGTCAAAACGCCCAAACCCAAGCGGCTTGAGAGCGCAACGCCATCAGCTGAATTAAGGCTTGCCCGTCCAGAGTACATCATCAATGCGCTCAGCGCCGCAGCACAGCATCGCCAAGCGATCAAGCCCCAGCGCGATCCCGCCCGATTCGGGCAGCCCGCACTCCAGCGCGGCCAAAAAATCCTCATCCAAAGGATAGGAAAACCCGTAAAGCGCCTGCTTATCCAGCATTTCTTGGGTAAAGCGCGCGCGCTGCTCCTTGGTATCAGTCAGTTCCGAAAACGCATTGGCCAGCTCAATCCCGCAAACATACAGCTCAAACCGCTCGGCATAGCGTGAGTTTTCAGGGCTTTTGCGCGAAAGCGAGGCCATTGAAGAGGGATAATTATACAAAATCGTCGGCGCGCCAAAGCCCAAATATGGCTCGATTTTCTCGGCCATCACGCGGAAGAACAGATCATCCCACGCATCATCGGGCGCAACGCGTATCCCCGCCTCCGCAATCGCGGCGGCAAAGGCGGCCTTATCCTCCAGATAACGGTCAAGCTCCAGCCCCGCATATTGCGCGAAGGCCTCGGCCACACTGATAAACTGCCACTCCTTATACGGGTCAGCCTTTTGCCCTTGCGCGGTCTGGAAATGATCAATCTTCAGCGCCGCAGCAACATGGCGCAGCAAATGAACGCAATCATCCATGATATCCCTGTAATCCGCCCCAGCGCGGTACCATTCCAGCAGCGCAAATTCAGGGCTGTGCAGCCGCGTTGACTCACCGTTGCGAAACACGTTGCAGATTTGATAAATCTTCTCGCAGCCCGCAACCAGCAGCTTTTTCATCGCAAATTCAGGGCTGGTATGCAGATAAAACTTCCGCTGTGGCCTCAGATCAGCCCCGAAATATTCAGTGCGAAATCCATGGATATGCATATCGGCGGCGGGCATGACCTGCAAGGCCGGCGTTTCCACAGCATAAAAGCCCTGCCCGTCAAAAAAGCCCCGCACAGCGCGGATCATAGCCTGACGCTGCTCAAGATAGCCGCGCCGCGCCGCAAAACTCTCAGGATGCCACCATGCCTTGGCTGAATTGCCCGGCGCTATCGTCATAACCGCAAAAACCCCATTTGATGCCCTTTGTTGCTTTACTGCGAAAAAACACTTGCATTCGCGCTCTATTAACGATAAAAAACGTGGCTTATCAAGGAGATTAACTATGAAAGCCGATATACATCCGGATTATCACGAAATTACTGTTGTCATGACAGATGGCACAGAATACAAAACACGCAGCACGTACGGCAAGCCCGGCGCGGTTTTGAAGCTCGACATCGACCCGTTGACACACCCTGCATGGCAAGGTGGTTCAGGTAAGGTTGTTGAAAAGGGTCAGCTCGACAAGTTCAAAAACCGTTACGGCGGTTTTATGTCGGAAACAGCCGAAGAATAAGAGTAACAATAAGCCATCGCGCTTGTTTATTCGTTTCAAGATGGGGCAAATCGCCCCATTTTTTGTTTTTCAATGGCGCTTTCGGGCGCTTTATTATAGGCTACACCTCAATCTCAAACAGAGTTACGCCATGCATAATCCTCATAAACACAGCCCCGATAGCATCAAAGCCTTGAGCGCCACCCAAACACCGGCCTACGTGGCCGATATGGCGGCGATCAAACGCAATTTGGCAACGGCGGCGCGGATTAAATCCGAGGCGGGGGTGCAAATCCTGCTGGCAACCAAAGCGTTTGCAATGTTTTCCGTGTTCCCCTATATGCGCGAGGCACTGGACGGTACAACCGCGAGCGGCGCTTATGAAGCGCGGCTGGGTTCGACCCATTTCGGTAAGGAGGTGCATACCTATAGCCCCGCTTTCACCGAGGAGGCTCTGCTGGAAACGCTGGAATACTCCAATCACATTTATTTCAATTCAATCAATCAGTTAGAAAAATTTTCTAATCTTGTGCGCGAGAAAAGAGCCGACGCAAAAATCGGTTTGCGCGTCAATCCGGGTCTATCACTGGTCAAAAATAGTGCGCTATATGACCCCTCCTCACCCTGCTCCCGCTTTGGTGTATCACATGAAGATATTACCTATAACATATTGGAAAAAATAGATATTTTACACTTCCACAATCTATGCGAAAACATGGCCGAGGATAGCTGCGCCCTGATTGACCATATCAGCAGCAAATTTGCGGCAGCGCTGAAGCGGGTCAAATACGTGAATCTGGGTGGCGGCCATTACATAAACCACCCGAATTACGACATCTCAAAGCTCATAAATCACCTTAAGAAATTTAAGCAAGATTTTGATATAAATGTAATTTTAGAACCTGGTGGAGCGCTGGTTTATGATGCGGGCTATCTGGTCACAACGGTGATGGACATTTTCACCCGCCCCGATGGTAGCCACCACGCCATTATTGACGGCTCGGCCAGCACGCATATGCCCGATGTGCTGGAAGTGCCGTATCGTCCGCATATTATCGGCAGCTTTGAGGGCGGCGAAAAATCGCACACATATCTGCTCGGCGGCAATACCTGTATGACAGGCGATGTGATCGGCTCTTATAGCTTTGATGCACCACTCACGGTCGGGCAGAGGCTGATTTTCACCGATATGATGCAATATTCCTTTGTGAAGAACACGACCTTTAACGGCGTTCCCTTGCCCGATCTGGGGATTTTGCATGAGGACGGGCGCTATGAGCTGGTCAAACGCTTCGGCTATCGTGACTTTGAAACACGGCTTTCTTAACATTAAGAAAATTCAGCAAGCATCTGATTTTAATTAAAAATAGCTACTTATCCACAGGATATCCCTGTGCATAACGCAACCACTCCTGATCGAACTCCCGATAATCGCAGGTCATTTCCTCATCCTTGGCAATGGCAACCTTGGCATAGAAATTCCCATCCGCATCAAAACGGATATTCGGGCGAAAGGAATGGTTCATGAATTTATCATTGTCAAAGGGAAAGTAATATTTACCGTCTGCCGTGCTGAGATAGCCATATGTAAGGTAATATTCGCGGATTGCCTCGCTGAGCCGTAAAAACTCATCCGGCTTAAAGCGGCGGTCAAAATGCTTCTCATAGCGCCAAATCAGAGCACCTTCGGGAATATCCTCAGCGGCATAAACGCCGATACCGTGAATTTGGCTGGGGGCGAGATAATTTTTAACCAAAAGCATTCATATCTCGCTGCGATATGTCCCGATATGGCTAACCCTGATGGTTATTATCCGAAGCATAGACGCAAACCGTATCATACGCGCCAAATCCGTTGAAATTCGAACGCATCGCCACGCTATACGCGCCGGTATTTTCGAAGACGACCCAATCGCCGATCCCGATATCGGCGGGCAGCGTGAACGGCCCCTCCATCATATCGAGCGAGTCGCAGGTCGGCCCCGCCATGCGGTAATCCATCGTTTCGCCGTCAAAGGCACGGTCGCATGAAATCGCCTTGACCGGATAACGCAGGCCAAGCCACGCACAGGCATCAAACAAGCCGCCATAGATCCCGTCATTGATATAGAGCATATCGTGCTTGCGCAGCTCAACACGGGTGACAAGCGAAGCGCCGCGCGCCACCAGTACGCGCCCCGGCTCGGCCAAAAGCGGCATATCGCTCCAACCCTCTTTCGCCAAGGCGTCTTTGATCTCGCGCACGCAATCGCTCACGGTACAAACATTCTCATCGCCCTCATAGGCCACGGGGAAACCGCCGCCGACATTGAGCGAGTCAATCCGCACACCACTTTCGCGCACGATAGCGGCCGCATAGGCAATCGCCGCCGCATATTTGCAAGCATCCAGCGTTTGCGTTCCGACATGGAAGCTCAGGCTCAAAGAGGCCGCAACGTTGCGGGTTTCACGCAAAAGCTGAACGGCTTCAGCCCGCGCCGCGCCGAACTTGCTGGAAAAATCAATCATCGCGCTGTCATTCTTCGGCAATGCCAAGCGGATGAACAGCTTGAGATCCTGCGCCAGATCGGTTTCGCGTAAAATCTTGAACAGCTCTTCCTTGCAGTCGAGCACGAAATTCCGCACGCCATAATCAAAATAGGCGCGGCGGATATCCTCCGGCGCTTTGATCGGGTGCATGAAGTAAATCTCAGCCGCCGGAAAGCGCGACTTGATGCGGATGATTTCTTCCAATGAGGCCACGTCATAGGCCTGAACGCCGCCGCGCGCAACCGCATCCAGAACCTCAGGCTCAGGGTTTGTTTTGATCGCATATAGCGTTTCACCGGGGAAGACGCTCACGAAATGCCGCGCCGTCGCCTCGATCAAATCGGGGAACAGCACGTAAAGCGGCCGTGATGGCTTGGTCGCGCTCACAACCTGCTTGAGTGAGGTAAAACGGTCGGCTTCGCCGCCAAAATTGCTGTCATGTACCGGGAGCACCGCCCCGTAAACTAGGTTTTCGACCATAATTTAAATCCTGTTTCAATAAATCTTTGTGAAGTCTGGTGTGTTTTAGAAGCATCCTGCAATGAGCACAGACACTTCGCGGCTTGACAGGCGGCTTTCTAAAGCGCCCAACAAGCCAAACACCTTACCACATAAGACCTATGAAACAGGGCAAAGACGCCTGTTTTTGGAATACGACAATTTGCGGGGCAATGTCGTGGCCCTGACTATTTATAGCAACAAGAGGTTTCATAACGTAAACCCTTTCAAATCTCTAGGGTTTGGAATCGCTTCCGCCCCGGTTTCAAAATGTTCACGCCGTTGCATAACCATGACTGAATGTTCAGAAGGGCCAGAGACACGTACGTAGCATTAGTATTTACATTTATATTCTCAGAAAGAAAGAAAAAAATCGTTAACGTCACAATTTTTTGAAAAAACACACCGCAAATTCGCATATTTTACCCAAACCAGAACCCCCTAAGAAACAAATTCACTTTATTAAATATAAACAATAATTTAGGCCAATAACAAAATTAAGACAAAAAAGCCAAATATAAGTTTTTTTGACTTTTTTCGTGACATGCGCACCAAAAATACTTATAAATCTCAATGTGTTCCAAAATTTTAGATTTTTCTAATGTGCATAAAATATTATACCTGTTATATTTTATGTTGCGTTTTTGGCACACAAAAAGACGTGTGTGGGGTTGATTGTCGTTGAATATTCTTATTCCGGCAATCACTTCTCTCACTTTAAAAATTGCTAACAAATAAGAACAATAATGCGCTCAAAAGAATTTTGAGGATAGCAATCAGTTTTTATCAAATTTAATTGGTAAAAAGGCGAATACATGAATAGTATAAGCAAAAATAAATATAATCATTTGGGTTGGGATGACTACAAGATCATTGCACGACAATTGAATAAATTACATTCCGAAATGGATGTTATGATGCTGAACAGGGACAATCTAATCAAACTCATCTGCGACTTGCCGGATTTTTGTGCGCAGGGTCAGAAGCCTGATCCGTACACGCTCGACGATATCCGTTTTGAGTGGTTTTTCCTGCAAAAAGGCTCCGGTGAAGCGCCGCAGCTCAGCAGACTAAGGAAAAGCTTCTAAAAATCCGATGAGAGCGAGCGATTGATATAAAATGAGCCCTTTAAGTACGATCGTTCACAAAAAATTCTGGCCTGATGCTGACAGGAGACAAACACAATCCCGTATTAACAGCTCAGGAACGCAAGGCACAGCGTTAAAAGACAATTTTTCTGCCGCCAATAACAACATAAATCTAAACACTCCCTTCCCGCTCAAAGAAGGCTCATATTACATTAACAAAGACAAAGCTATTTTACGACATTCCGTCCATGGGGATAGAATCGTGCTCGCTCCTGTCGGGGTTTCGGTAGAGGATGTGAGCCTGCGCGCCGACACGGCCGAGAAAAAAGAGAAATACAACCAATTATCGTTGCTCATCCAAATGCGCGACACGGCGCAGCAAATTCTTGATTTACAAGAAAACTATGCCGACCCGCCTCAAGATTCAGACGAGCCGCCAATATGGCACTTTGCGCAACAACATCTGAAAACCCTTTACGATAGTTTCACATTTCAATTCGGCGCGATCAACGCCTATCAGTGGCAAAAATCGAGCGTTCTTGATGATGACGGAAGCCGCCCTCTGCATAAAGTTCAGATCAATTTGCGCCATTTCAAACGTGATCCGGACGCTTATCTTGTCGCGGCGATCGAAGATTTCGATGAAGATAGCCAAACCGCAAAACCAAGCGCAATTTTCGAGCGGCGTATCTTGCGGGCGCGGGCTTCGGAATATCAGGCCCATTCCATCAAATCCGCGCTACAGACCTGCCAAGATCACAAGGTCAAGCTGGACATGGATTATATTCAAACATTGTTACCAAATATGCCCCGCCAAGATATCGAAGACACTCTGGCTGCCGAAGATCTGGCATATTTTGATCCGATACAAAATGACTGGGTACTGGCCGAGGAGTATCTCTCCGGCGATATCGCCACAAGATTGGAGGCGCTAGAGGCTTATACAAATGATAGTGATGAGCGCAAAGAGCGCTATGACAGAAATAGAAAAGCTCTCAAAAAAGCGCTCCCTGACGAGGTTTCGATTGATGAAATCGATCTCACCCTTGGCGTTCCGTGGATACCGCCCGATATTATCGCCGGTTTTGCACAAGACGAGTTGGGGCTGGAACATGTCACGATTGATTACAGCCCCCTCACCCATCGTTGGTTTGTGAATGGCGCAATTCAGGACATTGAAACAGCGCATTACCTCTACGGCACAGATGTTTTATCTTCCAAAGAATTGCTGGAATTTGCGCTCAACGCCAAAGAGCCAACCTTCCGCGTCCGCAAAGATATAAACGGTTATAACCTCAACAGAGAGCTTGAAAAAAAGCTTGCTGCCGACCGTATGCAGGACATCAAAGACCGCTTTAAAGTCTGGGTGCTCAAAAACCAAGAACATGCCCGCAGCATGCAAACGCTTTACAACCTTAAAATGAATTCTACTGTGCCGCGCAGTTACAGCGGGTCTTATCTTTCATTGGCAGGCTCAAACGTCGCTATTGATATGCAAAAGCACCAGAAAAAGGGTATTGCCCGCGCGATGAACAATCCGGCCACCTTGCTGGAATGGGATGTGGGTGCCGGAAAAACCTATGCCTCGATTGCGATTTGCGTCGAGGGCAAACGTCACGGAAAATTCCAAAAACCCCTGATCGTCGTCCAAAACCACCTTTTGGGGCAGTTCGCACGCGATTTCAAGACCCTCTATCCCAGAGCCAATATTCTCGTCGTTGAGGATGATCAAGTGCTCGATAGCGCCGCCTCCATCGGCGCGGAGGCTAAACTACGTAAGCTCATTAAAAAAGGCAGCCAACACGATTGGGATGCAATCCTTATCACCAAATCAAGTTTTGACCGCCTTAGCGTTTCTTTGGGGCGCAAAATAGAAACTCTGGTCAGTAAAATTCAGGCCATTGATGAAGAAAAAGATAGCTTAAGCCATAATTACAGAGCGCTAGACCGCCTCGGAAAAGAAGCTGTTAAACTTAAATTACAAATTGCCGAGCTTCTGGAGCTTGATAAAACCGATGAGCCTCTCCAGCCCTCGAGAGAACAACTTGTTTTGACCGTAAAAGGATTACTACATTCACCACTCGATTCAGATGTCTGGCAAGACCTCATCCAAGCCATAGAGCCGGATACATCGCTGTGCTTTGAAGCGCTCGGCGTTGATAAGCTCTTAATTGACGAGGCGCATGATTATAAAAACCTCGCCATTTCCTCGCGCCTTCCCGAAATCAGCCATGCCGGAAGCGCCAAGGCCAATAGCTTCAAGGAAAAGCTCGATTACGTGCGCGAGAAAAACCCGCACAGCTTCGCCACCTTTATGACTGCTACGCCCGTTTTGAATGCGCTCATGGAATTTTATGTATTCCAAACCTATCTGCAGCCCGAGCTACTCAAAGAAAAAGGCATAGAGCACCCCGATGCCTGGATTTCAATGTTCGGCGAGATCGCTGAAGATATCGAGCTAGCCCCCGAAACAGGCTATTACAGGGTCGCATCACGCTTGGCGGCTTATAAAAATATTCCTGAACTCATACAGCTCTACGGGACGATTTCCGACGTTGTGACGCGCCATGACCTTTCCATCAAAGACCTACCCGAAATCATTGATGCCAAGGGCAAGGTCACGGGCAAGCCGCAAATCATTGCCATCCCTGAAAGCCCTGACCTGATCCCTTATTTCGAAAGCTTGGTCACACGCGCTATTCAGGTGCGCGAAGGACTTGTTTCTTCCAGCCAAGACAATATCCTCAAAATCATCAATGAGGCACGGCTGGCTACGCTTGATCCGCGTCTGGCAGGACTTACAAAAACCGAGGGCGGCATCGGCAAAATCGAAACCTGCGCCGAAGAAATCGCCAAGCGCTATTACGCGCATCTGAATAAAACCTATACATCAGAAGCGGCCAGCAAACATATCGAACCGCATCGCGGCGCTTTGCAAATGGTGCTTTGCAATCAGGGCATTCCCAAGGGTGACGGGTCATTCTCCGTTTATGAAGAGCTGAAGGAGAACCTTATTCACCAAGGAATTCCTGCGGATAAGATCGAATTTATCCATGACCACACCTCCGACAACAAAAAGGAAGAACTGTTCCGCAAATGCCGCAATGGCGAAATCTCCGTGCTGATCGGCACAACGCAAAAGCTCGGCACAGGCACGAATATTCAAAAACGCCTGATCGCCCTGCATGAACTGGATGCGCCATGGCGACCGGGTGACGTCATTCAGGGGCGCGGACGGATTGACCGCCCCAAAAACCAGAACAAGCAAGTCGAAATCCTCACTTATGTGCAGGAAGGCTCGTTCGATATTTACAACTGGCAAATGCTGGAGCGCAAAGCCCGCTTTATCGCACAAGCCAAACTTGGCGCAAAGCAGCGCACATTCCGCGATACAGATGCGTTTACGGCCTTTTGCGAAGATGCCAAAAACGAGGCCTCGAATGACCCGCTTTTGCTTGAAAAAGGCCGTACAGCGCAAGAACTTGGCCGATTACGCTTCTCAAAGGACGCGCTTAACAATGAAAAGAAAAAAGCGCGCAAACGCCTTTCAAACCTCAAGCAAGAAATCGAGGACATCAACAAGCAACTCGAACGGCTCGAAGACAAGCGCCGCCAAGCCGAGAGCGATAACGCCCCTCAACCAACCGAAAGCGACGCTGACAAGAAGCAAAAGAAAATCTCTACATCCTTCGATTTAACAATGAACCTCTTGCAAACACGGCAAAAGCGGGATGAGCTATTTGCGAAGCAAAAACGTCATGAGCGCACCTGCAACCGTGAGTTCGAGCAAGAGAACCGCTACAAATACCTGATGCAGCGCAGGCGTATTATCGACAAAAAATTGATCGAGCGGCAGAACACAAACACGGCTGAGGGTCGTGAAACAACAGCAAAAAATAGAGCGTTCATGACCTCAAACGCAGCAAACGGGCAAAACCAGCCTGCTCTATAAAGGTCACGTACAGGTCACATAAAATTACTGAATTTCAGGCACAACAGAAGAAACTTCATCAGGCGCAGGCAGGGCATGAGCTTCGGTCTTACCCCGATTCGCTGCGCCGATCCAGCCGCGACGGAACGGCGAAACCCCTGCCGCATCAAACTTATAAGGCGCGAAATCGTGAGACTTCACCCCGCTTTGAACGCCTTCATGCTCATAAACAAAGCGCACAAGGTTATCACGGAATCCTGTCCCCGCACCGATTACAGTCTTTTGAGCGATTTCAGAGCCACACAATGCCTCGCTCAGGGCAAAAACGGCCGCAGCATCGGCAATATTCAAGCTTCCGCCTGAAAATTTCGGCCAGCGCGCCTCGCCTGTTTTGGCATTAAAATCACGCACAGCCATCAACATCGGCAACACTTTGGACGCATAAGCACCGTCATCCTTGGCAACAAAATCATGCAGCGGCGGTAAGGCGGCCAAGCCGGAAGATGTCTTCACGCATTCTGCGCCCGCCTCCAGCGCCATCATCGAGGATTCATAAGCGCTTTTAAAATAATCAGCGCCAAACGGCTTGTTAAAAGCATCATGCGCGTGAACGGAAAGTTTCTGAATTGATTTCCACGTAAAGCCGAAGCGTTTTGTCTCTTCGGCTTCGGCCTCCAGCATTTTGCGGACATGCTCAAAATCTCCGTCCAGCCAATGCATATACGGTATAACCGAATCATATTCCCATACGGCGTTAATGCCTTGCTTTTGCGCAAACTCCTTAAGGGTATTCTTGCGCTCCAGATCACGTTTCACCGCATCAATATCTCTGAAAAAATGCGGAAAGGCCGATGTCGATTGCGACCCCGACACCATCGCCAATTTAAAATCAGGTGCTTTTGCCAGCGCATCTTGCAGCGCGGTATCCTCGGCAATCAGCTCAATGACCATTCTCATTTGCTCTTCACGGGCGCATAGAGCCCTGACGGGAATCGGCAAAAGCGAGCGCTCCAGCATACGGCGCATATAGGCTTTATCTTCATTGGCCGCGGGGCGCAGCGTCGTATGATCGTTCCGCGCCAGAGCATAACGCGCAAGATCGGGGCTAAAGCGGGTATTTGCGCCCTGCTCTCCATTCTCAAAAGCATCATAGAGCGCGAAAATATCATGCAGCGCCTCATGCGCCATCAAGCGTTGCGGCGCGAGGTCATCGGCAATCATCAATGAGGCCGTTACATTGTGCGGAACAACCGAATGATGCTTTCTGAATGAAGTATAATTAAGCGCCATTTCAACATCTTTTAAGTAAAAACAATTTTTCTTCTTAGCAGTCTGAAAAATAATTTGCAAGTTTTGACACGCAATACTTAATTATTACATTAAAAGCATAAAATAATCACTTATAGCATGGATTATTTTCTTGCGCACCGGTATTAAAATTTCCTAATGTGAGGCATGTCAAAAATTGAATCAGTAGAGCAAAACAATAATAAATGCGCTGAATTCGGGCATGCTGCAATGCGTCAATTACAGGGATGAGGCTTGAGCAAATATGGATACCAAACTCTCGACAACCGGAAGCAAGTATATTTCCGAAACGCCGCTTTATCCGGGTGATTTAATCAACAATACTGCGCTGTATTGGCCGCGTCCTGACTTCACCGATCCGATGTGGAAAATGCTGCAAATGAACGCTGAGGGCTTCACGCAGGACAGCTCCCGCGCCCATGCCTTCCACAAAAAGGCGATGATGTATTGCTCGATTTCGGGCGGGTTCAAGGGCTATGAGTTGGCGGAACAATATCCGCATAAAATACTCGAAGGCTCCAGACGCTTCATCGAGGCGGGCGATCATGAATTCATGACCATCCAGCGCTTGCAGGAGGTTTTGGGCTCGAGGCTGATGGCGCCAGAGGTGTTCGCCCGTAACGGCTTGCTCAATCAAACCGCAACCGAATTTGCCGCGCGGAACATGCCGCAATTTTATGTGGCCGGCCCTGATGACCGCGAAGGACATTTGCGCGCGCTCCATCAAATTCACGCCATGATGCGCGGCGCCGGATATCAGGATGCCACCTTTGAAATGGGTATTTGGGGGCCTGAATGCCTGCTTGAATTTGATCGCGGAATTTATTTCGGCGATCATGCGTGGTCGCGCAATGCCTGCCCTGAAAAGGCCGTGGCGCTTGCCGTGCAATATGGCGCAAGGCTGCCACTCGATGCCCGTGAAGGCGCAAGCTACGATATTGTCGATATTCACGCCCGCCCCGTTTCCATCGTCGATCAGGCATGGGAGGATGCGCGGCATCTGGTGGATGTGGTTGAGCGCGGTTTCCGCTCCGAACCCTCCGCAGCGCTTTTGGCGGCGCGGTTTATGTATGATGAGCTTTGGCGCTCCAACGCCCCGCTACTATCGCAGAAATACGCCGCCGATCAGGTCAAGAGCCACTATGCCTCCCCCGCCGAAATCGAGAAAATGGACAAGCTTAAAGCCGTGATGATGCCCTATCTCGCCGAGCGCTGCAACTGGCCGACCTTGGGCAAAATCCTTAACAATGACACGCACCTTAAGGGGTTCTGGGAAGAACATATTGCGCCCTCCCGCGCCAAGCTCCTGCAAATCCCAGAGGTTGAAACATTTATTCTGCCATATCTGCCGCGTGGCGGTTTCGAAAGCCAGCAGCTCAAGCTGAAGGTCGAGCAACGCGCCGATCCGCAGCAAAAGCGCGTGGCGTTTTCCTTGGCGCATACTCCGGCACGGCCACTCGGGCTGCATGAACATCCGTTTGACACCGCCTTTGACCCAAAGCTGTTCAATGACCGCAATTTTGCGCGGCTGGGCGGTACAAAAAACCCCGATCACACCCCTGATAACGACCATCTGACCTTTGATCAGGCGGCCAGCATTATGATTGTGAACGCCATGCGTAAGGCCAGACGCCCCGTTCAGGGCGCAAAAACCTATCTGATGCTCGATGATGCCGATAGCGGTTTGATGGCGGCGGCGTTTGACGAAAAGCACAATATCAGCGATCAGCGCTCCGCCAAGACCGCCTTCGACCCGCTGGCAAAGGGCAGCCAAACCTTCGCGATGGAGGTCGCCGCCGATCACAGCTTCCAGATTGAAAACGGCATTTACACCCTCATGGGCAAAAGCCCGAAATTTCAGGACTGGCGCGCACAAAACGACCTCGGCAATATCGTGACGGTCAGCGACTTCCGCAAAGCCGGCGCGAAATACAAGAACCGCCGCGGCGCGCTTGATGCCGAAATGCGCCAAGGGATCAGCGCTGACGGCCCGATAGAAATGAGCGCGGCAGGGATCGAGACCTGTGTGCGGCGCTTTGCGACATTGGCGGCGGATGGAATTATCCTCAAACCCGGAAAGATCAACGCGCTCGAAGCCCGCATCATCGGTGATGCCGTGTTATCCGCGGTCGGGCTGGTCGATAAACCGCATGAGGGCGGCAAGTTCAAATGCGATTTTTATATGTGGCATGACTATCTCGAAGATCCGCTAACCCAAGAGCCGCCGCAAAGGCTCGACCTCGGCGATCTCATTTTGCATTTGGGTATTCAGATCAAGGCCAATCTGGAGTCAAAAAACCCCGCCCCGATGCCGGAGCATAACATCACGCTGGCGCGGCTTTTGGAGGTTTATGAAATGCTGGTCGATTCAGGCCGCCGCAACATGATAACCACCCGCGATCCAAAATCCGGCAAGGATCACCAGGAACAGATCATCGACTGGACGCAGGTTGCGCCAGATTTCATCCTTGATCTGATCGAAAACGAGCCGGGCGGCGTCAATCTCGGCGATCTGGATATTCACCGTATCGGCGATAACCCTGTCTTGGATAAATTCTTGCAAGACCCTGAATTTATCGCCTTCGGTAAGGCTGAAAAAACCAAAACAGCAGATGATTACGCGCCATACGCGCAAGACCCCGTGCAAAAGGCCAAGCTGGTACGGATGATGTGGGGCTGGATGCGCGCCGTACCGATGTTCACAAAACCAGACGCCAAATCGGCGGCGACCCCGCTTCCGGTGACGGGGCATTTGACGACAAAAGGAATGATGGGAATAGACGATTTCAGTCTGCGCGATCTGCATGAAGATTACCGCGCCGGACGGGATGCCATGGAAAATCTAACGGCCAAAGCGCGTAAAAACGTGTTCGGAAGCGGCGTTATCCATCTGGATAATACGCCTTCGATATCGGTTGCGTAACTAACACGTTCGCAATTTACGACGCTAAAAACAAGGCCGGCAGGGAGTTTGGGAATTTATAACGCACTCTTAAAGAACGGGAGAGAGTGAGCATATGGCCCTCGTAGAGGACTTTAACCGCGATAGAGATGGAACGGATCTCTATACGCTTGATAAAACGCTGCTTTATCTGGGGCTGTGGCGCGGAGGCGTCATTTCCGGAAAAACCGATGCTGAGCGGTTTCAGGCTCTTGGCGAGATTGACTTCAAAACCCCCTATATCCTCAACGGCGCGGCCTATGACCCTGAAGGCCAGCAAATTATCTCCGTAACCTCGGAAACCCATTACGACCCCGAAAACGGCATTCTTGATGATAAAATCATTTTCTGGAAGCACAGCCCATACGATAACAGCGAAGGCGCAGAGCCGAACGAACATTACGTGATTGCCTATCGCGGGCGGCGTGATCCGCTGCAAAGCCCTGATGCCCTGCCCGTCATCTTGCCGGAGCAAATCTGGCTGAATGGCGATTTGAAATTCTCAAGCGCCCAAAGCGGCGCACCGCAAGACCCGTTAGAGCCGAAAAACCAGCGCCTCATCAACCGTGTTCTCGAACTCAGCCAGCGCATCAAAGAAACATTGCGGGAGCGCGAGCCTGTGCAGGATCTGGCGCGTATTTTATCAACCGCAGAGCAGCACAACAATCTGCTCGCCGATCTTGCCGGAAAATCCCCGTTCCTTGAGGGGTTGAGCGAAAAAGGCGGCTTTGAAAAATCCCTGACGCCGTTCTTCCTTGATGTCATTCAGGAGGAAAACGAAACCCTCGCCCTCAATTGCAAGGATGCCGAAACGCTGATGGCGGTGCATGGCTTCCATACCAACACGCTTGATTTCGGCAAAACTCCGCGCATGATCTGGGAAAAAAGCGCAACGCATATGGAATCAGGGATGCGCTTTTTGGTGTCCAATGATTACGCCCTTTACCCGAAATCGGGGCGGCATGTGTTCTCGCTGAAGGTCAGGCCGGAAAATCCGCCGCCTGATATGACGCTGCCGGAATCCTTCGAGCTGGTGCGGCTGGAATATGAGCATGATGCGGAAAACGGTCTGTTCACCCTTGCCGACTGGAACTTCATGGATGGTGACAAGGCTGAGTTTCAAACACTTTCCCGCCAGCATAACTTGTTGGGGCTGTATCAAAAGGCGATGAATTACCTCAATAAGGGCAAATATCCGCCGCTGCATGATCTGATCCACGAATGCCGCCTTGATGATATCCTCAAGGAATTGCGCCCTCCGCCGCTTTTGGAGGACGGTATCGAAATGCTGTGGATTCCGTTTAACGGCCGCAACCTCTCCAAACAAGTCGGGACTGGTGGTGATGGTCTGGGCGGCGGGAATGCGTTCCTCAGCCGCTATAAGGAGGCCGACGGCACGTGGAATGAATGCGGTATTATTATCGACATTCCCTACCAACCCGCGAACGGCAACGGCGATTATGAGGGCATTCAGCCCGATTTCCGCGCGGTCTGGGAGAAATCTGATACAGTTCTCCTCACCCATGACCATTTCGATCACTCGACAATCGAATATATGGCAATGCAAGGGCTGTTTCAGGGTAAAAACGTCATCTGTACGCAAGCGGTGGAGGATATCGTCCGCAGCCGTATGAGCAAGCTCGGTGTCCGCAAGGAAGACTATCCCAAATTTACCAACCCCGAAGCGCCCGATTCCGGCATGATCTCTATGGGCAACGGGGTGTACGCGTACAGCGTACAGGACAAGAACGGCAATATTCGTTTCTGGAATCAGCTCTGCCTGAACGCAACGCGCCACTCCGCCGAGGTCATAGCCAATATGATCACCGGCACATTCAACGGCGAGCAATGGAATGAAACATTCTTCAACTATGGCGATGCCTATGAATTCACCCCGAACGGCCTGAAATTTGCCGAAGAAGGGCAAATGGCGCTGCTGCGCTTGCCGCAAATCTCCGATGCCGCCAAGGAAGGGCTGATTGCGACAGCGGGGCTAAAATCGGCCTATGCCACCCCAGAAAACAAAGAATCACCGCACCAGTTCCAATCGCATATGCTGCGGGATTTGAGCGAAAAATACCCCGACCGCGATTTCTCGAAGCTCTATATCGCCCAGCACGACCCGACCAATTGCGCCACGCCGGGCTTTGCGCCGCGCCCCGATGAGGTCAAGCGCAACTGGAAAGCCTGTATGGAAATGGTCAAGGGCGCTTTACTGCTGCATGTCCCGTTCAGCACGTCAGTCGCTGAAATCAACGCGATGGATGAGCTTATCAGCGAGAGCGCGACGCTCCGCCACTCCACCGATGTCGGCGCGAATATGCAAATCCGCTCCAGCGTCATGAACAAGAACGGCGTTTA
Source organism: Alphaproteobacteria bacterium (assembly GCA_046293135.1). Lineage (GTDB taxonomy): Bacteria > Pseudomonadota > Alphaproteobacteria > Micavibrionales > Micavibrionaceae > UBA2638. Next base: position 97,213 of record JBKBPR010000004.1, on the reverse strand, counting down.
TCCTGACCTTGATTTGCGTACAATCCAGATCCCTATCGACAAGCACCCTGCGGTTTTGTTCGAAGCCGCCGAAAGCGCCGTGGATGACTTCCTTGAAAAACGCCTGCTCCGCGCCGAAAAGGCCGCCGCCAAACGCAAGGATGGTATGAGCGCGGCGGACTTGCTGGAGCAAGACACCCCCTATCAGATCATGCGCCTGATTAAGGATAAATGCGACAGCGCGCAGGCAAGCGGCTTTGACAAGCCCGAAATCCTCTATCACTGCTTCATGCAGCCCGAAAATCTTGATGTCTGGCGCAATCTCATGCAAGAGGCCGGACGCCCGCCCAGCACAACCATTGACTTCGACACGCTCCAAACCATTCCAAAACAGCATTTCGCCATGGCCAAAAAGGCCATCAAAGGTCAAATCGAGGCTGATATTCTGGCGCAATATGAGCAAGGCGCATTGCCGCATACCACCACAAAACGCGGCTTAAGCAGCGTGATCAACCTCCTCGCCAATGGCAACACCGCCTATTGGTCGCTCAAATCGCTGGAAAAGCATGGCAAAATCGCTTTTGATCCGCTCAAACGCTGCAGCCGCAACGATAGCCGCATGTATTCGGCCTTGATGAACGAACAGCCCGAAGCCTCGATGCATTACTCCCGTACCTCAAAAATTGCCAAATTCCTGCGCAATTTCCATGATAAGCTGCTCATCCGCATCACAGGGCCGATCGGTAGTGCCGAAGAGGGCTTTGCGACACTTTCCCGCTATGCGAATGGCGATTCCCTGCTTGATTATGATGAATTTGTGCGCAATACGGGTTTCGAGATTTCCGATAACACGCCCAAAACCATCTTCGTCACGCAAACGGCCTCGATGGGCGCATCCTCGGAGATCGCACAAGACCGCTTGATGAAAATGCTCGTTCAAAATCGTGGCGATACTGTGTTTTGCGCCTTCAAGAACGGATTTAAAATCTATAATCCGAAAGAAAAGTTTGGAAATGTCCTACAAACCGCCAAAAAACAGGGCTGGAATGCGCAATGGGATGCCAAAAACAACGAAATCCGTGTTTATGATGTCCCCTTCCACATTCACGGCCACGGCTTTATGGACGATTTGCGGCGGATGGTTGACCATAGCAACGCCAAGCTCCACGAGATTGTGCATATTCCCTCTTGGCAAAACCTCAACACCGCCCGCGATATCATCAAACAGCAAGGCGGGGATACCAGCCGTTGCGAACCGCATGATTTTGTCAGCATGAAGGCGGTTACGGATGAAAAAAGCGGCAAGCTCGACCTCAAAATCACAGATTTCCTGACCCCGTCTTATTGGCTTTTACGCCTGCGCCGCAAATACGGTCAGCAATATGGCGGCGTTGTCGAGATGGTGCGCGCCATCGTTCAGCGCGATATCGGCAATAAGCGCGTTTCCGGCCTTGATGTGCGCCGCTCGGAACACGGCCAGCATAGCGGGCTTTACCGTGAGCAGACAGCCAGCATTCTCGCGCAGGACTTTCCGCAAGCCGCCAATCTCGATCACAGTGCGCGCAATAACATTTTAGGGCCGTCAAGCGCCAATATCCGCAATGAAGAAATGCCGCGCAGCCCAAGCACAGGCTCGATGCTCTCGCTGATGCTGCGCGCAGATAAAGCGCAAAGGGCGAACAAGGCGAAGGCCAAAACAAAACCGAAGGCCGCATCACCATCATCACCGCCGGACAATACAGGCCATAACGGAGGATTTAGCCCCGATGTCATCTAACCCGTTTCAAAAACGTATAGCGCCGAAAAGCGCCGTTGCCGAGCTGCTCAAGCAAGGGCAGTTGATGCGCTTGACGATTGACACGGAAACCAGCGGCTTTGTGCGTTCAGACACGCCCTACGCCACGCCCGCTGCGCCGTTCATCACCGAATGGGGTGATTGCCTGACCGATATTGCGGGGAATTATCTCAACTCATCCCAGATTTTCCCGCAACGGCCAGAGCATCTTATGCCCCAGCCGGGCAGTATCATCCTCCAGCGCTTCTCCGAAGGGCCTTACGCGCTTGAGAGCGAAGAGCTTGATCCGTATTTCCTTGCGATGGCGAAAATCAACTGGCGGATCGAGCAAGCGGCCTTCGCCTATGAGGATTTTTTCCGCGATGAAAGCGGCGATCTGCGAAAAGACTCCTATGACTATATCCAGATCACCGACATCAACAAATCCTTCAAGGCCGGCAAAGTGCCGGGGGAGCGACCCGGAACGGATATCGTCATACCCATCCCGCTGATTGACGATAAAACCGGCGAGATTGTCCATGATTTCCGCTATCACCCGCAAAAGCGTAAGATTTCCTATCGCCTCGATCATTTCGAAGACAATCTGGTTTATCGCGATCAAGCCGATGGCAGTTTGTGGAAATATGTTGATCCCGTTCTGGCTGTACGTTTTTTCAACGCGCCGTACGATCTGCCGATCATTCGCCTCAATGAGCAGCGCGTCGGCGTTGATAGCCGTGATTCCACCTTCCTTTATTCCAGAGCGCGGTTGAGCGATACCGAGCGCAAAAAGAATTACCTGATGGATACGCTCAACCTTGCTTATGCCACTGCGATTTACGCGACACAGGGTGATGAGGGGTTGAAAATCGGTGATTTGATCGACCCCGCCACGGGTAAAATCCGCAAATCTCTGGCGCAAACCGCGCTCATGGAAAAGAATATGGGGCATCCCAACGCCGCCCGTATGCTGCGCGGCGGGCCGTTTATGGTGCATGACAGCTCGTTTGCCGATCTCGTCAAGGCGCATGGCGCGCATGTTGATGCGATTATGACCGCCTCTATCGAAAATCACTGTATGGATCTTGATCCGTGGCTATACGGCAATCTCGCCCGCCAGAGCGATGAAAAAACTCTGCTGAATCAGGTTCTCACGCGCCCGGCCACAAGCAACAACAAGGAGCTGGAGCTATTCTCACTGCCGCGCAAGGTTGCGGGGATATCCCATTCCGAGAGCCTGTACCGCTTCTTGGGGACGGACGATCAAATGGGGCGGATGAAGCGCCTAGTCTTCTTGCACACCGATGGCCGCTTCCATCAGGGCACAAACCACGAGGGCAAGCCCTATAAGGACATGAGCAAAGATGATTGGGTCACCTATCTCAGCCTCAAACATGTGCGCGGCGATCCTGACAGACCTGTACGTGTCGAATCTTTGCGCAAATTCCCCGGCGCGGTACATATTAAAGACGTGTTCCAGCGCACCAATCTCGCCAAAACCTATCGCGGCAAGCTCAGCGCGGTTGAGCGCGATCTGAAATATATCGATGAAAACCCGATCATGGTTGAGAATATCCGCGCCGCCCAAGCCGAGATCCAGCGCAATATGCGCTATAAGGAACACGCGCCGCAAGTCACGCTATTCGAGGACGAAGTGCCGCATTTATTCGCGGGCGAAGTCCCTTATCTCGATGATCCCGAAAGCCTTGCCGCGCTGGACGGCTCACGCGACATTCATCCGATTATCAAAACGATCAAAAACCGCCATGACAATGTTTATAAATTCATGGCCGAGAATGACCGCAGCTTGAGCAATCTGGCTCTCACGGCTTACCTCATCGACCATTACCGCAATTACGCGCAAAGCGACTCCTTGGGGCTGTATTACGAGATATTATCCAGCAGCACGCGCATTGACGGCTTCAGGGATGTTGACCTATCGAGCGCCAGCGCCGAATCATCGCCAAGCCTCCATACGATCGCAGCCCGTACAGCGTTCCAGAGCTTCAAATCTATGGTGCAAAAATCATACAACACCCGCAAAAAAGCCGCAGGGAGTGAACGCACAATCTTCGATGATCTGAAAAACCCCGCCACGGGCGAGCCGTTTTTCGATGATGACGGGAATCTGCAACTCGAAACGCTCGAAGACGCGTTCCTATTGCGCAAAATCCTACGCCTCAATGTAAATAGCGCCTCCGACGCGCTCAACAGCTTTACCAAGCTCGCCAATGATATTTACGCCAAGAAATATGAGGGTAAGAACTACCCTTACAAGGATATTCTGGACGATATACGCCGCGATCGCTCCCGCACCCCTTTCATCACCGCCGAAGATGGCAGCCGCAGCCGCAAGAAGAAAGCCATTTTCACCGCACCGCGCGATGCCTGCGATTTCCGCAAGAAAGTCGGATTGCGGATCATGACCGATTTCATTGCCGAGCTGGAAAAAGAAAACTCCAGCTACGCGCAGGGCGTTATTGATAAAAACTGGTGCAAAGCGCCAAACAAGAATCAAAAGCAGCGGCTGTTATTCGCCAGCCCTGATAACGGTGAAAAAGGCGCAACGCCCTATATCGCCGATGAGCATGGCCGCGCCTTGAGCGTGTCCTATCTCAAACAGCAACATCCCGATGTCGTGCTGGCAAAGCTCAAATCCGGCGCGTGGAGCGAGAAATTCCATCGCTTGGGCTCGGAGCCGCATACGCTTCGGCTGATTCAGCGCTTTGTCAATCTCGGCGCGCGCGATGATATCCCCGAGGCGCTCTACATGCATCTTTACAAGGCCGATCTGCAAAACCGCCTGTGGGGGCTGCCGAACGAAACCAGTGATACCGCCAGAATGAGCACGCTGGAAACCTTTGAATATGAGCTAAAACGCTTGGAAATGGCCGCAACCGCCCGCAACCCGAAATTGCTGGAAAAGGATAGCAACCCGCTGCTCAGCGAGGCTGCCAAGGCCGTCCAATTCGAAGAAGGTCAAAAAATTCTGGTGCAGTGCCGCCGCTGGCTGGAGGATATGAAGCGCAAATATCCGCGCTCCCCCGCCTTGAACATGGTTGGCCGCCACGACGCGCAAAGCGGTTTGCCGCTCGATTATATCCGCCACACCATCAAGCGCGACGAGAGCCAGCCAATCCAGAACGACCGCAATTTCATTCTGATTGACGTGCCGGCCTATCATCTGCGCTATCACCATGAAACCATTGATGCACCGCTTCCGGCCAAGGGGATTGCCGTTCCCAACCTGCCGCCCGAAACAAAATCCGCGATTGCGCTCGGCAAACCTGTCGTATTCCGCGAGATTGAAACAGGGCGGCTTTACAGCGGCGGGGCGGTCAGTGTTCACAACCTGTCCAAGCTCAAGCCTTCACAATCCGCTATTCTGATGGAAAAAACCCATCAAGACTATGCTAGAGCGGGACAAAGCCTCAGCGCCCGTGATGAGATAAGCTATATCGGCATTGAAAACCTCTACCCGCTTGCCAATACGCGGCAGGTTGCGCAAGGCGTACAGAGCTTCAAGCTGCCCTCGGCGCAATTTGATGCGCTGACCTTCCCGCAATTCAGCGCCTTTGGCGATACGCCGATCACAACGCTGATCTTGCCGACCAGCTATTGCCCGCAAAAGCTGGAGATCGGAAAACTCGTCAGGCTGCGGGAAAGCAGCGCCGCCGTGTTCAGCAATATGGGCGGCAAGCCCGCCCTTGAAACCGGGCATATTTATGACACCACGCTCGCCCTTGTCGATGGTATGGACGGTGCAGGCCATGTCGGCGGCTATACGATTGAGGAACTCACCGAGAAATTCCGCGCCAATCAAAACACAGAAGCGGCGCGAATCTTCAAGGGTTCAGGCTTCACAGGGATCGATCATCTGGAGCAAAAGCTAAGGCAATGGCGGGCTGACGGGTTTAAAACCGCTGATGAAAAAATCCTTGTCGCCCATTTCGAACAGGTCAATAAGGCCTATGTCGCCTCTGGCCGTGATGAGCGATTGAATATGTGGGCGATGTTCAATGCGTTATCGCCGCCGCAAGCTTCTTTTATCGTCAATGGCATTCATCCGCCGCCTTCGGCCTATCGTGACGACTATTTGCAAAGTGACATCGACTAAAGAATAGAAATCTATCCTTACAAGTACAGAAGTATATTTCTTGCAAATTCGAAACTAACACAGAAAATAAAAAAGCATTTTTACAATATCTTATACTGAACAAATAAATATATTTTACTGAATGTTTATTTTATTACATGATTTATTAAATTTTTTACTGAAGAATTACGAGAAGACTTGATAATATTTCATTTAGTTTCGGTTTTGATAAAATTTTATAAGAATTTGATCTTTTTTTCTTGCAATGGTTCTGAACATGGCATATAAAGAATGTACACACCCTCTATTACCGCCGTTTGTCCGGAGTTACCAAAAGGTCCTCCGGACCTTTTTTTTTTGTAAATCACGTTATTTTGGAAAATCATATCCCGCAGCGCTTTAAAGCACTGGGCAACGCGACTGTCAATCTGACTTGACAATTTAGGAATTTTATCTTATTTTAGATTTAATAGCACCAGAACTGCGCCTTGTTTCAATATTATTGCACAGCTTGCCCATGTAATCCGAAAATATAAGTGGGGCGAGTGGGGTGAAACGCCCAAACTCTTGCAAAGCCATCACCAAAAATTTCAAAGAGAAATGGCGATCCCGACAGGACTCGAACCTGTAACCCTCTGCTTAGAAGGCAGATGCTCTATCCGGTTGAGCTACGGGACCACTAACAAGGACTATAAAAGAAATCGGAGCGCGATTGCAAGCCCTTTGCGCCAGCCGCTAATCCGCGGAAACTGGCTTATAACGAAAATTGTCAGAGTAATTGCGCGGTTTGATGCGGCGCTCATGTGACGGCAGGATTTGATAGTCCAACCCTTCCTGCTCGGCGCGGGCAACGGCAGCCTCACAGCTCTCAAAACGCAGGCGCACCTGATTGAGCGTATCGCCTGAGGACGTCCAGCCCATCAGCGGATCGGGGCGCAGCGGCTTCTGGCGCTCATATTCCAGCACCCAATACGCCGTCTTGCCCAAGCCGGACTGCATCGCCGATTTTGAAGGCTTATAGATTTTGGCTTTTTTGTTCATACTCAAAACCGAAAAAACGTGAGGAAAATCTTGTTTGAAAATGGTCGGAGTGGAGAGATTCGAACTCCCGACCCACTGCTCCCAAAGCAGTTGCGCTACCAGGCTGCGCTACACTCCGACATTCTGTGTGATAGATATACACAACGACTTTTTATTTCGCAAGCCTTTTATATCAATCGGCGTACTCCAGATTGCGATTGCGGAATGCGGTGTGATGAACGTAATCTCCTACCTTAATACCAAGTTTATGGGACAGGCCACCATTGATCTCCAGCACCGCATATGACGGCAGACCGGATGTGATGCCTGTTAAATCCTGCGGCTTGGCCATAGAGTGGATATGCTGGATACGGCCATCTTGCTCCAGAAATATAATATCCAGCGGAATAAGCGTATTTTTCATCCAGAACGAGCGTTCCCTATTGCTGCCAAAAACAAAAAGCATTCCATGGTCTTTTGGCATGGATTGGCGGAACATCAAGCCCTTGGCCTGTTCTTCGGGGCGCAAAGCCAGCTCAATCGTGAAGCGGTGGCGCGCTCCCTGTGCGCTGCGAATCGTCAACTCTCCTTCAAGGTTTACGCCCTCAGAGGTCACACTTGGCGCAGAGCCATTTTCCGCCGACACGCCCTGATTAAAGGCCAAATACGCCGCCACAAGTAAAAATACAGGCAGCAACACTTTCAGCGCCATGAACGATCTGGCTTTCAACTTTTGATTCTTCATTGTGAACTTTCCTTTGCTTAACTCTTGCTATGTAACGACCCAATATGCATCAAGCCGTATTTTGATCCTTTTGAATGCGCTCTAATTCCTCTAGCGCCGAGGCCTCGGTCATCACACCGACATAGCGCTCACCGCCCTCCTCCAGCACAAAAATCGGCGCGCCATGCTCAACCAGCATTTGCACACCTTCCCAAACGGGCGTGGAGGGCGCAAGCGCGTGAAAACTGCGCTCCATAATATCGCTAACGGGGAGCGGCTTCACCTTACGCAGCCTTTTGGCGATACCGGGCGCAGCGCCCAAAACAATATCCTGATTTTGTCCCGGCACTTGCATACTCAAGGACACAGGAAGCAGGTTTTTCAGCAAAACAGCCATCGTCAGATAGCCGATCAAATCACCCTCCTCGCTCAGAATAACAGCGATCTGGGATTTCTTCTTTTTTAAAGCGCTCAGAACCTTTTCAACCGGCTCATCGGGCGCAACTTCAATAACATTTTCAATCATTGCGGAATGACATGGCATGCCAAAACCTCCTAAACGTGATTCATGGCTGAGCCTATCATGATTTTACCTTCATAAAAAACGGCAAATCTATAAGGCGGCCAGAAAATCCAGAACATACTGATCCGCGCCATTTGTAAATGTATCATTATGCCCTGTGTGCGGCATAACAATGATATTTTTCGGCGGCTGCGCCAGTTCATAAAGCCTTTGCGCCATATGGACGGGTATCAAATCATCATCCTCACCATGGATAATCAAAAGCGGCAGGTTTTCAAGCTGCGGCACGATCAAATCGCTACGAAACTGGTCTTTCATCAGCGCTTTTACAGGAAACATCCAATATTGATTGCGGGCAACATCCAGTGTGGAAGTGTACGGGCTTTGCAAAACCACCGCACGTACAGGGCGTTCCGAAGCCATTTGTACGGCAATCCCCGTACCCAAAGATTCCCCCAATAAAACAATATCTTGCGGCGTATAATTCAGATCATTGATCAGAAAATTCAGATACGTACGGGCATCCTCGAACAAGCCCTGCTCGCTCGGCCTGCCCATATTACCGCCATAACCGCGATATTCGGCCAAAACGAAGCCATAACCGCTGCGGACATAGATCAAGGCCTTGTCAATCCAATAGCCGTAATTCTGTGCATTGCCGTGGAAATAAACAATCACAGGTTTGCTCTTGTCCTCTTTGCTCTCTTTGCTCTCTTTGCTCTCTTCGGTCTTCTCCGGCGGCCAGAACCAGCCTGAAATCTCAAGCCCATCCGCAGTTTTCAAATTCAAGACTTGCGGCCTGAGCGATTCATCGATGATGACCGCGATATCGGGGCGTACACCGCCCGGAAAATACATGAAATCACGCTGGAACAGATATAAATACCCCAAACAAAAGCAGTAAAACCCTACGCAAAGGATTATAATATCGCGCTGCCGCCACAAAAATGCCTTAAGCTGCGCCTGAACGCGCTGCGAAAATGGTAATGGCTCTTGATTGTTACGCTTATTTGTCATCACAACCCATCAACAATCATCATAATCAAGATTATAATCCGGCATGGTACATCTTGGTATATAGCCCGTTTTGCGCGATCAGCGCATCATGCGTGCCTTGCTCGACAATCTGCCCCTTATCAAGCACAAGGATCATATCCGCCTTTTGCACAGTCGAGAGGCGGTGCGCGATCACGATGGTTGTGCGCCCTTTTTCCAGCTTTTCCAGCGCCTTTTGCACGGCCTGTTCGGATTCATTGTCCAGCGCCGAGGTCGCCTCATCGAGCAGTAAAATCGGCGCATTGCGCAAGATTGCGCGGGCAATGGCTATGCGCTGGCGTTGACCGCCCGACAGCCGCACACCATCTTCGCCCAGAACGGTCTGATACCCCTCCGCCATCTGCGTGATAAAGTCGTGAGCATGGGCGCTTTGCGCGGCGGCCAAGACTTCCTCATCGCTCGCATCAAAGCGGCCATAGCGAATATTGTTCAAAATCGTATCATCGAAAATCGTGATATCCTGCGATACAAGCGCGATATGGGCGCGCAGAGATTGCGCCGCATAATCGCGCACATCAACGCCATTGACCCGTATCGCGCCGCCATGCACATCATAAAAGCGCGGGATCAGGTTGATGATCGTACTCTTACCGCCGCCCGAAGGCCCCACCAGCGCAAGAACCTTGCCCGCCTGCGCCGTAAAATTTATTGAGTTCAAAGCCTTAAACCCTGTTTCTTCATATTGAAATTCAACATCATCGAATACGATTTCAGGCGCATTTGAATCCAGACTCTGCGCTTGCGGCTTATCGCGAATGGCGCTTGGCGTGTCCATCAGGCCAAAAACACGCTCCGCCGCGCCCAACCCCATCTGGATAGCATTATTGAGCCGCGCCAGCTTTTTCATCGGCTCATACGCCATAATAAAAGCCGCCAGAAAGGCCGCCAGCTGCCCCGCTGTCATCGCGCCTTGTGCGGTTTGATAGCCGCCATAGATAATCACGCCCATCAGCACCAGCCCGACCAGAATTTCATTGACGGGGGTGGAAAGGTTGCTCAAGGCCGAGGCCTTGACGTTAAGCGAGCGCACCTTGAGAATCGCCGCTCCAGCGCGGGTTTTCTCATGCTCTTCCATGCCATAGGCCTTGACCTGCCGAATGCCTTGAAAAATCTGCGAGAGCATATCGGATAGCCGCGCCATCTCATCTTGCGTCCGCCCCGAAACCTTGCGCAAACGCCGCCCAAGATAAATCACAAACCCGGTCGCAAAGGGCATGATCACAAAGGCGATCATGGTCAGTTTCCAGTCCTGATAGACCATCACCGCCACCAGAAATAACAGCGTCAGGACGTTCTTGCCAAAGCCCGTAACGCTATCAGCCACGGCAATGCGCATCACATTGACATCATTGACCACTCTGGAAAGCAGTTGGCCGCTCGGATTGGCATGAAAAAAAGCCAGATCCAGCGTCATGAATTTATTGAACAAATCCCGCTGGATATCGCCGACAATCGCCTGACCGATCCGAACAGTCATAATCGTGTGGATATAGGTCGTCAAACCGCGCAGAAAAAACGCGCAAAACACCGCCAAGGCCACAGGAATAATCCGCGCCGCATCCTGATCGACCAGAACATCATCCAGCACGGGCTGCATCAACTGGGCAATTGCCGCCGTCATCCCCGCCGCCACAACCATGAACAGCAGCGAAACCAGCAGCATCTTCCAATGCGGCAAAAGATAGGTCTTCAGCAGTCTTTTGAGCAGCGCCGCTGTTGTTTTCGATTGTTCTGAGGCTTGTATTTCCGAAATTTCAGATATTTTCGAGATTTCAGGGGAAACAAAGTTGTTATGATCTTGCGGCATTGCAGCAGTTCTTGTTTTACGTTTTCTAAAATTTGTGTGATAAACTGTTTCTCAAGAACAATAGCGTTTGATGCAAATTACTCAACAGAAATAACCAAACTTTACAAATAATCGAACTATATCATGGATGGCGAATTACCCGGCTTACCGCCGGAAAAAGGGATTAAGGGTGTCGGGCTGGCTTTGGGAAGCGGGCTGGCCAAGGGCTTTGCGCATATCGGGGTCTTAAAGGTTCTGATCCGCTACGGCATTCACCCCAGCATTGTTTCGGGCAGCTCCATCGGCGCTGTTGTCGGCGGCAGCTATCTGGCCGGCAAGCTCGAAGATTTAGAGGCTTGGGCGAAATCCCTCAACCGTATCAATATCTTATCCTATCTTGATGTCCGTGTCCGCAGCGCCGGATTGATCGGCGGGAATCGGCTGCACAAATTGATGGATGAGCATTTCAGCGACATAATGATCGAGGATTTACCCTATCCTTTCATAGCCTTAGCCTCCGATCTTAAAACAGGACATGAGGTTTGGCTGCGCAAAGGCCCTCTCACACAGGCGATGATGGCCTCTTTTGCGCTGCCCGGCGTTTTCCCACCTATTGAGATCAATCACAGATTCCTTGTCGATGGCGCTCTGGTCAACCCCGTGCCTGTCTCGCCCTGCCAGTCCATGGGCGCAAGAATGACGATCGCCGTCGATTTGCATGGCGATTTGATCGGCAAAGCCTCCGAGCCCGACAAGAAATATCAGAAAATCACAGGCTTTGACATGTTTGACGATGAAGATATTCCGCCCGAAAAGCAGTCTATTTTCAAGCGTTCAGGCGTGACGCGGCGCTTGTTCCGCCGCGAAGAAAATAGCCCCAGCCTTTTCGGCGTGATGGTTTCCGCTCTCAATATTATGCAAGACCGCTTGACGCGCTCACGGCTTGCGGGCGATCCCCCCGATGTTCATATCAAACCGGAAATCGGCCATATCGGACTATTGGAATTTGAAAAGGCTGATGAATTGATCGCGCTGGGTGAGGAAGCCGCGCTCAAAGCCCTGCCGGATATCAAAGCCGCAATGGAAATCCTGTTGCCACCCCCGACGCTGCAGGAATTTTACAAAAGCAGAAAGCTGTAGTCCTCAACGACAGATACGTACAGCCGCACGTACAGCCGATATAACATCTATAAAAGAATTGATTATAATCGCACTTTAACGCCGCCCCGTTGCTGCGCGTTTCTTGTGCTTACGGTCAGGCAAGGGCGCGCCCCAGACCAGCTTATTAACCATATAATTCGGGCGTACATTGTTAAACTGCGCCGCGAGCAGCTGCAAAGCCTTGTTCAATTCCACGCGATCCTTGACGTTTTTAAACGCGCTGGCGTGCAGCCCTGATTTCACAAAGCAGGTGTCAATATTGGCCATAGACCCGCCGATAATATCATGCGCCATTGCATCACCGATCATCACGGTTTGTCCCGGATAAATCCCCTGCTCCAGCAAAATTCTCATACAATGCTGAAAAATCGGCTGATGCGGCTTGCCAATATAATGGACAACGCCGCCGAAATCCTGATAACGACGCGCCAAAGTCCCCGGCCCCATAACGGAGCTCATACCGATAATCGCCAAGCTGTCGGGGTTGGCACAGAGCGCCTTAAGCCGCTTTTGCGCCGCCTTGCGCAGCGCAGGCTCATAATCTTCCAGCGTTTTTTCCGGCGCGTCCGTACCGCTGATAATCAGGAAATCCGCGTCATTGACCTCATCAACAACCTCAATATCAAGCCCATCAACAATCGAATGATCACCGCCACGGCTGATCAGATAGCATTTCTTGCCAATATCCTTAAACACGCCCTCAGACTGGTTTTTAAGCCCCTGATAGGTCATCTCGCCGGAGGTTACAATCACATCATAAAGATTGCTCGGTAGCCCCATGCTTTTGAGCCGCTCGATATTGGCCTCAGCGGTTTTTCCCGAATTTGAAAGAATGATGACATATTTATTGCGCGATTTCAGCTCCTTCAAACATTCAATCGCGCCGTCAAATATCTTTTCGCCAGAGTGCAAAACGCCCCATTGGTCGATAATAAATCCGCTGTAACTATCAGAAATATCGGAAATACCCTGACAAAATTTCGTCACTGTCATGCGTCTAAACTCGCCTTTATTCGAAAAAACTAATAAGCCATGCTCAAGGGAAATTATGATCGCAATACCCGCGACAATCAATCACCTTTATTCGTTTTACCATCAAAAGTCTTAAGAGGCTTTTAACAGGCTATCATCAAATTTTGTATCCTTTCCGGAGATTGAGCACAAAATCTGATAAAGCTTTCCGATTTCGCTCGAAGCAAACGTCGAAGTTAACAACGCACCATGATCGTTTTCGGTCGCCTGATCGAAAAGCTCCTCGAATTGACGAATATAGCGCTGTACGTATGTACGGAATTCACTATCATCGGCGAATTTTTCCCGTGCCTTTTCAATCGGCATTTCTGTTTCAATCTGCACAAGCTTTCTGGTAAAGGCTGCAACATCGCCCTTCTGGAAAGACTTCCACGTTTTTTCGGAAACCTCACCCTTCATCATCCGCGTCAGGTCAACCGAGAGCGAATGCAGGCTTTCAATCACGAATTTGGCCGAAGACATGAACGCATCGCGTTGTGAACGGATCTGTGTCGCAGCTATCTTTTCAGCAAATTTCCGTGCATCTTCGGAGGCCTTGAACAGTGATTCTGATTGCTTGCCGAATGTCTGCGAGGCGCGGTTGACGGTTTCGAGCGTTTCCGTTGACACCATCAGCAGGCGCTCCGATTCCTCTGAGAGGTTACGGCGGGATTTTTCGATACGTACACCCACATCATTGGCGGCCTGCCCGACATCCGCAACCTTATCGCTCAAATAAGATATCGACCTGCTCAGATTTTCAGCCGTTTCCGCAGAGGCATTGGATATCAGAGCCGCTTGCGCCCGCAATTGCTGGCCATAGCTTTCCGACACATTGAGCGAGGCTTTCATCTGTTCGGCCACTTCACGGGCGCGGACAGCAAAGCTATCCCCAGCCTTACGTAAAGCCATCAAACTTTCATTGGCCTGTTCCAAAAGCTTATCGGCCTCACCTTTCATCGCGCTCACCATTTCGGATGTATGGGCGAGCGTTTTAGAGGAAGCGCTTTCATAGGCAGCAACTTCATTGCGCGCTTTTTCACTGGCTACCTCCAGACTTGATGTCGCAGAATCCGCAGCGTCATTAACACTTTGCGACTTGCGAACAAAGTTGCTACCGACATCTTCAAGCTGCGTAATGGCTTGACCAACTGATTCTGAGAGCTCATGGAACTGCTCATTGATGACCTTTTGCACGCCCTCAACCCGCAAAATAGCCTGATCCGTCAAAAGGTGAATATCGGTCTTTTGATCTTTCAAGGCACAAGAAACCTCATCAATTTTCTCATGCGCCGAAGATGCAGCCTGCTCGATATCCTCAACGCGTTTCTTGAGCATGGAACTGGAGCTTTCCAAAACCTCAGCCGCACTATCAGAGCCAGATTTAAGCTGCTGCAAACGCTCATCAAACAAAATCCCGATCTGGTGCATTTTTTCAAGATTGCTATCGGTCGATAATTCAAATCCGGCTTTCAGCTTCTCAAAACGGCTATGCGCATCTTCAGCTTGCTCAATCGCGCGCAGATAAACAGGCTCGATATCGCGGGCGGAATTCTCAAGCGCTTGTTTAACGCTGACAACTGATTCCATCGCATTATCCGCTTGCCGCTTCAGCAGCAAAATTTTCCCGTCGAGCGATTGATCAATCCCTTGCAGATCGGTAAAGGCTTGCGTCGTAAACTGTGTGATATCATCAGCTCTGGCGCTGATTTGCTCGACAAAGCCTTTCATACCCGCAATCGCTTTAACCGAAACGGACTCCAATTGCTCTGATTGCATACCCAAAGATTTACGAACAAGTTCAATGCTTTCAAGCGTGTCTTTCACCTGAACATTAAGCGAGTTACGTTGCTGGGAAATTTGTTCGGTGATGGTTCTTGAATTACCCGACACCTGACCGGAAAGCGTTGCAATCTCCTGCGCTTGCCCGCGCAATGTTTCTCTGATCGTTTCGGCGCGATTGACAGCCTTTTCCGAAGCCTCGTTCAAATCGGAAATCCGGCGGGAGAGTGTTGTCTCGATTTGCTCATGGCGTGAGTCTACATCTTGGATAACGGTACGAATTTCTTGTAACGGATCTTCCAAGACCACTTTTACAGCCTCAACTCTTTCCTTCAGACTCACCACCGCAAGATTGATTTTCTCCTCTTGCGTTTGCACGGTATTTTCAAGCTGACCAACAGTTGCTCCGGTCATGGCCGAGGTTTTTTCGATCTGCTCACAGCTCTTTTCTAAAAGAGCAATCAACTCGCGAAGTTGCCCAGCACTCATTTGACCAGCCTCTGATAGGGCGCTCACAGCCTCAACAGTTTCTTGCGTAATGCTTCCTGCCTTACTTTCGGCTTCTTTCGCGGACTTATCCAAAGCCTCGACAGCGCGGCGCACGGCTGAACCGATATTTTCCGCACCGGAAAGCGCCAATGAAAGCGCCTCGCCCAATTTGTGCGCCGCTGCATGCCCAGCCTGTTCGATTGTATCAGCCTCATCGCCGATACCGGACACAGTCTCACGCAATTTCTCGACCTTTTCCTCAACGCGGGTTTCGATACGGGAGGACTCATCCACAATCTTATCCACAACCTTATCCAGCTCCAATACAGAGCTCATAACGCTGTCACTAATGCGTTCTGCCTGATAGGACAAGTTATCCCCAGCCTTCTCCATCTCATCCTTATTCGCGCGCATCACCTCACCGGAGCGGCCAATCACATCCATCGCATTTTGTGTAACCTCTTCCAGATCGCGGACATGATCCTTGATCACCGAACCAAGGCTTTGCGTTTGCTGTGAGATTTTCATCACCGCCTCATCAAGACCTTTATGATGTTCCGAGATATTGCCGCTCAACTCATCCAACTTGCTCGCCGCCTTTTCAACCGATGCTTCAAGCACCGCATTATTGCGCTCCAGCTGGGTCTGGATAGAAGCCGCCTTTTCCTTGGCCTTATCCGCCGCGCTCAAAAGCTGCTCTGTCCCTTTGCCCAAAATGACTTCCACCGCGCCAGCGCGCTCCAATACCTTTTGCGCCGCCTTATCCCAAGCCTCTGCGCCCGCTTGCGTGGTTTGATCGATGCCTTGCGTGCGTTGTTCAATCTCATCGGTCAAGCTTTGCAGCTTGGCTGTACGCTCCTGCAGCGATCCGGCGAGGCGGTCAATATGAAACTCGGCCTTCTTGGAAACGCCCGAAAAGTCACGCATTTCAACGCGCAAGCCCTGCCGTGCCCGCTGCAAGGATTTCAGTACGGATTTCGAAGCCATGGAAATTTCCGCAGCCTGTCGGCATAGATTTTCAATATCCTTATTGATAACGCGCGCATTTTCCTCTGACGGGAACAACATGGATTGCAACTCGGCGCGCAAGCTCGCCGCATAAAGATTAACATCAGCACGGCGATTTATATTGGCCAATATCAGCCAGAGCAGCGCCGGCGGCGCGAAAATTCCGGCCAGCATTGCACCCAAGGCTTGTGGCGACCATGACAGCTGCCCGCCCGCGCTCCAGATATAAGCCGCGCAAAATACCAACCATATCCACGTCACAAATACAGCCGCACCATAAGTTACCTTGTTACGCAAATCCGCACGACGCATCGTTGCAAGGTCACGTGCAGGCGCAAAAAGCATGGGCATATCGCTCTCTGACTCCTGTGTGTTTGACTCTAAATGTTCGTTTTGGCTCTCGGCAATGCCGCTATTGTCATTCAAATACGTGCTGCCCATATCGGGCAATTCCAGCGCATCAATGTTCGAGCTCGGCGCAGAGGTGATTTTCAGGCTACCCAATGGCTTTGAGCGCAAGACGGGGCTTTGCGCCTGATCGCCATTACGTCCATTACTGCTCTCAGTGTCTTTTACCGCAGTGACCTTATCGCGCAGAGCGTCCAATTTACGGGCACGAATATCGCTTGTCCCGCTTTTATCTTTATCGCTTACGGCCACCTCATCCTTGCCAGTCAATGGCGCGGCTTTGCGTTTATTTTTTTGAGCGGAAAGGGACTGAGACTCAGAAGCAGATACAGTGTGATCGTCGATCTTTTTTTTCATCGCGCGCGGCCTTTCGAAAGTTCTGGCAATTTGATAATTTGAATGCCGCAGTGAACACCGAAAAAACGCATCACTCAAGAAAGAGTTATCCACATCTCCCCAGCAGAGCGTGGATAAAATTTCAATCGCAATCCTGATGTGGGTTTCAGACGACAAGGGGGCTGTGAATAAAATTCACGCCCCCTCTCAAGACAATATTTCGCGCCTATCCGTTCAAGCTTCAGATGTCCGGATATTCAGAAATTAAATCCGAATACCTTGCGCCTTCACCTTTTCGACATAGGCTTTTAGCTCCCGCTTGATCTCGGGTGCGAGGATATAAAGCCCGATAATATTCGGAATACCCATCGACAAGATCATGGCATCAGTAAAGGACAGAATGCTGGATAGCTCCGCCGATGCGCCGACAATCACGAAAAAGCAAAAGGCCAGCTTGTAAGAAACGCTGATCGTGCGGTTCTCGCCGAAAAGATAGGTCAGCGCCTTTTCACCGTAATACGACCATGTAATCATTGTCGAATAGGCAAACAAGAACACCGTCAGCGCCAGAACATAGGGAAACCACGAAATTCCCGAAGCAAAAGCATTGGAGGTCAGATCAACCCCGCTCATACCATCGACATTCGCATAAGCCCCCGTCACAACGATCACCAGCGCTGTCATCGTACAGATCACAACCGTATCGATAAACGGCCCCAGCATTGCCACAAAGCCTTGCGAGACGGGGCTATCGGTTTTGGCCGTACAATGCACAATCGGCGAAGAGCCTAAACCCGCCTCATTCGAAAATGCCGCCCGCTGCACGCCAAACAGGATGCTCCCCAGCAATGCGCCAAATCCCGCTTCCAGTGTAAAGGCGCTCTCAATGATAATCACAACGGCGGATGGAATCTGCTGATAGAAAATCACCAGCACCACCAGCCCCGCCAGCATATAAACTGCGCCCATCAAGGGTACGAGCTTGGAGGCGACATTGGCGATAGATTTCAGCCCGCCCAAAATCACAATTCCGACCATAAATGACAAAAGCAATCCGAACAGCCAGCCCTTTCCGGCGAGGAAGCTCTCCGCACCGCCTGTGACGTTCAAGGCTTGCTGATAGGCTTGGTTGGCCTGAAACATATTGCCGCCGCCAAACGCCCCGCCGATACAGCACACCGCAAATAATCCGGCCATGAACAAGCCCAGCTTCGGCATATTACGGTTTGAAAACGCATCGCGCAGATAATACATCGGCCCGCCCGAAATCATAGCGGGATTGGACGGATCAGGGTGGTGGCGATATTTCACACCGACAGTGACCTCGGCGAATTTCGTCGCCATCGAGAACAAGCCCATCAGGATCATCCAGACCGTCGCGCCGGGGCCGCCGACCGAAACAGCCACCGCCACACCGGCGATATTCCCCAGACCAACCGTGCCCGATAGTGATGCCGCCAATGCCTGAAAACGGCTAATCTCGCCATCTTGCGAGTCCTTGTCATACTTCCCGCGCACCAGATTTATCGCATATCGAAAATAGCGGAAATTGACGAGATTAAGATAAAAGGTGAAAAACAGCGCCGCCAGAACCAGCCAGACCAAAATGATCTTTATATCCTGCCCCATAAACGGCACAGAGAAAAACACGATGCTTTCCGCCGCATTGGCAATCGGTTGAAACGCGCTGTCGATGTAATTATCAATCCCCATGACAATCCCTCCCTCGAATCACATAAGATTATCTGACCAGATTAAAACCATGCCCGAAAATGAAAAGAACCGAAGCGGCGATTTCAAATTTTACCCCCAGCCCTGCCGATCCTCCGCCCGCCCGACACCACAAATTTACGAAAAGATTGCATTTGCAGTGAATACACTCTTGACACAACGCCACAAAAGTCTTTTCTTATGCAGCGTAAAACTCTTCGCTCCGAAAGTTTGAATTTGAGTATATGTGGTGGGGTGGCCGAGTGGTTAATGGCAGCAGACTGTAAATCTGCCCTCTTATGAGTACGTTGGTTCGAATCCGACCCCCACCACCATTTAGTCTTTGATTCCGCACACTGCAGAGAATTATAGCCGACAAAGCCCGCCTTCCGAGGGCTTTTGGCGTTTTGGTCTACGCGTGCGAACCGGGAGAATGAAGGTTTTAAACCACAAATACCCCAAATTCTCTACGCGCTGTTTTCGAGTTCGCACCGCGCTTTCCCTGTTAAACAGGGAAAAAACAGGGATTTTTTTAAAATTGCACAGGAGAAAAACGGAGAGATCCACGAAAATCCGGGGTTTTTAGAGCAAAATACACGCTACAAAACAGGGAAATAAATCAGGTGGAACAGGGAAAATTATAGGCTTATCAGGGTATCAAAACTGCCCATAATGATTTTGCGGATGCCGGCTTCGGACAGGTTTTCCTGCCGGGCGATGTCACGGATAGAGTCTCCGGCAAAATGCCGATCGCGCCAAATGACTCCGCGCACCAGATTACGAAGCTGCACAGGTGGTAGATCATGCAGGCCCTGCTCGGCGTTACCAGGCCGCAGGATAACCGCGCCTTTATGGGATCGCTGCGTGGTGAATGCGGTTGCAAGAGTAAAGGTCGTAACGTCTGCGCAAGCAGGAATGGCCAGTCGCAAAGATGCTTCAAGATACGCGCGCAGCTTCGGCAGATCGCCCTCGATTGCAAATTCATCCTGGCCGATCAGCACGCGGGTCACGCAACAGCGGGTCAGAGCTTCCAGATCGATTGTATTACCCGTGATGTGTTGTAACACCGCATAATCTTCGGTTTCATCCAGGCAAAGCAGATCAGCCAGCAGGGCGGAAGTAATCAGGTGTTTGTTGATCGTTGCCAGAACCGCTTGTTCAATCTCATGCGCGGGCAGGCGCGCCATCGCCCCCTTCGGATGGTCGCGGTACTGGATCAAATTCTGGCTGACGTAATAGCGGTAGGATTTCCCGCTGGGCCGCTTGCTGTGCACCGGCGAATAGATCGTACCATCGCTATCGAATAAAAGCCCCTGCAGGAGATTTCGATGGCTGACCTTCTTCTGACCGGCAACACCGCCAACCGGCTTGTCTAATGTTTCCTGTACGCGGTTCCAGACATCTTCATCGATCAGGGCCTCATGCTGCCCGTCATAGGTTTGATCTTTGTGCCTGATCTTGCCGATATAGATCGGGTTTTTAAGAATAGCATAAAGCGCGCCGCGGGAGTATGTAGCCCCGCCCAGCTTATTTCCGCGCTGTGAAACGCGGGGCGGGCTTTTCTTACCATCGCGGTCCAATTCCTGCATCAGCTTCTTTACACTGCCGAGTTTCAGATACCGTTCAAAGATGTGTCGGGCCAGCGGTGCTTCCTTGTCGTTGATCAGAAGCTGACGGTTTTCAACCCGGTACCCCAGCGGCGGGTTGCCGCCCATCCACATGCCTTTCTTTTTGCTGGCGGCGATTTTATCGCGAATACGCTCGGCGGAGACCTCGCGCTCAAATTGCGCGAAGGATAGTAGAACGTTCAGGGTCAGGCGGCCCATCGATGTGGTGGTGTTAAAGCTCTGCGTCACGCTGACGAAGGTTACGCCGTGGGCATCGAAAATCTCCACCAGCTTGGCAAAATCCATGAGGGAGCGTGTCAGGCGATCGATTTTATAAACGACAACGATAGCCAAGTGTTCTACAGATACTGCATTCCGGGATATCAAAGAACTCTTGGAAATAGGTGCCTTTATTAAAAATCCAGGAAGCGGTCGCAGCACAAGCTACCGTTTGGCAAGTGTTGAAGAGTTAGAGGCATAAAAAGTGACAGGCTGGAGTCTCCGGCAAAATGCCGATCGCGCCAAATGAACCCGCGCACCAGATTACGAAGCTGCACAGGCGGCAAGATCATCGGCGTTATCAGGCCGCAGGATAACCGCGCCTTTATGGAATCGCCTCGCCGGTGAGCCGTGGGCTATCACGGAAACGGCGCCGCATACGATTTTAGAGATCGCTGCGCGGGAAAACGAAAGTCCACAGGCCGTGCCTGCCAAACTTGGCCGCAATCTGCATAACACTTACCACGGTTTCAATCCGTCTGATTCACACATCACGCAGACTGCCTGATCGTCATCAAGGATCCTTAAAAAGCGCCGAACAGGCTACCGAGTAGAACCACGATAATCAGCGCAACAATAGGAAAAAGAACGGCGACGAAAAACAGATCCTTGTAGGATTGTTTATGCGTAAGGCTGCAAATCCCTAGCAGAGTGACTACTGCGCCGTTATGCGGCAGACTGTCAAGGCCGCCGGTGGCAATTGTTGTTACACGGTGCAGAAGCTCTGGCTTAATATCGGCAGCCTCCGTCATAGCCAAGTATTGATCCCCCAGTGTTTGCAGTGCGATGCTCATACCGCCGGACGCAGACCCCGTTATACCCGCAAGGATATTGACTGAAACAGCTAATGAAACCAAGGAGCCGCCGCCAATGCCCTCGACGGCGCCTTGTATCAGCATAAAGGAGGGCAGGCTGGCGATTACTGCGCCGAAGCCCACAAGGCTGGCTGTGTTAAAAATCGGTAGTACGGCGGCATTGGCACCACCATCAATCGTCTGGCGCAAGGTCGTAATACGCTTGATATTCGCTACAATCAAAAACAGGGATGCAATCGTCAGGGAGCAGATGATTGCCCAGACCCCGCGCACGGAGTCTATTGTTGTCGCGCCGTATTGCGACTCCTGTAAATAGGCCGTATCCATCGCTGGGAAAAGATGCGTGCTTAGGATGTAATTGAATGAAATGACAATGATGATTGGCACAACTGCCATAGTGAAAGAAGGAATATCATGTGAAGCTTCCGGTTTGTGTTGCTCGATTTCCACAAGATCAAAGCCCGCCCCTTGTGAAAAAGCGCGCATATCTTTGGCGATCATTGGCTTTGCATCGGGATGATCGCCGTAATCCTCACCGGTTTTTTCCGCCCGCTTTGCTTGCCGTTCGAGCCAGAACTGGCCAAGGCCGAACATAATTAGCGCACCAATAATGCCAAGCCCCGGTGCGGCAAAGGGCGTCGTGCCGAAAAACGGCATGGGGATCGCGTTTTGAATAGCGGGCGTGCCCGGCAACGCCGTCATCGTAAAGGTGAACGCACCCAGCGCAATTGTCGCCGGGATCAGCCGCTTAGGGATTTGCGCTTCACGAAACAGGGCGGCGGCGATGGGAAAAACAGCGAACGCGACAACAAAAAGTGACACCCCGCCATAGGTCAGCAAGGCGCAGGCCAGAACCACCGCTAATATTGCCCGTTGCGCGCCCAGCCGGTTAACAATTCCGCGCGCAATCGAAAGAGCTGCGCCGCTGTCATCCATCAGCTTGACGAAAATCGCGCCGAGCAGGAACAGCGGAAAATAAAGTACGATAAACTGCCCTGCCGCTGGCATGAATACTTGCGTGTAGGTTGCCAGCAACGGCACGCCACCGGCAAAGATGACGGCGATCAGCGCCATAACCGGTCCTAGTATCAAAACGCTGATCCCGCGATAAGCGAGATACATTAAAAGCCCCAATGACAACAAGACACCGAAAAGCCCCATTATGATGCTTCGCTTGCTTTTTTCTTTGCTGTTTCTTTTTTAAGCTCGGCAGGACGAATGCTGTCTTCCAGTATCCACGACACATCAAAGGTCGAGTGTTGTCCTATATGATCGCGATTTTGTACGAGCCATTGGTCTGTTTGCGCACGGCCGAGATCTCGCAAATATGTCAGATATTTCCATTCGGCATTCATTTTGCTCGAAGGTGAGAGATGAGCAAGATCTTCGTCCGAGTGAATCCGGTGGAGCCGCATTTGACGATAGCGCTCATGTTCAAGATCTTCCGATTCAATAATTTGCTTGAGAAGCAAAATCGAGCGTAATTCCTTGAGCAGGCTATTGTTAAAAGTGATTTCATTGAGGCGGTTGACGATCTCGCGCGCGGTTTGCGGCACTTTGTCGCGGTAGAACGGATTGAGCTGCACGAGCACAAGATCACGGGCGTTGCAATCGTCGACCAGAGGGAACAGCGCCGGATTACCAGCATAGCCACCGTCCCAGTAGGATTCGCCGTCTATTTCTACAGCCTGAAACATCATCGGTAGTGCGGCCGAGGCCATCAGGCGATCCGCGCATATATTCGGCTGACGAAATATATGGGGCTTGCCGGTACGGACATTGGTTGCCGTAACAAAAATTTTGACCGTTTTACAAGCGTTGACACGCGCGAAATCAATATGTTGTTCGACGATATTACGCAAGGGATTGAGCGACATCGGGTTAAGTTCGTAAGGAGAAAATGTCCGTGTCAGAAAATCCATAAACAGATAGGCCGGTGAACTATCCATGCTCCAATTCCCCGTCCATCGGTCCCAGAAGCTGCGTTGCAGTGGGCTGTGCTGGGCGGTCTCGCTGATGGCGTGCCAAAAATTGTGGAGCCGCTCCCGCGCATAATCCCGATCATTGTCTGCCAACCCGTCGGCCATCACCACGGCATTCATAGCACCAGCGCTTGTGCCGCTAATGCCCTCGATGTGAATGTCACTCTCTTCAAGCAACCGGTCCAGCACGCCCCAAGTGACGGCCCCGTGCGATCCACCCCCTTGCAGGGCCAGCTCTATGACTTTTTTGTCTTTGTGTTGCATAAAGCTTTATATAGCACATTAATACAGTGCAGCAAAATTATTCGAAATAATACTTTAGAGAACAGTTAGCGCGTGACTACCGCCACCACCATTTATCTTTTCCGACCAGACCCGCCCAGATTGATTGGCGGGTTTTTTATTTCGCCCCACTCGCCCCACTCTCTAACTTTAAGTGGGGCGAAAGGTTTGTTAAATATTTCAGTGAGTTACAGGCACTTCGCCCCACTCGCCCCACTCGCCCCACTTGTTTTTTTTTGATTTGATATGATTTGAACCACCAAACACCAAGACACCAAGGGTTTTATTTTTTTCGTCATCACCTGAATTGCATCGGCAATTCTAAGGCGATCCATACAGCAGCAAATGGATTCCCTTAGAATTTTTTGCAAAAATTCAGGGAATGACGGCATTTTTTTACCACGGAGATGAAAGAGTTTTTAAAAGAGAGCACAGAGATAATGTATTTAGAGAAAACTCTGTAAACTCTTATAACTCTGTGCCTCTGTGGTCAAATGAGATCCCTCGGCTACGCTCGGGATAAAGGTTTTATAATTACACAAGACGCAATACACTCCTGAACCAAATCCAATATATGATTTAATTCCTAAATTGTCAAGTAGATATATGGTTAAACAGCGAGAAAACCCTAATTCTGTGCCATAGCGGAGGCGCAGAGAGGTTTGGACACCGGATGTGAGGGGTAAATGGTGGCCGCCCATTTGCGCAAATCATCCTGCGACATCTTGATGGCCTGCACCATGCGCGGCGAATAAGCTTTGCAGAAAATATCAGGGCGCATCGTCGCCGCATCATTGGAAATTTTATTGGCAAATTCCGTCCGCACCAAATTCATATGCGCCTCCGGATTGGCTTTCCCCGATTTGCGGAAATGCGCCATCATAATGGTTTCATACGTCCCGAACAAATTGCCGTGACGCGCGGTAAACTCCCGATATGCGGCATAGAGATTTTGCCCGTTCGCTGTTGCCATGTGCTGGCAATTCAAGCCGATCACCATCAATTCGCTGTGAATACGGATGCCTTGTTCGGCCTCGGCCTCGCGGGATTCGTAACAAGACGATGCTTGTGCCTGTGAGAGCACGCCAGAGAAACCAACGGCGCTGAGCGCCAAAACAACAATCGCCGTGACATTGAGTAATTTTTTCATCATTTAAACCTTAAAACCATTCCTGAGCAGGACTGTACCCCAAACCCGTTACAACTTGCTATAAAAAAATCAAACTTATCAGCCGAAATTCAGAGATTACGATTTGCGGATGACCGATATTTTGCCAACCCTTACCTTACACCTTACCTTACACCAGCGCGCCGATAACGGGCTTGCCCTCCAGATGCGCTTGGATATTGGACACAACCAAAGCCCCCATATTGCGGCGGGTTTCATAGGTCGCCGAGCCGATATGCGGGGTCAGCACAACATTATCCATGACAAAGAGTGAGTCAGGGACGTCCGGCTCGTTCTCATAAACATCCAGCGCCGCGCCGGCAATCGTCTTATTGCGAAGGGCAACCAGCAAGTCATCCTGCGCCACGACCGAGCCGCGCGCGATATTGACCAGATACCCCTTCGCGCCGAGATGCCCGAGAATATTATAATCAATCATGTGATGCGTGGCCGCCCCGCCCTTGCAGGTCAGCGCCAATACATCGGAGGCCGACGCCAGATCGCTCAGATCATCGTAATAGGTATAGGGCACGTCTTTTTTGTTTGGCCCGAAATAGGCGATTTTCATACCGAACACGGCGGCACGCGCCGCCAAGGCCTGCCCGATTTGCCCCAGCCCGACAATCCCCAATGTGCGCCCCTTGAGGGTAACGCCGAGCGGGAAGCTCTGGTTTTTCCAAAGCCCCGCCCGCACAAAGGCATCGCCCTCAACCACGCGGCGCAGCAGGGTCAAAATCAGGGTCATGCCCAGATCCGCCGTTTCCTCATGCAAGACATCGGGCGTATTGGTGAC
Source organism: Alphaproteobacteria bacterium (assembly GCA_046293135.1). Lineage (GTDB taxonomy): Bacteria > Pseudomonadota > Alphaproteobacteria > Micavibrionales > Micavibrionaceae > UBA2638. The sequence continues at coordinate 71,424 of JBKBPR010000004.1, read as the reverse complement.
CATGATATTGCGCGCTTTGGCCGCCGCCAGATCAACATGATCATAGCCCGCCGCACCGATAGCAATAATTTCCAGATTGGGCAGCGCGTTGATCAATGTTTCGCGCACAGGCGCAAGATAGGTCGTCAGCGCCACGATATTGCTGGCATTCTCACGGATGGTCGCATCGGGGTCGCGCTCCTTCCACAACCTGATGACCGTGAAGCTGCGCTCCAGCGTTTCGAGCTGTTCAGGGTGGCCGGGGGTCAGGGCTAAAATCGTCTTGAGTGCCATATTGATTGTTTTCTTGGTTGATTGTTTTCTTGGTTGATTGATTTCTTGCTTTTTCAGTTCAGATTTGCATATATCACGGGATTATTATGCGATTATCCACCTTTATCACCTAGCCCATTCAAGCCTGAAAGGCAAGATCGGCCAGAAGATAGATATGAAGATACATATGAAGATGCGTATGAATATACATACGAAGGCGGATAGCAATGAAATACACAAGGATGCAAAACCGAATATGACCGCAGCGGCGCAAAACAACGGCACTCAAAATACCCGGAACGCTCAGCAAAAAGACAAAAAGCTGTTTATCAAGACATGGGGCTGTCAGATGAATGTCTATGACAGCAACCGCATGGCCGATATCCTTGCGCCGTTCGGGTATAAAACTGTGGATAGCCCTGTGGATGCCGATATGGTGATCCTGAATACCTGCCATATTCGCGAAAAAGCCACCGATAAGGTTTTCTCCGAGCTTGGCCGCCTCAAAGAGCACAAAACCGATAAGGAATCCAAAGGCGAAACCATGCTGATGGCCGTGGCCGGATGCGTGGCGCAGGCTGAGGGTGATTACATCCTTGAGCGCGCGCCCTATGTCGATATGGTGTTCGGCCCGCAAACCTATCACGAATTACCGGAGATGATGGCCAAGGCCTTGGGCGCATTCGGCGATAAACGGCTTGTGAACACCGAATTCCCCAGCGTGTCCAAATTCGACTTTTTGCCCGAAGAACACACCGCGCAGAGCGCAAGCGCCTTCCTGTCTATCCAGGAGGGCTGCGATAAATTTTGCACCTTCTGCGTTGTGCCTTATACGCGCGGAGCGGAATATTCACGCGATGTCATGGGCATCACCAATGAGGCCAAGCGGCTTGTCGATGCGGGGGCGCTCGAAATCACGCTGCTGGGGCAAAATGTCAACGCCTTCCACGGTGAAGGCCCTGACGGCAAAATCTGGGGTCTGGGCGGGCTGATCCGCGAACTGGCCAAGATTGACGGGCTGGAGCGCATTCGCTACACCACCTCCCACCCCCGCGATATGGATGAAGACCTGATCGCGGCACATGGCGAGGTCGAAAAGCTGATGCCGTTTTTACACCTGCCCGTCCAGAGCGGATCGGATAAAATTCTCAAGGCGATGAACCGCAAACATGGCGGCGACTTATACCGCGAGGTCATCGCTAAGCTGCGCAAGGCGCGCCCCGACATTGCATTTTCCTCCGATTTCATTGTCGGCTTCCCCGGCGAGAGTGAGCAGGATTTCGAAGACACGCTGCAACTCGTGCGCGATGTGAATTACGCGTCTTGCTACTCCTTTGCCTATAGCGCCCGCCCCGGCACACCCGCAGCCAATATGCAAAATCTTGTCCATCCGAAAATCGCCTCCGAGCGTCTGGCGCGGCTGCAAGCACTGCTGAATGAACAACAACTTGCCTTCAACAAATCATGCGAAGGTCTGAGCATGCCCATCCTGATGGAGCGCAAAGGCCGCCATGACGGACAGATTATCGGCAAGTCCCCCTACTTCCAATCCGTTTATTTACAAGGCAATGAAAGATTATTAGGAAAAATCATTGACATAAGGATAAAAGAGGGCTATGACAATTCCCTAAGCGGTGAAATGATCCTGCAAGAGCAAAGCTCCTCTAAAGCCGCCCAATAACAATAACTTATAAAAAGAACAGGCGTGCTTTTATGACAGATCACAGCAATTCCTCTTACTTTCAAGTGACGCTTAAAAACTTTGGCGCAGAGCCGGAAACCATTCAAATCCCCGTAGCGAATGCACAACAATATGTGTCGCATAGTTCACCGCTTTCAAACAATGCTATGGATATTCTAACAAGACGCCTGCCGAAGTTTTCTGTGACCGCTCTTCATGATCAAGATGATTTGAATGCGACACCGCATTTTGAAATTTTTATAGATGAGCCGAAAACAAACGATAACGGTAATCTAACGTCAACTTTACTGCATAACACAAAAAGCTCTCCCTTCTTCAAGCAAACAGAATCCCTTAAAGAGCAAAGCCCCGCACTTGAACTGGAGGGTTGCTTTGATGTTCAAACAATTCATCTCAGAAATGCCGTGGTGAAACTGTTGGAAGACGGCTCAAGTGGAAAGCAAGTTGTCCAATCTATTGACGCAAGTATACGTACAAATATTGCTGCGGCTTACAGAGAATTTAAAGACAAAGAAAAACAACAACGACAAGAACAGCAAGCACTCCGTGCGGAATTGGCTGCCAGAAACGGCAGCGAATCCAAGGTACAGAGCCGCCCCCTATTTAAAGCCACTGCAGCAAGTTCAGATGGCGCAAAACGTCAGCCAAGACCGCGAAGAAAAGCAAAACAAATCAATAGCGACGATCGAGCGCAATCTGTCGTCATACAGATCAAAACGCTTGAAGCCTCTTCCACGCATGCATTCGCCACTTTCTTATTAAACGGCAATCGAGCCGGCACATTAAGAGCGATCAACGAACACCCTGACATTGATTTCAACGTTACGATTGCGCAAGACACTGACGGCAATAAGTTTTTTGAATTGCATTATTCTGCCATTCAAAAGGATTTTGACATTCGTAAAATTCATTTGGCCGAATTGTTATTGGCCAATATTCGTGACAAATGGACTGAAGGGCGTAAAGTTAGCTTGTCCAAGGCTAGAGAGTTTGTCAATCAAGCCATCAACGACATAAAGACACATTACACCGATAAAAAACTGGGCGATAAAATTGTTACCCTTTACGGAAAGAGAAACAGCCCTGTAACGCAACTGCGACAGCAAAATCCAAAGGTGGTAGCCGCTGATGGAGCGAGAGCTGCTCAAGGTAGCACCACCGCCGTAAATACAAACGGAAACGGTCTCGACGCAGCCGCTGAACACGGCTCGATGTCATTGGAAGATATGTTGAGCGGTGACGAGGATAACGGCACGTTAGTAAGCCCACAAAGCTCGGCTGATCTTGCCGCGCCTGCACTTATCTTGTTGGACTCGATCAACGATATTCCGACCAGAAAATTCCCTATTCCGCAAAACTACACGCTTGCGCCATGGCAAAAAGAAGACGGGATCAGCTTTTATTCCATGCGTGATGCCGCAGGCGATGCCAGCAAGATTATCTTTACCCCCAACCAGTCCCGCTATTATGACGCACTTATGAATCCGAATGTCAGGGTTGTTATGGTGCAAGCCCCGACAGGCGCGGGAAAAACCATGATCGCTATTCGGGCGGGCTTGGAACTGCTGAAAATCGGCGCAATTGACCAGCTTCTTTATGAAAGACCAACCGAAACCGTAGGTGGGCATTATAACCCTTATCTCAAAGGTTCGCTTGATGAAAAAATGGGTGCTTACTCTGCCGTTCTCGAAGAAGAGATGCAGTTACAGCTTGGAAATGGCAGTGCAAAAAAAGGCAAAGCTATTTTCGAAGAGCTAAAGCAAGCCCACAGAATTGATCGCTATGACCAGATGTATCAACGCGGTGACACGCTCAGACACAGCTTTCTGATTGCCGATGAAGTGCAAAACAAAGATCTTGTTGAAATATTCCACCTGATTTCAAGACCCGGCGAAAACGGTAAGGTTGTTCTTGTCGGCGATTACGAAGATCAAAACGATTTGCAATATGGCCGCATTTCAGGGTTTAAAGAGATGTTTAATGCCTTTAGTGACCCCGAAATTATAAAGATGGCTACTAAAGAGCTTAAAAAGCAAGGCATCGAGATCAACCCCGAAACGGTCACAACAATCAGAATGGACGCATCGGATATTAAACGATCACCGCATACAGCCTTTGTCTTCACTGTCAACCAGCTCAGAAAACAAATGGCGACTGCTGCTGATGCGCCCAAATCAACCTTTATCAGACCTGATCCGAAAGGCCGGTATTCTCAACACGGAGACAGGGCGGGCGTACCTATGCAGCAGGTTGACCCGACATAAAAGATTATACAAAAGTTTCGCTTGTTTAGCCTTTTTGCAGTATAATGAAGTTATAGACTGAGTTGTTATTACAATCTTTTTATAATGATAATGAGGATAGCAAGCGCCCTTGACCATTCAAACGTTTTTGGAATTTGACAACAATTCCCTTATTCCCCTGCTATATGGCGAACACAACGCCCATCTGACCTATATCGAAAAAAAGCTTGGTGTGAATATTGCCGATCGCGGCAATCGCCTGAGCTTTTCCGGTGATGCGCAGGCCATCAAAACCGCGCAATATGTGCTCAATACGCTTTGGGACAAGCTGGAGAAAAAGCAAATGGTCGGCACGGCGGAAATTGATGCGGCGCTGCGCTTTTTCAATGACAGGCAAAAAAACGGCAAGGCCGACACTGACAAGGACGAAGACAGCGCGCATGTTCTGATCCGTACCAAGAAAAAGAGCATTTCCGCCCGCACGCCCAATCAGAAAAAATATATCGAGATGATCCAGAAAAACGAGATGGTTTTCGGGATCGGCCCTGCCGGAACGGGGAAGACCTATCTGGCCGTCGCGGCGGGTGTTGCGATGTTTCTTGAGGGCAAGGTCGAGCGTTTGGTGTTTTGCCGCCCCGCCGTTGAAGCGGGCGAAAATCTCGGCTTCCTGCCCGGCGATATGAAGGAGAAAGTCGACCCTTACCTGCGCCCGATTTATGACGCTTTGCATGATACGCTGCATTGGGATTACATGATGAAGAAAATGGAAACGGGCGAGATCGAGATTGCCCCGCTGGCCTTTATGCGCGGGCGGACACTGGCCAATGCGTTTGTGGTTCTGGACGAGGCGCAAAACGCCACATGCGGCCAGATGAAAATGTTTCTGACCCGTATGGGCGAGGCCTCACGCATGGTGATTACCGGCGATTTAACGCAGACCGATTTGCCGCGCGGGGTGAAATCCGGCCTTCAGGACGCGCAAGATATTCTGGAGAACGTGCCCGAAATTCAATTCATGTATTTCAACAGCAAAGACGTTGTGCGCCATCATCTGGTCGGAAAAATCATCGAAGCCTATGAACAATTCCCGAAAAAGTCCGATTGATGGCTGGCGGTTTTGCTATGGCTGAGAATTTTTGCACAGCGCTGAAATCCAAGCTTTCCGATTTATTGCATATCGAGATTACAATTGATGATGAGGCTGACGGCTGGGGCGCGACCCTCCCCGATTACCAAGATCTATGCGAAAAAACCTTGCATTATGTGCTGGGGCATCCTGAGCTTGCGCCGCTCATGGCCGCGCCGATTGCCGATAAAAAACCTATTGAGGTGAGCATCATCCTGACCGATGATGCGGGGATACAGGCGCTGAACCGTGAATATCGCGGCAAGGATAAGCCGACCAATGTCCTGTCCTTCCCGCAAATTGAAGATTGGAGCGCCGCGCCAAGCGCTACTGAGGAGCGCAGCGCCCTCCCCGTTCTCATACTCGGTGATATTGTGATGGCGCGTGAAACGATTGCACGCGAAGCTCTGGAGCAAAATAAGAGCTTTGAAGATCACGCCGTGCATATGCTGGTTCACAGCATTTTGCACCTTTTGGGCTATGACCACGAGATTGAAAGCGAAGCCGAGGCCATGGAAGCGCTAGAAATCGAGATTTTGCGGGGGTTTGGCATCAAAAACCCCTACCAAAATGCGTAAACTTATGCGATAGTGAACCATAATGAATAGATTGAAAATGACCGAACAATCCGAAGACCCGTCGAGTAGACGCGCCGCCTTATCCGATTTGAATGATGAGCGCGGCAGACAAAACACATCCTCCTCCCACTCAAATAGCAGCGCCCAAAATAGCGGGCAAAACGGCAATGGCAATGGCAACGGCAATGTATCGAGCATTCTGAACTGGCTCAAATCCGGCTTTAAGGGTAAGCAAGACCTCTCGCTTCGGGATACAATCGAGGAATATATCGAGGAATCCGCATCCAATGCCGAGGAAACCGACGCAAATAGCCAACATGAAAAAACACTGATCGCCAATATCCTGAAATTGCGCGATATGCCCGTGGTTGAGGCGATGATCCCACGTGCCGATATTCTTGCTTTTGAGCTTGGCGCATTGAAAGAAGACCTGCTTTCGCATTTTATTGATATTCAATACAGCCGCATTCCGGTTTACAAGGATAAGCTGGATGATGTGCTCGGCACGATCCATATCAAGGATGTTCTCACCACACTGGCGCAGGGCAAACCGCTGCATGTCAAAGAGCTTATCCGCGATGTGCCGATTATCTCGCCTTCGATGACCGTGCTGGATCTATTGATAGAAATGCGCCAGACCCGCAAACATATGGCGATGGTGATTGATGAATATGGCGGGATTGACGGTTTGATTACGATTGGCGACATTATCGAGGAAATCGTCGGCCATCTGGAAGATGAGCACGACCACGACCTTCAGCCACAAATCACCCCGCATCAGGACGGAACATTAACCGCCGATGCGCGGTATGATCTGGATGATTTCGAAGCGCAAACAGGCGCGTTCCTGACCGAAGAAGAGCGCGAGGAGAACGACACGCTCGGCGGGCTGGTTTTCTTTCTGGCGGGGCGCGTTCCAGCGCGGGGCGAGATTATTCACCATGGCTCCGGCATGATGTTTGAAATTCTGGAAGCCGATCCGCGCCGCGTCAATCGCCTGAAAATATCCAATATTCCGCAACATAATGAGAGCGCCGAGTCAAAAACGGACTTTTCCGGCAAGTAATTTCCGTTTACAACCTTGTCTTATGACGACACAAAATTCTCAACCGCCTCAGGCGTCTGCCCCCCCTCCTCTGCGTTCAGGGTTCGGCCCTGATCTGAATAAGCTGATTGCATCTATCAGCACAGGATGTATGCGCTCGATGATTGCCGCGTTTTTATTGGGAGTGCTGGCGGCGCTGGCCATGGCGCCGTTGCATTACTGGCCGCTGCTTCTGATCGGGCTGGGCGGCGCATTCGTGCTGTTTGAGAGCTTGGAAAAATCTTGGAAAATTGCGCTGATCGGCTGGGTTTTCAGCTTCGGCTATTTCCTCATAAGCCTGAACTGGATCGGCAATGCCCTGCTGGTTGAGGGCAATGATTACAAATGGGCGTGGCCGCTGGCCGTTTCGGGATTACCCGCCTTGCTGGCCTTTTTCAGCGCGGTAACGCTTTATATCGCGGCAAGGCTCAAGAAAACGGATGCAAAGCTGCGGAATTTTGCGCTGTTTTGCCTCGCGCTCGCCGCCGCCGAATGGCTGCGCGGGCATTTGTTCACGGGTTTTCCGTGGAATCTGTTCGGCTATGGCTGGGGCGCTCAGCTTGAGATGCTGCAAATCGCGCATATCGGCACGATCTATTTGCTCAGCGCGCTGACAATATTTTGGGGCGCGGCGATTGGCTTTGCCCTGCTTCCCGCCGCCTCCAAACGCCAAAAACTGTCGCTATTGCTGGCCGCGCTGGTGACGATGAGTGCCGTTTACGCGTATGGCGCTCACCGCCTGAGCCATGCCCAGCTTGAAACGCTTGATGAATTATCGGTCAAGATTATTCAGCCCAATATCCCGCAGGAAGAAAAATGGGATCGTCGCAAGGCGCAGGATCATTTTGAAATGCTGCTGGAGATGTCGAAACCTGACGGCACGGAAAGCGCAATCACGCTTATTGTCTGGCCGGAAACCGCAACGCATTTCGTCTTTCTGGAGAATGAATTTGCACAAGCCCTTATCCGCGATACGCTCGGCCTTTATGAGCGCGATGTGTATCTGGTCAGCGGGGCGCTGCTGCATGATCGGGAGAACAATACCTATACCAACAGCATTGCCATGCTTGACCGCAATGCCCGGATGGTTGCGCAATATGATAAGGTGCGGCTTGTGCCTTTCGGGGAATATATCCCCTTCCAGCGCTGGATTCCGCTTGAGACCGTGACGCGCTTTGACGGATTTGTGGCCGGAGAGTCCTTGCAAACCATCGCCATCACCGAAAATTTTTCATTCAGCCCGCAGGTTTGTTATGAGATATTGTTTCCCCGCAAAGTTGTGGAACAAGGCTCTGGCTCTAATTCCCGCGCGAATGCGATCATCAATGTGACGAATGATGCGTGGTACGGCATAAGCGCCGGCCCTTACCAACATTTCCTGAAAGCCAAGCTGCGCGCTATCGAGGAAGGCGTAAGCGTTATACGCTCTGCCAACACGGGTATTTCGGGCTATATTGATCCTTATGGGCGGATTGTGGCCAAGACAACGCTGAATGAGCAGACTACCATACATAAGAAAGTTATAATAAAGCTATAAATTGCAATCATTATGGGCTATATACTTTAGATTGCTTGCATACAGCCGTAATCATCCGCTATGTATTGTTTACGAAAAAATGCTTCTGATTCGCTTATGCAGTATTTACCAGATGATTTGATAGCGTTTCGAAGCTCTACATAAAATAAAGTGTATTTATGATCAAAATGACCCAAAAGAAAAAAGGCACAGCCGAACCCGTTGACAAACATGTGGGCAGCCGCCTGCGTATTCGGCGCTCGCTGCTTGGCCTCAGTCAGGAAAAACTCGCCGATAAGGTCGGAATTACGTTCCAGCAAGTTCAAAAATATGAGCGCGGCACAAACCGTATCAGCTCCAGCAGGCTTTACCAGTTCAGCAAAATTCTCGGCGTTCCGGTTGAATATTTCTTCGGCGAAATGGACAAAAACCTCGATAAAGCGACCAATTTGGCTTACGGCATGGCCGATAATGCACAAGAAGGCTTTGCCGCTGAAGAAAACGATGATGAAGACATCATGCAGCGCAAGGAAACGCTGAAACTTGTCCGCGCATATTACAGCATCCCCGACCCCAAAGCGCGAGAGCATATCCTCAAGCTGATGAAAACCATGGGACGTTCGGACGACGAATAAGGGCGGATATACACCGCCTCTCACGGAAAACACCTGCCAAAATCAGAGAAAAATAACGTATTATTGCGATATTTTGAAGTTTTCTGGCTTGAACCGCGCCGCCGCAGTCTTTATGGTTGATTTTTTAATATTGTAAAAATCATAAGAGAGTCGCCAACCATGTCAGCATTACAAGGACAAGCCGCCGTGCAAATACACCCCTCGAACGCCGCGCCAGTGCAGCAAACCGAATTGAGAGATTACATCTTCACCAGCGAATCCGTTTCTGAAGGCCACCCTGATAAGCTTTGTGACCGTGTTTCCGATGCGGTTGTTGATTTGTTCCTGAAAGCCGACCCTTATGCCCGCGTGGCCTGCGAAACACTCGCTACAACGGATACGGTTGTGATTGCCGGAGAAACACGCGGCCCTGACAGCGTCACAAAAGCCGACATTGAGCGCGTAGCGCGTGCGGCGATCAAGGATATCGGTTATGAGCAAGAGGGCTTTCACTGGAATACCGTGAACATGCAAATCCTGCTTCACAAGCAATCCATTGACATTGCGGCGGGTGTTGATGCCGGAACGGGGATCGACAAGGAAGAAGGCGCAGGCGATCAGGGGATCATGTTCGGCTATGCCACACGCGAAACGCCCGAAGCCCTAATGCCAGCGGCAATTCACTACTCGCACCGCATTTTGGCTGAGCTGGCTGATGGCCGTAAAAACGGCGCGCTGAAAGGCAAGATCGAGCCTGACTCAAAATCACAGGTCACGCTTGAATACCGCGATGACAAACCTGTTCGCGCAACGTCGGTTGTTGTTTCAACGCAACATGCCGAAAACCTCTCTCACGATGAAGTCCGCGCACTAGTCTTGCCTTATATCCAAAAAGTCCTTCCTGAGGGCTGGATGCCGCCGGAAGAAGAAGTTTACATCAACCCGACCGGACGTTTCGTCATTGGCGGCCCTGTCGGCGATTGCGGCCTGACCGGACGCAAGATCATCGTTGACACCTATGGCGGCGCTGCGCCCCATGGCGGCGGTGCGTTCTCCGGTAAAGACCCGACAAAAGTTGACCGCTCTGCGGCTTATGCGTCCCGCTATCTGGCGAAAAATATTGTGGCTTCCGGTTATGCCGAGGCTTGCACAATCCAGCTCGCTTATGCGATCGGCGTATCCAAACCGTTGGGCTTTTACGTCAACACACACAGAACAGGCACAGTGCCGGAAGCCGAGCTTGTCCGCGCCTTGCGCCAGTTGGTTGACCTCAGCCCGCGCGGGATCCGTGAGCACCTCAACCTCAACCGCCCGATCTATGAGCGCACAGCCGCTTACGGGCATTTTGGCCGCACGCCTGATGCTGATGGCGGGTTCTCATGGGAAAAAACCGATCTGGTTGACGGCTTGAGAAAGATCCTTGGATAACCGCAAAGATAAACGCGTGTATGGTCGGCGCATCAGCCGGCCACTCACCCAGACACGGGCAGAGAGCTTGAATGCGCTTTTGCCCGTTTTCGCTGTGCCGCCCGAAACGTTGAGAGAAGACCACAGCCTCGCCCCCGCCTCGCTCTTTGATAAGGCTTACAATGAACACTGGCTGGAAATCGGCTTTGGTAGCGGCGAGCATCTATCGGCCCTCATGCGCCGCCATCCTGACCATGCTTATATCGGCGCCGAGCCGTTCATAAACGGTATGGCCGCCTTCCTGAAAGATATCCAGCAGGACAATCTTGAGAATATCCGCGTGCATATGGATGATGCGGTGATGCTGGCCGGTTCGCTCGCCCCCGCAAGCCTTGACGGGATATATATTCTCAACCCCGATCCATGGCACAAAAAGCGCCATCACAAGCGCCGCATCGTGAACCCCGATACGCTGGAGATTTTCGCCCGTATCCTCAAACCCGGCGGGCAGTTGATCTTGAGCACCGATGTGCCGTATCTGGCCGAATGGATGATCACACATACGGTGCGCAACAGCGCCTTCACATGGACGGCGCAAAAGGCTGAGGATTGGTCAAAGCCGCCGCAAGGCTGGATCACCACGGCCTATGAGGTCAAGGGCGCGAAAGGCGCACAAAAGATGTGCTATCTGATTTTTACGAGAAAATAGCTTGCATTTTTCAGTTTGCGGGATTATAAAAACCATACATTCTGAATTTATGATCAGGGTGGGTCGGAAAAGACCCGCCTTTTTTGTTGGTTTTTTTAAAGATTAAATACGAAAGAATATGAAACAAAGTCCGCAAGAACAAAATATCGCCAGCTTGATCCGCCCTGTGATCGAGGATCTGGGCTTTGAGCTGTATTGCCTGAAAATCACGGGTGAGGACGGCGCTTGCGTGTTGCAGATTATGGCTGAAGACCCGAAAACCAAGCGGTTGGGGATTGATGATTGCACGAAAATCTCGCGCTCGGTTTCAGCGGTGATGGATGTCGAAGACCCGATCAAATCGGCCTATCGCCTTGAGATCAGCTCTCCGGGGATTGACCGCATCCTGATCAAGCCCGAGCATTTCGCGCAATATATGGGGTTTGAGGCCAAAATCGAAACCGATATCCCGAACGAGAACGGCCAGAAGCGCTTTCGCGGGATTTTGGGCGCGGTCGAGAATAACAGCGTCCAGATCGAAACCGATACCGGCCCTTATGATATCGCCATCGGCAGTATTCACAAGGCCAAGCTGGTCTTGACCGACAGGCTGATTAAAGAAACCGCGAATTTAAATTTAAACCAGGCTGATACAAACCAGAGCGATTCAAACCAAACAAGCGAAAGCGAAAGCAAAAGTTAAACCCAAAACCAGAGTTTATATATCGAAAGAAAAGAGGAAAACATCATGGAACTCATTCAGGTAGCAGACACCGTTGCAAGAGAGAAGAATATCGACCGCGAAGTCGTTCTGGTCGCTATGGAGGAAGCCATTCAAAAGGCTGGCCGCTCGAAATACGGTCATGACCATGACATTCGCGCCCTGATCGACCGCAAGAACGGTTCAATCACGCTCAAGCGCTACCGCGAAGTTGTGGCCGATGATGCCGAGATCGAAAATGAAATCGCGCAGATGCCTGTCACGCAAGCCAAGCGCATCAAGCCCGATGCACAAATCGGCGAGTTTCTGATTGACGAATTGCCACCACTGGATTTTGGCCGTATCGCCGCACAAACCGCGAAACAGGTTATCATGCAAAAAGTCCGCGAAGCCGAGCGCGAAAGACAATTCGAAGAGTTCAAAGGCCGTATCGGCGAGGTTATCAACGGCGTTGTCAAACGTGTTGAATTTGGAAATGTCACTGTTGATATTCAAGGCCGCGCCGAAGCGGTATTGCGCCGTGATGAAAGCTTGCCGCGCGAACACCTGAAAACGGGTGACCGCGTGCGCGCCCTGATATTCGATGTGCGTCCTGAAGTTCGCGGCCCGCAGATTTTCCTCTCACGCTCTCACCCTGATTTCATGGCGAAGCTGTTCACACAGGAAGTGCCGGAAATTTATGACGGCGTGATCGAGATCAAAGCCGTTGCCCGCGACCCCGGAAGCCGTGCGAAAATCGCCGTTGCCTCCCGCGATGGCTCTATCGACCCTGTCGGCGCTTGCGTTGGTATGCGCGGCTCACGCGTTCAGGCCGTTGTGAACGAGCTGGGCGGCGAGAAAATCGATATCGTGCCATGGACGGAAGACATTGCGAGCTTTATCGTCAGCGCCCTGTCCCCTGCGGTTGTCAGCAAGGTTGTCCTTGACGAGGACGCCAAGCGTATGGACGTTGTTGTTGCTGAAGACCAGCTAAGCCTTGCCATTGGCCGCCGCGGCCAGAATGTGCGCTTGGCCTCGATGCTCTCTGGCTGGGATATTGATATTATGACCGAAGCCGAGGAATCAGCGCGCCGCGCCGAAGAATTCCGCGTTCGTTCGACCTTGTTTATCGAAGCGCTCGATGTTGATGAGGTTATCGCCCATCTTCTGGTTGCTGAAGGCTTCACAAAGATTGAGGAAATCGCCGAAACACCGATCGAAGAACTCAACTATATCGAAGGCTTCGAGGATGAAATTTCCGCCGAGCTGCAAAACCGTGCCAAAAACTATCTGGCTGCGAAAATGGCTGAGCTGAATGAGAAGCAAGCCGAGCTTGGCATTCAAGACGATCTGATTGCCTTTGAAGGCCTGAACCCCGACCAGATTATCAAGCTGGGCGGACAAGGCGTGAAAACGCTGGATGATCTGGCTGATCTGGCCGCTGACGAGTTGATTGAAATGCTCGGCGAAGGTCAAATGACCATGAAAGATGCCAATGCCATCATCATGGACGCCCGCGCTCACTGGTTTGCAGAAGAAGATGCTGCAGCCGAGAGCCAAGAAGATGAGGGCGAAGCACCAAGATTGGAAGCCGCCGCATCATAACAGATAACGGCGCATAATCCCGCTGCGATTTGGCGTATCGGGAAAACTGGTGTATAAAAGACGCAAATTGGAAACTGGTATGAGTGAAACAAAAGACAAAGTGACAGATAACGGCGATAGCGATAAGCAAAAGGACTCAGGAAAAAAGCCCCTGAGCCTCGGCGGCAAAGGAACGCTCAGCCTGAAAGGCGCGGGCGGTGGTAGTGCTTCGCCGAAATCATCCGTTACGGCCGGACGCTCCGGTCTTGCTGTTGAAGTGCGGCGCTCGAAACGTGCCGCGCCCGGCTCTGCTGCGCCTGCGCCTGAGAGCAACTTTTCATCCCCCAGCCCGAACCAAGGAGCTGGCGGTAACGCGGATGATCTTGCCAATCTGACCAATACCGAACGCCAAGCCCGCATCGAGGCGTTGCAAAAGGCTATGGCCGAGGGTAGTTCGGCAAAATCCTCCTTGCCGAAGCGTCAAGTTCCCGCAACCCCTGTCCAGCGTTACGCCCAGACAGAGGACACAAAAGAATCCAAAGAAGACGAATTGCGCCGCAAGGAGCTCGAAGAGCTTCAGCGCATCGAGGAAGAAGAGCGTAAGAAAACCGAAGCCGCCAAAGCGGCACGTGGTGATGCTGCGCCTCCTGCCTTTTTCAGACGCGACCGTGACACAGGCGATGACGAAAACAGCGAGAGCGTTCGTGACCGCCTGAAAAAAGCCGAAGCGAAAGCCCCGCCAAAGCCGCGCGGTGCAGATGATCGCCGCCGCTCACGCATTACCGTGACACAGGCGATGAACAATGATTTCGAGCGTGACAGAGGGCCATCCCTCGCCGCGCAAAGACGTATGCGCGAAAAAGCCCGTATGGCGGCGCAATCCGGCCCGATCGAGAGCAAAAAGATCGTGCGTGAGGTTATCCTGCCCGAAACGATCACAGTTCAGGAGCTTGCAAACCGTATGGCCGAACCTGGCGGCGATGTCGTCAAGGCGCTCATGAAACTGGGCGTTATGGCCACGATCAACCAGACCATTGATGCCGATACGGCGGAGCTGATTATCGATGAGTTCGGTCACAAAATGAAACGCGTCACCGATGCCGATATTGAAATCGGGATTGAGGGTGATGATGACAGCGCTGCGGAACTTCTCCCCCGCGCCCCTGTTGTGACGATTATGGGTCACGTCGATCACGGGAAGACCTCACTGCTCGATGCGTTGCGCTCCACCGATGTTGTATCGGGCGAAGCGGGCGGTATTACCCAGCATATCGGCGCGTATCAGGTCACGCTTAAATCCGGCGCGAAGATCACATTCCTTGATACACCCGGCCACGCCGCCTTTACAGAGATGCGCGCACGCGGTGCGAATGTCACCGATATTGTCGTGATTGTTGTTGCGGCCAATGATTCCATCATGCCGCAAACGATTGAGGCGATTAACCACGCCAAGGCCGCCAATGTGCCGATCATCATTGCGATCAACAAAATCGACCTACATGATGCAGACCCGATGAAGGTCAAAACCGCCCTCCTCCAATACGAAATTGTCGTTGAGGAATTGAGCGGGGAAACGCAATGTGTTGAAATCTCGGCCAAGCAGCGGATCAATCTCGATAAGCTCGAAGAAGCCATCCTTGTGCAAGCCGAAATCCTTGAGCTGAAAGCCAATCCGAACCGCACCGCGCAAGGAACTGTCGTTGAGGCCAAATTGGAGCGTGGACGCGGCGCGGTTGCGACCGTCCTCATCCAAAAAGGGACACTCAAGATCGGCGATGTCTTTGTGGCAGGCGCTGAAATGGGTAAGGTCAAGGCCATCATCAATGATAAGGGCAAAAATGTCGAAGAAGCCACACCCGGTATGCCCGTTGAGGTTTTGGGCTTGAACGCCGCACCGCGTGCGGGTGATGCGTTTGTGGTGGTGAATGAAGAAGCCCGCGCCCGCGAGATCAGCGAATACCGCCAGCGCAAACTGCGTGAAGTGCAAGCAGCGAAGATTGTCAAAAACCGCACAACGGTTGAGGATCTCGTCAAATTGCGCGAAACGGGCGAGAAAACCAAACTCTCCGTTATCATCAAGGCCGATGTTCACGGCTCGGTCGAGGCTATCGCCGGATCGCTGGCCAAGATGGTCGAGGAAAACGAAGGTATCGACGTGCAGGTTCTGCATGCCGGTGTCGGCGGTATCACGGAATCTGACGTCACGCTTGCCAAGGCGTCCGGCGGCCTGATTATCGGCTTTAATGTCCGCGCCGGTGCGCAAGCCCGCGACATGGCAACCCGCGACCGCGTTGATATTCGTTACTACAACGTCATTTACAACGTCATTGACGACGCCAAGGCCATCTTGAGCGGTATGCTCGCGCCGACAATGCGTGAGGATTACATCGGTCAAGCCAAGGTGCTGCAAGTCTTCAACATCACCAAAGTCGGTAAGATTGCGGGCTGTATCGTTGAGATGGGCGCAGTCCGCCGCGGAAACAAGGTGCGCTTGCTGCGTGATGATATTGTTATCCATGAAGGCATGCTCAAGACACTGAAACGCTTCAAAGACGAAGTCAAAGAGGTCAAGGAAGGCACAGAATGCGGTATGGCATTCGAAGGCTATGAAGACCTCAAAGACGGCGACATCATCGAATGTTACGAAGTCATCGCCGTTGAACGTAAGGTTGATTAAGGGGAATAGATGAAACCCCAGCGCCACAAATCCAAAGAACCGTCGCAGCGTCAGCTGCGTGTTGGGGAGCAGCTTCGGCACATTATCGCCGAAACCATGACGCGCGGGCATTTCTCTCATGCGGCTTTGATGGATGCGGGACAGATTACCGTCAGTGAAGTGCGCGTTTCCCCCGATCTCAAAAATGCCACCGCCTATGTCATGTCATTGGGCGGGCAGAATATGGAAGAAATCCTTCCCGCTTTGAACGATGAAACCCGCCTGTTCCAGAAGGAAATCAACCGCCAGTCGAATATGAAATTCACGCCGCGCCTGACCTTCCGCAGCGACAATACCTTTGATGAGGTGCAGCGGATCAACACGCTGTTACAAGATATTCGCAATGAACGCGCCGATAGTCTTGATGATCCTGACGATGAGAGTGAAGACCACACCGACGACTGACGAGACAACTCAACCCCTTCTATCCCGAAAAGCCCCCTATCCCGATATGAGCCGCAGACGCAAAAAAGGCAATCCCGTTCACGGATGGATCAATCTTGACAAGCCGCAAGGCCTGACCTCGACGCAAGCGCTCGGCAAGGTGCGGCGCATTCTCGATGCCAACAAGGCCGGACACGCCGGAACGCTCGACCCTCTGGCCACGGGTATTCTTCCGATTGCGCTCGGCGAGGCGACCAAGATTATCCCTTATGTGCAGGACAATGACAAAACCTATAGCTTTACCGTGACATGGGGCGCGGCGACCGATACGGATGACAGGGAGGGCGCAGTGATTGAAACCTCCGCCCATCAACCGAGCGAAGCCGATATTCGTGAGGCCATTCCGTCCTTTATCGGGCACATCAAGCAAACCCCGCCGCAATACTCGGCGATAAAAATCGACGGGCAACGCGCCTATGATCTGGCGCGGGCGGGCGAAAATCCGGAAATGAAGAGCAGAATTGTCGAAATTCACAGCCTGACGCTTTTGGCGCATAGAGGCACGGAAAGCGATTTCCGCACGCAATGCGGCAAAGGCACGTATATCCGCGCGATTGCCCGCGATATAGCCCGTCAACTCGGCACTTGCGGACATATTGCCGCCCTGCGCCGCGAGGCTGTCGGGCATTTTACGCTAGAGAATGCGATTTCTCTTGAACAATTGGAAAATTTGGCGCATAGTGCCGCACTTGATAAGGCTTTGCACCCTCTTGAGACCCCGCTGGACGATATCCCGGCACTCGATCTCAAAAGCGATGAGGTGGCACGGCTAAAAAATGGACAGGCTTTGTCCTTCGTTTCACGGATTGATTGTAACAGGCTGCCTGAGCAGCATCAGAGCAAAACAATCCTCGCCCGCTTCGGCAATCAAGCGATTGCCTTGGTCGAGCGGAACGGAGCAGATATAAAACCCGTTCGTGTATTTAATCTTTGAAAAGAAAAGGAAGTAATGATGTCGCTAAACACTGAAAAAAAACAAGACGTTATCAAAAAATATGCCACCAAAGCGAATGACACCGGCTCACCGGAAGTTCAGGTGGCCATTCTGACAACACGGATTGAAGAACTTTCCGCGCATATGCAAGTCCACAAGAAGGACATGCACTCCCGCCGCGGCCTGCTGGCTATGGTTGCCAAGCGCCGTAAGCTGCTGGATTACCTCAAGCGCAAAGACGAAAAGCGCTACCAGGACCTCATCAAGAGCCTCGGTATCCGCCGCTAATCAACGAATATACAAGGGCACTTTGCGATATTGCGCATGTGCTCTTTCTTTCAAATCCCCGTGTGAACGGGGATTTTTTATTATGTAGTTTTTATAAAAGCTGCCCTTCCGAGAAGACATCTAGAGCCATAAAAAAAGCCGCAATCAAGCGGCTTTTCGGTTATTCGGATAGATTAAAGCGATCAAAGCGCAGACTAGAAAACCCTAGGCGCTTTTTTCCTTCGGGCTGTCGGAGATTTCAATGATCGCGCCTGTGTCTTGATTTACACGCTTCATAGAAAGCTTGACCTTGCCGCGGTCATCCATGCCCAGCACCATGACCTTAACCTTATCGCCTTCATTGACGACATCGGTGGTTTTGGCTGTGCGCGCATCTTGCAACTCGGAGATATGCACCAGACCGTCGCGTGAGCCCATGAAGTTCACAAACGCGCCGAAATCAACGCATTTCACAACTGTACCGTCATAGACCTTATTCACTTCCGGCTCATCGGTGATGTTGCGGATCATCTGCAACGCCGCCTCGATCGCCTCGGCGTTATTGGCCGCGACCTTGACGGTTCCATCATCCTCGATGTCAACTTTCGTGCCTGTTTTCTCGATAATGTCACGAATGACCTTACCGCCCGTTCCGATCACTTCGCGGATTTTATCCGTTGGAATGCTGATGGAAACGATTTGCGGCGCATGTTTATTGAGCTGATCGCGGGAAGCTGTCAAAGCCTTCGCCATCTCGCCCAGAATGTGCAAACGGCCTTCGCGTGCCTGCTCCAATGCGATTTTCATGATTTCCTCAGTGATCGAGGTGATCTTGATATCCATCTGCAGCGCGGTGATACCGTCTTGCGTTCCGGCGACTTTGAAATCCATATCGCCGAGGTGATCTTCATCGCCGAGAATATCGGAAAGAACGGCAAAATCCTTGCCTTCCTTGATCAAGCCCATGGCGATACCCGCAATCGGCGCTTTCAACGGTACGCCCGCATCCATCATCGAAAGTGATGTACCGCACACTGTCGCCATAGAGGACGAGCCATTGGACTCAGTAATCTCGGAAACGGCGCGGATTGTATACGGGAATTCTTCAGCCGCAGGAAGAAGCGGACGAATAGCGCGCCATGCCAGCTTACCGTGACCGATTTCGCGGCGCCCCGGAGGCCCCATACGGCCAGCCTCACCCACCGAATATGGCGGGAAGTTATAATGCAGCATGAAGCGCTCTTTGTATTCGCCTTCCATCGCATCGATGATCTGCTCATCTTGACCTGTGCCGAGCGTTGTCACCACAAGCGCCTGTGTTTCACCACGTGTGAACAAGGACGAACCGTGACAGCGCGGCAACACGCCAACTTCGGAGATGATCAGACGAACGGTTTTTGTATCGCGTGTATCAATACGCTTGCCTGTTTTCAAAATCTGACCGCGGACAACATCGGCTTCCAGCGTTTTGAAATTGGCCGATACGATGCTTTTATCAATGCCGTTTTCCTCATCAATAAAGGACTCCAGCGCAGCTTCCTTGACCTTTGCAAGGGCGGCATGGCGCTCCATTTTATCGGTAAAGCCATAAGCCTTTTCAACATCCTTGGCAAATTTCTTGGACATCTCTGTCACCAGCTTTGTGATATGATCGGGCGTAACCGGCACATCCCAAGGATCTTTCGCGCACATTTCCGCCAAAGCGATAATGCCGTTGATCACAGGCTGGAACGACTTCCAACCGAACATAACCGCATCAAGCATCGTTTTTTCATCCAGCTCATGGGCTTCGGATTCAACCATCAAGACCCCTTCTTGCGTTCCAGCAACAACCAGATCCAGCTTGGAGTCTTTTACTTCTTGCATGGTCGGATTGACAACAAGCTTGCCGTCAACATAACCAACGCGCGCACCACCGATCGGCCCCATGAACGGAATACCGGAGATTGTCAGCGCCGCAGAACAACCAATCATCGCCACCATGTCAGGATCATTTTCAAGGTCGTGTGAAATAACGGTCGCGACCACCTGAACTTCGTTCAAGAACTCCTTCGGGAAAAGCGGACGAATGGGACGGTCAATCAAACGGGATGTAAGCGTTTCCTTCTCGCTAGGGCGTGCCTCGCGCTTGAAAAAGCCACCCGGAATTTTTCCGGCAGCGTAAGTTTTTTCCTGATAGTGAACGGAAAGCGGGAAGAAGTCCTGCCCGTCCTTAATGGATTTTGCAGCCGTCACACAGCACAAAACCGTTGTTTCGCCCATTGTGGCCAAAACCGCGCCATCGGCCTGACGGGCAATTTTTCCCGTTTCCAGCGTGAGGGTCTTACCGGCAAAATCAATTTCTTTTCTGTAAACATTAAACATCTATAGTTCCTTTTTTTCTTTCTGTAATCAAAGTGTTATATCAATACGCCCCCACGCTCCCGATAGAGAGGCTGGACGGCATATTACGATTTGTTTGTAAGGGAGGGATATTCGGCGGACTGGTAAAAACACTTATATTTTCATTCACAATTAGAGCCTGAAATGAGATAAAAATATTTTTATCGGTCAACCGTATATCAATATCCCTTTACAATCAGCGTTATGAGTGCCATTTTTTCCGCCAAAAGTCAAAGACAAAAGACAATTTAGGAAATAAAGGAAATATAGCACCATGAGCATTCTCGTTCTTCTCCGCCACGGCCAGTCACAATGGAATTTGGAAAACCGCTTTACGGGGTTTTACGACATTGATTTAAGCGATCTTGGCGTTCAAGAGGCGCAAGAAGCAGGCATAAAGCTCGCCGCCGCTGATATTGCTATCGATCAGGTTTTCTCCAGCACGCTTAAACGCGCCAACAGAACCGCCGAGATTGCCCTGAAAGCCGCAGGGCGTGATGATCTTATCACCTCGATGATCCGTCATGATGACCTTAGAGAGCGTGATTACGGCGACCTGACAGGGCTTGATAAGGATGAAACCCGCGAAAAATACGGCGCGGATCAGGTGCATATCTGGCGGCGCTCCTATGATATTCGCCCGCCGGGCGGCGAATGCCTGCAAGATGTTGTCGAAAACCGCGTGCGCCCCTATTTCACCAGCGAGATTAAACCGATGCTCGATCAGGGCAAGAATATCCTGATTGCCGCACATGGGAATTCACTTCGCGCCATGCTGATTATTTTGGGCGCAGAAACGCCCGACACCATCAACGAAGCCGAATTTCCGACAGGTGTACCGCTGGTTTTCGAAATCGAAAACGGCCAGATCAAAAAACGCTATTTCCTCGATAAACACGCGGCTTAGAATAAAAGCCCCTGACATTTTTCGAGAATTGCAAAACAGGCTTTTGGATTGTTTTTCGTATTATATGGTATACTTAATTGTATATGATTTTGAAAAAATACCTGTCCAATGACCTGCCCCGCCCGCGAAAGATTTTGCGGCAGGTTTTGCTATGTACCTTGCTGCTCAGCACGGTATTTTGCGCGGCGATGATTACGCTGAAAGTCAATCGTAGCGCCCATTGGTATGTGGCGCAGAATTATCAAACCGAGATTTTTCACACCGATATAGCCATTCACAAATTCCGCGCCAGCTTTCAAAACGACGAAAAGCAATATCAAACCGCGCTGACCTTATTGAACAAAGGGCTTTTCTCGCGGCTATATAGGGTTGCGGGATTAAAAATGCTCAAAGATATCGCCGATGACGGATACGCCCCCGCACAAACGCTATATGGCGATATTCTGATCTATAGCGCGAATTCCATTGACCAAAGGACAGAGGCCGCCAAATATTACGCCATGGCCGCCGCCCAGAATTATGCCCCCGCCATAGAAAAAATCGCGCAAAATTCTCAATAGTTTTATTCACGATAGCTTTTGCGAAAAAACTCGCCTAAGATGCGCCCTATGTTGAAACTCCCCAAAGTTATTGGCCATCGTGGCGCGGCCGGATATGCGCCTGAGAATACGCTGGTCGGCATTCATACCGCCGCCGATATGGGCGTGGAATGGGTCGAGCTGGACGTCAAGCTGACCCGCGATCAAATCCCCGTTATTTTCCATGATGAAACGCTGGAGCGCACAACCGGAACGCAAGGCAATATTGCCGATTTGGATATGAAGGACTTGCGCGAGCTGGATGCGGGAAGCTGGTTCGGTAGCAGCTTTATTGGCCTGAAAATTCCGACCCTTGAAGAGGTCGTCGATGTTTTGATCGAACGCAATCTTGGTCTTAATCTTGAGCTAAAGCCCTGCCCCGGACGCGAACGCGAAACCACCGAAGTCGCTCTGGATTTGCTCTCACATATCTGGGATGACCATGACAGGCTGCTGATTTCTTCGTTTCAGCATGTGAGCCTTGAAACCGCGCAAGATTTGGCCGCCGATTGGAAGCGCGGCTTGCTGCTCCCCAAGGAATGGCCTGAAAACTGGGCGGAACTTGCCGAATATCTCGATGTTGCGACAATCAATGTCAGTGGCAACCACATCACACGCGAACAGCTTGAAGACGCGCTGGAGCTTGAATTGCCTGTTCTGGCCTATACGATCAATGATCCGATCCGCGCCCGCGAGCTTCAGAATTGGGGTGTGGATTCATTTTTCAGCGACACACCCGATGTGATTTTGGAAAACTTGCTGACTGTGCATTAAATTTGCAATGCGCGGTTATTAGCCTTTAAGCCGCAAATCAGGATTTCTCTGTAATCGCCTGAAGCTGGCTGTGTGGCGGCATACCCATAGCGTTAAAGCCGCAATCGACGTAATGCACCTCCCCCGTCACCGCGCTTGAAAGGTCGGAGAGCAGATAAACGCCCGTTCCGCCAAGCTCTTCAAGCTCAACCGGACGGCGCAGCGGTGAGGACAAATTCGTATATTTATACGTCATGCGCGAGCCGCCGATCACAGCCCCCGCCAATGTCCGCATCGGTCCCGCCGAGATTGCATTCACGCGAATACCCTCAGAGCCAAGATCAGCAGCCAGATAGCGCGTGGACGCCTCCAGCGCCGCCTTGGCAACGCCCATAACATTGTAATTCGGCATGACCTTTTCCGCGCCGTAATAGCTTAAAGTGACAGCAGAGCCGCCGCGATCCGCCATCAATTCCCGCGCCCGCCGCATCACGGAGGTAAAGGAATAGCAGGAAATATGCATAGTTTTGAGGAAGTTATCCAAGGATGTATCGACATAACGGCCTTGCAGCTCGTCCTTATTCGAATAGGCAATCGCATGAACGATAAAATCAATCCCGCCCCATTCCTTTTTCAGGGCGGCAAAGACCGTGTCCAGATCGCCCTCACTGGTAACATCGCAATCCAGCACCACAGTTGAGCCGATCGATTCCACAAGCGGCTTGACGCGCTTGCCAAAGGCTTCGCCCTGATAGGTGAAGGCCATTTCCGCCCCCGCCTCATGCAGCGCCTTGGCCATGCCCCAAGCGATAGAGTGGTCATTCGCCACCCCCATAATCAGGCCTTTTTTGCCCTTCATCAAATTATGATGCATAGATTTTAATCCTCATACTTGCTCATGGCCAGACAGCAATTTGTCCCGCCAAAGCCGAAACTGTTGGAAATCAGAGTTTGATGCGTGACATTATCAACGCGGCTGGTGGCAATCGGGAAGCCCTTCGCGCCCTCATCAAGATTAAACACATTGATGCTCGGCGCGACGAAATTATGCTGCATCATCAGCAGGCAATAAATCGCCTCCTGCACGCCTGTTGCGCCGAGAGAATGCCCCGTCATTGATTTTGTGGCGCTGATATGCGGAATATCCTGCACACCTTCAAAAGCCTGTTTAATCGCGTTTAATTCACCGATATCCCCGACAGGAGTCGAAGTTCCATGCGTGTTGATATAAGTCACAGGCTTGTTGATTGTTGCCATCGCCAGCTTCATAGCGCGCATACCGCCCTCACCGCTTGGCGCGACCATATCATGCCCGTCAGAGGTTGCGCCGTATCCTGTCACTTCGCCGTAAATCTTCGCACCGCGCGCCTTGGCGTGTTCCAGCTCCTCCAGCACAACAATCCCGCCGCCGCCGGAAATCACAAATCCGTCGCGGTCAGCATCATAAGCCCGCGCGGCTTTATCGGGTGTATCGTTGTATTTCGAAGACATCGCGCCCATGGCATCGAAGAGGACGGAAAGCGTCCAATCGAGCTCCTCACCGCCGCCAGCAAACATAATATCCTGCTTGCCAAGCAAAATCTGCTCCGCGGCGTTGCCGATACAATGCGCAGATGTGCTGCAGGCCGAAGAAATCGTGTAATTCACGCCCTTGATCTTGAAATTCGTCGCCGCCGTGGCCGAGGTGGTCGAGCACATCGCCTTGGGAACGGCAAACGGGCCAACGCGCTTGGGACCTTTCTCGCGGGTGATATCGGCTGCGGCCACTTGCGCCCGTGTCGAAGGCCCGCCTGAGCCGACGATAATTCCTGTGCGTTCGTTACTGACGTCGCTCTCGCTCAGCCCCGCATCGGCAATCGCCTGCTCCATCGACAAATGCGTATAGGCCGCCGCATCCCCCATAAAGCGGAACAGGCGCTTGTCGATATTCTCCTCAAGATTGATCGAAGGGCGACCATGAACATGCGAGCGAAAGCCCATTTCGGCATATTCAGGCGCAAACGAAATACCGCTTTTTCCGGCTTTCAGACTTTCCAGCACTTCGGCCTGATTGTTGCCGATACAAGACACAATCCCCAGACCGGTAATCACAACACGGCGATTTCCCCTCATCTTGAAATAACTCCCCAATTAACGGATTACTGCGTTGAATAAAAATATACGATTTTACATCGCCGACGGATTATCAAACAGTCCGACCTTCAAGCCCTCGGCTTCATAGATCAGCTGACCATCCGCATACATCTTGCCATCACCAATCCCCAAGACCAGCTTGCGGTTGATAACGCGTTTCACATCGACGACATATTTCACCAATTTGGTTGAGGGCTGCACTTGCCCTGTGAGTTTCAACTCACCCAAGCCCAAAGCGCGGCCAGAGCCCGGCGCACCCGTCCAGCCAAGATAAAAGCCCAAAAGCTGCCACAACGCATCCAAACCCAAACAGCCCGGCATAACAGGGTCGCCCTCAAAATGGCACTTGAAAAACCACAGATCAGGATTGATATCAAACTCAGCCTCGATCACACCTTTGCCATGCGCGCCGCCTTCAAGGCTGACATGGGTGATGCGGTCAAACATCAGCATCGGCGGCAAGGGCAATTTCGCATTGCCAGGGCCGAACAAGCGGCCATGCCCGCATTCAAGAATATCATCGTAGCTGTAATTCGCTTTGGGCGTAAAGCTCATGCGGTTCCCCTCATCGTTATCATTTCTGATCGCGTTATTTGCATTCACCATGTCTGCCTTTATAAGCCTTCATAAAGGACGCGGCAAGGGCGGAATGAAAAAAATTCACAATGTCTTGAAAATGAGGGGGCGTACTTCTAAATACGCCTTAGCCAATAGCAGATTTGTAATCCATACAAACATATTTGTAAGACTCGCTCATTGCCGCCATTGCGAGCGGCTTTGCAATCGCCGGTTCAATCTCCGGCAACTCTCCGCCTGTGGCAACGGCAATCATACGCCCCGCCGCCTTGGCGCAGGCCACAGCCTGATCGAAATTATCATACAGCGCAATCGCTGAGAAAAACGTATCGCAGACAGGCTCCATACCCTCAATCAGCTTCACAGGCGCATTGATCGGCATATCATTGGCGGCCAGCCCGAAGCGCCAATCCCCGCCCGCTGGAACGCCCAGCCGTACGGCCTCCTTGGTCATGACATACACGATCTGATCGAGGTTATCGGGAATTTCCGAACCTTTGAATATCATGCACGTATTGGAGTTGAGCGAAATCGCCAAGCGCCGCCCCGCCACCGCGCTGAGCGCCGAAATACAATCCCCCAATGTCCAGTTCTTGCGCCCGACATGCAGCTCGATTGCAATATCGCACAACTCCTGCGCCGCAATCTCGTATGACATCGCCAGCCGCGCATATTCATATAGAAGTCTGAGCGTTTCAGCTCGCGGAATCCCCTCCTCGCCCTCCCATTGCAATACGCATTGCACAGCAATATCCGATACCAGCGCGTGAAATTCATAGGCGCAATCCATCCAATCTTCAAAGAAGAGCCGCGCCGCGGTGCGTCCTCGCTCGGTCTCGCAATCGACAATATGCGATGGCGCAATAGCCCCAGCCCACAAATCACCCGCCATCGGAGCTGCGCTCAAATCATGGCTCAGCTTTTTAAATCCAGCCTGCAAGGCGGTATCAGGCTCATCAAATACCAGAAATGTTTCCACCAATACGCCCGCAAGATGCTGTAGCAGAAGCGAATAGTCCACGCCGCGATCAAGGCTGCTCGCAAGATTGATCAATGCGCTGTATAAACGCGATCCCATTTCAGGCTTGTTGGTCAAAGCAACCATGAAAACGTTCAACTCTGGAATTTTGATTGTGGAACAAAAAAGGAAGGAAGCAGATAAAGCAGGAAAGTCTTGAGAAGGAAAAACGCGTAAGCAGTCAAAAAGCAGAAGGGTAAAAAAGAAAAAGGTGATGAATCACCTTATGTCTAAAAGATTAATTGAATTCTTCAGCCTCGTAAACACCCCAGATGAATTTTCTTTCCATCCAGCCAGAATAACCCTGCGCCCTGACCTGGCACCAGCCATTCGTGCAGGTTTCGAGCGATATAATCGCCTCAGGCTGGGCATAGGCCATCAGCCTTGCGGTTGTTTCAGGGCGGCGAAACACCGAAACCAGATCATCATATTTCACAATGCCGGCGCGTCGCCCAGATAGAAGCGATTTATGCACCCAGCCTTCCGCACCCTCACTGTCACGGATTTTGCGCCAGACATCAAACTCCATCACAATTTCAACGGGCAGACCGCGGCGGCTATATTCCCACAATACCGGATATTTCTGCCCCGGCCCGGCGCGCATAAAAACGCGCTCGCTCGCCAAAGTCACAAAACGCGGAATATGCAACCCCGTCACCGAAAAAGCCGATGGCGGCTCTTGAACTTCGGCTTGCTGCTGAGCTTGGGCTTGGGCGCTAAACACCAAAAATGCGCAAAAAATCGCCAAAAACAGAGAAAAAATTTGAAAATGATATAAGTTCCGTTGCATGATCCGTTGCAAATCTCTAAGTATGAATTGACATGAACAGCGCACCGAACAGCACGCCTGAAGCGAATAACGAGCCCTTACCGACCATTTCCATCGCGCCGATGATGGACTGGACGGACAGGCACTTCCGTTATTTTATGCGCAAAATATCCCCCAATTCAAGACTTTACACAGAAATGATTACAACAGGGGCGATTTTACACGGTGACCGCGAGCGATTTTTGCGCTTTGACCGCTCCGAACACCCTTTGGCGCTGCAGCTTGGCGGGGCATCACCGCATCAACTCGCCGAATGCGCCTCAATTGCGCTGGATTACGGCTATGATGAGGTGAATTTGAACTGCGGTTGCCCGTCAGACCGTGTGCAAAGCGGTTTATTCGGCGCTTGCCTGATGAAAACCCCCGACCTTGTCGCCGAAGGTGTTGAAGCGATGATAGAGGCCGTTGAGGGCAAAATCCCGATCACCGTAAAATGCCGCATCGGCGTTGATGAATTGGATGATGCGCCGTTCTTGGATAACTTTGTGGATAAGATTGCGGATAAGGGCTGTAAAACTTTTATTCTCCATGCCCGTAAGGCTTGGCTGAAGGGGTTAAGCCCGAAGGAGAACCGCGAAATCCCCGAATTGAATTACGAGCGGGTTTACGCTCTTAAAAAACGCCGCCCCGACCTCAATATTCAGCTCAATGGCGGGCTGACTGATATTGACACGATCCGCGAAGCTCTGAGGCATACTGACGGGGTTATGATTGGCCGCGAAGCCTACCAAAACCCGTATTTCATGGCTGAGGTCGAGCGTAAAATTTTCGGCCATCATTCCATTTTGGGGCGCGAGAAAATCGCCCGCGCCATGGTGGAGTATGCCCGCGAACAAAACGCCCGCTTCGGCACACCGATCAAATCCATCACGCGTCATATTTTGGGGCTATATCATCATCAGAGTGGTGCAAAATCATGGCGTAGAGCGCTCAGCACCCTGCCCTATGAGGACGGCGCCGATGAAACTGTCATCCTCAAAGCCTTGCAAATCCTCGAGAGTTCGCAAAAACAGAGAATCAGCGCATAATCAATTTTATGAGTTGGGGCTTTTATTCTGAAGACAAGAAAAATGATTTCGTCGCACAAGTCACGGATAGCGGGCTGATTGGATTATTTGAGGCTGATTACATTCAAATTCAAGCACTTAAAATCCCGTTCTATCAAAATGGCGAATTCTTGCTCATGGAAAACCTGAATGTCGCCCCCCCTTTTACGATGGAATATATTGCGGCAGGCCATAATGATCAGGATATCGTATATCTTGACGGAACTTCGGAGCCATTTCGTATTCTAAACCAAAAAGGCCACCTACTGCTGAATGATGAAACTGTAATTGATTATTTGGAGTTTTTTTGTTTTTCGGTGAACCAACGGCCCCAAAATATTTTGCTTTTGCGGAATCCGGAGCAAATGCCCTATCAGGACACGATCTATCTCGATTTTCATTTCGACAAAAACAATTACGGGGCTGACGATATAAAGCTCAGCCGTAACCCCGATCAAAACGGTTATATCGTTCATGCGCCTTTTGTTTTTGCGGGAAAGATTGATCTTGGCATTGCAACAATCAGCGATAGCGGGGATATCCACATCGAAAGGAGCAATCCGCGATGATCCAATACCAATCCTATCGTCACACCGACGAGCAGCAGGTTTTAAGCACGACACTGGATATTCTCAACTATTCCGCGAAAGCAAAAAGCTTGCTTGATCTACTCCGTCCGCAAATCATTGTTATCAAAGGAATTTTGCCTCAAGCCTATGTGTATCAAGACAAAATCATATACTTGCGCGTACCTGGACTTCAAAGCCAAGGCCGTATCGAACAAGCCATTGATCTGGGCGGCGCTTTGATAGAAATGAAGATCAATCGCGCACTTGCCCCAATTCCGCTCGATCAGCTTGATAATAATGACGTCATTACTGACCAGCACCTAAAAAACGTCTCAATCATTCTCAAAAGCTTTAAAATTGCCGAAGAACTCGAAGAAAACGGCTTCAAAGCCATCAAAGAGCTGCGTTTTATGGGGCTTGGCAAGATATATCAGGCTTGGAAAACTGGAAAAACCGAACAGGATTGTGCTAGTATATATTGGGAAATGTTCGATTATAAGGACACAGCACAAACAACAGATGACGCTACGGAAGGATAATAGATATGGCTCTTAGAACACCACGTACAGCGATGGGTGTTGGAACGGCAGCAGAAAGACGGATGCCCGCCCGCGCACGCAACATGCCGAAGCGAACCAGCACACCGACACTCACCATGATGCGTGCCAGCGCAAAAAAATAAACGTTTTTAATAGAGAAAACTAGAGTTTCTGCAGCTCTTCTATACTGACCTGAAAGCTCTCGCCACAGCCGCAACGCCCTGATTCATTGGGGTTGATGAAATCGAACTTCGCATTGCCCAGATCATCACTGACATAATCAATCGTTATTCCGAATAGCATCCAGCTATGAATTTTCGGGATATAAAGCGCCGCGCCGTGAGCTTCGAATTTTTCATCTCCGTCAAGCCCATCACCCGCCTTGATATAATCCATGGCATAGGAATTGCCGGAACATCCGGTCGGCTTGATATTGAGTCGTACACCCTGCGCACCCTCTGGCGCTTTGTCCAGCAGCCTCAAGATTTGTGCGGCGGCGGCCTCTGTAATCGTAATCGGTGATGTGTTCATCTCGCTTTATCCATTTTTACCCGTTCAACACCCATATCAATGATATGGCGCTTACATAAACATATTCAACTGCATCTTGGCCGTTTCAGCCATGAATGACGGATCCCATGTCGGCTCCCAGATAATCTCGACATCAATCTGCCCCAGCCCCTCAATCGGCATCAGCGCATCACGTACCCATAGCGGCATTTCTTGCGCAACGGGACAGCCTGGTGAGGTCAATGTCATGGTCACTGAAACGTCACGTACACCCTGTACGTCTTCATGCAGCATCACCTTATAAATCAAGCCCAGCTCATAAATATTCACCGGAATTTCAGGATCGTAAATCTCACGCAACGCCGCTTTCATCACAGGCCAAAGCGGGTCATCTTTCGGGAAATTCCCATCCTCCAGCGCCAAGGGCGGCTCGGCCAGCTCATCAAAATTTTCTTCGCCAACGGCATTTTTCACCATTTGCTCATCGGCATAAGCTTCCATTTTCTTCATAACAGCAGCTCCCGCGCCTTTTGCACTCCGCTGACCAGCTGGTCAATATCGGCATAATTGTTATAAAACGCCAAGGACGCCCTGATCGTGCCGCCGCGCTCGGTAAGCCCCAAAGCATCCATAAGCGGCATGCAGCAATGATGCCCCGTACGCACGGCAACGCCGCACTGGTCGAGGATTGTCGCCACATCGGCGGGCTGTGCGCCCTCCAGCGTAAACGGCACAATGCAGGCTCGATCCTTGGCCGCGCCATGGATCGTAACGCCCTCAATCTCTTGCAGCTTTTTCATCGCATAGTGCAGCAACGCGCCCTCATAGGACTGAATCTGCGCGAGATCAAAGCTCGACATATAATCCACCACCGCGCCAAGGCCGTAAATCGGCACAATCGCGGGCGTTCCCGCCTCAAAGCGGAATGGCGGTTCTTTAAAGCTCGTGCCATCAAAGCTAACGCGCTCGATCATATCCCCGCCGCCCTGATATGGCGGCATTTCGGCCAAAACCTCGTATTTGCCGTATAATACGCCTGTGCCGCTGGGGCCGTAATATTTATGCCCCGTAAAGGCAAAAAAATCGCAATCTATATCAACCACATCAATATCCAGATGCACGATTGATTGCGCGCCATCGACCAAAACCTTGATATTCGGGTTGTACGTCTTGGCCGTACGTATCATATCCTTGACCGGATTGATTGTACCCAGCGCATTGGACATCTGCACAATCCCGAGAAACTTGGTTTTTTCGCTCAGCAGCGCCTTATATGCCGCCAGATCCAACTCCCCGCTTTCCAGCACCGGAATAACGCGGATTTGAAAATCAATTTCCTGCTGTAATAGCTGCCACGGCACGATATTGGCGTGATGCTCCATCGCGCTGAGGATAATCTCATCACCCGCCTTTAAGTTGGCACGCCCCCAGCTTTGCGCGACAAGGTTAATCCCTTCTGTTGCATTGCGGGTAAAGATAATTTCGCGCTCGGTTTTGGCGCTGATAAGCGCGGCAATTTTGGGACGTACACCCTCAAAGGCCGCTGTTATGTCTTGCGAAATTTTGTAAAGACCGCGATGAATATTGGAATAGCCCATCTTGCCGATTTCCTGCATCGCCTCCATGATCGCATGGGGTTTTTGCGCGCTGGAGGCACTATCCAGATACGCCAAAGGCTTGCCGTTCATCTGCATTTTCAGAACGGGGAAATCCGCACGGTATTTCAGAATTTCTGAAAAATCCGTCACGTCTTTGGACTTATCCACAGTTACAGGGCTTGCGCCAGCCATGCCTCAACATCCTTTTCAATCTGCGCTTTTAGAGATTCATCCTCAATTTTATCCACAACCTCATCCACAAAGGCGCGAATAAGCAACAACCGTGCGTCCTTCTCGCTTAGCCCCCGTGAGCGCAAGTAAAACAGTGGCTCTTCATTCATCTGTCCGGTCGTTGCGCCATGCGAGCATTTCACATCATCGGCGTAAATCTCAAGCTCCGGCTTGGTATCCATCACCGCCTTATCCGAAAGCAAAATCGCGTTCGAAAGCTGATAGCCGTCGGTTTTTTGCGCGCCTTCAAAAACATGAACCTTGCCCTGAAACACGCCGTGCGCTTCATCGGTCAATAACGATCTGTAAAACTGGTTGGAATTGCAATGCGCGGCGCGGTGATTGATTAAAATCGTCGTGTCGCCATGCTGTTTTCCACCCAGCACGTTTAGCCCGTTGAATGACACAAAACCGTTCACCCCTTCCAGATCGGCCTGAATCTGATGACGGCTCATCATCCCACCCATATTCAGCGCAAATCCTTCATAATGTGCATCACGCTCGGCGCTGATATGCGTAAACTGCGTGAATACGGCCTGATCGCTGTCTTTATGAATGATAATATGCTTGAGCCGCGCATTTTTGCCCAGAATAATCTGTGAGACGCGGTTACGCCAGTATTCGCCCGCCCCGTCAAACTCTTCCACCAGAACCGCCTTCGCATTATCGCCCAAGCGCAGAATAAAGCGCAAGGAGGTGTACGTGTCATCTTCGCCATGGGTTTTAAGGACAATCGGCTTATCCACAATTTGACCCGCAGGGATATCCACAACCCCCGCATGCTTGAAATAGGCGGTGTTCAAGTCCCACAGGGCAGTATCGCCGTATTTATCCATCCCCGGCGGCTCGCGCTCCAGCAATTCACGAACCCAGCCTTGGGTTTGAGCCTGCTCCAAGCCGCAAGCCAAAAGATCATCGGGGCAATCGCCCTTCGGCACGGCCAAAACGCCATCCCATTGCGCCACATTTTTGGCGATATTCGTGTATTTAAACCGCTCCAGCGCCTGTGTCGGCAGGCCTTGCGCTTTGAACCGCTCAAAAGCCGATTGACGCAAGCCTGTCAGCCATTCTGCGCCATCCTTTGGCAATTTGCACAGGGTGTACGTGCCAGAATCGCACGGCACGTACGGCGATTTTTCGGGAAATCTCATGATATTATCGGCTTTGGCTGTCATATCTTTTCTTTTTTGCTTATATCTCAAATTCAGTATCTTCGAAGCATACAATGCCCCTTAAGCGGCTTGCTCCAAAAACTCGGCATATCCCTTGTCTTCCAGCTCCTTGGCCAGTTCAAATCCGCCCGTTTTAACAATCCGCCCACCGGCCAGAACATGCACGACATCGGGCTTGATATAATCCAGCAACCTTTGATAATGCGTAATCACCAAAAACGAGCGCTTGCCGTCACGCATCGCATTGACTCCATCGGCAACAACCTTCAGCGCATCAATATCAAGCCCGCTATCGGTTTCATCAAGCACCGCGAATTTCGGCTCTAACAGCGCCATTTGCAGTACTTCGTTACGCTTTTTCTCGCCGCCCGAAAACCCGACATTGACAGCCCGTTTCATCATATCATCGGAAATTCCAAGCTCCTTGCATTTGGTTTTCATCAGCTTCAGGATCGCCAAAGCGTCAAGCTCCGCCTCGCCGCGCTGCTTGCGCACGGCATTGAGCGAAGTTTTAAGGAATGTGCTCATGGTCACGCCCGGAATTTCAACCGGATATTGGAACGCCAAAAACAGCCCCGCTGCGGCGCGCTCTTCCGGCTCTAATTCCAGCAAATCAACACCGTCCATAGTGACAGATCCGCCTGTTACCTCATAATCCTCACGCCCTGCCAGAACATAAGAAAGCGTGGATTTCCCCGAACCGTTCGGTCCCATAATCGCATGAACCTCACCCGCGGGAATATCAAGGCTGATCCCTTTCAAGATGTCCTTTGTCCCGTCATCGGTTTCAATACTGGCTTGTAAATTCTCGATTTTAATCATCGTCATTGTTCCTCAAGTTCCTTAAATTCCGAAATACCTTTTATTACCCCTTGGTCACCATAAAGACCCCAAGGAAGACCACCAAAATCCCCAAAAGCTGGATCGGCTTGATAATTTCCCCCAAAAACAGAGCGCCCAAAATAAGCGTGACCGTGATTGAAAACCCGTTTTGCAACAGCGCCGTCAGCGAGGCAAAGCCGCCAGCCTTATAGGCAAAGGCCAGCGTAATATTCGCCACTGCCACGCCGATTCCGGCAATCGCCGCCATTGATACGGCGTTCATATCGGTATCGGCCGCAACCCAAGCCTCTCCGGTGCTCAGTCGCTTATAAACGTAGTAAATCAGTGACACCAATGTCATCGCCCCCGCAAGGATAAGCGCAGCCAGCGCGGCATCAAGCTTGGTGCTCACCCCCTTGAACAGCAAGTTGCGCGTCGCCAGCCCCGCCCCCGAAATCATCGCCAATACATACCATGTGTTCAGCATCACCCGACACTCCCTTCGAGGCTAATTCCAACGAGTTTTTGCGCTTCGACGGCAAATTCCATCGGCAAATGCTGCATCACTTCACGGGCGAAGCCGTTCACAATCAGCGCCACCGCTTCTTCTTCGCTCAAACCGCGCTGCATACAATAAAACAGCTGGTCTTCGGAGATTTTCGAGGTCGTCGCTTCATGCTCCAGATTGGCGCTTTTGTTTTTGCTTTCGATATAGGGCACGGTATGTGCACCGCATTGATCGCCGATTAGCAACGAGTCACATTGCGTAAAATTACGCGCCCCTTCGGCTTTGGGCAGAATTTTCACCGCCCCGCGATAGGTCTGGTCGGATTTGCCCGCAGCAATCCCCTTGGCGACAATGCGCGAGCGGGTATTCTTGCCGATATGGATCATTTTCGTGCCTGTATCGGCTTGCTGGCGGCCATTTGTGATGGCAACGGAATAAAACTCACCCTGCGAATAATCCCCCTTAAGGATGCAGGACGGATATTTCCACGTAATCGCACTACCTGTTTCCACCTGCGTCCACGAGATTTTCGAGTGCCGCCCTTCACACAGGCCGCGCTTGGTCACAAAGTTATAAATCCCGCCTTTTCCGGTTTCAAAATCACCGGGATACCAGTTTTGAACCGTGGAATATTTGATCTCCGCCTCATCAAGAGCAACCAACTCCACCACAGCAGCATGAAGCTGATTTTCATCGCGCATCGGCGCCGTACACCCCTCCAGATAAGACACGTACGCCCCCTTATCCGCGATGATCAAAGTCCGTTCAAACTGGCCTGTATTCATCTCGTTGATGCGGAAATAGGTCGATAACTCCATTGGGCAGCGTACGCCTTCGGGCACGTACACAAACGAGCCGTCAGTAAACACCGCGCTATTCAGGCAGGCATGTTTGTTATCCCCCGGCGGCACGACCGAGCCGATATATTTCTTTACCAATTCAGGGTGATTTTGGATCGCTTCGGAAATCGAACAAAAAATCACGCCCGCTTCTTTGAGCTTTTCCTTAAAGGTTGTCGCAACCGAAACGGAATCAAACACCACATCAACCGCAACGGGATTTTTGACCCCGGCCAGAATTTCTTGCTCCTTCAGCGGAATCCCGAGCTTTTCATAGGTTTCCAAAAGCTTCGGATCAACCTCATCAAGCGATTTCGGCGCATTGGTGTAATCTTTCGGCGCGGCGTAATAATAGCTCTCTTGGTAGTCAATCGGCGCAATCTCAAGCTTCGCCCAATCCGGCTCCGGCATTTCCAGCCATTTCCGATAAGCCTTCAAACGCCATTCCAGCATCCATTCCGGCTCATTCTTCTTGGCCGAGATAAAACGTACAATATCCTCGGACAGCCCCTTCGGCGCTTTTTCAACCTCGATATCGGTGACAAATCCGGCTTCATATTTGCCGGCCATGCCCTGAACGGTTTTGATGGTTTCTTCGGTTGCACCCATCGTCTAAACTCTCTTTTCCTCTTGAAGTTCTATAGTTTTCTCACGCATTTCGTGAATTTTCTCAGCAAAGCCCGTATGCCCGCATTGTGCAGATTTCGTAGACTTTGCGGGCGCGATCATATCGGCCAGACTGACAGATTGCAAGGCCTCCGCCACCGCATCATTCACAAGATTCCAGCGGCCATTAACGGGGCAGGACGCAGCGTAGCTGCATGATTCCGTAGAACCCTCAACGCAAGCCGTTAATGATACTGGCCCATCAACGGCGCGAATAATCGCCGCCATGTCGATCTCATGCGGCGCACGCGCCAGACAATACCCACCTTGAGCGCCGCGTACAGAGCTTACAATCCCTGAAGCAGCCAATAGTTTAAGCACTTTGGAAACGGTCGGCTCAGGCAGCATAGAGCGCTGCGCCAATGATGCCGCGCTTTCAAGCGCTCTTGGATTATCAACATCAACGCCCTCAACGGCTTGGCCTTGGGACATAAACCCAAGGATCACAACGGCATAATCGGCCAATTTTGAAATGCGTATCATCGTATAAAATCTATAAACAGTTTAATTCATACCAATTTGGTACGAATTAAATGTCATTGAAACGGCCAAATTTCAAGCAAAATAATAAGTTCTGAATAAAAAAACATAGTCTATAGGCATATTTTTGCAAAAGCTTTAACATCAATGTGGATTTTCGCAAGGGGGAGACCAAATCCATGCTCAAGCTTTATACACCTGTTTATGCTCTAACATTATTGCTGAGCGCGGCGCTGTTATTTTCCGTACAGCCTATGTTCTCGAAAATGATCTTGCCATTATTGGGCGGAACGCCGAATGTCTGGAACACGGCGATGCTGTTCTTTCAGGTCACGCTACTGGCTGGTTACGCCTATGCGCACGGCACAACCCGCTTCATGAGCATCAAGGCGCAAGCTTTCCTGCATCTTGCATTATTGGTGGTTTTCTTCTTTGTGCTGCCTTTTGGAATCCCTGAAGGTACAATCCCGCCGCTTGAAAGCGACCCAACGCTCTGGCAGCTTTCCTTGATGGCACTTGTTGTCGGCGGGCCTTTCTTTGTATTATCCGGCAGCGCCCCAATGTTCCAGCGCTGGTTTGCCGCCAGCCCGCACCCTGATGCACACAATCCTTATTTTCTCTATGGCGCAAGCAATCTCGGTTCGATGTCGGCGCTGTTTGCCTATCCATTCCTGATCGAGCCCAATGCCGTCCTGCAAGGGCAGGCTATGGGCTGGATGTATGGCTATATCTCCCTGATTGTCTGCGCCATTGCCGCCTTGGCTTTGATCTGGCCGCATAGCGGAAAAATCGAACTTACGCTCAAATCCAAAACAGCCAGCGCAGCGGGCGCAATAAGCAAAGTAACGATGAAAGATCGCGGCTTCTGGCTGCTGATGGCGTTTTTGCCCTCCTCACTCATGCTCGGCGTGACGGCCTATATCACCACGGACATTGCCTCCGTTCCGCTGCTCTGGATATTACCGCTCTCGCTCTATGTCGGGACGTTCATTATCGTCTTCGCCCGCAAAGAATGGATCAAAAAAGAGCATATGCTCATCGCACAAGCCGTTTTGTTCGGTCTGCTTATCGCGAAAACATTGGCTTATAACACTGTGCCGCCACTGGCTTTTATCGGCTTCCACATTTTGCTGTTTTTCGCCTGCGCATTGGTCTGCCACAAGGAACTTGCCGATTCCCGCCCTAAGGCAGAGAATCTAACTGAATTTTACCTCTTTATGTCGATTGGCGGCGCTTTGGGCGGTGTATTCAATGCCTTAATAGCGCCCAATATTTTTGTCATCCCGATTGAGTACCCATTGGTTTTGGTCGCCTGCGCGCTCATACGTTACGTTCGTCACGATCAGTACACGCTTAAAATCACATCTGAAAAGCTTATTGCGGACTTCAGAAAAGACGCTTTCAGTACAATTTGCACACCAAGAATATTGACGATAGCAATTATTGTCTGCTTTGCCACAACCATGTTGTTTATGAACGCCGCAAAATTAACAATTTTATCATTGGCGCTTTTGCTTATGGCGTGTTCCATCATGCTGGTTCGCTCCCGATGGGGGCTAGGCTTGGTTGTTGCTTATATTATGATTCTCAATCCGCCGGGCTATGCCCTGATCGGATCTTCATTGTCCGATGTCGTCTATCAAGGACGTAATTTTTTCGGAGTTGTTCGCGTTGCGGATAGTGACAGCAAAAAATACCGCGTTCTTCTTCATGGCACAACCAATCACGGTGTCCAACCTCTGGCTGAAGATATGCGCTTGGAAACATTATCGTATTACGGTGCAAATAGTCCGTTTTCCGATATCATGGCTCATCTAGATCAAAAACAGGGTGATCAACGTATTGGGATTATCGGACTTGGGATTGGAGTCACCGCCTGCTACCAGCGCGACGATAGATTTTACGATTTCTATGAAATCGACCCGCTCATTGCACGCATCGCTGAAAACCGTGATTTATTTACCTATCTGAGCGACTGCGGCAGCCCATATGAAATCCTGCTCGGTGACGGTCGCCTTCGCATTCAAGATAGGGATGATGGCATTTACGATCTGATTCTTATGGATGCGTTCAGCTCCGATAACATCCCTGTCCACCTACTTACGCTTGAAGCCATTGAAACCTTCATGGCAAAACTCAAGCCTGACGGGATTATTGCCTTCCACATCTCAAATAATTTCCTTGATCTTGAGCCGGTATTGGCAGCGGCGGCGGATCATCTAGGCGTCAAGCATATCGCTAAAATCGGCATTCCTGAAAATGATTATATTGATGGTCTGCCATACTATATTTCGCATTACATCGTGTTTCTACCCGAGTCTTTTGATACGACCTTTTTGGAGGAACAGTTTTGGAGCCCCGGGCAACGCCATGATGGCTATAAATTGTGGACAGACAATTATTCAAATATTTTCAAAGTCTTAGGACAAAAAAGCTCACGGGCACGTTACTTCGACACCTTAAACAGGCTTGAGGCTTTAAGAAAGGATAGCAACGAGATAGCGCACACCTCTGATGAGCCGGAAACTACAGACACAATTTTGGATGCCGCAGAAGAGCGTCTGTCTGACCAATAAGTAAAACTTAGATACCACCAAAAAAATGTAATATAAGTAAATTTTTCACTTGCAATCGCGCATTATTGTGTTAAGTTTATATTAAGAAATAAAACAATGTTTCAAAAACGCGATAAAAAATCGCACTTAATATAAAAGGGTGTATCACATGAGCTTAAACAAAATTTTTTCCAGCGCGGCCAGTAACACAGCCTCTCCAGCCATTGCTGCTGAACCCACCTTCGGTAGAGATGCGACTGTTTCTTATTCAGATTTGTGCCGATAGCCTGATAACAAATATATCTAAAATACCAATAAGAGCGGGGAATCCCGCTCTTTGCATTTGGGCTAAAGCCTTGCATAGGCTTACTTCGTCGCGGTAAAGCGGATATCAGGGTTTTTTGATGTGGCGTCTTCAAGATGCCACGCATTCCTTGCCAAAAACACCGGATCATCATCGTGATCGCGCGCGATTGAGCTATTATTCGCATCCACAAACTTCTTGAGCTTGAGCGCATCATCGCAAGAAAGCCAACGCGCCGTATACAGGCTGGTCGATTCAAATTTTACCGGAATATCATATTCGGTGCGGATACGGTCGGCCAGCACGTCAAATTGCAGCGATCCAACCACCCCGACAATCCAGTCAGAGCCAAAAGACGGCTTGAACACCCTCGCCGCGCCCTCCTCGGCCAGTTGCTCCAGCGCCTTGCCCAAATGCTTGGCCTTGAGCGGATCATCAGAGCGCACGCGCTGCATGAGTTCGGGCGCAAAGCTCGGAATATCGCTGAAATACAAATCCTCGCCCTCGGTATAGGCATCGCCAATGCGCAAACCGCCGTAATTCGGAATCCCGATAATATCCCCCGCATAGGCTTCCTCGGCCATTTCGCGGTCTTGCGCCATGAACAAAAGCGGCGAGTGAATAACCTGAGATTTGCCGGAGCGCACATGTTTCAGCTTCATGCCCTTTTTGAACTTGCCGGAACAAATTCGCGCAAAGGCAATGCGGTCGCGGTGTTTCGGATCCATATTGGCCTGAATTTTCAGGATAAACGCCGTCACTTTCGGCTCGGCTGGCTCAATCATACGGCTTTCTGCCTTTTGCGGGCGCGGGCTGGGCGCAAAAGACCCAATCCCTGCAAGCATCTCGCGCACACCGAAATTATTCACCGCAGAGCCGAAAAATACAGGGGTGAGCGTGCCTTGC
Organism: Alphaproteobacteria bacterium; assembly: GCA_046293135.1. Lineage (GTDB taxonomy): Bacteria > Pseudomonadota > Alphaproteobacteria > Micavibrionales > Micavibrionaceae > UBA2638. The sequence continues at coordinate 31,648 of JBKBPR010000004.1, read as the reverse complement.
AAATAGGCCTCGCGGTCAAAAGGCGGGCATAATTCGCGCACCATCTCGACATCTTCGCGCAATTTTGCGGCCTGCGCGGGAGGCAAAAGCTCGTCAAGCTTCGGATCATCAAGTCCGCTGCAAGAAATACTCTCCATCAGCTTTTCGCCCTTGGAGCGGTCAAACAGCACCAATTTATCGTGAATCAGGTCATAACAGCCCTTAAAATCGCGCCCCATACCGATCGGCCAGCTTGCGGGGGTGACATCGAGCGCCAGCTTCTTTTCGATCTCATCCATCAATTCGAACGGATCAAGCCCCTCGCGGTCAAGCTTGTTGATAAAGGTGATAATCGGAATATCGCGCAAACGGCAGACCTCAAAAAGCTTATAGGTCTGCGCCTCGATCCCCTTGGCGCTATCCAGCACCATAATCGCGCTATCGACGGCGGTCAGCGTCCGGTAAGTATCCTCCGAGAAATCCTCGTGGCCTGGCGTATCGAGAAGATTATAAGTAATGCCGCCATGCTCGAAGGTCATCACCGAGGATGCCACCGAAATACCGCGCTCCTGCTCAACCTTCATCCAGTCGGAGCGTGCGCGGCGGCGGTCGCCCTTGGCCTTGACCGCGCCCGCCATTTCAATCGCACCGCCGAACAGCAACAGCTTTTCGGTCAGCGTCGTTTTTCCCGCATCAGGGTGCGAGATAATCGCAAAGGTGCGGCGTTTTTTGATTTCGGTTTCAAGATTTGCGCTCATAGCGGGCTATTCTTGCCATGAGCGCGGCACAAATGCAACGGCGTTTTAAAACAGACTAAATCAACTCGCCCTTAAGGATTTTCGAGCGGACACGCTCATGCGGGCTTGGCGCGGCGGCATTCTTATAGCTCTGCGGCCGTTCTTCCTTCAGCCAGCGTCGTATAGCGGCGATCCCGTGTTTGTCGCGATTAAAGCGCGCCGGCGCAAGATCGGGCGTTTTTTCCAGATCTTTGGGCGGAATAGCATCCTTATCAGGGTCAAATTCCCGCATAAAGTGGCGGATACGCGGCATAATCTCCTCGCGCCACTTACGGCCATTGAAAATCCCGTAATGCCCGCAATCAAGCTGGAAATGGTGGTATTGCTTGCGTTGCGGCAGGCAGTAACACAGCTCATGCGCTGCTGTCGTCTGACCGCGCGCGGAAATATCGTCCTTTTCGCCTTCAATCGTCAGCAAGGCCGTATGACGAATATCCTGCGGCCTGACATCCACCAGCTTATCGCTCAGCGGATTGCGCCATTTCATCTGATAGCGCGGCAAGGAATGCTTTTGGAACACCGTCTCAACGGTCTGCAGATAGAATTCGGCGGGAATATCCATCACCGCCAGATATTCATCATAAAACACGCGGTGCGCCTCGGCCGATTCGCCGTCACCTTCGATCAAATGCTGATAGAACTGCATATATGAACCGACATGACGGTCAAGATTCATCGACATAAACCCGCCAAGCTGCAAAAATCCGGGGTAAACACGGCGGAACGCGCCGGGATAAAAAAACGGCACTTCATGGACGACCGATTTTTCAAACCATTCCAGCGGCCTTGTCTCGGCCAGCTCCGTCACCTCGGTTTTCGAAACGCGGGTATCAATCGGCCCGCCCATCAGCGTCATCGTCAAGGGTTGGTTCGGGTCATTATCCGAAGCCATCAAGGATACGGCCGCAAGGACGGGAACGGCGGGCTGACACACCGCAATCACATGCACATCAGGGCCGAGAAGGCTCAAAAACTCACGCAGGTAAGTGATATAATCATCAAGGCTGAAGCCGCCTTCCTTATGCGGCACTTGGCGTGCATCCTCCCAATCGGTGATGAACACGTTGTGATGCGGCAGCAACGCTTCCACCGTACCGCGCAGCAGCGTTGCAAAATGGCCTGACATCGGCGCGGCGATCAAGACTTTCGGGTCATTGCGCCGCACAGCACGTTTAAAATTCAGCAATTTGCAAAACGGCTTTTCAGCGATGATTTCTTCCGTGACTGCAACGCTCTTGCCGTTTATCACCGTTTCATGCAGTCCAAAGCTAGGGCGGGCAAATTTGCGGGTCAAACGCTCGACCATCTCCGCCGAAGCGCTCATATAACGGCCTGCGGGCGTATAAGAGAGCGGATTAAACGGGCTACGGAATACGTTTTGCGCCAATTCGGCCTGCAATCGCATCGGGGTCAGCATCGCGTGCTGTAATTCATAAAGGTGATAAAGCATGATGCGGTTTTACGTCCTTGTCTCAGCTATACGCTTATTATATCCTATATCCAGCCTGAAACGCAGCAATTTTTTGCATCGCAGCAAAAACGCTCACAGGTCAGAACCGAAACATTCTCAGAGCACATGCCTAATCGGTATCTATCTGAAATGTCATTTTACTCTACAATGCCCTTATTAAGAGAATACTAAAGTAACGGAAAATTTTGAATATTATGCCCCTGAATTTCCCATCTTATCCCGAACTTCATGCCATGCTCTTTCATCCGGAGCGGATTCCGGAGATTGTGATTGCGCTGATCCTTGCGCTGGTGATCGGTATGATTACGGGGCCAAGGGCGGGGAATGCCTGGCCGATGCTCTGGATCTGGACAGATATTCTCTTCGGGCGCTTGGGTGATAAGCTGGACAAGAAAACCCGCCCCGCCGCCGATCTGATGTTTCGCGGATTTTTGCTGATGGCCTTTGCGGTCTTGCTGGCTGCGGGCTTGGCCTATATTTGCGAGTATATTGCCGCCGCCAAGCCGCTTTACGGGCTGATGAAGCCGCTCCTGATTGCGCTGGCCTTTTCGGGCGGCAGCGTCTGGTTTGTCCTGCTGCGGCTATATTTCGCGCTGGAGCAAAAAGCCCCCGCCTTGAGCAAGGGCGCGTATTACGGCATTGCCCGCACCAGCCGCATTAACCTGAATACCACTGATGATTTCGGGATTACCCGGGTTGGTATGGCGCTATCGGTCAGAACGCTCGATAAAGGAGTTGTCGCCCCTGCCCTATGGTATCTGATCGGCGGCTTCCCCGCGCTTTTTGTCTATGCCGTGATTGGCGCGCTGGCATGGCGTTTCGGCAAAGATGGTTTTTCCACTGGATTTGGCGCTGTTCCCGTTGCGCTGGATAAGCTTTTGGGCTTTATCCCCTCCTTATTCACCACGGTGCTCATTTCGATGGCGAGCGTGATTACCCCGACCGCCAATATCACCAAAAGCATCCGCTCATGGTGGGGCAAGGCTGCGCCTTATGCGCAAGGCGGCCACCCACTCACGGCGCTGGCATGGGCGCTGGAAGTGACATTAGGCGGCGCGGCCAAGGATATAGCGGGCAGCACGATCAAATCCGACTGGACAGGCCCCCCCAATGCCACCGCCAAGGTCGATCATAAACATCTGCGCCGCGCGATTTATATTCATGTCATGGCCTGCCTGTTGTTGATTTTAGCGCTGATGAGCGCGTATCTCTGGGCGGGGCTGTTATTATAGGCTTTGCGCTGTAAAACGCTTGATAATCCTGCTGCAAGATTTTTTTGCCAAAACGCTTGACTTAGGGGCGCAATCTGGACTAATTTGCGCAGCACTCTATTATTTGTGATTAAATAAACAACAAGGAATACCAAGATGAGCCGCCGTTGCATGATTACAGGCAAAGCCGTTATGAGCGGGAACAATGTGTCCCACGCGCAGAACAAAACACGCAGACGCTTTTTGCCGAATGTTCAGGAAACAAGCCTTTACAGCGAAGTTCTGAAAAAATGGGTTAAACTCAAAGCCAGCGCAGCAGGTTTGCGTACGGTTGAGCACAAAGGCGGTCTGGATGCTTATTTGTCCGGTACAGCGTCAACAAAAATTGACCCGAAGCTGCGCGCCGTAAAAACACAGGTCGATAAAGCTTTGGCTGAAAAATCAGCCTAATTCCTTTCATTAGGAACACGCTTCGACCTTTTAGAGAAACCCGCTGTACCTCCCTTCGGCGGGTTTTGCTTTTGCGGCTTTTCAGTTTCACAGCCCTTTCGATATGACATTCCAGGATTGAGATTTCATGCTGACTTACCCGAATTTCAATTTCGAGATTACGCACCAGAAGAACGGCGAGCGGGCGCGTCTGGGGAAACTCACCACCCCGCACGGCACAATCGAAACCCCCAATTACATTTTTTGCGGCACGAAAGCGGCGATCAAAGGCCTCTCCCCCGCCCAGATGCGTGAGGCGCAAACCGATATTATCCTGTCCAACACCTATCATTTGATGCTCCAGCCGGGGGCGGATCTGATTGAAAAGATGGGCGGCCTCCACAAATTCATGGGCTGGGACGGGCCTATGCTGACCGATAGCGGCGGGTTTCAGGTCTTTTCATTGGGCGAAGGCACAATGGCCAATGAGATCAAGGGCAAGAAAACCGGCAGCGATGGCAGCGGCGAAGGCAAAAACCGCAACTTGCTGGAAATCACCGAAGAGGGCGCGGTTTTCCGCTCTTATATCGATGGGCGCAAGATCAAGCTCACCCCTGAATCGGCGATGGATATTCAACGCAAATTGGGGGCGGATTTGCTGATGCAATTTGACGAATGCACGCCCTATCACGTGGATAAATCCTATACGGCGCGCTCGATGGAGATGAGTATGCGCTGGGGGGATCGCTGCCTGAGCCGTTTTGCACAATTCGATAACGGCGCGCAGGCGGTTTATGGTATCGTTCAGGGCGGCGTTTACGAAGATTTGCGCCGCGCCAGCTCCGATTATATCCGCGGCCGCCCCTATTTCGGCACGGCAATCGGCGGCTGTCTTGGCGGCACGGATGAGGAAATGTATAACGCCGCCTTATGCAGCCTTGAGAGCGCCGCACAGGAGCGTCCCGTCCACTTCCTCGGAATTGGCCGCATCAAGGATGTTTTCACCTTTGTCCGGCTCGGCGTTGATACGTTCGATTGCGTTATCCCGACCCGCCTCGCCCGCCATGGCACGGCCTTTCTCAAAGGACAAAAGGGCGAAACAATCAATCTCAAGAATGCCCGTTTCCGCGAAGATCACACGCCGCTCGACCCGCGTATCGACCTGCCCTGCTCGAATTGTTATTCCAAGGCCTATATCCACCATTTGCTCAAGGCGGGTGAGATTTTGGGGATGCAAATCCTCGCCCAGCATAATGTCGCCACCATCAATATGCTGATGCGTGAAGTTAGAGCGGCCATCAAATCAGATACGCTGGACATACTGCAAAAAGACTGGCTTCCGGACTAGTATACAGAAGCTACATTTTATTAAGATTTTATTTGTCTTTTTCGGTATACTCTTAGGTACAAAGTTTTTTAAACAATATTCCTGAAAAGGTTTACCAAGTTTTGTCCAACCACACACAAAATAGCACTGACTTTTCATCTTATCTGAGTGATTTTTCAGAGCTTTACAGCGATATTCTGGGCTATCTTTTTTATCCTGAAGCGCATAAAGCCGCTTTCGCAACAAAGCTGGATAATAACTTCAATCAATGGATAGAGACATTCTCTCAATCCGATGACATAGACCTTGAATTACAAGAAAAAATGGCATCACTTTGTTCCGAGTTTAAAACTCTTTATACGTCTATGATTGAACATGTTTCAAACAGCGGTGAAAAGCCGGATGTCAAAAGCTTCGAACAGCTCTCAAATATATATGATGCCTGTATCAATAACCTTCGCCGTTACGAACGTGATAGCGTATTAGAGAATAACGGGATTGACGCACTCACAGGGCTTCGTACAAAAACTGTCATGAAAAGTGACATTGAACGGGAATTTGACCGACTCGCACGGCGCGGAAAGCCCTTCTGTCTTGCCATCGCACGTATAGATCACTATGACGAGATTGTTGATGAACATGGCCGCAGCTACGCCCGCGAGATTACAAAAAAAATTGCCGAATTAATCAAGAAAAGTATCCGCAGCTTTGATGACGGCTATAGACTTGGCTCGGGTGAATTTATCCTAAGCCTGAAGCAGGCAAATGTCACAGGAGGAATTGCCGCCCTTGAGCGCCTCAGAAAAATGCTGATCGGTGCTAATATCAAATATAAAATAAAGGGAAAGAGCAAGGCGCTTACCATGTCGTGCTGTATTGCCGAGCCCCTACCCGGCGATGATTTTTTTGAGCTTATAAGCCATTTACGCAAGGATTTAGAAACAGCGGAAAGGCCTGTAAACTCTCTCTTGGAATATCGTGAACTCAGCGAATTACAGCGCTACATTCAAAACAATGCCAGCTAACCTCTTTTGCCGCGCCTTATAAGCGCTTTCAATCTTTTGTTTTATGATCTCAACCGTGATGATGGACATCAATATAAATTATGATGAAGTTTTTGAGACCATGCCGCTACCGCGCATGATCATCATCAATAAAGAAAAAGAAGGATACTTCGTCTTAAGTGCCAATAAACAAGCTCTTCGCTACTTTAATTCTGATGCAAAACAAATCATCGGCCACGGCATAAAAGATTTCATGGATCCTGAAAATGCACGGCATTTGGAGCAAACTTTTGAGGTTTGCCTTAGCAAAAAGCAACTCGTTACCGTCCAAGCCTTGCCGGGCGTTCCGGGAAATATTCGCGTCTATAATTTTATTGTGAATCCGATTTTTGATGAAAACGGCGCTGTCAAATGTCTGGATGTCATCGGTCAGCCGGATATTTCAGACCAATCAATCCTCCAGCGCGAGCGTGATGATGCAATTTTGCTTTTGACCTCTGTTTTCGATGTCAGCGAAATCGGAATTGTTGTGAGCGACTCTGTCGGACGTATTGTCCGCGTCAATGATGCTTTTATCCGTACTTATGGCTGGAGTCGCAATGAGTTGATTAACGCCGATGTTGCGGGACTTGTAACGCCCGACGAGCGCGATCTGGCACGCAAAAACCACAACGAGTTCATCAAAACGGGGCTTCGCAGCTCTGGCGAAATGAAAATCATCCGTAAAGACGGAACGATTGCGAATTCGCTTTTCACCACAGCCACAATCGAGTTAAGCCAAAAGCGACGCTTTCAGGTTACAACCGTTATGGACATCACCTTGCGAAAGCAGATGGAGCAATCCTTGAGACTTGCTAAAGATCAAGCCGATATTGCAAACCGTGCAAAATCATCGTTCCTTGCCAATATGTCACATGAATTGCGTACGCCTTTGAACGCAATTATCGGCTTTTCGGAGATGATGGAAAAAGAGACATTCGGCGCGCTCGGACATGCAAAATATAAAGAATATCTCGGCGATATTCATATGAGCGCCAACCATCTCCTTGATATTATCAATGAGGTTCTAGATATGTCGAAAATCGAGGCTGGGCGTATCGAGCTATACGAAGAAGCGATAGATATCGCTGAACTCATTCGCTCCGTCAATCGGATGATGGCCTCCAAAGCCTTCGGCAGCAGCCTTATGCTTGTAGAAAATTTCGACACATCACTGCCTAGGGTCTATATTGACGAACGCCTGATCCGTCAGGTGCTGATCAATCTCGTCACAAACGCCGTTAAGTTTTCGCAAAAAGGCGGACGCGTGGAAACCCATGCCCATATCAAGCCTGATGGTTCGATGGAAATATTGGTGCGCGATTACGGTGTCGGCATTCCTAAAAATAAGATACCTCAAGCACTTGAACCGTTCGGGCAGGTATCCGACAAAGCCGAAAATGCAAATCAGCGTGGGACTGGGTTGGGACTGCCTTTGGCCAAGGCCATGGTCGAACTACACAATGGCTCGCTCGGCCTTGTGTCGGATACAGGACAAGGTACTCAGGTTTTTTTCACCATCCCCAAAGAGCGCGTCTTACAACCTTGATTTTTTATTGAAAAGACTTGCCTTTTTATCAGCTTGGACCGTATCATAGCTCAAATTTCAACCTTGAAAGAAAAGCAAAGATGCTGAAAAATCTGCAACAAAAATGCTCTCAAGCCGGCCTCAAAATGACAGGCCAGCGTAAGACCATCCTTCAGGTTCTCGAAGAAGCCGAAGATCACCCTTCCGTTGAAACCGTGTATGAGCGCGCCAAGGAAATCGACTCCTCCATCTCGATTGCCACTGTCTACCGTACGCTCAGCCTTCTCGATGAAATGGATCTCGTTATTCGTCACGAATTTCAAGAGGGCTATTCCCGCTACGAACTCAACTGGGATCACCACCACCATCTGGTTGATCTGGAATCCGGCGAAGTGGTCGAATTTCAGAACGAGGAGCTTGAAAAGCTGAAAGAAAAAATCGCCAAGGAGCTCGGCTATGAGCTGGTCGATCACCGCCTTGAGCTATACGGAAAAAAGCTGAAAAAATAACAGCCATCCCGCTCAAGAATGGTACAAAAAACTGTGCTGTAAAAATAAAACGAACCGATTATAACGATTACAAAGAGCGTAAATTTATGTGCTGCAACTTCCCGATACAAACAGGCGTCCGCAAAGCCGAAGATTGTGTTTGCTACAAGGCGGTGATGCGCACATTCAAATCGATGATGAGTGATGAGCCATTCAATGTCGCGCTCGAAGCCGCTATTCGCGTGTATCGCTATCATCACCCCGAAGACAAAAAACACGATGCGCATTTGACCGTTGAACGCTGGGTCAATGCACAGCATGTGCATTAAAGCGCACAAAGACCATTCCCTATGAATGATGATCCAAACGAAGAAGCCGCCCGCCTTCCTTCAGGCTTGATCGTGGAAGCCGTTCTCAAACAATGCGATATTGATTTCATTCCCTATTATATTCTCCAGCGCGGCGATTTCAGCAGCGGCATCATCATGGCCAAGATCAACGGACTGGACGGGCGGATCGCCTTACGCATCCAGCAACGCAATTTTATGAGCGGCCAGCTTGAATGGAGCGATGCAAACAACAGCAATAATAACGCGCAAGAAACCGAAGAGCGCATCATCGATTCCTACATCGAGCGATCCATCAAACGCGACCCCGATCTATGGGTGATCGAATTCGAATCACGTGATTTACAAAATCCGTTCGAACGTGAATTGATGTGAGTTATAGAAAAACATACAAAAAAACCCTCGATTTCGTAATAAAATTACCCTCCAGCGCAATTTATAAAATGATATTGCGCAGCTTGTGCGGCGCAGCACGTTAATTTCTGGCTTACAACCCTCGGCATTGGCTAAAATTTTGACCATGAACGGGGGAAAAACTCTAAAAACAACACAAGGCGCAAAGCCTTCCATTTTTCTGGCGCTGCAAGGCGGCGGATCCCATGGCGCATTCACGGCCGGTGTTATCCGCGCTCTTCAGGAAAACGGTATCCTTGAGAATGTAAAAGGTATTAGCGGCGTCAGTGCGGGCGCTTTCAATGCTGCCCCTCTTAGCTATGCCCTAAATAACGGCACACCCGAAAAAGCGCCCTCACTGCTGAAAAAAGCATGGGACGGCGTGGCACATAGCGGTAAATCCACAGTTTTGATTAATCAAATGTCACGCGGAGTATCGCAATTTTTCCCGATGCTCGTGCAAGGGGCGCGTTACCCTAACCTCCCTCAAAGCCACGTTGAGCAAATGGGTAGCTTCATTTCTCTGGCGCAAGCCTTCGGCGCACAAACACAATCAGGCGACATTAAAGCCCGTATGCACGAAGCCGTTCCGGATTGGGATGTGATCCGCACAGGTGATATTGAAACCGTCATCGGCGCGACCCGCGTTGAAAAAAAGGGCGTTATCTCTCTTATGAGCCGTGCCCTCTTCTCGAATAAGCAACTCAGCCCCGATGTAATCGCCGCCTCCGCCACGCTCATCGGCACACATCAAATCGGCAAACATGATTATGTTGATGGCGGCTTTACAAGCAACCCGCCTTTGGATGCATTCTATGAGGGCGAATATACCGATGTTATCGCGATTATGCTTAGCAAACGCCCCAAATATGGGCTAATCCCGCTCAAGCAAGACGCACAGATCACTGGCCAAAAATTCCTTCACGATGAAGTCTATAACGAATTGGCGTGGGCAAGCCTGAAAAGCGGCAAAAACGTGCATGTCATTGAAATGCAGCATGAGCCGCATTGGGACGAAACCAGCAAAATGAATGCCGAGCCACAATGGATAGAAGAGCTTATGGAGCGCGGCTATCAGGCTGGCCTTGACTGGGTTGCCAAACATAAAGCGGCTTTGGGTAAGGAGACAACCTTCAAACCCACAATTTCCGCTGGCCAACAATTACTTATGGACAAGCCTGCCTGTGCTGTTGCATGATGCGCTTATGCAAGCAGAATTATCGCTCCCGCCAGCTGTAAAAGTCACGCATTCCCAGCGTGCACGCCGCCTTGCGCTGCGCCTTGACCCGAAGGAACGTGTGGTCAATTTGGTTGTACCGCGCGGGGTCAGCCTCAAAAAAGCTGAGGATTTCGCGAAATTCCATGAAACATGGATTAAAAAGGCGATGATGGAGCTGCCGCCGCCGATGCCGTTCGAACATGGCCGCGTTATTCCCGTTCTTGGCCGTGACCGCCTCATTCAGGTCTATGTCGACAAAACCCGCCTGACCACCGAAATCAAGCTCAAGGTCAATAAATTAGAGATATACACCAATAAAGCTGACCCGTCCGCAAGGATCGAGCGCTTTTTGAAAGAGCTGGCGAAGGAGAAAATCAGCGAACTTGCCCGCGCCAAGGCCGTACATATCAACAAGAAAATCCCGCGCATCACCATTCGCGACACCAAAAGCCGCTGGGGCAGTTGCTCCGAGGACGGCAAGCTGTCCTTTTCATGGCGTTTGATCTTTGCGCCGCTCAAGGCCATGGATTACGTGATTGCCCATGAGGTCGCGCATCTTGTGCATCTCAACCACGGCAAGCGCTTCTGGACGCTCTGCCGCGAGCTATCCCGCGATTTCATTGAAGGTGAATACTGGATGCGCAATCACGGTCACGAGCTCATGCGCTATGGTCAAAAAGCCCGCCGCCGCACCTCGTTGACCTGAACACAACCTTCGCCATCCCGAGCGCAGCCGAGGGATCTCACAAATTCCCGATATAATCGAGCGCGCTTTGCAGGATGATGCAAGCTGCGAGTTTATCAATGACCCCTGAGGCTTTGGCCTTGCGCTTGCTCACAGATCCATCCACAAGGTTTTCCGCAGAAACTGTGGATAACCGCTCATCCCAGAACGCGACCCAAGGCTGCGCCCCGACCACCTCGGGATAGCGCAGCAGCTCCAGCACGAAATCCTTGACCGATTGCGCCCTGCACCCCTCGCTATCGTTCATATGCAGTGGCAGGCCGATCACAAAGCCCTCGACCTCATAATCCGCCACAATCTCCGCCAGCAGCTTGATATCTTTGGTAAATTTCGTGCGCTGAATGGTCTGGAGCGGCGTTGCGAGCGATTGCGCAGGATCGCACAGCGCAATCCCGATCGTTTTTGCACCGACATCAAGCCCCATCAAACGCGCATTTCGGGGGCGCAGATCGGCAATATCCTTTAAGTATCCACTTGTCATTTTGTCAAAGAGGCCGTAATACTGTTGGCTTGTTGATTGTTATTTTCACCAAACCCAAGCTTAAAAGGAATTATACGGGATGTCGATTGATAAACAAACCGTCCTGAAAGTCGCCAATCTGGCGCGGATCGAGGTCAGCGAGGCCGAAGCGGAAAAGCTCGCCCCCGAACTCTCCAAAATCATCGGCTTTGTCGAGCAGCTCGCCGAGGTCAACACCGATACGGTCGAGCCGCTGGCCAATGTTGTCGATATTGACCTTAGAATGCGCGAAGACGTCGTGAGCGACGGCGATTGTCAGGCTGATGTCCTCGCCAATGCCCCCGAAGCCCTGCAAGGGTTCTTCGTCGTCCCCAAAGTTGTGGAGTAATGCAAAACATGACCAATACAACCGAAAACCTCACCCATTTGACCATCGCCCAAGCCTTGGACGGGCTGAAAAACAAAGAGTTTACGGCGCTTGAGCTAACGCAGGCGCATATCAGCGCGATGGAACGTTCCCGCAGCCTCAATGCCTATATCGTGGAAACGCCTGACATGGCGCTCGAACAGGCCAAGGCCTCTGATGCCCGCCGCGCCAAGGGTGAGGCCGGTATCCTTGAGGGCATTCCGCTGGCGATCAAGGATCTATTTTGCACCAAGGGCTTACAAACCACCGCCTCCAGCCATATTCTCGAAGGCTTCAAGCCGCCTTATGAATCCACAGTGACCGCGAAAATGTTCGCCGAAGGCGCGGTCATGCTCGGCAAGACCAGTCTGGATGAATTTGCGATGGGCTCATCGAACACCACCAGCTATTACGGCAATGTGATTAACCCATGGCGCGCGGCGGACGGCAAAGACCTCGTCCCCGGCGGCTCGTCGGGCGGCTCTGTTGCGGCTGTGGCGGCGCGGGCGGCGATGGGCGCAACCGGAACCGATACGGGCGGCTCTATCCGTCAGCCTGCGGCCTTTTGCGGCTTAGCGGGGATTAAGCCGACCTATGGCCGCTGCTCCCGCTGGGGGATTATCGCGTTTGCCTCTTCGCTCGATCAGGCGGGGCCGATTGCCCGCACCACCGAAGATTGCGCGATTATGCTTCAGGCCATGGCGGGGTTTGACCCGAAGGACAGCACGTCCGCCAATAAGCCTGTTCCCGACTACCGCAGCGCTTTGAATGGCGATATCAAAGGCCTCAAGGTTGGAATTCCCAAAGAATACCGCATTGACGGCATTCCTGAGGAAATCAGCAAAATCTGGGATCAGGGCATTGCATGGCTCAAGGAGATGGGCGCAGAGATCGTGGATATCAGCCTGCCGCACACCAAATACGCCTTGCCGACCTATTACATCATTGCCCCTGCCGAGGCTTCGTCCAATCTTGCGCGCTATGACGGCGTGCGCTACGGCCAGCGGGTTGAGGATCAAAACCTCAATGAAATGTATAAGAAAACCCGTGCCAAGGGCTTCGGGGCGGAGGTCAAGCGCCGTATCATGATTGGTACATATGTGCTTTCGGCGGGCTATTACGATGCCTATTACATCAAGGCGCAAAAAGTGCGCCGCCTGATCCTTGATGATTTCATCAAGGCCTATACGCAATGCGATGTCATCCTGACCCCGACCGCGCCGTCCTCGGCCTTTGCCATCGGCGAGAATGAGGATGACCCGATCAAGATGTATCTGAATGATGTCTTCACCGTTCCGGCTTCGCTGGCGGGTGTTCCGGGGATGTCTGTTCCTGCTGGTTTGGATGCCAAGGGCTTACCGCTGGGCTTGCAAATTCTTGGCCGCCCGTGGGATGAGCAGACCGTCTTGAATGTCGGCCATGCCATCGAGCAAAAGGCCATGTTCACCGCCCTGCCGCAAACAATCCTGCAAAAAGCGGCGTAAGTCTGGATTAGGTCTAGGTAAAGCAGCAAAACATATCTTAACAATAACGGAGAGCTAACACGCTCCGTAAAAATCTGCTAAAGTAAGAGAAGATGCTACGCTTCACGGTTTTATCAATTTTCTTGCTGACCACTATTTGTTTGAGCATTGCGCCAAACGGTGTGGCCTTTGCCCAGCTTGAACCACAAAAAGAGCAGGCTATTGACGAAGCACTCGGATTAGGACCGCAATATTATATCCCGAGAACAGGCGATCTTTTAGAAGATACGGCTCTGCGTTATCTTCACGCTTGTATGGGTAGGCCGCATAAACTTTTATCTCACAACCAGCAATTGGAGCTATGCCGCTGCACCTCCGAAAATCTTAAAACAGACCTCACCCCAGCACAAATGGAGGTTTTGTTTGATGATGATGCACCATTTGCTGAACAAAGCCGCCATGATCTCTTTACCAAATCCATGGCAAGTTGCCTCACAAAGCCTATTTATGATTTTGTGCTGAGAAATTGCGCAACACTTGAAACCCAAAAACGCCGCGAATTGGGTCAGTATAATTTTTCCTCGACACAATCGCGCAATACTTTATCACGAGAGCAAAGACGAGATGTTTGCACATGTAGCGCAGATATGACCGCTCAATACTTCGATATTCACGGCGCGACCTATATTCAGATAGGTATGCATACCGCACCGGACACGCATGACCCTTCAGGTGAGTTTATGGCCAGTGAGAGATTTTTAACGGTCACGTCCCACTACAAACGTCGCTGCTATCAAATTCATGTTCTAAACTGGCGCTAAGCGCTCTTGCACGCCGCGTAGAACTGCGCTAAACCTGTTTCTGCAGTTTTCAAATTAATACACAATATACAAACACACAAAAGCGGACGGCATAACTATGGCACAGCTACTCAAGGGCGAAACAGGCGAATGGGAAATCGTGATCGGTATGGAGGTTCATGCTCAGGTCACCGCCAATTCCAAGCTTTTCTCTGGCGCATCCGCCGAATTCGGGGCGGAGCCGAATTCTCAGGTTTCCCTTATCGATGCCGCCATGCCGGGCATGCTCCCCGTTTTGAATGGCTATGTTGTTGAGCAAGCGGTGCGCACAGGGCTGGGGCTAAACGCCCAGATCAACCAGCGCAGCGTTTTCGAGCGCAAGAACTACTTTTACGCCGATTTGCCGCAAGGCTACCAGATTTCCCAGCAAGTCAGCCCGATTGTCGGAAAGGGCGTGGTCGAGGTCGACTTACCCGATGGCACAACCAAGGAGATCGGCATCACCCGTTTGCATCTGGAGCAGGATGCTGGGAAATCCCTGCACGACCAGCACCCGACAAAATCCTTTGTTGACCTCAACCGTTCGGGCTGCGCACTGATGGAGATTGTCTCCGAGCCTGATATTCGCGGCGCTGATGAGGCCACGGCCTATCTGTCAAAGCTGCGGATGATCCTGCGCTATCTTGGTACATGTGACGGGAACATGGAAGAAGGTTCGATGCGCGCCGATGTCAACGTGTCTGTCCGCAAGCCGGGGGAGGCTCTGGGCACGCGCTGTGAGATCAAGAATGTCAACTCGGTCAAGGCCGTGCAAATGGCGATTGATTACGAAGCCCGCCGCCAGATTGAAATCCTTGAGGATGGCGGCGCAATCAAGCAGGAAACGCGGCTTTGGGATCCCGGCAAGGGCGAAACGCGCTCTATGCGCTCCAAAGAAGATGCGCATGATTACCGCTATTTCCCTGACCCTGATTTGCTGCCGCTGGAGGTTGCGAATGACACAATCGAGCGTATCCGCGCCAGCCTGCCCGAATTACCGGATCAGAAAAAGCACCGCTTTATGAAGGAATATGGCTTGAGCCTTTATGACTCCTCCGTTTTGATCGCCGAGCGCGCCAGAGCCGATTACTTCGAAAGCGCCGCCAATGACCGCGACCCGAAGCTCACCGCGAATTGGGTGATCAATGAGCTGCTCGGTATTCTCAACAAGGACGGCAAGCCGTTGAGCGAGTCACCAATCAAGGCCGAGGCTTTGGGCGGGTTGATCGCGCTGATTTCCGACAACACCATTTCGGGCAAAATCGCCAAGGACGTGTTTGCGGAGATGTACGCCTCCGGTAAGGATGCCGCCACAATCGTTGAGGAAAAGGGCTTGAAGCAAGTCACCGATACCGGCGCGATTGAAGCCGTCATCGATCAGGTCATCGCCAATAATCCCGATAATGTTGCGGCCTATCGCAGCGGCAAGGACAAGCTCTTCGGCTTTTTCGTCGGACAGGTGATGAAAGAAACGGGCGGCAAGGCCAACCCTGCAATGGTCAATGAATTGCTGAAGAAGAAGCTGGATATTTAAAACCGCCATGAATGACGCGGCTTCCAACCGCGTCACCTTCTATCCGTCCTAATCCTCCACGTAATCCAGATCCTTGGAAAATGTCTCTTGCAGCACCATCAGCGCGGCGGCGGCAATAGCGACCAAGATCGCCATAATCAATACGCCCGACCCGACAACGCCAAAGCTAGGAGTCATAAAATGGAAGCCCGTTGTAATCGGTATCACCATCGCCCGCACCATATTGGGAATGGAAATCGCGGCGGTGGCGCGGATATTCGTGCCGAACTGCTCCGCCCCCATCTGCACGAACATCGCCCAATAGCCGATACCGATCCCCATAATGAAACACAGCGTGTAATACACAAACAGCGAGTCATGCGGGAACAGTACATAAAGCCCGACAAAGCACACCGTCAGCCCCAAGAACACCGCAACGGCCTTGCGGCGGCTTTGGAAATACTGGCTGATAAGCCCGCTGAGCAAATCACCGACCGCCAATCCCGTATAACAGGCCAGCACCGCCGTCCCCGCCTTGGGCGCAATGCTCAAGCCAAGATCGCGGGCAAATTCGGGCGTAAAGGTGATAAAGAGCGAAACAACGCCCCAGATCGGCGCACCGACCAGAATAACCGCAATATAGCGTTTGAACAAATCGGCGCGGGTCAGGAACATCAGGATACTGCCCTTTTTGACATGGCTTTCCATGCTCTTGTAAAGCGTTGATTCCTTGACATTGATCCGCAGCGCCAGCAGCACCAAGCCCATAATCCCGCCGACAAGATAAGCCGTACGCCAATCGGTCATCTCGGCCACGACCACCGCCGCCGTCGCGCCCAAAACGCCAATCGCAGCGATAAAGGTTGTTCCCAAACCGCGCCATTTCTTGGGCAATAGCTCGGAGGCCAGCGTCACCCCTGCCCCCAGCTCTCCGGCCAACCCAATCCCCGCAACAAGGCGCAAAGCCGCATACATCTCAACACTCTGCACATAGGCATTGGCGATATTGGCAACGGAATACAGTAGGATCGAGCCGAACAGCACCGAAACGCGGCCGAATTTATCGCCCCAAACACCCCATAAAACCCCGCCGATCAAAAGTCCGGCCATCTGCACATTGATGAGAAAAATCCCCGTGGTCATCAGCTCATCGCCCTCAAGCCCCAAATCGCGCAGGCTCTCAATCCGGACAATGCTGAATAGAAGAAGATCGAAAATATCCACAAAATAGCCCAAGGCCGCGACAATAATCGTGAGCAAAGTCGCGCGGTCTATCGCCCTGAATTCTTCACTGCGAAACATAAATACCCCCTGTTTTTCAGTATGTTACATCTATACGCAACTTCCCCGTCACCGCGCAATCGAAATTTTCGCACGCCCGCAAAATGCCCCGCAAAACTCTGTGCATCGCGGCGGCGATTTCTCCTAGACATCGCGGCGGTAATCCTATAAATGTGAATTTGTATTTTTTATACAAGATGGATACGTGGCCCGTTGCGCAAGCAACATACCCCAAAAAAGGTGAGGCCACGTCCAAAACAAAGATGGATACGTGGCCGAGTGGCTGAAGGCGCTCCCCTGCTAAGGGAGTATGGGGTTAATAGCTCCATCGAGGGTTCGAATCCCTCCGTGTCCGCCATTTATCTTTTCATGATTCTGAACGATCTTTGACACTGGTAACAATTTAGTCCGGATAGTCTGGCGTTCACGCGTCCTTCTTAAAATAGTGGGTGTTTGTAAACACAATAACTTCTTAATCTTGCTAATTTTTTACTGTTGAAATCTAAAGACATGGCGCATGCATGACTCCACAAACTCCACCAGTTTAGGCGGAAATTCTTGGAACATTTAATGACAGTATCAAAATCTTCTAATCTTTTTGGATTAGTATGCGGAGAATGTGTCAAGTCACGGACGCCCCAGCCATTTTGCGCGCACTGCGCAACAAGACTCTCTTGATCCATACCGAGAGGAATATATTTCTGTGCTATATGGGTTGTTTCGGGATGTGGTTTAATGCCGATCTGACTTCTTGTATACTCAACCTTCTCCGCAAGCATCGACTGAAAATCTATTGTCTTCTTGATTGCATCGTCATTGCTGTGCGCAGACAATGCAAAGAGTGACACTGGCAAAATGAAAGCCAGTAAGGCTATGTAATGCTTAATAAATTTCTTCATTTTATCCTGCAACGCAATACTAAAAATATAAACCATGCATGGTTACATACCCATCAACCAAGTATAGCATTGAAATAACTATAGCGGAGAAAACCAATGAAACGCCTTGAAAATTTTGCTGCGCTGCAAACATGTGTTATATAGATATCCGTTATGGAACGCGATGGTAAAAAAATCATAGAATTGGCATTGCAAGGCGGCGGATCGCACGGAGCCGTCAGCTGGGGCGTTCTCGACCGCCTGCTTGAAGATGACGAAATCTATATCGAGGGTATCAGCGGAACCAGCGCAGGCGCAATGAATGCCGTTGTTGTTGCTGACGGCCTTGTTGAGGGCAATCGCAATCATGCCCGTGAAAAGCTGCATAATTTCTGGAAAGCCATTAGCGAGGCCGCCTTATACAGTCCGCTGCAACGCAGTTTCTGGGATCAATGGACAGGCAATTGGAGCATGGACGGCTCGCCCGCTTATTTGATGATGGATTTTTTAACGCGCAGCTTTTCCCCGTATGAGCTCAACCCGCTCTCGCTGAACCCTCTGCGCGATATTGTCGAAAAACAGATTGATTTTGACCGCGTTAATGCCTGCGAAGCCATCCAGATTTTTGTCACGGCGACCAATGTTCGCTCCGGCAGGCCGCATGTTTTCCGTCAGCCGAATATGTCTGCCGATGCCTTGATGGCCTCTGCCGCGCTGCCGATGATGTTTCAGGCCGTGGAAATTGACGGTGAAGCCTATTGGGATGGCGGCTATGCCGGAAACCCCGCCCTTTTCCCGCTGGTTGATGATTGCAGCGCCAGAGATCTGGTTTTGGTGCAGGTCAATCCATTCTACCGCGATGAAGTTCCCAAAACAGCGCGGGAAATTATCAACCGCCTGAATGAAATCACCTTCAATAACAGCCTGCAAAAAGAACTGCGGGCGATCTTGTTGCTCAAACAAGTCATTGAATCTGAAGGCCTTGAGCAGGAGCGCTATCGTCAGATGCGTCTGCACCGCATTCATTCGGATGAGGATCTTGTGCATTTATCCCCGTCCAGCAAGCTAAATGCGGAATGGGCATATCTCGAAAAACTCCGCGATCTTGGCCGCGCCCAAGCAGAAAAATGGCTGGCGCAAAACAGGGAGCATATCGGCAAGACATCCACGCTTGATGTGTCCTGGATATTGGAAGACAGCGTGCGTCCGGCTGAATTACGCTGCAAACTACCAGAGAAAAAAGCCAGCGCAAAGTAAAGTTAAGGTCAATAAAACAAACACAATCAAGCTGATAAACGGCATATATAACGTATAACGGCATATATTGAACACAGATCATATGGAACATTTATAATGGGACTTTTCGGTGTTTTTATCGCTTTAGGGCTTTTGATGTATCTGGCCTATCGCGGGGTCAGTATTTTGATATTGGGGCCGGTTATGGCGCTGGTTGCCGTTATTTTTGCCGGCGGCGTTCCGGTTCTGGCGACCTATACACAAATTTTCATGCCCGCGGCGGGGCAATTTATCGTGTTATATTTCCCGCTATTCCTGCTTGGTGCTATTTTCGGCAAGCTGATGGATGATAGCGGCGCGGCGCTTTCAATTGCCCGTGGGATCGTCGGCAAGCTGGGGGCGGAGCGCGCAATTCTGGCCGTTGTAATCGCCTGTGCGCTCCTGACCTATGGCGGTGTTTCATTATTTGTGGTGGCTTTTGCAATATACCCGATTGCCGCCGCCTTGTTTCGCGAGGCGCAAATCCCAAAAAGGCTGATTCCTGCGACAATCGCGCTGGGGGCGTTTACCTTTACCATGACCGCCTTGCCCGGCACGCCCGCCATTCAAAACGCAATCCCGATGCCGTTTTTCGGAACAACGCCCTTTGCCGCACCCGGCCTTGGTATCATTGCCGCGCTGATTATGTTCGGGCTGGGGCAAGCTTGGCTGGAGCGCCAAGCCCGAAAAGCCAAGCGCGTCAATGAGGGCTATGGCGATCATCCTGATGCGCAATCCCCCTCCACCAAAGATATGCGGAACTTTTCACAAAGCGAGGGGTTTGACGTTATTGAGATTGAAACCAAAACCGAAGCCGAAGCCAAAACCAAAGCGGCTGATGACGAGGACTTGAAAAACGCCGTCTCATTCGGCATGGCGGTTGCTCCGATTATCATTGTGATTTCAATGAATTACCTTCTCAGCACAAATGTTTTTCCGGCGATGGATACGGCCTATTTGCAAGAGCCGCAATACGGCGCAACCACGATAGAATCCGTGCGCGGTGTCTGGGCGATTATTTGCTCGCTGACCATGGCCTCCCTGTTTTTGATCGCAACCAATTTTCGGCGCTTAAAAACATTGCGCAAAACCCTTGATGGCGGTGCAAATGCGGCTGTCCTGCCTATATTCAATACGGCCAGCCTCGTCGGGTTTGGTGCGGTTATTGCCGCCTTGCCGGCCTTTTTGCTTATTCAGGGCGCGGTCGATACTATTGGCGGCGGGCCGTTGGTATCACTCGCGGTTTCGGTGAATATCCTTGCGGGGGTGACGGGCTCGGCCTCCGGCGGGATGAGCATTGCGCTCCAGACACTGGGCGATCAATATCTGGCCATGGCCGAAGCGGCCAATATGTCGCCTGAGCTGCTGCACCGTATCACAACCATTGCAACGGGCGGTTTGGACAGCCTGCCGCATAACGGCGCGGTTGTGACCTTGCTGAGCATTTGCGGCCTCACCCACCGCCAAGCCTATAAGGATATGTTTTTTGTCGCTGTGCTGTTTCCGATATTTGCACTGATAACCGTCGTCACGCTCGGCAATCTATACGGCGCGTTTTAGTAGCCTCTCAGCATCTTTTCATATTCCTTGCATTTTGAAGAAACTTGTAATAATTTGCCGATATAACCAAAAGGGTAAGACATGTCACATAAGCTTGAAAAATATCCAGAGTTTAAAGCCATCTGCGATGAATTTGATCGCGCTGTTGATAGAATACTGGCCGATACGATCCATAAGCTTAAAACGCAAGTGCCTCTGGCGGCAAAAAAAGCACTGGGTCAACCTGACAGCGCCCGCATATCGCTAGACCGAGAATAAAAAGCCATCAACGCTCACGCGCCCGCCTGTTCTTTCGCCAAGATTTCTGTATACAGATCGCTGCCGCGCAATCGCGCCCCCTGTTCTTCGGCCATAAAAAGCGTTACATATAACGCTTAAGCGGGCGGTCTATCGCTTCTTTGCGCCCCCGCTATAAATATAAATACAACTCAAAACCACCCTCAAATATGGCCTTGCACATGTCAAAATCATTTCTCTTCCCCGCCCAGTATCTCGCCAAAGCCCGCAAAACAGAGCTATGCGTTTATTTCCTGACGCCCAAGACCTTGCCCGCATTTCTAAAATCCAGACCCGCTGCGCTCAAAACCCGCCTCAACCAAGCCGATTTCAGCGCCAAGCCCAAAACCTCCTTTGCGCTCCATGACCTCAAAACAGGCGCGCTCGAAGCCATTTTGGTCGGATTGAGCGATCCCGTCTCCTATTTTGACGGCGCCATCGCCGCGGAGGCCGCCCGTAGCGCCCTATCCGATTCCGCCCTCGCACAAACCAGCTTCCGCATCGAAAATCAAAACAGCGAGTCCTTCGAAAAACTCGCCATCGGCTGGGGCTGGGGCTGTTATAAATTCGAGAGCTATAAGGAAAAAGCCACCGCGCAAGCGGCGCTGAACATCGCCAACGCCGCCTCACCAGCGCAAAAAAAGCGTATTCAGGCCTTTAGCGATTCCGTGAACACCTTGCGCAACCTCATCAACACCCCCGCCAATGATTGCGGGCCGGAGGAGCTGGAATCCTTCGCCAAAACCCTTGCCAAAGCGCATAATGCCACCGTCAAGACCATCACCGACCAGCAGCTTTTGAGCAAGAATTTCCCGCTGATCTATACGGTCGGCAAGGCCAGTCCCCGCCGCCCGCGCTTGATTGAGCTGACATGGGGCAACCCCGCC
This sequence comes from Alphaproteobacteria bacterium, assembly GCA_046293135.1. Lineage (GTDB taxonomy): Bacteria > Pseudomonadota > Alphaproteobacteria > Micavibrionales > Micavibrionaceae > UBA2638. The sequence continues at coordinate 9,833 of JBKBPR010000004.1, read as the reverse complement.
CATCCAAAGCTGACCTTGGTCGGCAAGGGCGTGTGCTTTGATACGGGCGGGCTGGACATCAAGCCCAGCGCCTATATGCGGCACATGAAAAAGGATATGGGCGGCGCGGCGCACGCATTCGGTGTTGCGGCGCTGGTGATGGCGCTTGGCCTCCCTGTTCGGCTGACGCTGCTCATTCCCGCGGTGGAAAACGCGATTGCGGGTGAGGCCTTCCGCCCCGGCGATATCATCAAAAGCCGTAAGGGAATTTTCGTTGAAAACACCAATACAGACGCCGAAGGCCGCCTGATTCTGGCCGATACGCTCACCTATGCCTGCGAAAGCAAGCCTGAACTGATTATCGATTTTGCAACGCTGACAGGCTCGGCACGCGCTGCGCTGGGGCCTGATATTCCGGCGATGTTCTCGAACAATCCCGATATTGCCAAGGCCTTGCAGGATATTTCCTTTGCCGCCGAAGACCCCGTTTGGAACATGCCGCTCTGGCAAAGCTATAAAAAGCACAACAAGAGCAGCGCCGCCGATATGGTGAACTCGGCGGGTATTCCGGGTGATCTGATCTATAGCGCCCTATTCCTTGAGAGCTTCTTGCTGGAAAACAAAAAGGATAAAGCTCCCGCCAAAGCCTCGGCCAAAGCCACTCCCAAAGCCCCTGACTGGGTGCATCTTGATTGTTATGCGTGGGAACAAACGGGCAGAGCGGGACGGCCAGTTGGTGCGGCTGATACGGGAATGCGCGCAGTTTTCGCCTATCTCGAACAGCGCTACGGCAAGGCGAACCCCGCCAAAGCGAAAAAGCCCGCTTCCGCCGCGAAATCGGCCAAATCAACAAAACCAGCCGCGAAAAAATCCTGACCCCAAAGATCATAAGCCATGGCCAAAAAATTCCAGATCGTCACCCGCTCCGCTCCGCTAACCCTAGAGGCCTCCGAGGGTGCGGAGCTTGCCTCCGAACTGCTCTATGGCGAAATTGTCGAAACCCTCGCCCATCGCGGCGATTACCTCCATGCCCGCAATCTTACCGACGGCTATGAAGGGTTTGTGCCAAAATCCATGCTGAGCGATGAAATCATCGCCCCCACGCACCGCATCTCGGCGCTGCACAGCTTTATCTATAGCGAACCCGATTACAAATCTCCGTCCTTGACCTATCTCAGCTTCTTGTCGCAACTGACGCTAACGAGTGAAAGCGAGGACGGCTTTGCCGAGATTGAGGGCGGCGGCTGGATCTGGCAAGACCATCTCGAAGCCTTGGACAATCTGGAGCAAAGCGCCGCATCAAGCCGCGCCGATATGATCGCGGATTGCGCCGAGAGGTTTTTGGGCATTCCCTATCTGTGGGGCGGAAAAACCAGCCGCGGCCTTGATTGTTCAGGCTTGGTGCAGCTTTGCGCGGCCTATGCGGGTATTGCATCCTGCCCCAGAGACAGCAAGGATCAAGCCCGTTGCAAGGATTTAGGCCAGCGGCTAGAGATGGATGATGCGCAAGACGCAGCCGCTAAAAATAGCCTCCAGCGCGGCGATATTGTGTTCTTCAAGGGGCATGTCGGGATTATGCGTGATAACATTCATATCGTTAATGCCACCGCCCGCACCATGGATGTCCGCATAGAAACTCTTACCGCCATGGCGCAACATTACGATGGCGGCATTTTAGGCGTGCGGCGCTTATAGCTTACAAGCCCCCATCACACAGCATTATTCGCTTGATTTTCTAGGAATTTAGTCATATAATGGGTTTTATACAGGGAAGACCTGCGCCTTGTATAATGATAATATCGTCATTACACGGCTTGTCCGTGTAATCCATCTCTCGTCATTCCGGCGAAAGCCGGAATCCAGGATTTTAAAAAAACCACGAAAGCCACGAAAAATAAGACGATCATCCTGAGCGAACACGAAGGATATTATTTTATGAATATGAACCACAGAGTTGAAAGAGTTTAAAAAGAGAACACAGAGAAAATATATTGAAAATCCTCTGTGATCTCTTAAAACTCTGTGCCTCTGTGGTTAAAAACCACCGTCATGCCCGCCTTGTGCGGACAAACAACGTCATTTCACGGCTTGTCCGTGTAATCCATTTCGTCATTCCGCCGAAAGCCGGAATCTAGGGTTTTAAAAAACCACGAAAGCCACGAAAAACAAGACCATCATCCTGAGCAAAAACGAAGGATCTCTTACCACAGAGATGAAAGAGTTGTCAGGAGTACACAGAGAAGAGTTATCCCAAAAATCCTCTGTGATCTCTTAAAACTCTGTGCCTCTGTGGTTAAAAACCACCGTCATGACCGACTTGTGCGGACAAACATCGTCATTACACGGCTTGTCCGTTTAATCCAAAAAATAAGTGGGGCGAGTGGGGCGAAATGGCCGTAACTTACTGAAATATAAAAGAAACCTTTCGCCCCACTTGAACATCGAGAGTGGGGCGAGCGGGGCGAAACGCTGCCAAGCCATTGAAATTTAAGAGAAAATTACTGACGCCTTGTTGGGATCAACTGCATCGGGGCGCTACCATCACCGCTATCATCTCCCATCTCCATAGGATCGCCAAAATCATCAGTCAGGCCATTTTGATCAGGCGTTTCAGTAGCATCATCTAAAACATCGCGTGATTCAATAATTGTAACCTGCGGGCGCTCCTGCATTTCGAGAACGGGCGTCGGAATATCCGCGGGAGTTTCATCACCGCTCAAATTGTTGATAACCCTCATAAAGTCTGACTTCTCATCCAAACCACCAGAAGCTCTACCTCCTGTAAACCCACTGGCAGAATAAGAGTCAAGCTCACTTCCTGGGCGCACACGGCGCATCAACGGCTGCTCTGTGCGGTGTCGATCTGAATTGAGTTGCGGCCATCCCGGACGGAACTCCTCAAGATTATGTTCGGAATGATCTAGAATATCGAGGTTGTTATGTTGTGGAGCTGGCATTGTTGTTGGCGGCATATGGCTAAAATCAATGTCGATAGCGCGAGGATACTTAAACATTGCGCCGGATGTATAATCAACGATCACACCGGGAATAACCCCCGTTAAAATATTGCCATAGGCATATTTGGAGTATTCAGGCTTGATAATCACCTTGCGCTCACGATTGCCGGGCGCATAGCAATGAATGACAAGATTTTCTTTTGAGTTTTTAACGTTACGCGTTTCAGGTGGATAAAATTTAAAACGCACATTATCCGCCCAAACATCACAAACACTGTTCTGAGCGCCCGTTGTACGAACGGTAAGGGGCTGGAAGTCTTTATCCATCGTAAACGCACAGGCTGCTGCCGTTATAACCACAGCGCCCAACGCCAAAAACTTGAATACAGAACCCGAAGACATCATAAGGTGAAACCGCGCAGAAATTCGAAAGAATCATAGAACATCTATGACCATACAAATTTACCGAACTTCGCATGGCTTGGCAATGTTCAGATCGCAAAAACGTTCTAATCGCGCCTAAGCAACCGATTTGATATTGGCTTTGCCAACATCAAACGCCAAAGCGCCCGATTTCTCGGCCACGTTCACTATATCGCCATCGACAACCTCACCGCGCAAGATCATCTCAGCCAGCTTGTTTTGAATTTCGTTCTGGATCACCCGCTTGAGCGGCCGCGCACCATAGGCCGGATCATACCCCTTATCGGCCAGCCATATCTTGGCCGAAGCCGCAATATTCAGCGTAACTTGACGCGCTTCCAGCAATTTTTCCAGATAGCGCAGCTGGATATCGACAATGCCCGTCATTTGCTCGCGTCCCAAGCGGCGGAACAGCAATATCTCATCCATGCGATTCAAAAACTCAGGGCGGAAAGCCGCCTGTACCGCTTGCATGACCTGCGGGCGCACCGCATTGACGTCATCGCCCTCCTCCTGCCTGACCAAATGCTCAGAGCCAAGATTCGAGGTCATGATCAACACGGTGTTGCTAAAATTAACCGTGCGGCCTTGGCCATCGGTTAAACGCCCGTCATCCAGCACCTGCAGCAGCACGTTAAAGACATCGGGATGCGCCTTTTCGATCTCGTCAAACAGCACAACCTGATACGGGCGGCGGCGCACAGCCTCGGTCAGAGCGCCACCCTCCTCATAACCGACATAGCCCGGCGGCGCGCCGATCATGCGCGAAACCGAGTGCTTCTCCATATATTCGGACATATCCAGCCGGATCATTGCCGTATCATCATCAAATAAAAACTCCGCCAAAGCCTTGGTCAGTTCGGTTTTCCCAACCCCCGTAGGCCCTAAAAACAAGAAAGAGCCTATCGGGCGGCGCGGGTCTTGCAGCCCTGAACGGGCGCGGCGCACAGCGTTCGAAACAGCGCTCACCGCTTCATCCTGCCCGACAACACGGCGCTTAAGATTCTCTTCCATCGAAAGCAGCTTTTCACGCTCGCCTTCCAGCATTTTATCCACGGGAACACCTGTCCAGCGGCTGACGATCCCCGCAATATCATCTTCGGTGACCTCCTCGTTAATCAAGCTGCCGCCTATGCCTTTTTCAGATTTTTTCGCAGCATTCTTATCAGCTCCGCTTTTATCTGTGGCGTTTTTGGCCGAGGCCACGGTCTCAAGGCGTTTTTCCAGCTCAGGGATTTTGCCGTATTTGATCTCGCTGGCCTTTGCCCAGTTGCCTTCGCGCTCGGCCTGCTCCAGCTCAATCCGCGCCCTGTCCAGCTCCTCAACCGATTTTTGCGCGGCGTTCACGCTGTCCTTTTCCGCCCGCCATTGCGCGGTTAAATCCGCCGATTTTGACTCCAGCTCTACCAGCTCCGCCTCCAGCTTTTCCAAGCGGTCTTTTGAGGCCTGATCAGTTTCCTTCTTGAGCGCCTCCCGCTCGATTTTGAGCTGGATAATGCGGCGGTCAAGCTCGTCAATCGCTTCGGGCTTGCTATCAACCTGCATCCGTATTCTGGAGGCCGCCTCATCAATCAAATCAATCGCCTTATCGGGCAAAAAGCGGTCGGTGATATAGCGGTTCGAGAGTGTCGCCGCCGATACAATCGCGCCATCGGTAATGCGTACACCGTGATGCAGCTCGTATTTCTCCTTCAAGCCGCGCAGGATCGAGATTGTATCCTCCACGCTCGGCTCGCTGACGAAAACGGGCTGGAAACGCCGCGCCAAGGCCGCATCTTTCTCGATATGCTTGCGGTATTCATCCAACGTCGTCGCCCCGACCATATGCAGCTCACCGCGCGCCAAAGCGGGTTTGAGCATATTCGAAGCATCCATAGCGCCATCGGCCTTGCCCGCACCGACCAAGGTGTGCAGCTCATCAAGGAACAGCACAATTTCGCCCGTAGCGGCGCGAATCTCATCCAGCACCGCCTTTAAGCGCTCCTCAAACTCCCCGCGAAATTTCGCTCCGGCCAGCAAAGCGCCCAGATCCAGCGACATCAAACGCTTGTCACGCAGGCTTTCCGGCACATCACCATTGACAATCCGTTGCGCCAGCCCCTCGATAATCGCGGTTTTCCCGACTCCCGGCTCTCCGATCAGTACGGGATTGTTCTTTGTACGCCTGGAGAGTACCTGTACCGTACGTCTGATTTCCTCATCACGGCCAATGACCGGATCAAGCTTGCCTTCCCGCGCCATAGCGGTGAAATCATGGGCATATTTATTGAGCGCATCGAACTGATTTTCCGCCGTTGCGCTATCGGCTGTACGTCCCTTACGTACAGTGTTGATGCTCTCGTTCAACTGCCTATCCGTCAGGCCTGCATCCTCTAAAATTCCGGCGATATCGGATTTTTTCGCCAGAATCATGGCTTGCAAAATACGCTCCAGCGTCAGGAATTTATCGCCGGATTTTTCAGCCAAAGACAGCGCCGTATCAAGGATTTTCGCCAAATCGCTCGATATCCTAAGCCCGCCGGCGCCCGATCCCTCGACAACGGGAAACTTCGCAATGGCGCGGTCAAGCGAGCGTTTCAGCACGCTGGTATCGGCATTGGCGCTGGTCAAAAGACGCAGAGCCAGCCCGTCCTCATCATCAAGCATAACTTTGAGCAAATGTTCCGGCTCCAGCGATTGATGCTTGTGGCGCATCGCCAGTGTTTGCGCCTTTTGCAGCAATGATCTGGATTTTTCGGTCAGTTTTTCAAAATCCATAACAGCCCCCGATCCTGATTATGTGACGATAATTTTTGACAGTCATAGAAATAATATACCGCTGCGCAAAATTGGCAAGGCGGTTCTATATCCTCATCTGTTGTGCAAGGCTTCCGCGGCTTGAAAAAGATACGAAAAAGGCGGCTCTGCGCCGCCCTTCACAAAAATGCATATCAAGCATCGAAAATCAGGAGTTTTCCATCTCCGAATTCTGCTTGGAAGACGATGACGGCTTTCCGAACAGGCTTGATGGCAAACCAAGCGCATCGTCATCATCGCTATCGGGCTTGGCGATCTCTTTCTTGATAACCTCCACCTCAACTTCGGTTTCAGCCTCAGCCGCCAAATCGTCCTCATCATCCAGAGCATCCTTATCATTGATCTGGAAATTCTGCGGTGCGGGGGAGTCGGCTTCCCATGAATTGATAATGCGCTGATAATGCTCGGCATGCTGCAAATAGCTCTGATACAAAACCGTATCGCCCGCCCCCATAGCATCCTTCGCCAAAGCCACATATTTTTCGGCAACCTGAAAGGCCGTGCCGCGAATACGTACATCCGGCCCGTTGCTGTCAAAAACCTGCGTTTTCTGGTTATTATTTCTGCGCTGTGAGTTAGAGTTATTGCCGCGATTTCTCTGGCGGCGATTGTTCGATGACCCGTGTCTCATTTACTTTTCCATCTCTCAATTATATTTATATTTCAGCAAAATACGCAGCAACACGTACAAGCATACACAAAACGCGTACACATATCCAGAACAGCGTTCCCTACAGGGTCAACATACTCTACATTTTGGCTTTGCCGATATTGTCCAACATTTCCGTTGGCAATTCGTTATCGACTTTTCAAAAATACAGGCAAGGGCATTTTTTGTTCAACACAAACTACAAAAAAAATTTCACTTATCCCCATGCGCGATTTCCACAACCCGCGCCAGCCCTGCAAGATCGGGGTGTATGCGCAGATTCATAAATCGCGATTCCCTGCCGAGTCGCATCACGTCTTCGGACTGATCAAAACCGATTTCAAACAGCGCAATTCCAGATGGTTTTAAATGCGAAAAAAGTGAAAAAAATATTTTTTTATAAGCATCCATTCCGTCATTTCCTCCATCCAAGGCCAGAATCGGGTCGTGATTCTTCACTTCCGGCGCAAGATCGGGAATCACATCAGAGCGAATATAAGGCGGATTGCCGACGATCAAATCATAGCGCTCCTGATCCTCCAGCGCGTCAAACCAGTCCGATTGCCGCCAGATTGCGCGATCATCAACCCCGTTTCGGGCGGCGTTGCCCTGTGCGGTCTGTAAGGCCTCAGGCGATATATCCACGCCCAGCCCCTGCGCTTGCGGGAAGAGATGCAATAGCGTCACCAGCAAACATCCGCTCCCCGTCCCCAAATCAAGGATTCTCAAAGGCGTATCGCTGCTCGGAAAGCGCTCCCGCGCCAGATCAACAATCCGTTCGGTGTCAGGTCTGGGGTCAAGGACATGCTCATTCACGTGAAAGTCCAAGCCGTAAAACTCCCGCTCCCCATAAATGCGGGAGAGCGGCTTTCCCGCCAATCGTGCGTTCAGATCGGTTTGTATTTGCTTCAAAACCGCTGGATCGAACGCATCTGCACGAGAACCAGACCTATCGTTATCATCCGCATCCCCACCAGCCGCCATCAGCGCCGCCCAACTCAAACCTGCGCGCTGCTCTAGAATAAGACGCGCCTCGAACGCGGCCTGATCTTGGGCGCATTGCTCTAGCGCTTGCTTCAAAAACTTATAGAGCGCATGCGGCGTTTGGGGGATTTGGGGAATTTGGGGGATTTGCGACATCATGAAAAAGACAATCTAAGCGGCGAAACTGGATAAGGCTTCGGCCTGATCTTCCATGATCAAGGCTTCGATCACCTCGTGCAAACACGCGCCCGACAAGACTTCATCGAGCTTATAGAGCGTCAAATTGATACGGTGGTCGGTCATGCGCCCTTGGGGATAGTTATAGGTGCGAATCCGTTCCGAACGATCCCCGCTCCCGACTTGGGATTTGCGCTCTTTCGCCCGCTCATCGGCCAGCTTCTGGCGCTTGGCATCATAAAGCCGCGTCCGCAAAACCGCCATCGCCTTATCGCGGTTTTTGTGCTGCGAGCGCTCTTCTTGCATTTCAACCACAACGCCCGTCGGAATATGCGTAATCCGCACGGCGCTGTCCGTTGTATTGACGTGCTGACCGCCCGCCCCTTGCGAACGATAGGTATCTATCCGCAAATCTCTTTCATCAATCACCAGATCGACCTCTTCAGCCTCGGCCAGAACCGCAACAGTCGCCGCAGAGGTGTGAATCCGCCCACCGCTTTCGGTTTTGGGAATGCGCTGCACGCGGTGTACACCCGATTCATATTTCAAATTCGCAAACACATTGCGGCCTGTGATCTGTGCAATAATTTCCTTATAGCCGCCCAAATCGCTTTCAGAGGCTTCCATAACCTCGATTTTCCAGCCCATCTGCACGCAATAACCGCGATACATCGCAAATAGATCGGCAGCAAAGAGCGCCGCTTCATCACCGCCCGTTCCGGCGCGAATTTCAAGAATGGCGTTCTTGGCATCGGCTTCATCCTTGGGAATCAAGGCCAGCTTGATTTTATGCTCCAACTCGGGAACGCGTTCATTGAGCGCGCGCAGCTCCTCTTGCGCCATATCCTTCATTTCAGGATCGTTCAGCAGCTCTTTCAGGCTTTCCATTTCCCCCTGCGCCGCTTCCAGCTCGTTAATCGCCGCAACCACAGGGTCAAGATCAGCGTATTCCATGGATAGCTTTGAGAATTGCTCACCGCTCACCGAACCGGACGACATAAGCGCGGCCAATTCTTCGTGACGGGATTTAATCGAGGACAGCTTTTCTTTGAGTGACATGATCGGAGATATAAAACGAAAATCAGGGCTGTGCAAGCGCTTTCAGGGAGGCGCTATCCAAGGCAATGTTCCGCTTGACCTCACCGCGCCGCCCCAAAGGCGGCAGAGTTTTACCGTCAACAACGATTTCAACGCCAACCGCATTGCCCAAAGACATGCGCAAATCGGGTCTGTCGGGGACAAAATACTGATCCCCAGCCTTTAAAACGCGTGAAACAATAGCCTTTCCGGTCATATCGCGAATCTCGACCCAGCTGTTTTCATTGACGTTCAGGATAATGCCCTGCTGATCTTGTTGCGTTGTTGCTGCGGATTGTGATTGAGAATCCGTATCGTCTTCTGGCTCGACTTGAGCGGCGCTTTGCGCATCGCTTGGTGCATTTTCGGCTTCTACCGAAGATATTTGCGTTTCTTGGGCGCTCTGCAAGCCTGTGACGGAAGGATCACCGCTTCGCCGTTCAACTTCAGTAGGCGCAGCGAGCTGAGAGCTTTGAGGGGTTTGTCGGCTTTGCGTCCCTGAATCTACTGGTGCAGCCTGTGGCGATGGAATGTTTGGCGCTTGTGCCGCCATCCGCGTTTCACTTACAGGCGGCACTTGGGTCACCTCCGAACGCTCTTCGCGGTCAAATGAAGACCACAATGCAATAACAACCACTCCAGCAACAAGAAAAGCCAGCGCAAAAAACATCGAAGGAATCTTACTCTCGGAGGCTGGAGTCGGAAAATTCAGGCTAGGGTGAATACGGCTACCCAATGATTGCTTTTTGAAAAGCTGTACCATTTTCTCCCCGTCCAGCCCCAAATATTCG
>JBKBPR010000003.1:15000-238787 GCA_046293135.1 Alphaproteobacteria bacterium | reverse complement strand
ACAGAGCGTGAATTGCTACGTTCTTTCGAGCGCCACGGCTTAAAGAAAATCGAGCCACTCGATCAGATTTTCGACCCTAATTTCCACGAGGTGATGTTTGAAGCCCCCTTCCCCGACAAGGCGGCGGGCACTGTTATTCAGGTAATGGAAGCCGGCTATACCTTGCATGAGCGCTTGATCCGTCCGGCGCGTGTCGGCGTAGCCAAGGATAACGGTCAACAGGGCGGCGGTACGGGCGGAAATTCTGGCGCGCCCCCCTCCTCATCCGGACCGGGGCAGAATATCGACACTGAAGCTTAAGCAAAAAAACTTACAGCTCATATGAATCGCCGCAAGGTGTGGATTTAATAAATTCCGTGCTGGAATTTTGCGCAAGGACTTGATATTGTCCGCTATCTAAATAAAATTATTGATATCAACCCATGGGAATAAAATAAAAGCGCCTATGGTAGGGCTTTTAGAAAATATTCGCCGCAAAAAAATGAGGTAAAGAAAATGAGTAAAGTAATCGGTATCGACCTTGGTACAACCAACTCCTGCGTTGCTGTTATGGAAGGCAAAGAACCGCGCGTTATTGAAAATTCCGAAGGCACGCGCACAACCCCTTCCATGATCGCCTTCACCAAAGACGGCGAACGCCTTGTCGGCCAACCCGCAAAGCGTCAAGCGGTCACAAACCCCGAAAATACGCTTTATGCGATCAAGCGCCTGATTGGCCGCCGCTTTAACGATCCGCAAGCCAAAGACCTGATCGAAAAAGCCCCATTCAATGTTGTTGAGGGCGATAACGGTGATGCTTGGGTTGAGGTGAACGGCGAGAAATTCGCACCGTCACAAATTTCGGCAATGGTTTTGCAAAAAATGAAAGAGACCGCCGAAAGCTTCCTCGGCGAAAAAGTCACACAGGCCGTAATTACCGTTCCCGCCTATTTCAATGACTCCCAGCGCCAAGCCACAAAAGATGCCGGAAAAATCGCCGGACTTGAAGTGCTGCGGATCATCAACGAGCCAACAGCGGCGGCGCTGGCTTATGGCCTTGATAAGAAAAAGGCCGGAACGATCGTTGTTTACGACCTTGGCGGTGGAACATTCGACGTATCTGTTCTTGAAATCGGCGATGGCGTGTTTGAAGTCAAATCCACCAATGGTGACACCTTCCTCGGCGGAGAAGATTTCGATGGTCGCATTATTGATTATCTTGCCGATGAGTTCAAAAAAGAACAAGGCATTGACCTTAGGCAGGACAAGCTCGCGTTGCAGCGTTTGAAAGAAGCCGCTGAAAAAGCCAAGATTGAGCTATCCAGCGCAACTCAAACCGAGGTAAATCTACCGTTTATCACTGCTGATTCTTCCGGGCCGAAGCACCTGAACATCAAGCTTTCACGCGCCAAGCTGGAATCGCTTGTTGATGATCTGGTCAAGCGTACGGTTGAGCCTGTCAAAGCCGCGCTGAAAGATGCAGGTCTGAAAGCCTCCGAAGTAGACGATGTTATTCTGGTCGGCGGTATGACCCGTATGCCAAAAATCATCGAAACGGTGAAGGAATATTTCGGCAAAGAACCGCATAAGGGCGTTAATCCTGACGAGGTTGTCGCCGATGGCGCGGCCATTCAGGGCGGCGTTCTGCAAGGCGATGTTAAAGACGTTCTACTGCTCGATGTTACCCCGCTTTCCTTGGGAATCGAGACTTTGGGCGGTGTCTTCACCCGCTTGATCGAGCGCAATACGACGATCCCGACCAAAAAATCGCAGACCTTCTCAACCGCCGAAGACAGCCAGAATGCCGTCACCATTCGCGTTTTCCAAGGCGAGCGGCAAATGGCTGCGGACAACAAATTGCTCGGTCAGTTTGACCTTGTCGGCATTCCGCCCGCACCGCGCGGCGTTCCGCAAATCGAGGTCACATTCGATATTGATGCCAATGGTATCGTGCATGTGTCAGCCAAGGACAAGGCCACGAATAAGGAACAGCAAATCCGTATTCAAGCCTCAGGCGGTCTGTCAGACGAGGATATCGAAAAAATGGTCAAGGATGCCGAGGTCAATGCCGATGAGGACCAGAAGCGCCGTGAAGCCGTTGAGGCGACAAACCGCGCAGAATCGCTCATTCACGCGACCGAAAAATCGCTTGAGGAAATGGGCGGCGATGTTCCGGCGGCTAACAAATCCGAAATCGAAAGCGCTATGGCCGCACTCAAAACTGCGATTGATGGCGGCAATGCGCAAGATATTGCTGAAAAAACCGAAGCGCTCTCCACGGCCAGCATGAAGCTCGGTGAAATGGCGTATCGTAAGGCTCAGGAAAATGCCTCCGGCCAGCCTGATAGCGAAACTGTTATGGATGAAGCGCCGCAATCCTCTGCGAAAGCAGAAGCAGCCGATGACGAAGCTGAAATTCTTGACCTTGAAATTGAGGAAGAGGACGAAGGCAAATCTTAAATAATTATTGCGGCTCTTGCTTGCCGCGTAATTTTGCGTAGAGGGATTGAAGACAATAGCTTCCGCCCTCTACGTCCTGACGAATATTGCAAAAAACAAATACGTAACGGAGCGTTAAGGAGCGCAAAAGCGTGAAAAAGACCGAAACAGGGCGAACCGTATCTTATTACGATATTTTGCAGGTTTCTGCGAAGGCCACGGATTCCGATATCCGCAAGGCTTATTATAAGCTGGCTAAGCGCTTTCACCCCGATCAAAATCCACAAGAGCGCAAGCTCTCGGAATTGCGGTTTCGTTTGATTAGCGAGGCTTACGATCACCTCAAAACCAATGAACGCCGTATGCAATATGACCGCTTGCTGAAATCAGGGGGCGCAAAACCGAATTTCCGCAACTTGCGCAAACAAGCCAAAAACGACAATTACCGCGATGGTATTCGCCCCAAAAGCTGGTATGATCTGATTGGCGCGTTTTTCAACTTCAGCGGCAAGAAATCTGAAATAGGGCAATCCTGAAATCCCGATCCATCCCGATAAGGCCAATACAAAAATATGAGTGACGATTACTATAAAATACTTGAAGTTGACCGGAACGCGAGCGCGGATGAGATCAAAAAAGCGTATCGCAAGCTTGCTCTGAAATATCACCCCGACCAAAACAAGGACAACCCCGAAGCCGAAGAGAAATTCAAACTCATCAATCAGGCTTATGATGTTCTGAAAGACGAGCAAAAACGCGCAGCCTATGACCGCTACGGCTCTGGCGCCTTTGACGGATCTATGGGCGGCGGCGGCGCTGGCGGTTTTGGCGGCGGCAATTTCTCCGATATTTTCGAAGATATGTTCGGCGATTTTATGGGTGGTCGCGGCGGGCGCGGCTCTCAAACCCGCGGTGCCGACATTCAATACACGCTCGAAATCTCGATGGAGGATGCCTTCAAGGGCAAGGAAGAAACCATATCTCTTGCGCTCAATAACGCTTGTGAAAGCTGTAATGGATCCGGTGCGGAAAAAGGTTCATCGGTCGAACAATGCGGCACATGTAACGGCGCTGGCCGCGTCCGCCAGCAACAAGGATTTTTCACCATCGAGCGCACCTGCCCGACCTGTAACGGTGAGGGTGAGGCGATCAAAACCCCATGCAAAAGCTGTAACGGGCAAGGCCGCATCAAGAAAAACCGCACGATCAAGGTCAAGGTTCCTGCAGGTATCGAGCATGGTCGCCGCATTCGCCTGAGCGGTGAAGGCGAAGCGGGTATTCGCGGCGGACAAAACGGCGATTTATACATCCTGCTTTCGATCAAGCCGCACAAATTATTCAAACGCGACGGCGCGAATTTATATTGCCGCGTGCCGATTACAGTCACAAAAGCCGCGCTGGGCGGTGAGGTCAACGTGCCGACCATCGAGGGCAATAGCGCCAAAGTCAGCGTTCCCGAAGGCACGCAGACAGGCCAACAATTCCGCCTCAAAGGCAAAGGGATGAGCATTTTGCAATCCTCAGGGCGCGGCGATATGTATATCGAAATATTTGTCGAAACCCCCGTCAATCTTGATAAAAAGCAAAAAGATTTGATGTCACAGCTTGATAGCTCGATCAGCAGTGAAAAATCCGGCAATAAGCACTCGCCGGAATCATCAGGGTTCTTTCAAAAAATGAAAGAGTTCTGGGACGATCTGAAAGACTGATCCAGCACTCCCTTAAAAAGCATTCTTAACAAAAGCCCCTAAAGGCATGATTTTTAACACCAATCTCACAAGACTGAATTTTAATTATCGGGATATCGGTCAGACTTTTATCGATAAACGGCTGGGGCTGAAAATCTCGCTGGGCTTTATCAACGGCATGCGGGCGCAATATGATTCATACGAAAAGAAAAATAACGGCTTTGCGATTTGCCTGCAAGAGCAGGGTATGCCGCAAAACGAGCTGGATCGTTTTTGTTCTTTGATGATCGATGAGGCCAAGAATAGCAATATTGACGTGCTGCTGACCAAAAGCGACCTACCCTTTGACAATCGCTGGTATATTCTGGGCGATATCCGCGCCTTGATCGATGCCGCCAATATCGACAGAATTTCTTTGCAGTTGAGCTATTCGATTTATGATGCCATTCTATACGAGCTGGAGCGTTACGAAACCAAAACTGACGGAACGGAATAACACATCCATGAAAATCGGAATCGCAGGATATACAGGCCGCGTTGGACAATTGCTGATTGCTGAATTGCAATCTGGCGCATGGCAATCGCAGGGGCTTGAACTGGCGGGCGGGCTGGCGCGGACAATTCCCGCTGCGAGCGCTACGCCATCCTTTTTTGTGACCGATAACCCGCAAGAGCTGTTCGCACGCTCCGAGGCCGTGATTGATTTCACCTTACCTGAATCCACACTCATTAACGCCGAAATCGCCGCCAAAACCCAAAAAGCCCTGATAATCGGCACAACAGGATTAAGCCAAACCCAAGAGGACGCCCTTGCGAAAGCCGCAGCTACAGCGCCGATTGTCTATGCCGCGAATATGAGCCTTGGTGTCAATTTACTTATGGCGCTGGTAGAGAAGGCCGCGCGCGCGCTCGCCCCCGATGAATGGGATATCGAAATTTTCGAAGCCCACCACAATAAAAAAATCGACTCCCCGTCCGGCACAGCGCTGGCCTTGGCGAAATCTGCGGCCAAAGGACGGCAAACAACGCTCCCTGAACACATCAAAGCCGACCGCAGCGGCCAAAGACAAACAGGCGATATCGGGTTTGGCGTGGTGCGCGGCGGTGATGTTGTCGGCGAACATAGCGTTTATTTTTACGGCATGGGCGAACGGCTGGAGCTGACCCACCGCGCAACAAACCGCGCCTTGTTCGCGCGCGGCGCGCTAAAAGCGGCGCTGTGGGCGAAAGGCAAGCCCGCCGGATTATATTCGATGCACGATGTTTTGGGGCTATCCTGATTGCCTGATTTATCGCGGTCAGCCTATTACAGTCAGCCTTTTGAAGATCAAAGCTCTATATTTGCGCTTCCAGCGCCAATAATAACTTCTTGCGCGGACTGCCCCAACCATAATTGTCGATAATTCCCGTTGCGCGAATAACGCGGTGACAGGGGATCAGCAATGATATCGGATTTGCGCCAACCGCATTTCCAACGGCGCGGCTGGCTTGCGGCCTGCCCAAAAGCTGCGCAAGATCCTGATAGCTTTGCGAGTGACCGCATGGAATTTTCAGCAGCGCTTGCCAGACCTGAAGCTGGAAATTCGTGCCATATAGATCAAGGCTGAGCTTTGATTTCTCACCATCGCCGCGCCAAATCCGCATAAGCTGCGCCGCTTCGGCCTCAAGCGCATTATCATCACGCCGCACATGCGCCAGCGGCCAATGCGCCTGCATCCGTTCCAGCGAACGGGCGGGGCTTTCATCAACCATAAACCCAAGCCAGCACAGGCCGCGCGGCGTTTTGCCGATCATAACCTTGCCCAGAACGGTCGGAACAATGCCGTAAACAATCTCCAGCCCCTGCCCGCGCCGCTGGACAGTGCTTGGTGTCACGCCTTCACAGACCACAAACAAATCATGTAAACGGCTGGCGCTCGATAAGCCCGCCTCATGCGCACACTCAAACAAGCTGGGGCGGCTGGAGCTACTACGGCGCTGCTCACCCTCATTTCCATCACTCGTCCGCAAGAGCAACTCCCGCGCATGGCGCATCATCATATATTGCTGCAAGCGTTTCGGGCTGATCCCGACTTTTTCTTTGAACAGCTTTTGAAAATAAGTCGCCTCATATCCCGCGCGCCGCGCCAGAAATTCCAGATCGGGCTGTTCGCTATAATGCGCCACCAGATAATCAATCGCCTCGGCAATCACATTCATATTGATCGCGGCTTTGGCTGGCTGCGCGGGTGCGGCTGGGTTTGATTGCATATCCATCGTTACACCATAAGGCGCGGCGCGTTTTCCAACAATCCGTTTCTTGCGGTTTTTTATCAACGCGTTAGAATGCCCGCATGAAAAAAGCCGATATCTATGAATTTTTTAGCCGCCTGCGCGCTGCCAACCCTGAGCCGAAAAGCGATCTGGAATACACCAATGCTTTTACGCTGCTGGTTGCGGTTGTGCTCTCGGCGCAAGCCACCGATGAGGGTGTGAACCGCGCCACAAAAGATTTGTTCAAAATAGCCGATACGCCCGAAAAAATGGCGGCGCTGGGGCTGGACGGCATTAAGCATCACATCAAGACAATCGGTTTGTTTAATACCAAGGCTGCCAATGTTCTGGCGTTGTCTGAAAAGCTGATTGCCGAGCATAACAGCGCCGTTCCGGCAACGCGTGAAGAGCTGATGGCACTGCCCGGTGTTGGCCGCAAAACCGCGAATGTCGTGCTGAATATTGTTTTTGAGCAGCCGACCATGGCCGTAGATACGCATATTTTCCGTGTTTCTAATCGCATGAAACTTGCGCCCGGTAAATCACCCGATGCCGTCGAAGCCAAGCTGGAAAAAGTCGTTCCCGCAGAATTTGCGCTCTATGCGCATCACTGGCTGATTTTGCATGGCCGCTATACCTGTAAGGCGCGCAAGCCGTTATGCGGGGAATGCCGCGTGCATGATCTTTGCCGCGCAAAGGAGAAAATTACGAGTGCTTAATGATCAGAAGTGCTCTTTGAAATTACATTAGAGATTTGTATATCATACTAACACTAAGCATTCTGGGCGGCATGCCTGATGGGCTCATCAACGATTTCAAGCATTTACGCTCATCCGGCGTGGCGGCGCTCTCTTCAAAGCTGCGGCTTCTGACCTCATAATGCACAACGGGCGCGAGAGTAACATCGGCTGTTTGTGTGCGGAAATAAACGTCCAGAACGCAGTTTTCTGTACGATATTGCCAGACCACCGTCGGCAAATCAGCGCGCACCAATTCCGGTTCTTGCAAAGCCGCGCGGATGGTTTCGCCATGCATTTTTTCAATATTGTCAGGATTAAAGGCAATTGCCCGCTGCAAATTGCGGCGCTGCGAAGCTGTGAAATTGCGTCCGGCTTCAGGCAGCCCGACCGCCGCCACCGTTGCTTCGGCACGGGAAATTTCCAAGCCATCACCATCAATCAGAAAGCCCGCGAGGCTGAACAGCGCACCGATGCAAATCAAGCTCAGCGGCAAAGCTTGATGACGGCTACCCTTAATACGCTGGACTTTTAAGGAGCTGCCTTTTATGGCGAAGCCAGGATAACCCTGGCTTTGCATTGTTTTTACAAAATTTTGAATACGCAGAAACATTGGATTTTAGCCTGAATTATTCAGTTCTTATTCCGCCGCTGCACGCGCGCTAAACAGCTCGCCTTCATCATTACTTGCGTTTTCTTTGACTTCTTTGGTTTTCACAGAAGCGGCAGCAGCTTCTTTGGACTTGTCTTTAACGCGAACAGATGGCTTTTGCGATACACCTGCGCCGCCTTCTTTCAAAGGAGTCAGTTTGCCGTCGATCACTGCGCCTGCTTCAATTTGCAGCTCTTTGTAAGAAATAGAACCAGTGATAACACCGCAGGAGTGTACTCTCAAACGACCATTAACTGTCAGATCACCTTCAAAGCGGCCAGAGATATTGGCTTCGTCGATTTCAACTGTACCATAGAATGTACCTGACTCAGAAATCTCAAGCATTTTTGCACCTTTCAAAGCTGCCTCGATTGTTCCTTCAACAAGCAAAACATCGCAATGTTCGATTTCACCAGACATTGTAATGCCCTGCCCAATAACCAAACGGCGCTCATCATATGAGGCTGCAGCAGAGGCTGCTGGTGTAGAAGAGGTAGAGGCAGCTGCCGCGGCGGCTGCAGAAGCACCATATCCTGTATATGCTGCCCCACCTGCCGCATAGCCACGAGAAGCAGCTGCCGGCTGTGTGCCGTAAGCAGATGAAGGGATATCAACAGCCTTGGCCTGTCCATTATCGTCTCTGGCTGTATTCGGCGTATTCGTTGCGCTGGTTGCATTGTCTGTGTTGTCGCTCATTGAAGTATCCTTTTCCTGCTTTGGGGTGTCGTGCGATTGTGAAGAGCTGGACGGGACAGTGTACCCGCCTGGTGTTGCTGTAACTGGCGCCTGTTTTTGCACCGTAGCTTGAGTATTATCCTGAGTTTTTGGGGCGACAACCGGTGTTGACGCAGTTGAAACAGAAACGACAGGCTCCGATCTTGCAGCGTTTTGCAACTGCCCAGGCTGTATTTCAGGTTCTGATTTCACACGATGAAACATTTTTTCCTGCCCTTTCAATAAGTTACACGGCAATACGCCACGTAACGTTACTCAATTACTATTGAATGAATAGAGCGGACGTTACCACGGTAAAATTCAGCTTGCAACATTTTGATTCGCAAATCTTGATTTTTTCACATAGCAGCATTTTTTATGCGAGCTAATTTTTTGAATACAAAACCGCTCTGCAGATCATTTCGCCACAGAGCGGTTTAGAACAAATATCAATTTATTCAATTCAGTATACGCCAATGTTATATTAGGCGCGGTCGGCGAGCTTCTGGATATTGGCATTGATTTTGAACAAGACCATCAATAGCTCGCACCAAATCCTCACGCCGATACCACCTAAAATAAGAGTGAGCAAGCCGCTGATAAAGCTGCCGACAAACATTAACCCGATAGCAGAAACCGTAACCAAAACCAGCAACGCCCAATATAAAGCTGTAATAATTTTCAGTGTGATCATTGAATCAAAAAAGAAAACCGTCCGCACGAGATTATTGGGAATTTTTATATTCACTGAATTCGCTGGAGCACTCTGATTATTATTGCCTGATCCCTGTTCAGGCGCGTTTTGATTATCCGTCATACTTATTTTTCCTTCCTCTGCATTGCAATTTAAAGAAACAATACTAAAGGCTTGAAAGAGATAATAAAATGGCACAGCTCAATTTTAACAGACTTATCACATAATTTTTCAAAGCCATTTTTTAAAGCGAGACAAACATATTTCCCCTAATAGATATATCCTAATGAAAATGATCGTAAATCTTACGCGCCACGGCTTCGGAAATACCCTCGACCTTCAGCAAATCAGCGATCGCCGCTTGAGAGACAGCCTTGGCCGAACCGAAATACAGCAACAGCGCCTTCTTGCGTTTTGCGCCAATTCCGGCAATCTCATCGAGCGGCGACCCTGAAATCTCTTTTGCCCTGCGGCTGCGATGCGCGCCGATTGCAAAGCGATGCGCTTCGTCGCGTAATCTTTGGAGATAGTGTAACACAGGATCATTTTCGGGAAGCTGAAACCCCTTGCGCTCCTCCATAAAAAACTTCTCGCGCCCCGCATGCCGATCAGGGCCTTTGGAAATGGCGACCAGCCTCACGCGCTCCAATACGCCGCACTCCTCCAGCACGTCTTTTACGGCGTTAAATTGCCCCAGCCCGCCATCAATCAGCATCAGATCAGGCCAATCTGCGCCTTGCGCTTGCTCATCTTCCAGCGCACTGCGAAACCGCCGCGAAATAACCTCGCGCATCATCCCGTAATCATCGGCGGCTTCGGCCTGACGGATGTTGAATTTGCGGTAAGCGCTTTTGATGAAGCCTTCAGCCCCCGCAACGATCATCGCCCCGACCATATTCGTCCCGCTGATATGCGAGTTATCGTAGACCTCAATCCGTTCAGGCCGTTGATCAAGCGCAAACAGCGCGGCCACCCCGTCAAGCAGCTTCCCCTGCCCCAAGGCTTCGGCGTGATAGCGCTTCAGGGCTTGCTCGGCATTGCGCAATGCGAACTCAACCAGCTTGCGGCGTGTGCCGCGCTGCGGGGCATGAATAATGATTTTCACACCTGTTTTATAGCTCAGCGCCGCCTCAATCAGTGCCTTTTCCTCTACGGCGCAGCTAACGATAATTTCCTTCGGCACCGGCTTGTTCTCGTAAAATTGTGCCAGAAAAACACCCAAGATGCGCTGCGGCGTTTCGTCTTCCTGATGGCGCGGGAAGTAAGAATAATTCCCGTAATTTTGCCCGGCACGGAAGAAGAAAACCTGAATGCAGGTCTTGCCGCCCTCTTGCACAAGGCCGAACACATCGGCATCTTTTATGCCCTCGACATTGATATCCTGCGCCGCTTGAATACTAGCCAAAGCCTTGATCCGGTCACGATATTGCGCGGCCTTCTCGTAATCCATATTCGCGCTGGCCTCTTGCATGATGTGCACGAAATTATCCTGAACGGCGCGGCTTTCCCCCGCCAAAAACCGCAGCACATGCGCGATCTGCTCGGCATATTCCTCCCGCGTTACATAACCGACACATGGCGCGGTGCAGCGCTTGATGTGATATTGCAAACAAGGGCGCTGGCGCGTTGCAAAATTCCCGTCCGTGCAATTGCGCAGCAAGAACGCCCGCTGCAAGGCAGCAATCGTCCGTGCGACATTCCCCGTCGAGGCAAATGGCCCGAAATATTCGCCCTTACGCCGCTTTGCACCGCGGTGTTTGGTGATTTGCGGAAAATCATGGTCGGTCGTGATCATGATATAAGGGAAGCTCTTATCATCGCGCAGCAAGATATTAAAACGCGGCTTCAGCTTTTTGATAAGATTGGATTCCAGCAACAAGGCTTCGATTTCGGTATGGGTATGCACAAATTCCATGGCGCGCGTCAGCGCCACCATTCTTTGCAAGCGCAAGGGCAGTTTCGAAAGCTGCGTGTAGGAGCTGACCCGCCGCTTAAGCGCCTTGGCCTTGCCGACATAAAGCACCTCCCCGCCCTCACCGAGCATACGGTAAACACCGGCGGTTTCAGGCAAGTTGCGCACATAGCCCTTGATCGTATCCACGCCAGCCTGTAAGCCATGACGCACATTCTTATCGTCTTGAACGCTTTGAGCGTTTTGAACGTCCTCTGCGTTATGTGAGGTTTTGTGTGTGTCTTGTTGCTCCGCCATATCAGCAAAATTAGAGGCTTCGCAGCCCTCTGGCAAGTGCGGTTGATGCACTTGCCGATGAAACAATAAAAATCAGTTCCCAAAGATTAAAACCACACCACAGAATCGAATACCATAAAAAATACAAATTAATAGTTGCATTTTTTAAAAAATAATAGTTTTTATGTAGCAACTTTTAACACTGTAATTTGAATGGGGATTCAATGAACAACACACTCAGCCACCACATTATCCAAACGCACCTCACCAAAAACGCACCCGCAGCCACACTCAAAACCGCCCTTGAAACGGCTGTGGATAACAAAATCTCGCTAAACGGCATACAGCTAAAACGCTGCAATTTAAGCTGCGCGACACTTGACACCGCACAAATGGCGAATGCCGATTTCAGCTTCAGCAATCTCAACCATGCCAATCTATCCGAAGCCGTTTTAGCAGGTTCAGACTTCACCTCCGCCAGCCTGATCGGAACCTGCCTCGCCCAAAGCGATCTGAGCGGCTGCAATTTCCATTATTGCGATTTCGGCGCAACCGACATATCCGGCGCTATACTTGATAACACCCTATTCTCAGCGCTCTCCACGCTGCAATTGCCGTTTCGACTTGCGCGCAGCATGCGGAACTGCGCATTTCTAACGGCAAGCGGTGAGAAAATCACATTCTCTACGCCGCCAATTGTGCTCCACGGCTTCCTGAGTGCGCCAATAGCCATTATCGGCCAACACCTCCTGATCGGCCACAGACACTACAAACTCTCGGTGCGCCATATCGAAAAAATTCGCCGCATCGCACAATCAAAAGTTGATAAATTGGCAAAATTTTCTTGACGGACACAGAAAATTTGCATATGTAAATAAGAAATTGAAGGGCGGAAACGCCCTGATATGCGTGGGATTCATCAATGTATATGTACTGGAAATGCGGGCAGTATTGCGCCGTTTATCTGGAATATGACCGCAGATATGGCGGCTGGCCTATGCTGGCGCTCCATGTATGCAAAAGCGAGATTGTGATTGACCTGCCCTATATGCAGGCCATAATCACAATGCCGCATGCTTTGAAGAATGAACGGAAACAGGATACGCCGCATGTCACGCATCAAAGACTTTCTGAGGCTTTTAAGGGAATTGCAAACCATCGATGCGGAATTTCCGTTGCAATATGCTGTTTGCCTATGCGTTATAGCGCTTAATGAGGGGCTTTCGGTTTCGGCTTTAGCGGAGGAAACGGGGCTATCGCTCTCCACCGCCTCACGGATTGTCGGAGCGCTGTCTTCGGCGCGGCAAATGGGAACGCCTTACGGGCTGGTTGAAACCAGAATTTCCGCCACCGAAAAACGCCGCAAGGAAATCTTCCTGACCGATAAGGGGCGCAGCGCTCTTGAAAACCTAGAAAGCGTGTTTGACATGCTTATCGCCGAAAAAAAATCAGAGCACAACCTCAAGCGCAGCATTGCAAGCCTCACATAATTGTGATTATCTCTTACCGTCTCCTCATCGCTGGGCCCGTGGCGGAATGGTAGACGCTGCAGACTTAAAATCTGTTGTCCGTATGGACGTGCCGGTTCAAGTCCGGCCGGGCCCACCAATTTTAAATTTATAATTAGCATATGAGTGGAGCGCCTCATTCATTAAGCTTCTTTTTATTCACATAGTATTATGATATCCTTGTTATCGTAAATTTTAGAGGTGATATATTGCCTGCTTTCCACGAGCTCCCTATAGATTTTGAAGAAAAACGACGACTAGGAGCGTACTATACCCCTGAAGAGTTAAGCGACATCATGGCAGCTTGGTCAATCAGAAGCCCGAGTGATACTGTTTTAGGGCCTAGCTTTGGGGGATGTGGTTTTTTAAGGCCATGCGCCCAAAGGCTGTTTTTTAGGTCATGAAAATAAAAAATTACCTTTGTATGGCTGTGATATTGATCCTCAGGCCTTTAACTACCCCTCAAATACGGTTGATAGCTTAGTCGATTTATCTAGTTTTGAGTTAGATGATTTTTTAACCTTTGAAAAGCCGGAGCACTGGCCAAATTTTGATGTGATTAGCCTTCTCCTGCAGCAACAGCCGTAGCATGCCGTGCTATCCATTCAATAACGTATACTTTAGCGCTCGAAACCATACTGACCTACCATTCTCTATGTAATCTGTTGTTTTTCTGAAAAGAGCTTTATTTCTTTGCACCCTCCTTAAGGGGCCTAACACTAATAAAATATTCAGATTTCTGAGCGACTGAAATTTTTATCGAGGCGCCTTCATTGTCCAGACAATACGGATAACTTTCTGTTTCTGGAATTTCAGATGTCCCAGCATAATGAAATTTTGATATGTCCACAGAAAGAAACTCCAGGCCGTCTGGGGGATAATAGAACAAGAAACCCCATCTCCGGTCGTCTACAACAGGCCTCCTATTCAGAAATTTTATAGAGCGCGCAGGATCTATACCAAATTTCTTCTTCAGATATTCCGTATTTTTAAGAACCCCCACTCCAACAGAAAGCGGCTCCGCGACGCACACATATTGCCAAGAAGTGGGATGCAAGTCTGCTATAAGAACGCGTCCTTCAGAATCCGGCAACGCATCAAGAATGGATTGCGGTACATACAAAAACTCATTCTTTTTGCTATCCGTCCCCTGCAATAGCAACATAACACCGAGAACCGCAATAACGACCCCTAGGGCGAACATGTTTTTATATCTAATATTCCGCATCCTAAATTCCTTCACCAAATCCCCAACAACGCCCCAAATCATACATAAGAAACCACAATAAAAAACAGGAGCTTTGTTACCAAGAAAAAGGCAAGGCCAGTTCGATAACTTCCTCCAGGCGTCCCGGCGGCGGACGCATTGGGCTGCCCTTTCGGCCAGCAGCAACTTCTCCCGCTCCAGCCTCTCTATGAGGCCAAGCATCTGTTTATGCTTTAGAAAAGAGCAACTAACGGTCGAGAGCCGGGTTGGACGCAGCATCGAAGCGTGTGAGTCCAGTGTGACACGCGCGGCGCCCCCACTCTGTCTTCTTCAGCCCAGCTGCGTTTGCCGCCTGCTTTTCCTACTGCTCCCTTTCACCCTATTATTGTCACAAGGCTATGCAATATACTACTCATTTGCAACCGTGGCCGAGGATGACAGCGGAAAGAGATTTTAAAAAAGTAAATATATCCCCCTTGATTACATTCAGCACCAATATAATTACTGTTCTCAACTTACAAAAAAGGATAGAGCATATGAAAATAAAAAAAATTGCCCCAATTTTGGCCTGCTTAATTCTAGTCGCCGGATGTTCGTCGAAACCAACCGTTGGTGACCAAATGATCATCAAAAGCCAATCTGCACAAAATCTTGGCAAGCAGTGGAACGATGGGAATAAGATGGTAACCAGTGGAAACAAAAAAATTGAAGAAGGCCAACGACTTATCAATCGAGGAAATAATCTTGTTTCGCAAGGCAATTCGGAAGTGCGTCGAGGAGAAACCCTGATCCACGAAAGTGAAGCTACTTTTAACCAAAAATTCCCTCAAAATCAGATAGCAAACTAAGCTATCCTGAGCTTAAGATATATAAATCAGACACTTCAACTAAGAAAGCAACTGATTAAATCAAAGCGCAATCCCCTTAAACGAAGAGCGATCTGGATCGGGTATTAAATCCCGATGCAGATCGCGCTCATTCACTTTTATCCTGTTCAACAACTTTAATTTTTTCTTATTTGATAATCTGACGTTAAAAAAAGAATCTACATTACACAAGAAAAAGAATCAGCACACTATGCTGCGGCGCATAAATTATTCGCTAAATTGATAGCTCACCATAGGTTCATCACCATGGTTTCGAACGATCAAAATCAGCTTATTCATTGCGGTTTCGATGGATTCTTTGACAGTAGAGCGCATAACAATACTCAAACCCAGAACACCGACGCGAAACTGTGGATAACTTCCGATTTCAATGTCGGGATGCTCCGATTGTAACATACCAACCTCTTCCGCCAAATCGCTCTCAGCAAGGCCGCACGCCAATGAAGCAGTCAACACCGCTGCACCGCTCTGCAAACCGCCTAAAATATGATCGAGCATGGCTTGCATAATACGCGGCACGCCCGCCATAACATGGACATTACCGATAACAAAGCCAGGCGCGGCGCTAACAGAATTCGGGATGAGCGTTGCACCGACAGGAATTCTTGCCATTTTCGTGCGTGCAGGCGTGAGTTTTTCGATACCGTAATATTGTTCCAGAATGCGAAACGCCTCATCATTGATCGGCAATTCCACACCAAAGGCCTTGGCGACGCTCTCAGCGGTGATATCGTCATGGGTCGGGCCGATGCCGCCTGTTGTAAACACGTAATCATACCGCGTCCGCAACTTGTTGAGCGTTTCAATGATGTGCTCCTCAGTGTCTGGAATAACACGCACCTCCCTTAGCCGAATACCCTTTTCGGCGAGCTTAAGCGCGATATAAGACGTATTCGTATCTTGCGTTCGGCCTGAAAGAATTTCATTGCCGATAATAATAAGTGCCGCCGTTACTACCTTTTCAGTCGCTTCGCTTTGCACACTGCCTCCATAAAAGATTGAAATCCCAAGCCATTCAGGGTAAATCATTAATCCTGATTTAAAATCAAGTATTCTGAACCTTAATATTGTAACATAAATGTGAGCATAAAGTATTAAAATGACCAGTACAGCACAAGCCAAACTCAACGCCCAAGGCATCGAATTACACGGTGAGATGGATTTCATCGGCATGCGCAAGGCTGGCGCATTGGCGGCGGCTACGCTTGATATGATTACAGAGTACGTTGTGCCGGGCATTACGACCGAAGCGCTGGACAAGCTATGCCATGATTTCATCACCCGCAACGGCGCTATCCCTGCCCCGCTCAATTACAAGGGCTTCCCGAAATCAATCTGCACCTCCAAAAATCACATCATCTGTCACGGTATTCCCGATGGCACGGTTCTCAAGGATGGTGACATTATCAATATTGACGTGACGGTTATTCTCGATGGCTGGCATGGCGATACCAGCCGTATGTTCTTGGTCGGTGATAAGGTTTCCGTCAAGGCGCGCAAGCTGGTCGATGTGACTTATGATTGCCTAATGCGCGGGATTGAGGCCGTCAAGCCGGGCGCGACATTGGGCGATGTCGGTCATGCCATCCAAGGCCATGCCGAAGCCAACCGCTTTTCGGTTGTGCGCGATTTTTGTGGTCACGGCTTGGGACGCACCTTCCACGAGCCGCCCTCGGTTATGCATTTTGGCCGCCCCGGTACGGGCACAGTCTTGGAAGCGGGTATGTTCTTCACCATCGAACCGATGATCAATGCGGGCGACTGGAAAATGAAGATCCTTGCTGATGGCTGGACAGCGGTGACTCGTGACCGTTCGCTCTCCGCTCAATTTGAGCACACCCTCGCCGTCACCGATGACGGGTTTGAGATTTTCACACTCAGCCCGAAAGGGTTTAAACGTCCCCCCTATATAAAATAGGACAGCTAATTACATATCACGCTCTATTTGTCCCAGACGAAAATTTGCGGGGTCAAAATCTGCATTCACAGAGCGCCCTTCTATAGGCAACCATTCTTTATAATTTCCACTCAAACGTGATCCTTGAATAGAGTTTTCACATAGCTTTGTGGAAAAAAATCTTTCCTGCCCCTTGCTGTCAGTAACACTGAAATTAATAGTTTGGACTTCTGTTGGAGCAAAAACAGCAGTCAACCCACAGCTGAGTGGATTTTGATGAATTAAACGAACATCAAAGCTTTTAAAACTCGTCATACCTATATTTTTAAAATCAGAATGCTGCCAAGCTTCATCTACTTGACTTTGCCAATCTCCCTGAACCGACAACTCATCAATACCGCCCGGAAACAATAGCAGGGCTTGGGCATTATTTATTTCTTTAAAACCTTGGCGAGCCTCTCCGGCTTTTACAACGCCCCAGCCGATATTAGATATCATAAACACAGCAGTGAGCGAGACCGCCGCAGAGCTGATTTTTTGAACTTTGTTCATAGCCTTCTCCCTTATTATAATCCCTGAAACGCACTCTAAAATATTCAGACACGCTATTGCCATAAACCATAAGGGCGACAAATTACTTTTGCAATAAATATTTTACATGTTTATGAGTGTTGTTATGCCTGATGTTAAAGAGCAGAACCAGCACCCCCATTACCACGGCCATCGCGACAGATTGCGGGAGCGGTTTGTCGAAAGCGGTGAAGGTGCGTTACAGGATTACGAGCTGCTGGAGCTTGTCCTGTTCACCCTGATCCCGCGCAAAGACGTCAAGCCGCTGGCCAAGGCCTTGATTGCAAAATTCGGCTCTTTGTCCGAGGTCATGTCCGCACAGGTCACCGCGCTCGAAGCCATTGAGGGCATGAGCCATAACAGCGCGGTCGGGTTAAAATCCATGTTCGCGCTAACCTTGCGCAGCCTGAAGCAGGAGTTCCGCTCCAAACCCGTGCTGAACAACTGGTCGCGGCTGATGGATTACTGCCACGCCACGATGGCGCATGAATCGCGTGAGCATTTCCGTATCCTGTTCCTCAACAAAAAGAACGAGCTTCTGGCCGATGAGGTGCAAAATTCCGGCACGGTCGATCATACGCCCGCCTATCCGCGCGAGATCATGAAGCGGGCGCTGGAGCATGGCGCAACCGCGCTGATCCTCATGCACAACCACCCCAGCGGCGACCCGAAGCCCAGCCGCGCCGATATCGATATGACCCAGTTGATTATCCGCGCCGCCGAGCCGTTCGGTATAGTTATCCACGACCATATTATTATTTCGCGCAATGGATATACGAGTTTCAAAAGCGAAGGGCTATTATAGCCCCCATGCAAAAACTGGTTTTGATTCTGATGGTATTTGTCATGAGCGTGCAGCTATCGGGCTGTTCTTCCATGCCGACTTCCGAGCGCTTGCAAGCCGTCAAGGCGCGGCTGGAGGCGATGCTCCGCAGCGAGGTCAAGCAAGCCCAGCTTGAATACGGCTCCGCCGCTTATATCCGCATTTTCAAAGAGGAGCGCGAGCTCGAAGTCTGGCTCAAGCTCAAAAACTCACAGCAATACGCGCTATTCCGCACCTATCCGATCTGCACCTATTCCGGCGCTTTGGGGCCGAAGCTTCAAGAGGGCGACAAGCAAGCGCCCGAGGGCTTTTATAAGGTCGGGGCGGAACAGCTCAACCCGTGGAGCCAATATCACCTCTCCTTCAATCTCGGCTTCCCGAATAATTTCGACCGCGCTTTGGGGCGGACAGGCTCGCTATTGATGGTGCATGGCGGCTGTGAGTCCATTGGCTGTTATGCCATGACCGACAGCTATATGGAGGATATCTACCTCCTCACCGAGGCCAGCATCGCCAACGGTCATGACGTTCCGGTGCATATCTTCCCGTTCCGGATGGAGATTGACAATATGCTGCCGCACAGGGAGTCCGAGTGGCTGGAATTCTGGATCAATCTCAAGCAAGGCTATGATTTGTTCGAGCGCTACCGCATCCCGCCGCGCGTCGGTGTGCAAACCGACCAGTTCGGCGCGAAGTATGTATTTGACATGCCCGCCCCCTCCCGTCTATTTTAGCGGCATCTTGAAAAGCTCGAACGGCTTAACAAACACAACATAACGGAGCCCGCATGATCCCCCGCTACAGCCGACCGGAAATGGCCAATATTTTCGAACAGGACAACAAATTCCGCATCTGGCTGGAAGTGGAAACGCTGGCGCTGGAGAAAATGGCCGAGCTTGGGATTGTTCCGCAAAGCGCAGCCAAAGCCCTGCGCGAAAAGGGCAATTTTGACATTGAGCGCATCAACACCATTGAGGCCGAGGTCAAGCATGATGTGATTGCGTTCCTGACATCCGTGGCCGAATTTGTCGGCGAGGAAAGCCGTTACGTGCATCAGGGCATGACAAGCTCGGATGTGATTGACACCGCCTTTGCCGTGCAACTGACGCAAGCCGCCGATATCATCATTTCCGATCTGGATCGCGTTTGCGCCGCCCTCAAAACACGGGCGCTGGAGCATAAGGACACGATCTGTATTGGCCGCAGCCACGGTATTCACGGCGAGCCGACCACATTCGGGATGAAGCTGGCCGGACATTACGCCGCCTTTGCCCGCGCCAAACAACGCATGATCAATGCCCGCGAAGAGGTCAGCACCGTTATCATCTCAGGCGCGGTCGGAACATACCCCGTCTTGCCGCCGGCGATTGAGGAATATGTCGCAGAAAAGCTCGGCCTGAAGTCTGAAATCCACTCAACGCAAGTCATCCCGCGCGACCGCCATGCGATGTATTTTTCAACGCTCGGCGTCATTGCCAGCTCGATTGAAAATCTCGCCGTTGAAATTCGTCACCTCCAGCGCACCGAAGTCCGCGAGGCCGAGGAATATTTCGACCCGCTGCAAAAGGGTAGCTCCGCCATGCCGCATAAGCGCAACCCGATCGGCTCGGAAAACCTGACGGGGCAAGCGCGCATTATCCGCGCCGCGGTTATTCCCGCCCTTGAAAATGTTGCGCTGTGGCATGAGCGGGATATCTCCCACTCCGCCGTTGAGCGCACAATCCTGCCCGATGCCCTGATCTCCTGCGATTATGCGCTGAACCGCTTGGCGGGGCTGATCGAAAAGCTGATTGTCTATCCTGATACAATGCGCGCCAATCTCGACCGTCTGGGCGGGCTGCATTTCTCACAAAAGGTGATGCTGGCGCTTACGCAGGCGGGGATTAGCCGAGAGGATGCGTATCGTATCGTTCAGCGCAACGCCATGCGCGTCTGGGGCAGCGCGGCGGAGAATGGCAATCTCGCCACCACTACGCTACGCAGCGAATTGGAACAGGATGCGGATGTATCGGCCAAGCTCGGCAGCGCCGATCTTGATGACATCTTCGACCTTAGCCCCTATACCAAAAATATCGATTTTGTCTTTAAACGGGTGTTCGGCTAAGCGCCCTGCGATTTGCCCATAGAATACAAATGATAATCACTTTCATCTAAGCTATTGAAAAATATCAAAAAAGTGGTTGCCAAGTCGTATTGCTTGCCCTATTTTAACACTACATGATGATTCAAGCACGCAAACACCACGAGCCAATACAAAAAGGAACAACCGCAATGAAGGGCGATAAAAAAGTAATTCAATTCCTCAATGACGCTTTGAAAAAAGAGCTGGGCGCGATCAACCAGTATTTTCTACACGCGCGCATTCTCGAAGATTGGGGCGTAACCAAACTCGCCAAGCATGAATACAATGAATCCATCGAGGAAATGAAACACGCCGATGATCTCATCAAGCGGATTTTGTTCCTTGGCGGCCTGCCGAATTTGCAGGATATCGGCAAGCTGCATATCGGTGAAAGCGTGAAGGAAATTCTTGAATGCGACCTGAAAATCGAGATTGAGGGCGTTGAGAACTACAAGGAAGCCATCGCCTATTGCGACAACGTGCGCGATTACGTTTCCCGTGATTTGCTCATCACGATCCTGAAGGATGAGGAACACCACGTTGATTATCTCGAAACCCAGCTTGAACTGGTGAAGCAGATCGGCATTGAGAACTATATCACGCTCAATTCCGAAAGCCCGCTGGACGCCGAAGCTTAAGTTGTAAATATGAGCCAATAAAACGGCTACTTAAAGGCATGGAGCGGTTTATCTGCGCCATGCTTTTTTATTTCTCAATTTTTATTTCAGTCGTTGAAACAAAGTTGATTTGCTTCATAAGCATCTAACGTAATCTGAACTTTCCGAGCAACACCTAATCTAATTTAAAAATATTTTAAGCTTAATTCCCTCCTCCTCTTTTTCTGTTTTAAACACATCAAAAATTTTAGCTAAAATTGCCATATTTTTATATAAATAAAGATATTTATCCCATTGAAAATAAACATCTTTTTAAAGCAAAAAATGTAATATTAAAAAATGATGCTGATGTTTTTTGTGTCATTTCGGCGCAGCCATGCACAAAACGTCTGAGCACAAACTCACCGAAAAGAGAAAGAAAACACAGCTCAAAAAATCAATAGGCATGAACGGCATAAATTCATTTGGAAAGGGGTATGGTCATGACATTGGAGGTTGAAACCGTAATAGCGGTTTCGTTGATGATGGCAGTGTTTTCTGCTGTCGCGGCGGTCGGTACGAGTATTGTTCTGGGCGCGGGGTTTGAGCGGCTCCGCACCGGATTTGAAGTTATCCGCAAACAAACAGGCTTTTTCAGCGATGCGATTCACAAGCTGGAACAGCGTGTGGAAACTGTAGATAAGCAGGCGTCACAATTCGACACTGCGATGCAGCAGCTGGAAACGAAGGTCGGCAATGTCGGCGAGCAAGCGAATGTGTTTTGCGAGTCGATCCAGAAACTGGAGCAAAAGGTCGAGGTGGTCGATAAGCAAACGGGCTTTTTCACCGATGCTCTACATAGGCTGGAAAAAAAGTTGAAACAACGGATCAGCACGAGGAAATCCTGTCAGGGAAAATCCGCGAGCACAGCGATGTTGATTTAATCAGCACCGCCAAGACTGAAGCCTTGGTCAGCCATGCGGAACATCTGCTCACACAGATGGCCGTGCTGGCGAGTGAAATGCAGTCAAAGGCAGAAGCAAGCAATGCGAAACTGGCGGAGCTATCAGCCTATCCGCAAAGCCGTGTCGATCTGTCGATTCCGCAAAATCTGACGCATAGCATTTATCTGAGTGATCAGAACGGTAAGCAGGTGCGCTTCCATTAATACCAAGCACATTGCTTGAAAAAGAACAAAGTCAGGATATGGCGGGCGGCAAACCCGCCATTTTCCTATTTTAGATCTGTAAGTTTCGCCTCCATGGTCGAGCCTCTAAGCTTAACACTGGTTTTCTTGCGCATTTACCGATAAAATATAAAAGGTTTAATTTAACGCCTTTTCTATAGGGTTCGCATCGTGTCTATATGGATCTTTATTTGGGCAATCATTTCTTTTGCTCTAATTTCTTTTACAATTTGGACAAATTTCATCCTTTTAAGACAAAAAAAGGTCTGGAAGGACTTTGCAAAGAAATATAATTTACGCTATCGCTCATCCGCCCTGATGCGATCTCCGCAGGTCACTGGCGTTTATAAGGGCTATACAATCGCTATTTTTATTAGCGAGCACATGCCCGAAGCTTCAGCCAACACCAGAAAGCTGAGTGCCATAGAGATTGAAATGGAAAGTAAATTGCCTATTAACGGCGCCTTTGCGAGTGGCGGCATGGTTTCGATCGTCCAGACCCTTAATCTCAGTGAAGAGTACAAGCCTGATTTTTCATTCTGGAATTCCGAGCATATCTGCCGCTGCGATGATAAGCATATTGTTCAGGCCTATCTGACTGAAGAACGCGCCAAAGTCCTCACCGAAGTTTTGAAGCGCAAAAACACATGGGGCATATTTATTTTCCGCGGTGATGATACGCTGCTCAGAATCGATACGCCCGAACCGTTTGATAATATCGAAAAACTGACAAAAGTGATTGATACGTTGATTGCCGCCGCTAAAATTCTAGAGCTAAAAAGTAAAGAAAACCTCGAGCTGACAGCTATTCAGAACAAGAAAAAAGCCGCACCGGTTGTTGAAATCAAAGACGAGGATCTGGGTGTAATCGACATTGAGCTGGAAGAAGACGAATCTTAAACGCCTATTTTTCTCAGAAAACGCGCCGAATAAAAAAAACTCCCCGCAGAAAATTCAAACGGGGAGTTTTTTAATTTAGAAAGACATCTTCTCGCTTAAAGAAGAGCCCAGATATTATTCGGTTGTAACAGGCTCGGCTTGCGCCTCTGCTCCAACATCAGCTTGCACCTGCATTTTGACAATTCTGTCAGGATTGGCAGGTGGCTCACCGCGTTGAACCGCATCAATAAATTCCATACCTTCTGTTACAGTTGCGAACACTGTGTATTGACCATTAAGAAAGCCGCAATCTTCAAAGCAAACAAAGAACTGTGAATTGGCGCTGTCAGGGCTGGCAGCACGTGCCATGCCTACTGTTCCGCGACCAAAGTTTTCATTGCTGAACTCGGCAGGAATGTTGCCGTATTTCGAACCGCCAGTCCCTGTACCAGTCGGATCACCTGTTTGCGCCATAAAGCCCTCAATCACGCGGTGAAAAACGATACCATCGTAAAACCCTTCGCGTGTGAGCTTCTTGATGCGCTCGACATGTTGCGGAGCGACATCAGGCTTCAGCTCCATAACGACCGTACCGCCGCTGGAAACTTCCATCAGGATTGTGTTTTCTGCGTCTGCAGCTTTTGCTGCCGTTGCACCTGCTGCTGTCATAATGATAATACTCCCGAATGTGTAAAGTAGTTTTCTCATGTGTTGTAAACCTTTGTGTTTAGGGTGAGTTTTACCTTACCGATATTGTTTGCCAACATCTATTTGGCAAGGTGTCACTCCCTCAGTCGTGCCATAACTGAAAGTGGAATGCAAGGATGAACCAGAGTAAAGAATGAGTTTTTCAGGCTGTAATTTCGTCTTTTTGACGATTATGCGTCTTGACGATTTCTTTGAGGCTTTGCAGGCAAGAGCAGCATTCGGGCTTTTCGCCGTTTGAACAAGCGCCATAGACATTTGAAACCGTGACCCTGCCATCAGATTTTTCAAGGTGCTCACGCACTTTTTTGTCGCTAAACGGGTGGCAAAGGCAAATATACATGCTTCAAACCTTCTTAATCATTTTGAGAATTATTCTTATTCAAATGTAGCACCGCCACCCTGAAATTGCAAGTCATTCGCATTACCATCAATAATAACACTGGAAACCCTATAGAAACTCACGCTAAAATAGATATAACAGTCACAGGAGATACTCAGTTTTATGCGCAAATATATTCATTTTGCAGGTTTTACTTTGGTTGCCATTGCTTTATGGACGCTATCCGATAAGCCATTCAGCCAAATCATCACCCCCATCAAAAATGCTATAGCTTCACAGCCTGTAATAAGCCCTGCACCACCTATTGATGAGGACATAACGCCCATTCGGATCGTTTCGGGGCAGCAAATCGGATATGTTCTGGACAGTATGAAAGGGCGCCCGTCAGCGGTATTTGTGTACGCATCCTGGTGTCCACATTGCCGTGTTGCAATGCCTGATATCGTCAACCTTGCATCGAAATTTGAGAATCAGGTTCTTATGCTCTCAACAGATCGCTCCCATGAAATACTGGAACAATATATAAAAGAGAACCCGGACTTTAAACGCGAAAACCTTCCTTTTTACATGTGGAGTGGAGAAGGAATATTGCAGCAATCCTTGTCACGCTTCGGCATTAAACTCCCGAGGGGAATTCCATTTATAGCGTTATTGGATGAGCACGGCTACATCGTTGATCAGGGTCATTTCTGGCCAAAGCGCATTGAAGAGCATCTACAGTAACGAAAGCCCTTTAATCACAACAAAAATATACCATGAACAAGATTACACTGTTTCATGAAAGCAATTTCGTACGAAAATTAAGCTCTAAACCGTTATTTGTTTTGCTTATTGGTAAAGACTTCGTCCATCGGCGTTGCAGCAGGAGGCGGTGTCGGAGCCGGTGTTTGAGCAGGAGGCGCAGTCAAAGCGCGTTCGGCTGGCGCAAGGTTTAACGTTTTCTCAGGCATCATTTTTGCCAGAACATATACAACACCACTACCCGCTGTGCGCTCGTTTCCATAGGGAAAATGAGTATTTGTAAGCTGAATTTCATACCCTTCGCCACATGCAGAGAGCAAAAGTGGAAGTGATAAAACTGCTAAAAACTTTACACGAAACGCCATGGAAACCTCGTTATGAGCTATATTTTTTTGAAATATTATACGCAGAGAAAAAGATGCACTAAAACGCACCGGAAAGAATCTATATAACGAGTCTAAAATTGAAAAGTTAAAACCGCAAGGCCGTAATACAAGGAATACAAAATTTCATCCACAGGTGAATCCACAACAACACTGGATCAGTAATTATCGTCAAATTTATAGAACACAACCGTCATAATCGGGCATCCTATCGTGAAGATAAGAATCGACCATATCTTAAAATAGCCTTCGATCGGAAATGGTTGTTCCGCCGCCGATAAATACCAGACGGGGAAATAATCAGCCTGCGCGAAAAATGCCAATATCGCAATCAAAGCGGCGCTGAAACTCATGATTTTATAGGGCATGTCCGCCCATGTTCTATAAATAAGATAGACAACACCAAAGGCCAAAACACTGGCCATAATATAACGGAAGTCTTCAAGTCTTGAGGATTCAGAAAGCCCCCAAAAGCCGATAATGGCCATCAGAACCAAAAAACCCCATTTCATAGATTTCATAAATGCATCCATAACACCATTATCATATCACCATTCACAACAAGAGGAACGAAAAATTTTAGGAGTTAGGTACACATTAACAGAAAAAACTCTAGATCATGATCGGCTGAGCTATAATTCAGCTAAACTCTATATTACACGTCATCATGATGTGCCATAATGATTGGCACACGTGCCGCATTATCACGCATCAGCGCCATTTGCGAAGTTGAGGGATCGTCGGACTCCAGAAGCAGTAACGCACGACTGACTTGCAGCCAATTCCATTCCGTTGCATAGCCACGCTTTCCTGTGCTCAGCGTGGTTAGAAGCTCCTGCTCAATTTTTACAAGCTCATGTGCATCATACGGAAAGTCGCGAATAAATATTTTATCAGGCTGATGACCTTTTTCCACAATCTGGAACTCGACGAAACCTTCTTTAGAAAAAACTGCGCTCAGCCTTAAACCGGTTTTATCCAATATATCTTTTTGAGGCTTAAAGCCTTTTCTATCAGACGGACTTGTCAACGGCTCACATCTTGAGCCCATCTGCCGCAGACGTGCTTCCAAAAACTCTAGCGTAATTTTCATGTCATCAGATTAAACACAAAATAAGGAAAATTTCAAATTTTGCGCCCATTTCGCAAATGCAAAATAATATAAATTTGACGCTGCGCAATATTTTTGCTTAATGTGTTCTGACAATAACAACACGGTGAATGAATGACTGCGCCTCAAACTAAACGCGCAAGAGACCTTGTTTTGCTTGGTCGCTTCCTTGTGCAGGAATATAATTACAAAACAGGGATCTGCTCATACGATCCTGAGGGTTTTCGTCAAGATGTTCTCACCGAATTAGACCGCATATTCGAACCCGAAATCAGCGCAATCCGCGATATGGCACAACGGGAGCGCGACGCTCTTGCGAGTACGGAACTCAGAATTTTAAAGCTTGAGTTCGAATTGGCTGTGGCCAATAGCTTAAATAGAGCTTATGAGAGGATAATAGAGCTTCAGGCAAGCATATACAGTGACATTGACAACCGTGCGACCATAGCCGAAGAATTTGCCACCGAAACAAGGCAAGATAGTCAAGCCAGCCTAGACAAATTCGACGCCTCTCTAAACGCATTCAGCAAGGCAGCATATGAACGTAGCAGACGGCTCGAGCAGGAGAATGAGCATTTCTTGCACAGGCTGGGTGTTCAACTTGACGCGCTCCTCAACGGCCGCTCAATTTAAACCGAAAAGATCAATACCATCGCCGCGACAATCAAGGCCATCAACGCGGCCAATCCTAAACCGAGCCTGAGCAGCGCATAAGCGCGCCGCGCATGGCGGTAGGATTCTTGGCGCGTTTCCGAGGTCGCGAAAGGGTCGGTTTTGCTATGTGCTTGCGATTTCGCCCGCGCCCGCAACACCGGAAAAAACGCGCAATATGCCCGCATATGGTAGGTGTTGTGAGCGTTCTGTTGAAAGAACATCCGCACAACATCAGGGCTGCCGACGCTTTCCCAGATAGCGGGCTCTTTGTGTTTCAGCTCGGCAAAAAACAGCGCGAGCGCCCATATATAAAAAACCGCACAAACCAGCGCCGCGACAAGCACAGCAATCAAGGCATATATCAAATATTCATAGATAAGATCGGGATTTGATAGATCAAACATATTCTCAGCCTAGCCTATTTTGATGAAAGAAAGCTTAAAACCTGCGGCGGTGTTTCGCCCCACTCGCCCCACTCTCTAGCTTTAAGTGGGGCGAAATGTTTGTTATATATTTCAGTAAGTTACGGGCAGTTCGCCCCACTCGCCCCACTCGCCCCACTTGTTTTTCAGCACCGCGCATTTTTCACGTTTTGAGATCATTTGCCCTCATAAGACATATAAATTCCCACCACGACATCAAATCGCTTCACCAAAACGCCCGCAATCTCGCCGCTTTCACACATACGGGCAAAACGGCCGATATTGCTCTTGAACTCGTGAGTCGTCAGCTCCAAAAAGAGCTTTCCGTTGATAATTTTCTGCTTGTAAGGAGTATTGCGTTTTTGCTTGGAAGATTTCATGGAACAATATTAGGAATTTATTCCAATTTTGTCAAGGGATAAAAGGCATTTGAAAATCCGATAATCGCTTAAAAAGCTAGTAACCATAGCGTCCATTTGATTTCCAAATAGCTTCTAACTGCCTCTTATTCACAGCAATATCAGAAAAAATTACTTTATTATTGTTATTTGGATCAACAATTCTCAAGTCTTTAAGTCTATTAAAAGCATCAAATTCTCTGATATAACCATTCTTCTCAAAAAGAGGTTGAAAGCTTAAATTTTTTACATCAGCAATATTTATTTTTTGTGAACTATGGCATCCCTGCTTTATTCCAAATAAAAATATTTTTTTATTATAAAATTCACCCTCTATGTTCTCCTATGCTTTTACTGGCTTTTTATTACCTGATAACGTATTTCCAAAACGCGACCCATTTACAACGTAATCAACAGCATCTGAAATGCTAGTATCTCCGACTTTTTGCTCAAAAAAACCAGACTCTTTAATTTTTTCATAAATCAAACTGACAACATAAATAAGAGTTAGAAACCCTATAGAAATGCAAAAATTATACAGCATTTCTTCCGTAATATTTAAGTATTCTCCAATTTTCAGAACGGACTGTGCGCCATTGCTAACGTCTGAATATTTTCCAATTATGCCGAAAAATGTAATAATACAGCCAATTGCAGTCCACTTTTCTTGAGTTTTTTTCATTCTATATGCGTATTCTGATTCATGAAAAATGTCTATATTATAATATGGTATTATAGAAGAAGTCCTCATTACAAGATGCTGCTATATAATCAGCATAAAGCAATAATTATGAGCTTTGCTTGATATCAAATCTTATAACCCCAACTCATGCTCCTCAAGGCGTTTGATTTCATCACGCAGGCGGGCGGCGGTTTCAAATTCCAGATCACCCGCCGCTTTGAGCATTTGCGCCTTGAGCTTTTCGATATGCTTGGCCAGCTTGGCGGGGCTCTGCAAGAACGCCTCTTGCTCCGTATCATGCAACTTAAACGCACCCTCGGTTGCGCCCTTGGTGACATGAACACGGTCAGCGCGCTCGAACACGCTATCAAGAATACTCTCAAGATTTTTACGCACGCTTTGCGGCGTGATGCCGTTGGCGGTGTTGTATTCCACCTGTCTTTCGCGGCGGCGATTGGTTTCGTCAATCGCATATTGCATGGAATCGGTGATACGGTCGGCATATAAAATCGCCTTGCCGTCGAGATTACGCGCCGCGCGGCCAATGGTTTGAATCAGCGACGTACGCGAGCGCAAGAACCCTTCCTTATCCGCATCCAAAATCATCACGCGCATACATTCGGGAATATCCAGCCCCTCACGCAGCAGGTTGATCCCGACCAGCACATCAAACTCGCCGCGCCGCAACCCCTGCATAATTTCAATCCGCTCCAGCGTATCGACATCGGAGTGAATATAACGCACGCCAATGCCGTTTTCGGACAGATATTCGGTCAAGGCTTCGGCCATTTTTTTGGTCAAGGTCGTGACCAGCATTCGCCCGCCTTGGGCGATAATCTCCCGCGCCTCATGCATCAGATCATCGACCTGATTTTTGGTCGGGCGAATTTCAACGGGCGGGTCAATAAGCCCCGTCGGACGCACGACCTGTTCGGCGGTTATGCC
The DNA here is from genome assembly GCA_046293135.1 of Alphaproteobacteria bacterium. GTDB lineage: Bacteria > Pseudomonadota > Alphaproteobacteria > Micavibrionales > Micavibrionaceae > UBA2638. The sequence goes on along the minus strand of JBKBPR010000003.1, from coordinate 209,384 downwards.
GCCCGCCTGCTCTATTTCCCATCTGCCCGGCGTGGCGGACACATAAAGCGTTTGCGGCCTGAATCTGTTCCATTCCTCGAATTTGAGCGGTCGGTTATCGATGGCCGCGGGCAGGCGAAACCCATAATCAACCAGCGTGGATTTACGCTTGAAATCGCCGTTATACATCGCGCCGAGTTGCGGCACCATCACATGGCTTTCATCGAGAAACATCAGCGCATCATCCGGCAAATATTCGATCAAGGTCGGCGGCGGCTCGCCGGGGGCGCGCCCCGTCAAATAACGTGAATAGTTTTCAATACCCTGACAAATGCCCGTGGCTTCGAGCATTTCCAGATCGAACATTGTGCGTTGTTCCAGCCGCTGCGCTTCAAGGAGTTTGCCTTGTGCCTGAAATTCGGCGAGGCGGATTTTCAGATCGGCTTTGATTTGTTTCATTGCCTGCTGGATCGTCGGCCCCGGGGTGATGTAATGCGAATTGGCGAAGATCCGAACCCCCTCCAGATCAGCAAATTTTTGCCCCGTCAAAGGATCGAATTCGGTGATTTTTTCCAGCTCGTCACCGAAGAGCGAAAAGCGCCATGCGCGGTCTTCAAAGTGAGCGGGAAACAGCTCAACCGTATCGCCGCGCACGCGAAATGTTCCGCGCTCAAAAGCGATATCGTTGCGCTTGTATTGCAGCGTGATCAGACGCGCAATCAGCGCCTGACGATCAATGCGATCCCCCGCATGGACGGGAAAGGTCATCGCCACGTAATCCTCTTTCGAACCGATACCGTAAATGCACGACACGGAGGCGACGATAATGACATCGCGGCGCTCGAACAAGGCACGGGTGGCGGCGTGGCGCATACGGTCAATCTGCTCGTTGAGCGTGGATTCTTTTTCGATATAGGTATCGGTGCGCGGCACGTAAGCTTCGGGTTGGTAATAGTCGTAATAGGATACGAAATATTCCACCGCATTATCGGGGAAAAAGCTTTTGAACTCGCCGTAAAGCTGGGCGGCGAGGGTTTTGTTCGGCGCGAGAATAAGCGCGGGGCGCTGGGTTTTTTCAATCACATGCGCCATAGTGAAGGTCTTGCCCGACCCCGTCACGCCGAGCAAGGTGAGATCGGTTAGCCCCTCCTCCAGCCCCTCACAAAGCTTGCGAATGGCTTCGGGCTGGTCGCCCGTCGGGGTAAAATCAGAGGCAATGCGGAACGGCTGCGGCGGCGCGAACTCCCCGCGCTCGATCAAGGCCTGTTGCGCCAAGGCCGCTGCGGCCTGCGATGTCTGGACGATATCAACCATAAACACAGATATAATTCAGACGCGCAGGAAAGACAAACGCTATTCGGATCAAAGCTTAGCGTTACGGGCATAAAAAAACGCGGGACGAACCCGCGTTTTTCAGGGAGTATTGGTCGAAAATTACTTTTTCTTCGCTGCAACTTTCTTTACAGCTGTCTTTTTCGCGGCGGCCGGCTTTTTCTTTGCTGGCAACTTTGCGGCTGGCTTTTTCGCAGCTGTTTTCACGGCTGGCTTTTTCGCTACAGTCGCTTTCTTCGCGGCTGGTTTCTTTGCGGCTGGCTTGGCTGCTGCTTTTGTAGCTGGCTTTTTTGCTACAGTAGCTTTTTTAACCGCCGGCTTTTTGGCTGCTGGCTTTGCTGCTGTTTTAGCGGCTGGCTTTTTAGCGGCTGGCTTTGCTGCTGTTTTTACGGCTGGCTTCTTTGCTACAGCTTTTTTAACCGCTGGCTTTTTTGCCACTGGCTTCTTCGCTGCCGGCTTGGCCGCAACTTTTGCTGCTGGCTTTTTCACGGCCGCTTTGATTGCCGGTTTCTTTGCAGTTACTTTTTTCTTTGCTGCAGGTTTTTTAGCCGCAGGCTTTTTTACAGTTTTCGTTGTCATAGCTTTTTCCTTTGGTGAGTTGCGACCGGAATGGTCAAGAGGGAGAGTTTGAAGAAACGGTTTCCATTCAGAACAAATGAAAACATGAATAAATTATACACTTGAATCGCAATAGAAAAAAACAAAAAAATGCATGGTCTTTTTTGAGCTTTTTTTGATGCATTTTAAATTTGAGAATATTCAAAAACTCTGATAAAAAAAATTGAATAATTAAATAATAAAACAGGGACTTACAGCATGGAAAAAATTTTCTCACTCTATGAAGTATTCGGCAAATATATGGGACAGGAGCATGCCAAAGGCAGCATATCTGTTATTGACAATATCAAGGAAATGTTCAGCCGCGCACGCGATATCGGCCTTGAGCCGAAAGCAATCGACCGTTCAGAACTGAACGGAAAAACCCTTCAATGCGACGGTGAAAGCATCACATTCGTCATCGCAGATCGCCCCGACAACAAAAAACGAATTGAAGAAGTCAGCATAGGCTGTTATGTGTAAGTCCTTATTATAAGGGCTTTAGCAATGACACAGACACAATTCGTATCCGATATTCCGCAAGATGTGGCGCAGGCTTGCCGCGCATGGCCGTTTGAAGAAGCCAAAGCGGTTTTAAAACGCTTGCTCGCCATCAATAAAGGCCAGATCAAAACACCCGAAAAAGGGTATGTTTTGTTCGAAACAGGATACGGCCCGTCGGGCTTGCCGCATATCGGCACATTCGGCGAGGTTTGCCGCACAACGATGGTGATGAGCGCGTTCAAAAGACTCGCCCCCGACATTCCCGTCAAACTGTTTTGCTTTTCCGATGACATGGACGGGCTGCGCAAAGTGCCGGGGAATGTTCCCAATCATGACAAGCTCGCCGCCGCGCTGAACAAACCCCTGACCGTTGTTCCCAACCCGTTTGACACGCATCACAAAAGCTTCGGTGAACATAACAATGCCAAGCTTTGCGAATTTCTCGACAGCTTCGGATTCGACTATGAATTCATGAGCGCAACCGAATGTTATAAGTCCGGACGCTTTGATAAAACGCTGCTGCTGATGCTCGAAAAGCATGAGCAGATCAAACAGGCCGTATTGCCGATTTTGGGTGACGAACGCGCCGCGACCTATTCACCGTTCCTGCCCGTTTCACCGACCACCGGAAATGTTTTGCAAGTGCCAATCCTCGGCACAGATGCAAAAGCGGGCACGATTTTGTTCGAAGACGAGGACGGCGTTCAAAAAGAAATTTCCGTCACGGGCGGAAACGTCAAGGCACAATGGCGCGCCGATTGGGCGATGCGTTGGTTCGCACTGGATGTTGACTATGAAATGGCCGGAAAGGATCTTGTAACCTCCGCGGAAATTTCACAAGAGATTGTCAAAATTCTCGGCAGTCGCGGCCCCGCCGGATTCCGCTATGAGCTGTTCCTTGATGAAAAAGGCCAGAAGATTTCCAAATCAAAAGGCAATGGTTTGAGCATGGAAGAATGGTTGGCCTATGCACCGCATGAGAGCTTGGCCTATTATATGTTCCAGCGCCCGACCAGCGCCAAAAAGCTGTATTTCGATATCATCCCGAAGGCGGTTGATGAATATCTGACCTTTGTTGAAAAACTCCCCGAACAGGATGCGGCGAAAAAGCTCGACAACCCCGCATGGTATATCCATGACGGCGCAGCGCCCGCAGGGCAAACCAGCCCGATTTCTTTTGCGCTGCTGCTCAATCTGGTCAATGCCGCCAACACCGATGATGCGGCGGTGCTGTGGAAATTTATCCGTCAATACAGCCCCGATTCCGCGCCCGAAAATGCGCCGATGCTCGACCGCCTTGTGCATTATGCGATCAAATATTATCGCGATTTCGTCCTTCCCGAAAAACAATATCGCAGCCCTGATGCCCGCGAAACGGCGGCGCTCAAGGATCTTGCCGCGCGCCTATCGGGTATGGAAGAGCATCTCGAAGCCGAAGACTATATGACCGAAGTGTTCAGCGCCGGAAAAGAAAACGGCTATGACAAGGATGCGTTGCGCGAGTGGTTTCAAGCCATCTATGAAGTGCTGCTCGGACAATCGCAAGGCCCGCGTTTCGGCTCATTCGTGAAACTTTACGGTGTGAAAGATACTGTGCGTTTGATCGAAGATGCGCTCAGCGGAAAATTCGCAAAAGCGGCATGATTTCGAAAAAACTGCAAATCATTCTGGCGGGCGTTTTCCTGTTGATTGTCATCGGGAATGCGGCGCTGTATTTTTCCGCACCGCGCATTCCAAGCCTTGATGACATTCGCGCCGACCCTGCAAAATTCTCGCTGAATGACTACCCGTCTCGCGAACGCTTGCAAGCCCGTTTGAGCGCCCTCTTCCCCGGCGCAACATCCCGCACCGAGATCGAGGATTTTTTTGCGCAAACCGATATTGAACTGAAACGCGATCATAGCGGTGAGTGCACTTATAATATGAATGCGGCGCATATTATTTTCGTGTTCGATCAGGAGCGTGACACGCTGCGCTCGATCCATATTGATGAGGATAGCGGCGTGTGGCCGGTGATACGCGAGATTTGCGCCAAAGCGCCCTCAAGACTCACCCCCGCCGCCGATCATGCCAACGAAGCGCCGATCCACCTGCCGTTGATGCCGCTTGAGATTGAGGAGTAAATGGTTAGGCATATGTCATCCCGAGCGTAGTCGAGGGATCTTTATCGTGCCGCTTGAGATTCCTCCGCTCATGGCTGCGCCATTCGGTCGGAATGACAACATTCCCCAAACGCTTACAAAAAATGTTCAAAACCGAAGCGCGGGAAGTCGAACTTTTCCTGATCGTATTCATCGCCTTTTTTGAGCGGCTGGTCTTCCGTCCAATGCGTGACAATTTTTGACAGATCGGGGCGCTCGCGCTCTTCAGGCGCGGTGGCGGGCGGCGTTCCGATATGGATGAAACCCGCAATCATATCCCGCTCGTCCAGCCCCAAAGAGGCGCGGAAATTTTCATCATAGGCATACCATTCGGTCAACCACTGCGCGGCGAAACCTTCGGCATGGGCGGCGTGTAAGAGATTCTGACAGGCCGCCCCGACACTCAACATTTGCTCCCATGCCGGATGCTTGGCTTTGCGCCTGCGGTAAATCACTGCGACCACCAGCGGCGCACGCAAAAAACGTTGCGATTCTTCACGCAATTTTTCTTCGGGCGCTTCAGGGTTTTGCGCTTCATAGGCCTTGCGCACCAGCGCCCCCGCTTTGCTGCGCTGCTCCCGCGATTCAAAAACAATGAAATAGAACGGAACGGTGCGGCCATGATCGGGCACACGCGCCGCCGCGGTTAAGATCACCTCAAGCTGTTTGGAATCGGGGGCAGGATCGACCATATCCGCCGCCCTTGCCGAGCGACGACGCAAAAGATGATTGAGCGTTTCAGCCGATTTTGTTTGTCCGAAGATCAGATTGTCCCGAGCATCCGCCATTACGATTACATGTAGTCATAGCCATGCTGCGACGGGGCGCGGCGTGCATTTTCTTCAACGCTAAGAATTGTATTTTCGCTGACACTCAGATCACGCAAAGCCTTTTTAATACGGTCTATCTCGGGCTGCTTTTCTGAATCCGCCAGAGGTACGCGCGAGTAAACAGGATAATGTATAACACCTGCGACGCCCATCATGCCGGCGGCCACACTTACATGTCTGTAATCTTCTATTTTTTCGAGCTTAAAACCTTGCACAGCCAAAGTTAAGGCTTGTTTGTTATGCGAAATTTCACGATCAATTCTTTCATTTTCCAACTCTTGCGGGGTTGGGAAAAAGCTTTTACGCGCCGCTTCAAATGCATCTGCTAAAAATGATCTTATGCTCATATATATTTATCTCCCTGATTTTTCTCGAAAATAATATGTTTTAAAATTTTCTGAAAGAATTTTCTGCGCAACTTTATAACAAAAATATTTCTTATATTTTATCACAAGCGATAAATCATAAGCATCAGATTTCTTGCACATTCAGCAAACGAAAAAGCTCTTCGCGCTCAAGCTCGGCCTGTGATTTGTAATAGTCGGGATGCTCACGAATATTGGGCTGCAACCCCTCGGTCACAATATATTCTCTCACATCCCGATCATCAAAACGATCCAGATCGGGAGAGCTGATTTTCTCCTCGAACCACTTCACAACCGAGTGGAATTTGGCATTTTTGGCAATCTGTTTGACGGCAGCGCCTTTGAGCCTGTCTTCGGGGCGCTCGATATCAAACTGGCCGTTCACCTCAAACGCATCCCACATCCCCGTTCCCAAAGCGCGGACGGCAAAACACTCACGGAAACTCATAACTTGCGGATTGTCGGTAAAAATTTCAATGCGGTCGGAATAGACGATTTCAGGCTGTTTTTGACTGGCCGCCAAGCGAAATCCGTCAAACATATCCGTATTATTCCCGCCGAGCGGTGTATCTCGCTTCTCTGTCATAAACGCAAAACCTTTATAATAAATAAAACCCTGTTTTCTTTTATAGCTAAAGCGTTTTGAGCGATTATTCAAGATGACTCTTCGAGATTCCCCTGCTAACTCTAGGATATGACCAGCTCGAACGCCTCCATACCAGACAGCGCCCGCGGCCATCAGGCTGCAACCGCTACGATTGCGCTGCCCGACATTCCCGCGCTATGCGTCAATAGCCGTGAAGCGGCGCTGATGAGCACAGAAGGCGAGATCAAAACCCTGTCGCATGATGCGGCGCGGATGTTATTGCACAAAAAGCCCGTCATGCTGTGCCATGCGCCTTTCACACTGGCGCGATTAGGCTTGCAGGACTGCGCGGCCTTTGATGTGCTGGAGCTTTACGCCTTCGTCCACCCCGCGCAGTTTTGCGTACCAACCCCAGTCGGCCTATGCAAGGCGTTGGGGCTGAACCCGCCGCAGGATCTGGAGGACGCGCCCTTTGCACTGGCCGATATTGCGCGGGCGCTGTTGCAGGATTTACAGGCTGACCCACTCAAGGCCAAGGCCAATCCGCTCAAGATTGCGGGGCTGATGGGATTGCAGGGCAAGGGCTGGTGCTGGACACCTTATATATACAAAGCCCTCGGCCAACCCTATGACAGCGCCGCCGAGGTTTTCGGCAAATCAGCGCTCAATGTCTGGCGCAACCTGCCCGAATGGGCGGAAGAAGCCCCGCCGCCGCCCGCAGGCCATGAAGGTGTGAGCGCCCAAGAAGCCGCCGAACGCTTACAGGTTTTATTGGGATATGATGCCGAAACCCGCAACGAGCAGCGCTTTTACGCTGAATCAATGGCCGAGGTTTTTGCGCCCGTCACCGAAGAACAAGAACCGCATATCGTTCTGGCCGAGGCAGGAACGGGAATCGGCAAGACTCTGGGCTACCTCTCCCCCGCTTCGGTCTGGGCGGAAAAGAACAAGGGCGCGGTCTGGATTTCAACCTATACCAAAGCGTTGCAACGCCAGATCGATCAGGAATTAAACCGCCTTTATCCCGAACCGACATTAAAGGAAACCCATGTCGCCATCCGCAAAGGCCGCGAGAATTACCTATGTTTGCTGAATTTCGAAGATGCGGCCAATGGCGCGGCGCTGGCGCGGTATCCCGATCATGCGATTGCTGCGGGGCTTATGGCGCGTTGGATTGCCGCAAGCAAGGACGGTGATTTGAGCGGCGCGGATTTCCCCGGCTGGCTGCCCGGCTTGCTCGGCTATGCGCATACTACAGGGCTGGCCGACCGCCGCGGCGAATGCGTCTATTCGGCTTGCGATCATTATTCGCGCTGCTTTGTCGAACATTCGGTACGCAAGACCAAACATGCGCGGCTGGTGATTGCCAATCATGCACTGGTGATGATTAGCGCCGCGCTCTCGCAACCCGGCGATGATATGCCGACCCGCATGATTTTCGATGAGGGGCATCACCTGTTCCACGCCGCCGACAGCGCCTATGCCGCGCATTTGACGGGGCGCGAAACCCGCGATTTGCGGCGCTGGATTTTGGGTGCGGAAGGCGGCAAACAAAGCCGCGCTCGCGGACTGAAAAAACGCCTCGAAGACTTGTTGGAAGGCGATGACAAGGCCATGAAAATGGCGCATGCGATTTTGCACGAAGCCCAAGGCCTGACCGCCGAGGGCTGGAGCAAACGCCTCAAAAACGATGAAAAAGGCGGTGCGGGCAACACGGGAGGCTCAGGCCCGAGCGGCCCTGCCGAGGAATTTCTGGCACTGATCTACAAACAAGTGATCGCCCGCAACAATGACAAGGACTCGCTCTATTCGATTGAAACCCCCGTCCAACCCGTCCACCCCGATATTATCACCAAGGCGCAGGCTTTGCGCGGGATGCTGCGGGCGCTGCAAAAACCGATGCAACAGCTCATCCGCCATTTGCAAGACAAGCTGGCGCAGGATAACGGCGAGATGGATTCCGATACCCGCAAGCGGATGGATGCGGTCGCGCAATCGCTCTATCGCCGCAGCACGATTACGCTGGGGAGCTGGATTAAAATGCTCGAAGATCTGGAAACGGGCGCGGCGGGCGTGACGGATAGCGCCGCCACAGGCGGGCAGGATTTCGTCGACTGGCTGGAGATCGAGCGCATCGACGGCAAGGCTTATGATGTCGGCTATTTCCGTCACTGGGTTGATCCGATGAAGCCGTTTAGCCTGTCCATTCGCCCGCATGCCCACGGCATCGGAATTACTTCGGCGAGCTTGCGCGATAGCTCCGGCCATGATGAGGAGGACTGGCGCGCCGCCAGCGCCATGACGGGGATGGATTACATGGCGGGGCAAGTCAACCGCATCGCACTGGCTTCGCCGTTCGATTACGCCGCCCAAACCAAAATTTTCATCATTAATGACGTGCGCCGCGATGATATTGGCCAGATCGCCGGCGCGTATCGCAGCCTGTTCGAAGCCTCACAAGGCGGGGCTTTGGGGATATTCACCGCCATTCAACGGCTGCGCGCCGTTCACAAGAAAATCGCCGCAAAGCTGGAGGACAAGGGGCTTGCGATTTATTCACAACATGTCGATCAGATTGACTCCGGCTCGCTGGTCGATATGTTCCGCGAAAATATTCACGCCTGCCTGCTTGGGACGGACGCTGTGCGTGACGGCGTTGATGTGCCGGGGGAATCGCTTCGGCTGCTGGTGTTTGACCGCGTGCCGTGGCCGCGACCGACCATCTTGCACAAGGCGCGGCGCGAGGCATTCGGCGGGCGAAACTATGACGAGCTTATCACCCGCATGAAGCTGAAACAGGCTTATGGCCGCTTGATCCGCCGCCGCACCGATAAGGGTGTTTTTGTGATGCTGGACAATATGTTTCCCTCTCGGCTGCACAACGCATTTCCCGAAGGGGTGGAGATCGTGAAATGCGGCCTCGCCGAAGCCCGCGAGGCTATCGCGGAGTTTCTGAAAAATTATCCCTGATATATGCGTTTTTGTGCTCTGAAAGGCTTGCAACGCCAAAATAAACATGCTAAATCCACGCCAGACCAAATGAAACAGACCTTTTAATTTGTAGAGGATTATCGTTTTGAGCGCAGCAATACGAGTGTCATCCGTCGTCACATCGCGTTACGCAAACGCATTGATTGAGCTATCCGAAGAGAAAAAAGCCCTCGATAAGGTCGAGAGCGACGTCAAGGCACTGGAGCAGATGATCGCTGCATCCGAAGATTTGCGCTTGCTGATCGCTGATCCGCGCATCGCCAAAACCGACCAGCAAGCCGCGATGAGCGAGCTGGCGAAAAAAGCCAAAATGACAGATCTGACCAAAAACTTCCTGATGGTTCTGATTGAAAATCGCCGTTTGAATATTCTTGAGCCGCTTATTGTCGCTATCCACAAGCAGCTTGCGGAAAAGCGCGGCGAGCGCGTGGCCAAAATCTGTGTTGCACAGGATCTGACCGACAAACAACGCAAGGAGCTGGAAGCGGCTCTGGCGAAATCTTCAGGCAGCAAGATCACGCTTGATGTTCAGGTTGACCCGAGCTTGCTCGGCGGAATGGTCGTCACGCTCGATTCACGGATGATCGATGATTCGGTTGCCGGAAAGCTGGAGCGGTTAAGATTGGCCATGGGGCGCGGCAGCAATGAAAATCTTGAAGCGCCGCCATCAAAGGACGCCAAGCCCAAAGCCAAAAAGGCCAAGGCAAAGTAAAGCTTAAAAGTTAAAAGTTAAAAGTTTCAACATTATCAACACTATAGACGAGTTAAAAACACAAAAGAGGTAAAGACAAAATGGAAATTCGCGCAGCAGAAATCTCAGATATTCTCAAAAAACAGATTGCCGATTTTGGTGCTCAAGCCGATGTTGCAGAAATCGGTGAAGTGCTCTCCGTCGGGGACGGTGTTGCCCGCGTTTACGGCCTGAACAACGTACAGGCCGGAGAGCTAGTCGAATTTCCAAACGGTATCAAAGGCATGGCCTTGAACCTTGAAATTGACAATGTCGGTGTCGTTATTTTCGGTTCTGACCGCGACATTGGTGAAGGCGACATTGTGCGCCGTACAGGAAAAATCGTTGAAGTGCCTGTGGGTAAAGAACTGCTTGGCCGCGTGGTTGACCCGCTCGGCAATCCGATTGACGGCAAAGGCCCGATCAAGGCGAAGAAATTCTCCCGCGTTGAAGTTAAAGCCCCCGGCGTTATTCCGCGTCAATCCGTACATGAGCCTGTGCAAACCGGCTTGAAAGCGATTGATGCACTCGTGCCGATCGGCCGTGGCCAGCGTGAGTTGATTATTGGTGACCGTCAAACAGGAAAAACCGCCGTTGCCGTTGATGCGATCATCAACCAGAAATCAATCAACAAGGCTTCGGACGAGAAAAAACACCTATATTGTATTTATGTATCCATCGGCCAGAAGCGCTCCACCGTGGCGCAGCTCGTGCGCGAATTGGAAGAGCAAGGCGCGATGGAATATTCTATCGTTGTTGCGGCAACGGCTTCTGACTCTGCGCCGCTTCAGTTCCTTGCGCCTTATGCTGGTTGCGCGATGGGTGAATATTTCCGCGATAACGGCATGCACGCTCTAGCGATTTATGACGACTTGTCCAAGCAAGCCGTGGCTTACCGCCAGATGTCATTGCTATTGCGCCGCCCACCGGGCCGCGAAGCCTATCCTGGTGACGTGTTCTACATTCACTCCCGCCTGCTCGAACGCGCAGCGAAAATGTCTGATGATGAGGGCGCAGGCTCATTGACCGCCCTGCCCGTCATTGAAACACAAGCGGGCGATATTTCCGCTTATATCCCGACCAACGTGATTTCCATTACTGACGGCCAGATCTTCCTAGAAACAGGTCTGTTCTTCAAAGGTATCCGTCCGGCGATTGATGTCGGCGCATCGGTGTCACGTGTTGGTTCTGCCGCGCAGATCAAGGCAATGAAACAGGTTGCGGGTACGATCAAGCTGGAGCTGGCGCAGTTCCGCGAAATGGAAGCCTTCGCCCAGTTTGCATCCGATCTTGATGCTTCAACACAAAAATTGCTGGCACGCGGCGCACGTCTGGTGCAGTTGCTCAAGCAAGACCAGTACCAGCCGCTTCCGGTGGAAGAGCAGGTTGCGGTGATTTACGCCGGAACAAAAGGCTATCTGGATAATGTTCCGGTCGATCAGGTCGGCACATACGAAAAGCGCCTTCTGGAAAGCATGCGTACAGGCGGCAAGGATATTCTGGAGAAAATCCGCGAAGAGAAAAAGCTCGATGAAACCATCGAAGCCGATCTTAAGAAATTCCTGACCGATTTCGGCAAATCATTTACAGCCGGAAACTAGGCCTCAGGCGCAACCGCTCAAGGAAACTCGGAATTTCGGAATAAGGACAAAACCAGACCATGCCAAGCTTACGCGATTATAGGGACAGGATTAAGTCGGTTAAATCGACGCGAAAAATCACTTCAGCGATGAAGATGGTGGCGGCTTCCAAGCTGCGCCGCGCTCAGGAACACGCCCAAGCCTCACAGCCTTATGCGCAGGCCATGTCCGAAATGCTCGCCCGCGTTGCGAAAAACGTGGTTGTCAACGCTTCCAGCTCCCGCCTTTTGGTCGGAACAGGCGCAGATAAAAAGCATTTGATCGTCGTTGTGTCCGCTGATCGCGGCCTTTGCGGAGGCTTTAATTCCAACCTCGCCCGCGCTGTCGGCAACAAGGTGAAGGCTCTGGAATCCGAAGGTAAAGAGGTTGCTCTGGTTTTTGTAGGGCGTAAGGCGCGCGATGTGCTGCGTTCCCAACACGGCAAGAAAATCTGGGAAAGCTATGTCGGCATGACGGGCAAGGCAAAAATCGAATTTGTCGATGCCAATCAGGTCACGCAATATATCCTCGGCAAGTTCGAGGACGGCGCGTTTGATGTTTGTACGCTGGCCTATAATACCTTTGTTTCAGTTCTGACACAAACCCCGACAATGCAGCAAATTATCCCGTTCAAGCTCGATGAGGCTCTTCAGGATAATGCAGCCCCTGCAAAAAAAGCGAAGGAAAAAGAAGCTGCCGCTGCTGCTGCGGGTACTGAAAGCAAGGCCAGCTCCCCTTATTCGTTCGAGCCAGAAGAAGAGCGTATTTTGAATGCGTTGCTGCCGCGCAATGTCGGTGTGCAGATTTACCGCGCGATGCTGGACAGTGCCGCCGGTGAGCAAGCCGCGCGGATGACCGCAATGGATAACGCCACACGCAATGCCGGTGAGATGATCAAGGGTTTGACCCTGAAATACAACCGCGCGCGTCAGGCTTATATTACGAAAGAGCTGATCGAAATTATCTCCGGCGCGGAGGCGATTTAAACGAATTTTGGAGTAGGTATTGTGCTGCCCAGAGGTTACAGAGTTGCGACATTGGAGGATTTGTTCAATCTCAAGATTGAAGCGGATCGACTGGAGTGCATGATTGACTGGGCAAAAAGACATGAACAAGGGCATATCGATATTGACGATCTGCCCGGTGCGCGGGGAACGGGCGCATGGAAGCGCAACGGCCATAACGAAGGTCACGGCGCGTTACGAATTCCGGTCGCGGTTGTAGAGGACTATTTGAAAACCCTGCAATCTGCGAATGCGGTCATGGGACTTAACGATTTAAGCCCCTGATACCCGCGCTAAAAAGGGATAGATTTTTTGAAACCAAATTGTACGAACTGAAACTGTTAAAAACGTAAAAAGAGGAAAAAATGGTAAAAGCAGCAACAACTAAAAAAGCATCTTCGCAAGGCGCAAAGGGTAAGATTACCCAGATCATGGGCGCGGTTGTCGACGTTCAGTTCGAGAACGGTCACGTTCCGGCGATTTTGAACGCGCTTCACACAGAAAATAACGGCCAGCCGCTCGTTCTCGAAGTGGCGCAGCACCTTGGCGAAAACACAATCCGCGCTATCGCGATGGACATGACCGACGGTATGGTGCGCGGTCAGGAAGTCGTTGACACAGGCGATGCGATCACCGTTCCTGTCGGCCCCGAAACAAAAGGCCGTATTTTCGACGTGGTCGGCAATATCATCGATGGCGGCCCTGCCGTGAAAGCGAAAAAGAAATGGGCGATCCACCGCGATGCCCCTGCTCTGGTCGATCAGGCGAAAGAAACCGAACAGCTCGTCACAGGGATCAAGGTTATCGACTTGCTCTGCCCTTACGCCAAAGGCGGTAAGATCGGTCTGTTCGGCGGTGCGGGCGTGGGTAAAACCGTGACCATTCAGGAATTGATCAATAACATCGCCAAAGAACACGGCGGGGTTTCGGTATTCGGCGGCGTGGGTGAGCGTACCCGCGAAGGAAACGACCTCTATCACGAAATGATGGATGCGGGCGTTATCAAGGAACACGACTCCGAGAACTCCAAAGTGGCGCTGGTTTACGGCCAGATGAACGAGCCGCCGGGCGCGCGTGCGCGTGTTGCGCTTTCTGCCCTGACGATGGCGGAATATTTCCGCGACGAAGAAGGTCAGGACGTTCTGTTCTTCCTTGATAACATCTTCCGCTTTACACAGGCCGGATCAGAAGTGTCGGCGCTACTCGGACGTATTCCGTCCGCTGTGGGTTATCAGCCAACCCTGTCCACCGAGATGGGAACAATGCAGGAGCGTATTACCTCCACCAACAAAGGCTCGATTACATCGGTGCAGGCCGTTTACGTTCCTGCCGACGACTTGACCGACCCTGCCCCTGCGACAACCTTTGCCCACCTTGACGCAACAACGGTTTTGAGCCGTCAGATCGCCGAGCAAGGCATTTACCCTGCGGTTGACCCGCTTGATTCGACCTCACGTATCCTTGATCCGCGGATCATCGGTAAAGAGCATTATCAAGTCGCCAGCAGCGTTCAAAAAACGCTCCAGACCTATAAGAGCTTGCAGGATATTATCGCGATTTTGGGTATGGATGAATTGTCCGAAGATGACAAACTTACCGTTGCCCGCGCACGGAAAATCCAGCGTTTCCTTTCCCAGCCATTCCATGTGGCCGAGGTCTTTACAGGTACGCCGGGCGTGTTCGTCCAGCTCGAAGACACGATCAAGGGCTTCAAGGCCATTGTTGAGGGCGAGTATGACCACCTGCCGGAATCAGCGTTCTATATGATCGGTACAATCGATCAGGCGGTCGAAAAAGCCAAGAAAATGGCAGCGGAAGCGGCTTAATGCCGAAACCGGAATGAAGGGGCTTTTTGATTAAACGCCCATCATAACCAAACGGGCTGTGCGGTGTTTTTATCGGACAGCCTTCAAAAAAACAAAGACTTTAAACCTGATGAGCCAAAACCATGAGTGATGCACAAACGATACAATTTGAATTGGTTTCCCCCGAAGAAAAACTGGTTTCGGAACCGGTGAGAATGGTCGTCATTCCCGGTGAGGAAGGCGAAATGGGGATTGGCGCGCAACACGCCTCCATCGTCGCATCGCTTAAGCCCGGCGTTGTGGCGCTCTATAAGGACGGCATGGACAAAGTTTCACGCAAAATCTTCATCACTGGCGGCTTTGCCGATGTGACGGGCGCGAACTGCACTGTTCTGGCCGAAGAGGCGATTGATGTTGCCAAGCTCGACACTGCCAAGCTTGAGCAGGACTTGCGCAATCTTGACGAAGATTTGAAGCTCGCCAAAGATGCGGGAGAAGTCAAACGCATTGAGCGCAGCATCCTGATGACAAAGGCCAAAATCAGCGCCGTCAGTGGAAAAATCGCGGCTTAATAGCTCTAATCCTTAGTATTTTGCTCATAACGTTGACGAACAACGTTAATTGCCACCCACCCATCAACTGCCTATAACCGAAGCGCCCCATTTTTCGGCGTGAAGATCAATTTCAACCGCTTCCAGACTCTGCCGCTCCAAGGCCTTATGCAGAGCCGCGGCATCCCCCGCCGCATCAAAAAGCCGCAAACATTTATCCGTGATAAAGCGCTCCTTCTGGGCGGTATGAAACCATGCGATCAAATCATCAAACACCCCGCCCTCGTTTAAAATACCGATTGGGCGCTTATGCTTGCCGAGCTGTTTCAAGCCCAAGGCGCAGACAAGATAATAGCTGTTTTCGATGCTTGGCCGATCAATCCAGATCGGGGCGGCGGTGTTGCGGGAAATTTCATCTTCGAAATGCGGGAATCTATCCTGCCGCCCTCTATCGGCTTTAGGCAGGCTAAGATTTTGCGTCATGCTGAAAATCTCCTCAGGCGTATCGACCAGCGCAACATAGCGCGGATCAAAATCGGGGAGGCTGCGCAAATATGCCATCAGCGGATTCCAGAAGCCTTCGATATTGACGAGCACCAACGGCTTGTCATGCAATTTGAGCGCGCCCCAATACAGCATTTCCAGCGTTTCATCGAGCGTACCAAAGCCCCCCGGCAGCGACACGACAACATCGGCCATCATGAACATCCGCTTTTTGCGATCCCACAGATCATGCACCATGACCGTCTCGCTGAGGCCGCGCAAGATCCGTTCGCTATCCTTGATTTTTTCGGGAATAATCCCCGTTACATGCGCGCCGCTATCCAGCGCCGCTTGCGCCACCAGCCCCATCAACCCCGCATCCATCCCGCCATAGACAAGACTGTGATTTTGCGCGCCGATCAGCCGCCCCGTTTCAATCGCCGCTTCCTTGAACACCGTGCGCGCATAGCCCGATGAACCAAGATAGACCGTATAGGTTTTTTGGGAAAAATTGGATGACTGCACGATCTATTCACACTCCGAGATTGTTAAGATAAGGACAAAAAAGCGCGGCTAGAGCGCTGACACAGTATAGTTCGAAACTTTCAATCTAAATGAAAAAACTTATCAATTCCTAAAGATTGCAGCGCCGCATCATAATCTATGTCCAAACGCCTGCCGCTCAGGGATTTGATCGGATACAGCCCGCGAATGGAATTGCCGAGAAATATCCCTTGCACCGCGCTTATATCTTGCTCGCTCAGCGATTTTTCAATCACGCGCTCGGGGAAATGATGCAAAAGCGCCGCCCGCAACACCCCGTCCAGCACGCCGTCTATCAATGGCGGTGTATAGAGATTTTGTAGGTCATCACTCAGCACAAATATATTTGATGCGCTGGCGCAGCAAATTCGGGCGCGGTTGTTCAGCAAAAGCGCTTCGTTGTAAGTGTCGCTGTCGTTTTGGCTCGGGTTCTGGCTCTGATTTTGTCCGCAAACCTCGCGCAGTGCGAGAATAGACTCGCCATATCCAAACGACTTGATGCGCGACAGCGGCGAGCCTTCATTGCGGGTGACATTTCGCGCAATCCCCGCATGAACATCAGGGAAACGATCAGGCAAGCTATCAGGCACTGGCGAAACCCGTAGCACAAGCGTATAGGACGGCTGATCAGGCGGCATCAAACCGCGCGGGGCGTCGCCGCGGCTCAAGATCGTATTGAGCGCGAACCGCTGCAGCGCGGTATGGTTGCCCTCCACCAGCGCTTTGCGGTTGCGATCCAGCAATTCCAGCGCGACTTGCACGAAGCTTTCATAGTCCGCAAAAAACGGAACATCCATTCCCAAAACCGCGGCGTGACGCTGTAAACGCTCGAAATGCGCCGCCCCGAAACAGAGCTTGAAATTAGCATCCGTATCATGCCCGCTGCCCGCGCTATCCGCATGCAAAAGGCAGAGCATCGTATCAAACACCCCGTCACCAAGGCGAACACGATCCTGCGCGGTAAAAACGGGCGTTTCCGCCGCCTTGAATGCGCCGTTATGCCAGATCATCATGCGGCAACGCCTTGTTGTTGCGGGTGCTGTTGCTGCTGTTTTTGTGCCTGCCATGCTTGGGCGAGCGTTATAAAATTGCCGATCATCTCATGGCCATATTGGGTGAGGATGGATTCAGGGTGAAACTGCACGCCATATACTGGATGACGCTCATGCTCAAACGCCATAAGCAAATTCTCGCCTTCCGTATAAGCCAGTGGCCGCAGCGCGGGCGCATTGGCAATATCAGCGATAAGCGAGTGATAACGACCGACCTCCAGCGGGCTTGTCAGTCCCGTAAATATCCCCTGCCCGTCATGGTGAATGCGGCTGGATTTTCCATGACACGGCGCGGCGGCGCGCGCGCATTCCCCGCCATAAGCCTGCGCAATCGCCTGATGCCCCAGACACACGCCGAGAATGGGAATCTCCGCACCCAGTTTTTGAACGGCTTCGATGCAAATTCCGGCCTCATTCGGGCTGCACGGCCCCGGCGAAAGTACAATCGCCAGCGGATCAAGCGCCCGCAATTCCTCAACGCTCAGCGCATCATTGCGGATCACGCGCGTATCGGCAATGCCCGCGCAAAGGAAATACCGCGCCAGATTATGAACAAAGGAGTCGTAATTATCGATCACAACAATCATGGCGCAGAGATTAGACTTTTCACGGCGTGAAATCAATTTGAGATGTTGTGCTGGGTGTGGATCACACGCATAAAGCGTGTGATGACGTCAGGAATGAATAGAATGACAAAAGAAAAACGTCATTACACGGCGCAGTCCGTGTAATCCATATAATCACTATAAATCAATCAACGCACATCGTTTATTCGCGTAAAACTCTCCAAAATCTTATGCGCTTTGGTGAGGGTTTCGGCGTATTCCTCGGCGGGGTCTGAATCCGTAACAATCCCGCCGCCGACCTGAAAACTGACGCTATCGCCCTTATAAACCAAGGTACGGATAAGAATATTCATATCCATCGCCCCGTCAAAACCGATATACCCCATCGCCCCGCAATATGCACCGCGCCGCGTCGGCTCCAGTTCTTCGATAATCTCCATCGCCCGTATTTTCGGCGCGCCTGTGATTGAGCCGCCGGGGAAGCACCCCGCCAAAAGATCAAACACATCCTTATCCGCGGCGAGCTGACCACTGACCGTCGAAACAAGGTGATGCAGCCCCGCAAAGCTTTCCAGCACGCACAGCTCCGGCACTTCGATACTATGCGGCGCACAGGAACGGGCGAGATCATTGCGCATCAAATCCACAATCATGATATTTTCGGCGCGATTCTTGGCGGAGCTTAAAAGCGCCTCGCGCTGTTCTATATCACGCTGCGGATCGCTGGTATCTTGCCGCGCCGTGCCTTTGATCGGCCTTGCGATCACGCGCCCCGACTTGTCCAGTCTTAAAAATCGTTCGGGCGAGGCCGAGGATAAAATACAAGCGCCCGCATCGAAATAGCCCGCGAACGGGGCGGGATTAACCTGCCGCAAATTCAGATAATGCGCCGCCGCCGGCACGCCGCCGCACGGCGCATCAAAACGCCGCGTCATATTGGCCTGAAAAATATCACCGGCGCAGATATATTCTGTGATGCGGGCAAAGGAATCCTCATAAGCGCTTTGGGTAAAATTCTCCCGCCATGCGAGTGATACAGGCGTAAAGCTTAGAGGCGGCGTTTGCGATTGCGCGGCCTGAAACTGCGCGAGCCAGTCTTGTTCCCGCGATTGCGCATCGCCCTCGGCTGAATCATCGCTGCGCCCAGCGCGTTCGTGGGTTATCAGCATTCCGCGCTCATGCTTGTGGTCATAGGCGTAAAGCTGGGAATAAAGCCCCATGCAAAATTCGGGCAGGTCAGGATCGGCTTTGGCAAGGCTCGGCAAGTCCTCCAACGCACGCCCCAGATCATAGCCCAAAAACCCCGCCAGCCCGCCGATAAAGGGCGGAAGTTCAGCGTGAGAATGAGTGGCGGCGGGTTTATAAGCGCTTAAAAGGGCGCGCATCGCCGCAAACGCCTCAGAGCTGCTATGGGTTTGCGAGCTGATAACCGCATCCGGCTCGAACATCACAAAGGAATATCGCGAATCGGGATGGGCGCGGTCGGCGCTATCAAGATAGAGAATATGAGCCCGATCTGAAAAAACGGCGAACACATCTTGCGGCTTTGGCGCGGCATTGCCCGCGTTCTCTTTTGTATGAAAATCAAAAACCCGCATCACATCAACACAGCTTAATCAGCAAAAATTTACACGCTTCAAGATACCGCTTCGGAGAAAATCAGATCATGGCCTTGAGGAAGGTCATCATGGATTCATTCACCCATTTCCATTCAAACATCGGAAAGCGATCAGGGTAGAGATAGACCGCCAGCGCCTTGAAGGCAAGCAAATGCAGCACATAAATCTCCAGCGTGCGCCGCCCCGTAAATTGAATGGCGAGGCGCAAAATTTTCGGCGTAGCGGCGGATATATGGGGCAATTCAGCGCTCTGGAAACGCCAGAGTATAGCCCCTACTGCCGCCAATCCGAAAACCAGCACAAAAAACTGGATGCCGCTCAGCTGCTCCATCGGCGCGGCTTGCGTTATCAGATAAACCACAAAAGATGCCAGCATAAACAGCAGCGTATCGCGTCTAAAATCAGGGCGGAGCTTGTCCTGATAGAGCTGCCAATAACGGCAGCTCGCCCCCGAAACGGTAAAGAGCAGCCCCATCGTGCCGTATTCGAATAAAAATCCGGTCAAAATCCATAATAATAGCAGCATAAAGAACAGCCCCAACAGCGCCTCGCCGCCACGCAGCATGGCTCCCATCAACGCATCAATGCAATAACGCCCGATCATCAACCCGACCAAAATCGAGAGCGGAAACAGCGTTTCTCCCGCAAACATATTCCCAAGCGCGATCAATCCCGCGCCGACCAGGGCAAAAATCGCGATATCACGGGTACGCGCATAGCCGATCAAAAAGAACCAGATCGGCACACAAAGCCGCCCCAACACACGAAACCAGCTTTCATCAGGATAAAAATACGCCCCGACATGGTCGATAATCATCAAGACAATCGCCAATGTTTTGAGAATGTCATAGGACGTCAAGGCAGGTGAAAGCGGTGTATGATTTTGTCGATAAAGCACAAACATAATTGGATTGTGGCATGGCTTATTCTATGATGGAACGCAGGAAAAGCATTTTAAAATTTTTATCAGGATAATTTACCGTGAAGATCAGTTATAGCCTTGCTCTATTTGTTGTCATTTTACTTGAGGGCTATGTTGTCCTTTCCTCCGAGCTTATTGCCATGCGCCTGACCCTGCCCTTTATCGGTAGCGGTACAGACACGGTTTCAATCATTATCGCCGCCGTATTGATGCCTCTGGCCTTCGGTTATCAATCGGGCGGGCGCTTTAAACCGCATATCCGCAACGGCAAATATTTCGGCGTACGCGACAAGCTGATTTCAAACATGCTGATTTCCTCGGTCATTTTATTATTCGGTCTATCTTACTATTTCCTCAACCTGTTTTTCCTTCTGCTAATGGAAGCTGGCGTCACGCATAGGCTTTTGCTGGTCACGATTTATTCCGCCCTGTTTTTGGTTACACCTGTTTACCTTCTCGGACAAACCATTCCGCTTTGCTCGAACTATTTCTCAAAAGCGCGCCTTGCAAGGATCACGGGGAGCATCCTCTTTTTCTCGACGATGGGGTCATTCCTCGGCGCGGTATTCTCGACATTGGTTTTGATGGCGTTGATCGGGGTGCATTACACTGCGGCGCTCAATTTCGTCATTCTATTCTTATTGGTGGCTCTGCTGAGCCGCAAAAAACAGAGGGAAAAGATATTATTCTCCTTCGGAGTCATGATGGTTGCCATTTTCATGAATTCAGGCGACATGATGCGCTCCCTCTATATTGTTGAAAATAATCAATATAATACGATTGCCGTTTATGAAACGCATAACGGCAACCGCCACCTTATCATGAATAATAGCGATTCTTCGATGTTCAACGATAAACGACGGAAACACGAATATGTTGAATTCATTGAGCGCGCAACAATCCATGCCCTGCCCCTCGATGCACCACCGAAAGACATTCTTGTGGTTGGTGCCGGGGCGTTCACTTACGGCGTTGATGATGAGCACAATCAATATGATTATCTGGATATGGATGGCTCGTTGTTGCAGATTGCCGAGGAATACATCCTCAAAGAGCCGCTGAAAGAAAATAAAACATTCCACCCTGTCGAGGCACGCGCCTATCTCGCCAGCTCGCAGAAAAAATACGATATTATCTTTTTAGACGCCTATTTCGGTGATCGGACTATCCCTGAATATCTGGTGACAAAAGAGTTCTTCGAGCAAGTCAAAGCGGCGCTAAAACCGGGCGGCGTGGTTGTCGGGAACTTTATTGTATCCCCCAATTTCCAAAGTGTTTTCAGCCAAAAGCTAGATAATACGTTCCGTCTCGTATTCCCGCATATTAACCGCATGGCGATCAATGAGGAATACAAGCTTTGGGACAATGATCACGCCAATCTGGCCAATGTGATCTATCTTTACCGCGACGTTGCGGATCATAATACGCTGGGCATTTATACCGACAATAAAAATACGATTTTTTACGACAAACCGCAAAGGCGCTAACACGAATGCTTTTGATTTTTGATATATCCGTTGACCAAAGTTTCGTGATATATTGATCTTATGAATGACATCATTCTTGATTTCCTGATGGGAAGCGCTGACCTGGCCGTTGAATTGATATTGGTCGGATTGATCTTTTTCGGCATCGAAAAACTGCGCCCCGCCGAAAAAAACGTGAAGTTTTTCAAGGACGATTTCCGGCAAGAGCTTGGCTTCGCCCTTAGCAATACTCTGATCGCTATTCCGGTTTACTCCCTTATTCTGCTCGGATTGATCAATTTCCTGATTGCGCCGATCATCCCCTATCAAGCCTTTAACGACGAAATTAACGCGCTGCCATTGGTGCTACAGGCGTTTTTCGGGGCGTTTATTCTCGACTTTTCAACCTATTGGCGGCACAGATTCACACATAAATACCTCTGGCGCGTCCATTCCATCCATCACAGCGCCGAACATCTGAATTGGCTGACCTCCATGCGGCTGCACCCTGTTGATGTGCTGGTTGCGATGATCTTTGACCTGACAATATTACATTTGCTCGGCTTTAGCGGCGCGGGCATGGTCTTTGCGATCTTATTGCTCAAGGGCTTTAACTACTTCACCCATGCCAATATCGAGCTGCAATTCAACAAGCCGATGCGTTATGTTTTCGCCTCACCGAATTTCCATCGCTGGCATCACGCCATGGAAAAAGAAGCACATGACAAAAATTTCTGCTCGATGTTTTCTTGTATCGACCTGATATTCGGAACATATCACCACCCTGAAAACGCTTTGCCGAAGGGCTATGGCATCGGGGAGGATCAACAGCACTACCCGCAGGATTTCATCGGCCAGATACTCTATCCGTTTCGAAAGAAAAGGGATTAGGCGCTACATTAGGCACTACAAAAACGATTGCGGGTCGATATCAATCTGCACCCTGACGGTTGAAGGCACTTTCACCGCGCCCACCCATTCCGCCAGCGTTTTTTGAAGGTTCACGGCCTTATCGGCATTGACCAATAGCCGATAGCGATATTTTCCGCGCAGCCGTGCCAAGGGCGCAGCCGCAGGGCCCAATGTCTGGATGCTCAAACCGCTTTCCGTACGGCCTTGCGGGGAGATACGGCCAAGCTGCTTGGCAACCTCCAGCACTTGCGATTCCTCGCGTCCTGAAACGATAATCCCCGCCAAACGGCTATAGGGCGGCATATGCGCTTGCTCACGCTCCCAACTTTCCGCCTCCAGAAATTCATCCCGCGCACCCGATGTCATGGCCTGCATGATGCGGTGTTCAGGCATAAAGCTTTGCAGGAACACCCGTCCCGGCTTTTCGGCGCGCCCTGCCCTGCCCGCAACCTGATGCAAAAGCTGGTATGTCCGCTCGGCGGCGCGTAAATCTCCGCCCTGTAAGCCCAGATCAGCATCAATCACACCGACCAACGTCAAATTCGGGAAGTGATGCCCCTTGGCGATAATCTGCGTGCCGATCACAATATCAATCGCGCCAGAGCGAATTTGCTCCAGCATATCTTTCAGCGCCTCATTGCTTTCCGCCGTATCGCTCGCCAGCACCATCACAGTGCGATCGGGGAACAGCGCCTTGGCCTCCTCATAAATGCGCTCAACACCGGGGCCGCACGCGGCCATCGATCCCTTATCGCCGCATTCAGGGCATTCCTTGGGCGATTTTTGCGCATAGCCGCAGTGATGGCATTGCAGCGCCCCGCCCGCGCGATGCTCCACTAGCCACGCCGTACAGCGCGGGCAATTCATACGGTGACCGCAAGTGCGGCACAGCGTGAGCGGCGCATAGCCGCGGCGATTGAGAAAGAACAAAACCTGCTCGCCGCTCTCCAGCGTTTCTTGCGCCGCCTTGACCAGAACGGGGGAAATGAAATGCTGACGCTCCGGCTTGTCGCGGCGCATATCAATCAAATGCACGCTCGGAAGCTGCGCCCCGCCGAACCGCGCCGGAAGGTGCAAATGGCGATAGCGTCCGTTCCATGCATTGTGAATTGTCTCCAGCGACGGCGTCGCCGAAACGAGAATGATCGGAAACCCGCCCAGATGCGCGCGCAGCACAGCCATATCACGGGCGTGATAGAGCGCTCCGTCCTCTTGTTTATAGGCCGGATCATGTTCCTCATCGACGATAATCAGGCCCAGCTCGGCATAGGGCAAGAACAGCGCTGAACGCGCCCCGATCACAACGCGCGTTTCACCATTTGCGACACCGCGCCACGTATTTTTGCGCTGCGCCGTTGTCAAATGCGAGTGCCATAAAGCGGGCGCACACCCAAAGCGCGATTTAAACCGCTCCAAAAACGCGTTGGACAACGCAATTTCAGGCAACAAGATCAAAACCTGTTTGTCCTGACGCAGCGCCTCGGCCACGGCTTCGAAATAGGTTTCGGTCTTGCCCGCCCCCGTCACCCCATCCAGCAATACAGCCTGAAAGCTGCCGCTGCGCTGGATATCAATCAAGGCGCTGGCGGCTTGTTCCTGATCGCTGGAGAGCTCGACCGCCTCAGCGTTATCAACCTGCGGATTACGGCAAGGCGCGGCGGAATATATCTCCACCCCCTCCAGCACGCCTTTTTTGAGCAAGGTTTTGACCGCGCTGCTGCTCGCCTCCGTCTGGTCTGTAATCTCGCTCAGGCGGCGCGCAGCGCCATCGCTCAGGAGCTTACAAACCGCCTGTTGCTTGGGGTTAAGATTTTGCAAGTAAGCCGTCGAGCTGCGCAGATCGGCGGCCAGCGTATAGGCCGTAATCGGCTTGGGCGGCTCCAGCCCCGCCGGAACGCTCAAGGACATTTTCAGCACAAAGCCCCGCGCATTCATCGTGTAATCGGCGGCGCGGTCAATGAAGCGGCGCTGCACTTCGGCCATCGGCGGAAAGTCATAACGGCTGATGACCGGCTTTAATTTCGAGGGCGCAACATCGCCCACCGCCTCCCCCCAAACCACGGCGGGAATCTCGCGCTTACCGAGCGGCACAACAACATAATCACCCGCCGCAACCTCCACCCCTTGCGGCACGGCATAATCATAAACCTTGTCCACGGGATAAGGCACTAGAACGCTCATAACGCGCTTCGGGGCTATTTCGCCGGAGGGCTGTTGCGATGCGCTTTGCTGCGCCGCCTCGCCGTCATCCGTCCCCTCACCTTGCTGTGCGAATAAATTCTTTTGCATGCGCCCATCATAGGAAATTCAGCGGCAAGAAAACAGCGGAAATATGCCCCGCACTTTCCCTTAGCGCTTGAAAAAGCGGCGCGTAATGTCTAGAGATGTGTATAACAGTTTTGCTTACTCGAAATTTAAGGACAACACCGCGCTATGAAATTTTTTGCCGATACATCTGATTTGACCGAAATCCGTGAACTCGCCGCTGTCGGGATGCTCGACGGTGTGACGACCAACCCTTCGATTATTGCCAAATCAGGGCGTGAGTTTATCCCGTTGATTGAGGAAATTTGCGGCATTGTCGATGGCCCCGTCAGCGCCGAGGTCGCAGCCACCGATTATGACACCATGATAAAAGAAGGCAAAAAGCTCGCGGCGATTGCCGATAATATCGCTGTCAAAGTGCCGCTGACGATGGACGGGCTGCGCGTCTGTAAGGAGCTTTCCGATAACGGCACGATGGTGAATGTGACCTTGTGCTTTTCACCGGGGCAAGCGCTGCTCGCGGCCAAGGCGGGCGCAACGTTTATCTCCCCGTTTGTCGGGCGGCTCGATGATATTTCACAAGACGGAATGCAGCTGATTTCCGATATTCTCACGATTTACGAGAATTACGACACGATCTATACGCAAGTTTTAGTCGCCTCTGTCCGCAACCCGATGCATATTATCGATAGCGCGAAAATGGGCGCAGATGTCGTGACATGTCCGCCTGCGGTTATTCGCCAGCTTTACAATCACCCGCTCACTGATAAGGGGCTTGCGGCCTTCGTTGAAGACTGGAAAAAAACCGGACAGAGCATTTTGTAAGGCTTGGCTCTGAATAAAAAATCACGCAGAAAGCATACGCCCTGCGCCAACAACACGATAGCCATCACAGCGTATTTTTAATTTGGAAAATCATCATGCTATACTGGATGAATTGATGATTCACGCCAGCAACAAAACACAAGAAAGATATTTCAGCCATTATGCCCGATTTGTCACAGCACAACACCAACACAGCAGCAGAGCTTATGGATTTAAACGATGATGATATTTTGGCCTATTTGCGCGCCAATCCGAAATTCCTGAAAAACAATCCGGAGGCTTGCGAGTTTCTGGAAGTGCCTGCCCTCAATGACACAAAGGGCGTTGCCGATTTCCAATCCTATATGATCAAACGCCTGAAGGCCGATAAAGAAGAAGTCATTCAGACCACGCGCGAGATTGTCGAAACCTCCCGCGCCAATATGAACAACCAGCAGCGAATCCACAAGGCTGTGCTGCGTTTGCTGGAGGCGAGGAATTTCGATGATTTCATCCATACGATCACAATGGATCTGACCGATTTGCTGGATATTGATATTACGACCTTTGTGGTTGAGAGCGCCGGCGGCGAAATTCCGCACGTCCACACCACAGGAATCCGTATCATCCCGTCGGGCACGGTTGATAAATGGATGATGGGAAAGAACATCCTGCTGCAAGATAATATCAGCGGGATCGAAGCGATTTACGGCGGCGGGGCTACGCTGGTTGGCTCACAGATTTTGCTACGCGTTGATATTTCGATGGATACGCCGCCCGCCATCCTCGCCTTTGGCAGCCGCCACCCCGATATGTTCCACGAGGGGCAAGCCACGGATCAGATATTGTTCCTCGCCCGCGTGATCGAACGCAGCTTCCGCCACTGGCTCGACCTGCCGATTTAAGGTTTATTTTTGGTTTAATTCAATCTAATAGACTTTACAAAGCTCAAGCTACGCGGCTGATTGCGCCGTTTTGTACATCGGATAGCCAATATTTCGTGCGCTGTTTTTCATCGCTGAAAATATAGCGCGGAACGGCGACTTGTTTTTTCGAGCCTATAAAAATATATGTCCAAGCGCTTGTGCCGTCGCTCAAGAATATGCGTTTGCGGGTGTATTCAACGCCCTCAAGCTCGAACGCGTCGAGCTCCTCAAGCAGCGCCGCATCGACTTCATACACTTCGCCGGAGATATAATAACCGCCATTGTCCAGCAGGCCAGGGGTGAATTTACCGATCGCCGATCCTGATTCAAATTCCACCAGATCAAATCCGGCGCGGGCGGTGCGGATTGCGCCGAGATAAACCGCATCTTTCATCACGGCGTGATTGCGCTCGCCCCGCATCAAAGTGCCGTAAACAAAAACGTGATATTGCCCGTCTTTTTGTGCCATACTGATGGTTATAAACGACTCCCGCCTGTTTGACAAATTCGATATTTCTTCATAGCCAAGCCATGAGCATCAAAGCCGAAATCCTGTCCCTGACCGCGCCCGATCTGCATGAACGTCTGCTGCAGTGGCAGGATTATTTGCGTATTGAGAAAAATATGTCGCCGCATACGCTGCGCGCTTATTGCGGGGATGTCGGCTATTTCGTGCAATTCCTGCATTCGCATTACGCCAAGTCGCCGGGGCTGAATGACCTGTCGGATACGGGCATTCGCGATTTTCGCGCCTGGATGTCGCGCCGCGCCATGGACGGAACCAGCAATGCCAGCCGCGCCCGCGCTTTGTCCGGCGTGAAGAATTTCCTCACTTGGCTCGACAAGCAAGGCATCATGCACAACGCCGCCATTCGCATCGTCCGCAGCCCGAAATTGCCGCATAAGCTGCCGCGCCCGCTGCATGAAAATCAGGCCTTTCGCATTCTTGAGGCCGCGATGGACAATCCCGCACAAAAGCAAGATTGGATGGGGCTGCGCGACCGTGCACTGTTTACGCTGCTTTATGGCTGCGGCCTGCGGATCAATGAAGGCCTCGCGCTCAATATTGCCGACCTGCCGCGCGATGGGTTTATGCGGATCATGGGCAAGGGGCGTAAGGAGCGGCTCGTGCCCGTTCTGCCCGTTGTGGAGACGATGCTGAAGGCTTATCTTGAGGCCTGCCCGTTTCCGAACGATCCCCCGCAACGCCCTATTTTCCTTGGCATACAAGGCAAGCGCCTCAATCAGGGGGTTGCGCAAAAATCTATGCGTGACCTGCGCCGCGCTTTGGGGCTGGCGGAAAATGTCACCCCGCATGCGCTGCGCCATAGCTTTGCGACACATCTGCTGCAAAACGGGGCAAATTTGCGGGAGATTCAAGAGCTGCTCGGCCATGCCTCGCTCAGCACGACCCAGCGTTATACGGAGGTCAATGCCGAAGAGCTGATCAAAATTCACAAGGCCGCGCATCCGAGCAATAAGAAAGCCTAAAAAAGTTTCGCCCCACTCGCCCCACTTGTTTTTGGTTGATTTGCATATATTTTGCATAACGCAATATTAGTGTGCGCGGCGATGTTAAAAACAATGGTAAAAACAAGGGCGGTGAAGTGAGAGTAAAGATGAGAGCGGGAGTGGGAGTGGGAATGGTCGTTACAATGATGATGCTCGGCAATGGCTCTGGCTGTGACTGACGCTTTAAAGGCTGGGTAACCTGTTGCATTTGCTGTTCCTTTGTTGTTTTTGAACCACCAAGACACCAAGGGTTCAGTGTCATCCCCGCGGCTCTGCGCAGCAAAGCTTAAACGGCGGGGATCTGAAATTTACTAATGGAGAAGCCCAGATACCCGCGCAAGGCGGGCATGATGTTTGATATTGTTTTTCACCACAGAGTTGAAAGAGTTTTAAAAGAGGACACGGAGATAATTTGTTTAGAGAATACTCTGTGAACTCTAAAGAAACTCTGTGCCTCTGTGGTTTATTATAGATATCCTTCGCTTCACTCAGGATGACGGTAGAGTTTTGGACTCTTGGTAACTTGGTGACTTGGTGGTTTAAATTCTGGGTTCCAGCCTACGCGTGAATGACAAGAGAGCCAACGCAGCCGGAATGCGGAGATACAATACGTAAGGCGCAATTCACCCCTGATCCAAATTCAGGATAGGCTATAATTCCTAAAACATCAACAAGAAAACAAACTAATCCGGATTGCAATCAGACGGCAAATCATCCCACACAGTGCTGCGGCCACTGACCAAGGCTCTTCTTTTCTTGAAACACAATATGTTGTCACGCTCCTGCCCATCAAAATATCGCCCCGCTTTGATGGCGGCATCACGTTCAGCCTGAAGCTCTGCAAGCCATTTGTCTGTCAATGTTGGTTCTTCAGGATTCATGTCTACCTGCTGTTTATTGCCTGTTGCAAAAAACCATATATGAAAAGAGTTCTTTACACCAATGTAAAATTATGTTAAATATATATACACTATGAAATCCGGCGTTGTCAAAACAATAGAAGATAATTTTCATTTTCATCATGCGAATGAAAATGGCGAACGCTCGGATAATAAATATCTTTTCGTATTCGCCGATGACGTGAATGCTTTGCTCTATTTTAAAGCTGTTAAAAACGGCCAATACCCTTGGGCTGTCCACGATGCTTTTGCGATCACCCAACAAGACGCAACCTATCCCGCTTTGCTGGTTGTCGGCTTTGACCTCGATTTGAGCTTTGATAGACAATTCCCGCCCGCATATCACGGATTTGAGAGATTGCGCGCCTTGGTTGATAGGCCAATCATCTGGATTCCCGACCGTAGCGGACAAGTGCCAGCGCGCGTGATCGAACAAATCATCAAAACGCCAGATTTACGGCTTGTGAAAGAGTAATAAGGCAATGGACAAACTCAATAGTTTTCCAAGACGTATCGGGCAAAAAGCGCTTGGACTGGCGCTTTTTGGCATTCCGTTTGTAATATTGACCCCTATTGTCACACTGGCCAACGCAATTCATGGTGTTGCGCCGTTTTATAAACAAAAGCGCTATGGCCGGGATGGACAGGCATTTGAGGTTTATAAGTTCAAATCAATGCACGATGGCGATGAGCCTGATGCCGCGCGTGTAACTTTAGCCGGAAAGTTTTTGCGCAAGAGCAGCCTTGATGAAATCCCGCAACTGATCAATATTCTGAAAGGTGAGATGGATGTTGTCGGCTGGCGCCCCGTTACGTTTTCTTATGCCGATGTTGTTCAAACATCTGAGACGCTCAAGAATGTTGCTCACAAACACCACTGCGCGATTATCGTATCCGAACCTGATTTTACAAGACTCAAGAAAACCATAGACGAAATTCAATCGGTTAACCCCGGCATTACCGGCGTAACACAGATTTCAGAGTTTCGCGGGCAAATTGAGGGGCTGGATCCGCAAAACTTTCAAAAGCTGGTCGATGCGGAATCCGAGTATATCCAGCAGCGCAAAACGGGCGTGCTCTCCGCTATATGGCAGGATTTGAAAATTTGCGCCAAAACCCCGTTTGCGCTGGTGGCGCGCCCCGGAGTGGTGGCGAGACCACAACTGCAGCAGCAACCTCCACAACAACAACCACCGCAACAAAGCGCTCAGCCTGAGCAAGATTGAGCGCCATACTGATCAACATGGCTTTTTTTGGGGGGTATATTGCGCTCTGATTAATTGTGCAGAGCGCGCGTGGCAGGTGCGGGCAATATCCTCTCTCCGCCCCAATTTAAGCCTCGTGCGTGATAAAAAACCCGTCCTAATTAATAAGAACGGGTTTCATTTTAGCATTATAAAAATTTTAACTAGGCTCTACAGAAATTTCACCGATTGTTGCAGCCATCGCTTTTTTAACTTCAGCTTTAAACGCATCATCAATACCAAGAGCATCAACAGCAGAGTTTATAATTCCATTATGTTCTGCTAAAGCCTGAATTGCTCCACCTTCCCCAATCTTATCCGTAGCTGCCGCGACAAATGCAGCTTTACGCAAATTATCCCAGTTTTTTTGACCTTGAGGATCACTTTCAAACTTACCAAAATTATCAATAGCCATTTAAAACAACCTTTCGTATTATAACAAATAATACCCTAGTTATGCAAAGCGCGTTTGTCAACTGCCAGCGCGGCTTCTTTTACCACCTCGGTCAAGGTCGGGTGCGCGTGGCAGGTGCGGGCAATATCCTCCGCCGTGCCGTCAAATTCCATGACGCTGACAACCTCTTGAATCAAATCACCCGCATTCGGCCCGATGATATGCGCGCCGAGCACACGGTCGGTTTTGGCGCAAGACAGGATTTTCACAAACCCGTCCACCGCATTCATCGCCCGCGCGCGGCCATTGGCCATGAACGGGAATTTTCCGGCGCGGTATTCTGTACCGGCCTCTTTGAGCTGCTCTTCGGTTTTGCCGACATTGGCGACTTCCGGCCATGTATAGACCACGCCCGGAATTTTATCGTAATCAATATGACCGGATTGCCCCGCCAGCATTTCAGCGAGGATTACGCCCTCATCTTCGGCCTTATGCGCCAACATCGGCCCCTTGATAACATCGCCAATCGCATAAACGCCCTCAACGGAGGTTTCAAAGAATTCATCAACCTCGATGCGGCCACGATTATCCAGCGCGATGCCTGCCTTTTCCAAACCCAGACCATCGGCATAGGGCTTGCGGCCAATCGCCATCAGCACGATTTCGGCCTTGAGCGTTTCAGCCTTGCCGCCCGCCGCAGATTCAACGCTCAGCTCCACGCCCTTGGCGGAGGTTTTTGCGCCCGTAACCTTGGCGGAGAGCTTGAACTCCAGCCCTTGCTTTTTGAAAATCTTGAGCGCTTCCTTGCGGATTTCGCCATCCATCCCCGGCAAGATATTATCGAGATATTCGACAACCGTGACCTTCGCGCCCAGCCTGCGCCAGACCGTACCCATTTCAAGCCCGATCACGCCGCCGCCGATCACAATCATATCCTTCGGCACTTTCGGCAGTTTCAGCGCCCCTTCGGAGGAGACGATCTGCTTTTCGTCAATCTTGATCCCCGGTAGGGAAATCACGTCCGAGCCTGTCGCAATCACGATGTGATCGGCGCTGTAAACATCCTTGCCGACCTTGACCTTGCTCGCCTCGACAATCTCGCCCGTGCCTTTGAGGTGGGTGATTTTGTTCTTCTTAAACAGAAATTCAATGCCCTTGGTGTTGGTGCTAACGACATCGTCCTTGTGCTTCATCATCGCCTTGAGGTCGAGCTTTACGCCGCCCGTTTTCACGCCCAAAACATCAAGGTGATGCGCGGCCTCTTCGTAGCGCTCGGAAGCGTGCAGCAAGGCCTTGGACGGGATACAGCCGATATTCAGACATGTGCCGCCCAGCGAATCGCGCTTTTCCACACAAGCCGTTTTCAAGCCAAGCTGCGCACAGCGGATCGCACATACATAGCCGCCCGGCCCCGCACCAATCACGATTACATCAAATTTTTCGGACATGTCTTTTGCCTTTTTGTTTTTTGATTAACAGGTTGAAAATTAAACCGATTGTGACGCCTTTGTACGCGTATCTTGGATAATTCAGAGCCATTGATATACCGCGCTCCCGAATTTGTAAAGAGCGCGGCATAGGTGAATTTACTGAAGTGATCTGAGGCGATTAGATTTGAGCCAGCGCGAGCGGCTCGACACCATCCAGACCCAACTTGAAGTCATTCCCGCGCAGCTTATAACCGTGCATGGCGGCGTGGCGCTTCACAAACTCCACAGCGTTTTCAATGCGGTTATCGCCGCGCATATCTTGCATATCAAAGAATCGCTCCATACCCTTGAACGGCTTGTTCAGCACATCGAAAATACCGCGCTTTTGCCCCAGATGTTCAAATTCGTGATTAACGAACACCATCGGAATTGTGCGGTTATCCGATTCAAATCCAGGGAATAGCCCCTCACCCAAAATGCGAACCTTGGCATTGTGAAGGCGCGTGATCGCAACCTCAACAACAGTTCCGTTCCCGCCCGCAAAATAGGTTGCCACATCGGACATCGCGGCAATCGCCGCCTGACGCTGCAACAAACGATTGAGCTTGAGGACATGAAACTGCCCATCCGCATAATGAATATGGCGCTTGTCCTTCGCATCGGTGATCGGCTCAAACCCTGTGGAGCGGATCGAGTCCTTGATATTCCCCTCCAACGGCGACACATCGGTTTCAGAGCGAATACCGATATTGAGTACGTTAAAGCCCTCTTGCAGCGCACGGATATTGCCCATCCGCGCCCCAAGCATGGCCGAACGCGCCCCGCCGCCGTCATTGGTTGTCACCCCAAGGCGCGCCAATTCATAATTGAACGCTTCGGCATCCTTATAGGCCAGATCGATATAGGAGCTTGCACTGCCGTAACTTGACACAACGTAACCAGCATCTTTGATGCCCATCGTATCGAGCAGTTGCTCTTCAGTGCGCATAAAATCATTGGCCGGAAGCGGAACATAATGCTTGTAAACCATCCGATCCCAAGCCTCCAGACCTTCACGAAGTTCCTCTTCGGTTTCAAAAATCCGATACGCCTCGCTCTCGATATCACCCGCCAAACCAAGATTACAAAAATCAGGATGCCATTGGCCGTATTTCTCCCAATAGCTTTTTTCAACCAGATGCGAGCGCCCGAAGTGATTGGCTGATCCCGGCTGTGTCGTCATGGTCGCTAAATACGCGAAAATCAGATCGGTTTCCAAGCGGCGCAGTAGCCTGATTTCATCATCCGAAACCTTGCGTCCCGAACGATGCACAAGGCCGTGATCTTCGGGAATATCGAATTTGTCAGGGTCTTGAATAACAAAGGCCTGACCGGAGTGAAGAATCTCCTCCAGCTCGCGCAACGACCTGAAGCCGCCATACGGCTTTTCGAAGAACAAACGTTGCGCCCCGCCACGCTTTTTCGTCAAGCGCATATGAGAAGGCAAATTAAGGGATTCCTCAATATCCTCCCGCTTTGGCGGCGCGGCCAGCATCGGAATATTCGACACAACCGTTTGCGGCTTAAACTTCGCAACGGCATGGAATTCCCGCCATAACGGTTCGCCCGCCTTGCGTTGCGGAATACCCGCCATATGCGCAAAAGCGTTCAAAGCCCGCCCCGGTGAAAAAACTTCACTGAAAAACGGGTGGTTTGGCTCATTCTTTTTCAGCTCGCCCAAGGTCACACCTTCTGGCCTGTCTTCAGGGAACACAAGATTAAAATCATCATGTGTAAAGATTTTGCCCTTACGCGCAGCTTCGAAATGCTCTTGTGTAACGGGCAATGATCCAAACGGAACGCCGATTGCCGTTACAATCAGGCCTTGTTCTGGCAGCGGTAAAAAACCCGGTATTACGGGCGCGATACAGAGTGTTGTATCCATGCGCTGATCAGGATTAAACTCAACGCCTTGCGCTTTAAGAAACTCATCTGCTTTCTGGCGCAAAAAGACAGAGTTTAA
Organism: Alphaproteobacteria bacterium; assembly: GCA_046293135.1. Classification (GTDB taxonomy): domain Bacteria; phylum Pseudomonadota; class Alphaproteobacteria; order Micavibrionales; family Micavibrionaceae; genus UBA2638. Next base: position 175,311 of record JBKBPR010000003.1, on the reverse strand, counting down.
AATACCATAATGGGCGCTATCGGTTTCCTTGACGCGCTTTCCTGGCAATAAATGCTTTTCGGAGAAAATCTCGCGCACTTGCTCATTCCAGTGATCGGATAAATCACCATATAAAATGTGACGAAACGCATCATCAATAACCGAATTACGGTCATCGGAAATCGCAACGATATTTTCCAGATGATTGACACCGGCGCGGCGTTTTACATCATCAACAAATATCGTTTTTTGAACGCCCGTCAATTTTTGCAACTGATAACGAAACGGCTCGATAAAGCTTTTTTCCAGCTTGCCTTTGGCGATGGCAGCCTGATTTTTTTCGGCCTCTTTGGAATCCTCCAAGGCGCGGGGAAACAACGCCGGAGGCAGATATAAAGGCAAAGCCCAATTGCCGCCCTCAACAGCCGCGATATGTTCTTTGTATTTGCGCTCTACGCCTGTAACCAAAACGGCTGCTGTGACCTCCGGCCATTTGCTGGCGTATAGCTCAGGAAACAGGCCGCTATCGCGCACCGCTCCCTTTTTTATGTCATCAAAAGTAAAATCAATAGGTTTTTCACCCAGGCGACCTACCCGGATCTTTTGCTCTTGCATAGTTTCGTTCTCCGTTTTTCCGTGTAAAAACTCACATCACGAAATGACATAACCCAACCCTAGTTCATTTATTATTCATAATTCAAGAAAATTATTACAACTTCCGTTCTAAAGTCAAAATAATTTTTCTAAACCGTTCAAAAACAACAAATGATATTAGGCCTAAAAGCGTATATCACTCATAATGCACTCCGTAATTTGCTTATAAGAAAAACAAAATATAAAACAAGACTATGATTCTAAAAAACTTTGAGCTATAGATGAATACTTGCCCTTATTCCTACATGCAGCAAACAGTCGATGCGGTGTCCAACAGCCCGCACGAAACGAGCAAGGTCGCCGCGACACTGGTATTGCCTGCGCAAAACGACAAAGATGGCGCGCAAGATAGCGCGTCACCCTCAATCACCCAAACCAATCACTGGCCCGAATCGATTGAAAAAACCTTTGGCCGCGGCGTTCCTATCGGCAATTCGAGCGGTACGCTCCATGCTGAAACCGCCTGCATCCTCAAAAGCACAAGGCCGATAGAGGGCGCTACGCTCTATATTACCGACCCGCCCTGCCCGAACTGCGCCAAAAACATAGCCGAATCGGGTGTGAAAACCATTTATATCGACCATAAGGGCTTTGAGAAAGATTTTGCCCTGCGCCGCGGCGCGGATATCGAGGATATGTCGCTGCGTATCTTCAAGGTCGCAGGAATCAACGTTTTCAAGCTCTGGCGCAAGGATCGGCGCATTGAACCGCTCATCACGATTGCGCCCGATTATAAACCGCCGGAGGAAAACCCGCCGCTGCTGCGCGGCGTTTCGGCGCTTGATGAAACGATATTCCGCGCCGAGATAACGCACGCCGCCCGCCAATACGGCAAGGCCGCCTTTGCGCTGTGTTTGGGGCATGATGAGCATAATCAGCCGATCGCCTTTTGCGTGACAGCGCATCCCACGATTGGCCTGAGCAGCGCGGATAACCTGCAAGGCGAGGGAAAATACAGCTTTGTGCTCAATCCGCTCAATCGCCTGATGATGGCGGCGGGGCGTTTGGGCATTAGAATTGCGCCCGACTTTATCTATATGAGCGCCGCCCCTACCGCCCGCGAGCTGGTGAATTTCATCGGCGGCGGGTTTGATCGGCTGCATATCACTATTGACGATGGTGAGGTTCATCAGATTGACCCGATCAGCCATGCGCATAAGAAAAATGCGCTCAACGCCCTGCAAGACGCCGATATTCTCACAATCAACCCCCTTACGATATAAGCCTATAAGAAAGCCCGAAAGCCATGATCACCAATGAAATTCCGGATATAGCCACCACCATCCAAGCCGATAGCCCGATCAACGACCAGACCTTGCGGGTGATTGCCTATACCCCGACCAAAAACCTAACCGCCCAACCCGTGCAAGATTTCATCGCCCGTCTGGAGGATAAGGATTTCATGCGGCTGGCGGTTTTGCTGGCTGAAAAAGGCTATCTGGAGGGCGGCTGCGCGATTGGCGCGGTTGTGATCGACAATCGCTCCCGCCAGATCATGGGCAAGGGGCATAACCGTCATATTCAGGAAAACCGCGTCTATTGGCACGGCGAAACCGATGCGATCAACGATGCCGGAACGCGGGTTGATTTCAGCCAATGCACACTTTTTACAACGCTGACACCGTGTTCGGTCTGCACAGCGCTGACCTTCTCGCAGGGCTTTTCACGGCTGGTTATCGGCAATCATCTGGGCGGGGTTAATGCCGAAAATGAACAGCTGCTGGTGCAAAAGGGTGTGCAGGTTGATAGCCTTGAGGACGAGATGGGAATTGCGCTTTATGCCCGCTACGCCACCGAAAAACCGGAGCAGGACACCCGCGACTGGCAAGGCCAAGCGGGTGTTGTTCGCATGCAGTCTTAGAGGAAGATGCTCTCATCCTAAATGAAAGGAAAGAGCGAATTATCCCCTTTTTGACCGAACCTATTCATTAAACGTCTTAAACGTCGAGCACCAGACGTTGCGGGTCTTCGATGGCTTCCTTCATCCGCACGAGCGAAGACACAGCCTCGCGCCCGTCAATGATACGGTGATCGTATGACAGCGCCAGATACATCATCGGCCGCGCCTGTATCGAACCGTCCTTCATAACGACGGGGCGCTGCACGATATTGTGCATTCCCAAAATCCCCGATTGCGGCGTATTGAGGATCGGCGTCGAGAGCATCGAGCCGAAAATACCGCCATTGGTAATCGTGAACGTGCCGCCCGTCATTTCATCCATGGTCAACTTGCCATCGCGCGCGCGCGTTCCCAGATCAACAATCTTCGCCTCAATTTCGGCCATCGACAGCTGATCGGCATTGCGCAAGACAGGAACAACCAGACCTTGCGGCGTTGAAACCGCCACGCCGATATCATAGTAATTCTTGTAAACGATATCATCGCCCTGAATTTCGGCATTAACCGCCGGAAACTCCTTGAGCGCCTGTATCGCCGCCTTGACGAAAAACGACATAAAGCCGAGCTTAATCCCGTATTTCTTGACAAAAGCATCCTGATATTTCGCCCGCAAATCCATGACAGGCTGCATATCAACCTCATTAAAGGTTGTGAGCATTGCCGCCGTGTTTTGCGCCTCTTTCAAACGGGACGCAATCACCTTACGCAGCTTGGTCATACGCACGCGTTCCTCACGCGGGCCATTATCGCGGCTGCTCGGTGTTGGTGCATGGCTGACCGCCGAAGTTACAGGGTTCGGCGCAGCGCTCTGACGTGAAGAAATCGCATTTTGCACATCTTCTTTCGTGATGCGGCCATCCTTGCCCGTACCGCTCACGGCAGAGGCATCAAGATTGTTGTCCGCCAGCATCTTGCGCACCGCAGGCGAAAGCGCCGCATCGCTTGAGCCATGCCCGCCAGAGGCCGATTTCACTTCAACAGGCGCAGCCTTGCTCGCAGCAGCCGCAGCCTTCGGCGCTTCGGAGGAGGCAGATTTTTTCGATGTGTCATTGGCCGCCGCCCCTTCGGAAAGCTCGCCCAGAATCGCGCCGACCTCAACGGTTTCGCCCTCACCGACCGTGATTTTTGCAATCACGCCATCCTTTGGCGCATTAACCTCAAGCGTAACCTTATCGGTTTCCAGCTCGACAATCGGCTCATCAGCCTTAACCGCTTCGCCCTCTTTTTTCAGCCATTGTGCAACGGTCGCCTCGGATACGGACTCACCCAGCGCAGGAACAACTATTTTCGCCATTTTCTTCAATCCTAATGTATTAATCGTTTCGATAATTTGTGGTGTTTCAAAGCTACAAAATCTTTACTCGCAAGCTTACGCCAAGGCAAGGGGCTTTGAAAGGATTTTGATAGGATTTTCGCCATCTTTTTCAGAAATGCTGCCATCCGGTTTTTGTAAACTGCAAGGGGGCGCCATTGCGATCCAGAACACGAACGGGTTCACCCGCCAGAGAAGTTTCACGCGCCGCAAATGCACCAATAGCCTGAACAGTCAAATTATAGGTCTCTTCCATATAGATACGAAGCGCACCGTATTTATTTGATGGCACAGCCATTAAAAGCTGATAGTCATCACCGCCCGTCAACACATCTTCAAAACTCACAAGATTTTGCGCCAGCAATTTTTCCACATCCGAGGAAAAATGAATAGAGCGAAGGTTAATCTCAGCCTGAAGATTGGACGCTTGAGCCATATGCCGAAGGTCAGCGATAACCCCATCAGAAACATCAATACAAGCCGTTGCGAATTTTACCAAATCACGCACCGGTGCAATAGGCGGATCCGGCACATGGTAAAGCGCAATGCAGCGCTCTATTGAAGGCTGGAGTGTATTTTGTCGCATCCTCAGCCCGCAATAGGCATCACCGACGCAGCCCGTCAGCACAATCAAATCCCCAGCCTTGGCCGTTGAGCGCCTCAACGCCTTTCCCGCCTCAACCAGACCGATGGCGGTGATCGAAACGCTCACCATTCCGCCCTGAGACACGCGCGTTGTATCGCCGCCGGAGAGGAATATATTATAGCGCTTCTGATCTTCCGCCAGCCCTGAACAAAAATCTTGCAACCACTCTTCAGGCAGCTCGGATAGATCAGGCAAGCTTAAGCAAAGTTGATAGCAATAGGGCGTTGCCCCCATCGCGGCGAGATCGGATAGATTGGTGCGCAAAGCCTTTTGCGCGATGGTCGCGGGCGGCTGATCGGGCAAGAAATGGACACCGGCATTGAGCGTATCGCTGGTCACAACGGTCTGAAACCCATCAGGAATATCGAATATCGCCGCATCGTTTTTCAGATCTTCCGTCTCTGCACGGCCTTGGGTTAACGGAACAAAATAGCGCGCAATCATATCGAACTCGGTCATAACTTAAGCACTCTCCCAAAGCGTATGAAAATGATGAACGGGGCCATGACCGCCGCCGATTTGCAATTGATCGGCACTGCCAAGAGCTTGGGTCAGGTAATCCTTGGCCACCCGCGCAGCCGCCGCACCCTCCAGCCCCCGCGCCAAAAAACAGGCCAAAGCGCTTGATAATGTACAGCCTGTGCCATGTGTATTTTTTGTTACGATACGTTTCGTTTCTAATATTGTAGGCTCGCGCTCCGTATGGCTGCAGTAAATATCTATGGCGCTTTCTCCGCTGAGATGCCCGCCCTTGAGCAAGACAGAGCGCGCCCCCAAATCGAGCAAGGCCGATGCCATCGCGCCAAGGTCGCCGCCAAAATCACGCTCCAGGGATTGCCCCAGCAAAACCTCGGCCTCCGGAATATTCGGCGTAATACAATCCGCCAGCGGCAGCATAGACTCACGCATTCGCGCAATCGCCGCATCGGGCAAAAGCCGATCACCGCTTGTCGCCACCATCACAGGGTCAAGCACGATGACGGGCGGACGATGGCGCTTCAAAGCGCCCTCCAGCACGGCAATCGAATCCGCCGTTCCCGCCATGCCGATCTTGAGAGCATCAACGCGAATATCGCTGAAAATCGTGTCAATCTGCGCCCGCAGAAAATCGGGCGGCACCATGAATACATCGGTAACGCCGCGGGTGTTTTGCGCGGTCAGCGCGGTGATTGCCGCCATGCCATAGCATCCGAGCGCCGAAAAGGTCTTCAGATCGGCCTGCACCCCTGCACCGCCCGACGGATCAGACCCGGCAATTGATAAAATATGTGGTATCATTTAGCCAATCTATCGTGTTGCACAGCATCTCTCAAGTGCTGCGTTGCCACCATCGGATCGGCACTTTCGGAAATCGCCCGCATCACGGCAACCCCGTCCGCTCCGGCCTTGAGCACCTCCGCCGCATTCTCCGACGTAATTCCGCCAATCCCGACAACGGGAACGGGTGAGAGCGCCGCCAATTCAGAAAACCGCGCCGCGCCCAAAACGGGTTTGCCCTTATCGGTTTGGGTCGGAAAGAAAGGCCCCGTGCCAATATAATCGACAATATGCGGATCAACCGCGCTGATTTGCGCGTCCGTAAAAGCCGTCAGCCCGATGATTTTATCCTCGCCCAGAATTGCGCGTGCCGCCGCTGCGCTCATATCGCCTTGACCGATATGCACGCCGTCCGCCTCAACATCGCGGGCGATTTCGGGATAATCATTGACCAGAAACGGGATATTCTCGCCCTTGAGCAATTCCGCGAGCAGCGCAGCCTGCGCCACAATCAACGGTTTGGGGTCATGTTTGTTGCGAAGCTGAACCATCGTCGCGCCGCCACGCACAGCGCTCAAGATGATCTCGACAATATCGCGCCCGCCACAACAAGACGGGTCAGCCACGAAATAAAGCGGCAGAAAATTCCGAACAGCTTCGCGCAAAGCGCTGCCAGCCATCACAGGCTCAATGCCTCATCCACCAGCTTGGCTTGTTGCGCGGTGTGGCGCGACATCATCCCCGTTGCAGGCGCAGCGGCAGACACACGCCCAACATAACGGGCACGGCTGCACGGCTTGTGCTTGATAGAAATGAGAACATCCTCAATGAACGGATCGACAAAGCTCCAATAGCCTTGGTTTTTCGGCTCTTCCTGACACCAGACGATTTCGGCGTTTTTGAACGGCTTTAACTCCTCCGCCAACGCATCGGACGGGAACGGATAGAGCTGCTCGACCCGCAATAGCAAAACATTATCAATCTTGCGGTCACGGCGCTCTTGCAACAGATCATAATAGACCTTGCCGCTACACAGAACCACACGCTTGATCTTTTCCGGCTTGGCGAGTTTCTTCTGATCGTCATCCCACAAAACGCGGTGGAAAGTGCTGTCCTTGTTGAAATCGGCGATATTGGAAACAGCCAATTTGTGACGCAGCAGCGATTTCGGAGTCATCAAGACCAATGGCTTGCGGAAGTCCCTGAGCATCTGACGACGCAAAATATGGAAGTAATTGGCCGGAGTCGTACAGTTTGCGACCTGCCAGTTATCTTCGGCGCAAAGCTGCAAGAATCGCTCAGGCCGTGCGGAGGAGTGCTCCGGCCCTTGCCCTTCAAAGCCATGCGGCAAGAGCATCACAAGCCCCGACATCCGCAGCCACTTTACCTCACCCGAGGCAATGAACTGGTCGATGATAACCTGCGCCCCGTTCACGAAATCGCCGAACTGCGCTTCCCACAGCACGAGAGTTTTCGGATCGGCCAGCGAATATCCGTATTCGAAACCCAGCACAGCCATTTCAGACAGAGGGGAGTCAAAGACCTCAAAGCGGCGCTGATCCTTTGATACATGGTGAAGCGCAATGTATTTTTCCTCGGTTTCCTGATCGTACCAGGTCGCATGACGGTGCGAGAACGTACCGCGCCCGACATCCTGCCCCGACAGACGGACGGCATAGCCGTCTTTGAGCAATGTTCCGAAGGCCAGAGCCTCAGCGGTTGCCCAATCAAAACCCTCGCCCGATTTCAGCATTGCGGTTTTGGCATCCATGACGCGCTGGAGCTTTTTATTGATATTAAAGCCCTTCGGCACTTCGGTAATGATTTTGCCGATAGCACGAAGATCGCTCTCGGAAACGCCAGTTTGACCGCGCCGCGCCCCTTCGGGTGCGAGTTGCAGCCCTTCCCACGCCCCGCCGAGGAAATCGGCACTATTGGGTTTATAGCTCTGCGTTGCCTCAAAAGCCTCATCAAGATATTGATAAAACTCATCAATTGTCTTTTGCGCCTCATCCTCGGTGATGACATGCTCGGCAATCAATTGCTTGGCATAGAGGCTGCGGGTTGTGTCCTGATTGGCAATTTTACGGTACATCAACGGCTGTGTGAAGGCCGGCTCATCGCCCTCATTGTGGCCGTAACGGCGGTAACAGAACATATCGATCACGACATCTTTCTTGAACTCCTGACGGAATTCCGTGGCGATGCGCGCGACATGCACAACCGCTTCCGGATCATCACCGTTAACATGGAAGATCGGCGCGGAGAGCATCTTCGCAACATCCGTGCAATACGGCCCAGAGCGGCCATATTTCGGCGTGGTTGTAAAGCCGATCTGGTTGTTAATCACGATATGGATTGTGCCGCCGACGCGGTAGCCCGGCAGTTCGGAAATCATCAGGGTTTCAGCCGTCACGCCCTGCCCCGCAAAGGCCGCATCACCATGCAGCAGCAGCGGCAGAACCTGTGTTGAGTCCGTGTCCTTGCGCTGTACCTGCTTGGCGCGCACCTTGCCGATCACCACAGGATTGACAAATTCAAGGTGGGACGGGTTGGCGGTCAAGGACAGGTGAATTGAATTGCCGTCAAAATCGCGGTCACTGGACGTTCCGAGGTGGTATTTCACATCACCCGAGCCAAGCACATCATCGGGCGTTGAGGATTGCCCCTGAAACTCCGCGAAGATCGCCGTGAAGGGCTTGCCCATCACATTGGCCAAAACATTGAGGCGGCCACGGTGCGCCATGCCGACCACGATTTCTTTCAAGCCCAGCTGGCCGCCGCGCTTCATGATCTGCTCCATCATCGGGATCAGCGCTTCCCCGCCATCAACGCCAAAGCGTTTCGTACCGGGGTGCTTTTTGTGCAAGAACTGCTCGAAGGCTTCGGCGGCGACAAGGCGCTGATAGATGGCGCGTTTGCCGTTCACGGAAAAATCGGTCTTGTTGCACGGCGCTTCGATGCGCTCTTGCAGCCATGCTTTTTCCTGCGGGTCGGCCATGTGCAAAAACTCAAGCCCGATCGTGCCGCAATATATCTGGCGCAGCGCCGTAACAATATCGTGCAGGCTGGCTGACTCCATGCCCAAAACGCCGCCGATAAATATCTCGCGGTCGTAATCCTCGGCGCTAAAGCCGTAATGAACGGGGTCAAGCTCTGGATGATCTGTAGCCTCTTTCAAGCCCAGCGGGTCAAGATTGGCGAGGAAATGCCCGCGAGCGCGATAGGCGCGAATAAGTTGCAGGGCGCGGATTGAATCATGGGCGGCGCGGCGAATATCGTCCGCCGATGCACCTTGCGCCTTTGCGGAAGGTTTTGTGTCCTTGTTGGCTGCGGCGGGCAGAGGCTCCAGCGTATCAGCCTTCACAACGCCAAAACGGTTATTGGATTTCTTGTTCTGAGCCGGTGTCCAGCTCGCTCCGCTCAACTCGGCCAAAAGCGTCAATTCATTGTCATTCAAGCCGCCGAAAAAATCTTGCCAGCTCGCATCGACATTGTGCCTGTTTTTAAGATATTCCCCGTATAAATGCGCGATATATTCAGCATTCGCGCCGTTTAGGAATGTTTGTTGAGCCGTTGCATTTGTCATTTTTTACCCTCTAAGCTTGAAAAATAAACTGCCTTGCCGCTTATGGCGAAACCAGCCCCATCATTAAAGAATATTTACAGCGAAAATCAAGAGCCATCTTGCATCAAGCCGCAGTTTTCATGCTTCCACTTTTTTATCCCGAGCGCAGTCGAAGAATGTTCATTGTATTACAAGAGATTCCGCTACTCACACCAGTGTGTTCCATCAAAATAATTACAAAATGAATTTTTATATATTTAAAGGCTATTTTTAGATTTTTTTATGCAGCATATTCTTCTGAAGAATTCACCAACTTATTTTAATGGTATTATTAAAATTAGATTTTGAGCGACTTAAACATGCTAGATAAAATATCGACGAAAACTGCGTTATTTCTATTTTTCCCTGGTAATTTGATAGTTAGTTTTTTCAAAACATATATCATCATTAATTTTCACAACCAGTTAACGGACTCATTGGAAATTTCTCTTAGCATATTTATTTTTGCCTTTCTTGTTTTTTCCACTGGCCTTTTATGGAGGAAACTTATTAAAGCCTCAGACAGAAACAAAATAATTTATACATTGCTTTTATTTATCTTCATTCTGGCATGTGTATCGACCACAATATTATTTGGCATTTTCTCTCCATTTGGTCTTGTTTCCATAGTTACGCTGTAGATGCGGCTCTTATCAAATTATATAGAGTTCCTATATTTAAACTTAGAATATATCGAGATTGTATCATTAAAAAATCTCTATGAACTGATAGGGCTATAGGCTTTTGAAGTAAGAAATATACTTCACGTTTTGCTCAGAATGACCTATCCATCCACCCGCAGCGCGTCCGACAGTTCTTTCAATGCGGCCTTTTCCGAGGCGCTGATATTGGCGGGATGCCCGCCCTCAGTCTCTTGCGATTGCGCCATTGATTGGGTCAAACGGCCAATTATTCCGGCAAAAAAGCTCTCTTTTTCCTGCCCCGCCGCCATATCGTCAAAGGCCTCAAACTCACCATGCGCGCGGGCGACAAGCTTGCCGATCTCCATGATATACGCCCGATACTCCCGCGCCTCATCCACGCCGAAATTCTGGATGACCTGCTGCATAATATCAGGGGCTTGCCGCACAACAAAAAAGCACTCATTTTCCCATTGCGGCCAAAAAGAAGGGCTATCAATAATCGCAAGCGATACAGCCTGCACCAACGCACTATCAGGATGCAGCTTGGCGACTTCGGGAAAAGCTTTCTCAAGCGCCTTCATCTCCGAAAAATCATCATCCTCACCCTCAACATCATCGGCATGGCTAATGAGCATTCCCGCCTTATAAGGCAGCGCGATAATCTGATGACGAATGTCATCGGAAAGTTGTGAAAAAATATCTGTATTCATATTTATAACTCTTTTGATAGGCTCTAATGGTAATCCAGCGTCAGAACATCGGCAAGTTTGCGTAGGTGCATCCGCTCCTTAACGCTGACATTCAAATATTCATTGATAGGCCTGAGTGTTTGCGCCTTTTTCTTGGACGCCGTAATTTTCTTCACATGATAGGTCATGTAAATTCTGAGTTTTTCTTGAAGGTTTAAAGCATCATATTCCCGAAATGCCAAGGCCACCGCTTCGGCAATTTCAAACAAACGCTGGCGATAAGCACTCACCTCTTTCGGATCAATAACCTCGTTTAATATATCGACCGCTTTTTGCGCGTCTTCAAGAATTGTTTTGTAATTATGCGCCCAGCCTTCCCATTCGTTTTTTGCCTGAAGCGTTTCCATCATGATGTGCTGCACCGCTTCCGAGCCAAAAACCTCACGCGTAAAACCATCAATAATATTGGCTAGCGCAGCCTTTTCTTCAAGGCTGGCTTCCTCTCCCCCCGTATCATCGGCATGGCTGATCCATATTCCGACACGGTAAGGAAGGCTGATGACCAATGCGCGATCCTGTGGTTGAAGTTCGTCTAAAAAGCTCATGGAAGGCAAAACCTTTAAAAATTTGTTTCATCATACAATGAAACAAGCAAGGCCTCAAACACTTCCTTGATATGAGCTTTTATTAGACTTACTTTATTCTAGAACGGCACATATAGCGTTACCCAGTATTTCAGGCTGTTCGGCACATTGCTGTCGATAATATCGACCATCGCGATCAAAGTGAATGATGTTACAATTCCATATACATAGTTCATCATGGGGGTTCTCCTTTTTTGCGTAACAATCCCTATGACAAATAACTATGCAAACCCCATGCCTATTTTCCATAAATTAAAGCGCGCAGTTTCAGGGGTTTTCTATAGGCTTACATTTGAAAGAGCGATAACGACCTGCTAGCACTATGAAAAATTTTCCCGATAGCCGTTAATCGCGGCAAAAATTGCACAATGTAAGCATATTTAGCTTCAACGCGCGTTGTCCATTTCACGCTGGCGCATTGGCATGGCATCAATGATTGAGAAGATATCATCAGCGGAAACGGCATCTTCTGCGGCTTGCCAGACGGATTTCACCTCACCGTCCTTGCCAATCAGAACCACTGAAAAGACCGTGTTTTCCTCGGTCAGATCAATACTATCGCGCACAAAACGCCGCTGATTGGCATTCATGCGATACCAGCCCGCATAGCCGTAATCGCCGAACTCGCTTAGCGGGCGAATGGAGTCGCGATTAAAATGCAAAACGGCGATATCGCGGTCTTGTACCTCTTTGAGCCGATCACGCAGATTTTGGATTTGCACCGTGTAAAGCGGGTCTTCGCGCTCCCCCGTTACCACCAAAATCCGCGCCGTCCACTGCAATGACGAGAATGGCGAGGCCGTTTGCGCATGGGCATAAGAAACAGCATGAGGAGCTGAAATATTCAGGCAAAACATAAGCGCAGCAAAGGATAAGACTTTACGGATCATAGGACGATACTCCTGTGACGTCATATATAGGTGTTCAGGCGTTTAGATATAATTTAATCCGCAGCCTATAACGATCAAGCTTACTTGGTTGTTAAGCCGCCATCGCCGCAACAACCGCATCACCAAGTCCGGCGGGGCTTTCGGAGACAACAAATCCAGCCTCGCGCATCGCCTTCATCTTGGCGGGAGCAGTGTCATCCGCCCCGGAAATCAAAGCGCCAGCATGCCCCATCCGCTTACCCGGAGGCGCAGTCGCGCCCGCGATAAATCCCGCAATCGGCTTTTTCTTCGGTAGGGATTTGTAATAGTCACAAGCCTCAATCTCGGCCGATCCGCCGATCTCACCGATCATCAGGATGGCTTCTGTTTCCTCATCATCCATGAACAATTTGATGCAATCAATGAAGTTTGTGCCATTCACAGGGTCGCCGCCGATACCGATACAGGTCGATTGCCCCAAGCCAACAGCGCCCGTTTGCGCCACGGCTTCATAGGTCAGCGTTCCAGAGCGGGATACAATCCCGACCTTGCCGCGCATGTGGATATGCCCCGGCATAATGCCGATCTTGCACTCACCCGGTGTAATCACGCCCGGGCAATTCGGCCCGATCAGGCGCGTTTTCGAACCATCAAGCGCACGCTTGACCTTCACCATATCCAGAACCGGAATCCCTTCGGTGATACAAATCGCCAGATCCACGCCAGCATCAATCGCTTCAAGAATGGCGTCCGCCGCAAATGGCGGGGGAACGTAGATCACAGAGGCATTCGCGCCTGTTTCCTTCACCGCTTCGGCAACCGTGTTGAACACTGGCAAATCAAGGTGCTTCGTGCCGCCCTTACCGGGGGTCACGCCGCCGACCATTTTCGTGCCGTAAGCAATCGCTTGCTCGGAATGGAATGTGCCTTGCGCGCCGGTAAAGCCTTGGCAAATCACGCGGGTATTTTTGTTAACGAGGACTGACATGACATAAACTTCCTTTTGTCTAACTGTATTTATATATTGTGTCTTGAGTGATGATCGCTGTTAAGCCGCCTTGCTCATGGCTTCTTTTGTCGCCTTCACGATCTTTTCCGCCGCATCGGCCAGATTATCGGCAGAGATAATCGGCAGCCCTGAAGAGGCCATCAGCTCTTTACCCTTTTCGACATTCGTGCCTTCCAGACGCACCACCAACGGCACGTTCAGCTGAACTTCTTTTGCCGCCGCGATCACGCCCTGCGCGATCACGTCACATTTCATGATACCGCCGAAAATATTGACAAGAATGCCCTTCACATTCGGGTCGGAGAGAATGATCTTGAACGCTGCCGTGACGCGCTCAGCCGTTGCGCCGCCGCCGACATCACAGAAATTCGCAGGCTCACCGCCATAAAGCTTGATGATATCCATGGTCGACATCGCAAGCCCCGCGCCATTGACCATACAGCCGATATTGCCGTCAAGACGGACGTAAGAGAGTTCCCAATCCGTCGCCTCTTTCTCATTGGCATCTTCTTCGCTTTCATCCCGCATCGCGGCGATTTCAGGCTGGCGGAACAAAGCGTTCGGGTCAAAATTCATCTTGGCATCCAGCGCCATAATCTCATCCCCGACCAGAATCATGGGATTGATCTCAACCACCGAAGCATCGGTTTCGATAAAGCACTTGTAGAGATTGGTGAAAAACTTCACTGCCGATTTCACCGCATTCCCCTGCAGACCCAGCCCGAAAGCCAGCTTACGCGCATGGAAACCCGACATACCGGAGGCCGGATCAACACTGACCTTGATAATCGCATCGGGATTGCTGTGCGCAACTTCCTCGATCTCCATCCCGCCCTCGGTCGAAACCATAAAGGTCACGCGCGATGTACCGCGATCCAGAACCACAGAGCAGTAATATTCCTTTTCGATATCCACGCCGTCGGTAATATACAGACGCTGGACTTCCTTGCCTTCAGCGCCCGTTTGCTTGGTCACGAGAACCTTGCCCATCATGGCTTCGGCGGCCGCTTTCACATCGTCAACCGTCTTGCACAAACGCACACCGCCCTTGCCAGAGGGATTATCGGTAAAGTGACCAGCACCACGGCCACCCGCATGAATCTGCGCTTTCACCACATATAAAGGCCCCGGAAGCTGCTCCGCTGCCTTCACGGCTTCGGCTACATTCATTGCCGGAATGCCCTTCGGCACAGCCACACCATATTTGGTCAGGATTTCTTTGGCCTGGTATTCATGAATATTCATACGATCGCTCTCTACTTTTCTCTATATTTTCTCTATGTAATGTTGTGATTAACACCAAATGAGCGTTAGATTTAGCACCTGCAATAATCTTTGCAAAGCCTAAGGTTTCACTATTTTTGATTTTTTCCTGTAATTTTTAACGCTTTGTTAAGAACTTTTAACTATTATGTTAAGCAAGAGCAACATTATGAGGTTTCTATAACTTTGAAAACTTATAAAAAATGCTGTATAATTGGGGTTATAATCGGCAAAGAATCTATAAAATAAGTCGGACAAACTGCGGTAAAAATAAAAAATAGAGGTCAGATATGGGCAGTCCTACGCCCACGGGTGTAACAGAGCAGATTAGAGAACGCTTCTCGCAAGAGCTGAGAGTAGAGCCTGTCAACGCTGCTGCTACACAGCAAACTGATATCACTGAATTTCAAGATCCTAGATTAGAGCTTGCCGCCAATGCATTTATTGATGCGGCGAGTGCGTATTTGGAAACCTCACCTCAAACCGAAACGGCGTGGCTGACACAAGAAATTTACCAAACTTTCGGCATCACAGAAAACAATCCGGATGCATTGAATAGCGATATTGCGACACGCATGGAAGCCTTAAGTGAGGCCGTCCAAAGCTCAAATGCGCCCGATGAGCTAAAAACCGCCGCCAGTAACCTATTTACATTGAGCGCGGAAAGCCCCGCCGACCTTTTAAAACTCGCTGGCTTCGTCGTTAATGGCGGCGCTGTTTCCGGCGTTATTCAGGCCAATGGACGTAACAGTGAAAATGATGAGGTCATCCGCTCCCGCGATGCTTACAGAAACGCAATGTCTTTAGCGGCCATGGAAAGCGCCCGCATAGTGCAGGCCGCCGTGAGTGATTTCAAGAATAATCTGTTGCCTAACTTATACGACAAAACACCAGAGGAAACAGCAAGGCTTTACAGGGAGTTTCTTCGGGGGCAAACCGCAAATCTTACACCTGAAGAGTCCTCAGATATTACCGTCAACACTATAGGAGCAGCAGCCCAAGACCCAAATCTTACGCCATCTCAACTTGAAGCCATGCGCCAAGTCGCTATCGAAGAGCTCACAGCTACATATGGCGGTGATTTAGAACGCGCAACCAGAGAGATTGATAGGGCTATTGAAGCTGGTCAAGCTACGCTTGCGCGCAATGGCTCGGATGTCGATCTGGCTTCAATTCTTGAACACTCCATTAATACAGGCAATCTTGCCGCCTTTGTTGCGTCTAGCGAAAATTCCAATATAATTGCAGCTTTCGCAGATAGAACAAGAGAGACTCTGACAAATCTATCTAATGGCATTACTAGCACGCTCGGCAGCGCCCTGAACTCTTTTAGTAGTTTAATCAGTTCTTTCTCAAATGCCGCCAACCCCTCACAAGATAACGAGCAAACACCTCCCGCACTGAATGCAGAAGATTTTGGGAACAGTATTTCAACAATAAGCGACAGAACCTATGATGCCGTTACCGAACAAATCGCATTACTCAACGAATTAAAAGCACACAGAGCCTCTCTCGAACTGGATGCCTCTAATCCTGTCTGGGGAGAATTTATTCGCCAAGACATTGACAGAGTTAATGCAGACATCATAGAAGCAGAAATCAGACTCACTCAAAACGTAGAGCTAATTGAACGTGGATTACGCGATGCAAACTCTTGGTACCAAATTGAGCTCGACGCATATTCTGCACAAACAAATGAAGATGGCATCTTTGAGCTTCAGGCTCAAAACAGCCCAATATATACGCCTGGCCAGTACCTCAATTTGGCTTCATTATCAGTAGACGGATCTCATGCATTGCTCTCACGAATAGATGAAGCGTTAGGTAGAGAATTATCGCCACAAGAGCTTGTTATGCGTTCTGTCCAAGGCAGAAGCTCTATTAGCGAATATGAAATCACTAGAATACTCGAAGCAACAAACCTAGAAGGTGATGAGCTAGAAGCAGAAGTAGCAAGGATAGCAGATTTCATAGAATTAGAAGGCAGTATTGGTATAATTAGAGCCGAGCATCAAGAACGTGGACCAGCGCCGCGTACACCCGAAGAAATTAGAGAAGCACTGGCTTTTCACGCAGAAATGAGAGTCTGGAACGATATTAGAAATGAAGGCTTAGGCTCAATTAGCAAAGAAGAGCTCATGAACCGCTTATCCGAAGCCGGAATTAGCGGCGAGCAGTTAATAATATCAACAGAACAAGTGATCGCCGATTTACAATATGATCTGGGTACAGAGTTTGTAACAGGTCTGGACTATCCCGGACATGTAGATGTTCCAGGGTTGGTTGGTCATGATCCTGAGCCATCACTACAGCCAGAGCCGATGCTGCTATCGCAAAGCGAGCCTGCACCAGATCCAACACAGCCCCAACAACAGCCGCTAGCGCCGCAAGTGGTATAGCCCCCTCTGAAATCAGGACCGCCCTAAGCCGCTTTGCTCACACCGAACAAATGCGATACAGCGGCGCGTTCCTCGCGCAGCTCTTTATCTGTGGCATCCATACGGGCGCAGGAAAACTCATTGATATCAAGCCCTTGCACGATCTCGTATGTGCCGTTTTTGCACGTCACGGGATAACCGTAAATCACGCCGGGGGCAATGCCGTATGAGCCATCCGACGGAATGGCCATCGACACCCAATCGCCCTCAGCCGTGCCCAAAGCCCAATCGCGCATATGATCAATCGCCGAGGATGCCGCAGAGGCCGCAGAGGATAAGCCGCGCGCCTTAATCACGGCGGCGCCGCGCTGCTGCACTGTCGGAATATACTCGCCCTCATACCAAGCGCGGTCAATCAACGAAAGTGCGGCCTTCCCGTCAACCAGCGTGTGATGCAAGTCGGGATATTGGGTAGAGCTGTGATTGCCCCAGATCGTGACCTTGCGGATTTTTGAATTGTGAATGCCCGTCTTTTCGGAAAGCTGGCTCACCGCGCGGTTATGGTCAAGACGCACCATCGCCGTAAAGCAGTTCGGGTCAAGGTCGGGCGCATTTTGCTGGGCAATCAACGCATTGGTATTGGCGGGATTGCCGACCACCAAAACCTTGACGCTGCGCTTGGCGTGATCGTTCAGCGCCCTGCCCTGCGGGCCGAAAATACCGCCATTGGCCGTCAGGAGGTCAGAGCGCTCCATCCCGTCCTTGCGCGGCATTGCGCCAACCAAAAACGCGTAATCAATATCCTTGAAGGCGATATTGGCATCATCCGTGGCGACAATCCCCTGCAATAGCGGGAACGCGCAATCATTCAGCTCCATGACAACACCGTTCAGCGCGCCCAAAGCCGGCGTAACCTCCAGAAGATGTAAGATGACAGGCTGGTCAGGGCCAAGCATTGCACCGGATGCCAAACGGAACACAATCGCATAGCCGATCTGTCCGGCTGCGCCTGTTACGGCAATTCTTACGGGAGTTTTCATTGTGTTGCGCCTTTCATAAAATGCTCAAATTATTTTCAAACACCCCAAATATTGCAGGAAATTATCTGGCAGTGCAACATACATAAACAGGCTATCAATAAAATAATATTTTGACGTAAGCATAATATTTTTATAAAAAAATTGAATGATAGAACTATCTGATCAAAATACTTTAAGACAAATATATGCCCGCGGAGCAGAAAAAAACTCAGCCACCATTACAAATTATGATTTTGGCGGCAGTCCGTATAACCCTGTTGAAGTGACAATTCTGGATACATCGGACAATAAAGAAAAAGCTTTCTGGATTAGCGATATTGATGGCATTTTGACTGAAGCGATCCAACGTGGCGATACATCAAAAACAAATCCGAATTTAACAGTGTTGCAATCAATTTTCTCTTCTATGGTCAAATGGAGAAAAGTGTTAGGGCACCCGAAATACGAACCTCCGGTTGCTGCAATTCCTCCCTCTATTCAAAGAATATTGAATACCAGCGGCCTCAATATCTAAACATTCGCTTAGATTACAACCTAGCCCTTAAACCCCAGAAACTCCAGCTGCCATTCCAGCTCCTCTTGGGTCATCGGGTAATCTGTGCCGTCACGCGGATAGACCAGCTCCTTGGGCGGAATATTGGCCAGATCGCGCTGAAGATGCAGCGCCATCCGCATCGACAGCCCCGCATACCATGAAATTGCGACAATTGGCCGCGGCGCGCGCATCGCCACAATCCGCTCGACATTTTCCGCGCTCGTCCGCATCAACCGCGCCAAGGCCGCATAGACAAACTCGCGGTCGCGCATCGCCAGGGCGTCAGAGATAGTTTCCTCATTCAAGCGGCCTTCGCTGATAATCGCCTTCAAACGCTCCTCTACCGGCTTTTCGGAGGCTTCATCCTCGCTGGCAAAATCCATACGGCGACGGAAAATTGCGGTGATTTCCTCGGTCAATTCCGGCTCGATATCCTCACGCAGCAGTAAAACATCCCGCACGGAAGAATCCACAAATTCAGCCAAAGCACTGACCACCGAGGCGGGCAGCTTTGCGCGCAACGCCATCGGCTTTTGCCATTCCGGATAATCCCGCGCCTTCTGGACGATAATGTGCAAAATCGTTTCATTGAGATCCGCGCCCTCATTGTACAGCAGCGCCGTTCCCGCGGGTCTGTGATCGCTCTCGATCACCGCCATCGAAACAGGCGCGCTCACACTGCCGCGCGTGGCAATCGCCTCCACCGCCCAACCGGCAGGGTGAGCCTTGAGAATATTCAACAAATCCTCATCCGAAAGCGCCGCGCAAAATCGTAAAATCGGTTCGGACACTTCGCGCTCCACATCCTGAGCCAGCTGCGCCACCACTTTCGGCGGGGCGTGGGCGTGATCTTTGAGCGTGCTGGAGAGCGCAACGCGCACCTTCAAAACCTCATCCAGCGCCAATGTCCCCAAAGCCTGCACCGCAAAGGCGTAAAGCTGGCTATGTTTGTCGCGCGAGAGGTCGGGCAATAAATTCATCAACCGCGCCGCCAGCGCCAAGCGCACATCCTGATCGCGGTCTTGTGCAAGAACGCCAGAGGCATGAATCGGCGTTGCGCTGTTTTCGGCCACAGCCTTACGCACACGGGGAGAGGGATCTTTTTCCGCTAGATAATACAAAATTTCCTTCTGGGTTTCCGAACTACCCGCCAGTGTCAGACGCTCTTTTTCCTTTGCGGATTTGAGCTTTTCCGTCTGCTCCTCATAGGATAACGATTGATCGGAAGACCCCAGCCCTTTCTTATTTGGTTTGATCAAGTTTTTGACAAAGGTAATCATTGCAATTCCCGTACCAGTTTATAATTTTTGATCCCCCACTTTAAAATTATGCCAGAAAATGGTTAAGGCGAGCTAAGTTTTCGCAATTATTCTGAAACGCTGATTTTCTTTATTATTTTCAATGCGTTAAGATGTGGACGCAGGCAGCGCGGGCGAAGCGCTCGGCGCGGCGGCGGCGTTCATATACTCCGCTGATTGCATCTCGCGCAGGCGGGAAATCGTGCGCTCGAACTCAAAGGCATGGTCATGGCCGTAATACAGCTTTTCAGGCAAGACATCGGCCAGAAATACAACCTTTGTCCGCGTTTCATACAGCGCATCGATCAGCTTCATCAGGCGCACGACCTCATTGCGGCGGTCATAGGCCATTTTGGGAATCCCCTCCAGAAACACGGTCGGATAACGCTTGGCAATCTCCAGATAATCCTCCGCGCCCAAGGGTTGCTCACAGAGCTGGGCAAAGGAAAACCGCGCCGCGCCATTGGCAACAGCGGATACAGGGATATGCCGCCCCTTGACCTCGATCACCTCCTGATAGGGCTGTGCCCCGTCACTCAAGCGCTCGAAAACGCTATCAATCCGCGCTTTGGAAGCTTGACTCAGCGGATAAAAATAAACGCCCGATTGCGCCAAAGCCAAGGCGCGGTAATCAATCGGCGAGTTCAGCTCGAATACGCTCATACGGCGCTTGAGCAATGCGATGAACGGCAAGAAACGATCACGCTGCAACCCTCCTTCATAGAGCCTGTCAGGCGGCCAGTTCGACGTGGCCACCACCACCACGCCGCGATCAAAAAGCGCCGTAAACAGCCGCCCCAAAATCATCGCATCGGCAACATCGGTGACATGAAATTCATCAAAGCACAAAACGGGGGAGCGTTCGGCAATCCGCTCGGCCAAAAGCGGCAAGGTCGCATCAATCCCCTCGCGGATGCCGTCACCCTCGCGGCGAGTATGGATATAATCATGGACATCAATCATGAATTTGTGGAAATGCACCCGCGTTTTGCGCATCGTATCGGGTAGGCATTTGTAAAACAGATCCATCAACATCGATTTTCCGCGCCCGACCCCGCCGACCAGATAAACCCCGCGTACAAAACCCTTGTCACGCGCGCCAAGCCCCGTCAGGCGCTGGAAGAAATTGCGGCGCGGCGCGTTATGCGCCTCCAGCAATTCCAGATATAGCGTTTGCAGCAAAGCCATCGCTTCACGCTGCGCCGGATCGGGTTTCAGCGAGCCGTCGGCAATGCGCGCCTCATAGACCGCGAGCGGATCAGCCATGCTTGCCCGCCCCGTCTGCGGGTGTTTGGGGTGTTTGAGATGTTTCGGGTGTTTGGGAATTTTCGGATAATTGCGGCTTTTTCGCGTTCGATAGACGAATAAGCACAATCGAAAGCTCGTAAAGCGCAAGGATCGGAATGGCCAGCAAGACTTGCGAAATCACATCAGGCGGGGTCAGAAACGCTGCCACGACAAACACAACAATGAGCGCATATTTGCGCTTTGAGGCAAGCCAATCAGCGCTCACCAGCCCTGCCCGCCCGAGCAGCGTCAACAGCACGGGCAGCTGGAAACACAGGCCAAAGGCGAAAATCAGGGTCATGATTAAATCGAGATATTCGCTCACCCGCGCTTCGAGCTGGATCGGCAACACGGTTTCCGCGCCGCTGGTCTGAAAGCTCAGGAAAAACGGCCACGCCAGCGGCAGCACAACGTAATACACGCAAGCCCCGCCCAAAAAGAACAAAACGGGCGTTGCGATAAAAAACGGCATAAAGGCGCGCTTTTCATTGCGGTAGAGCCCCGGCGCGATAAACAGCCAGATTTGCATCAGCAGCACAGGAAAGGTCAGGAAAATTCCGACAAAAAATGCGACCTTAATGTAGGTAAAAAACGCCTCGGTCAGTCCGGTATAGATCAATCGTTGTGAACCGCCCTCGCCCATCGCCTCGGCCAGCGGCGCCACCAGAAAGCCGTAAATCGACTCAACAAAGCCAAAACACAAGGCCGTGCCAACGGCCATCGTCACAATCACCCAAACCAGCCTGCGGCGCAATTCGGTGACATGGTCAATCCAAGAGGCCTTGTTCAGTGCGGCGTCTTGTCGCGGCGATACTGCGGTGCTGTCTGTCTCGCTCATGAGTTTTGCTCTTTCACATTCGCGGGATTGGGGGTTGGGGTTGGGGTTGGGGTTGGGGGTTGGGTTGGGGGTTGGGATTGGGGTTGGGATTGGGATTGGGATTGTGGTTTTGGTTTTGGTCGTTTTGATAGTTTTGTCTCTCTTGGTCGCCCTCGGCGAAAGTCATCTCTGCGATCTCGGCTTCGTCCTCCGCCGCTTCGTCGAATATATGCTGCTCCCGCGCCTCGAAATTCACCGACTCGCGGATGTCTTTGAGGTCAGCTTGCTGCATAAAATCATCGAACTGTCTGGAAAACGCATATTTCACGTAGCTCAAGCGCCGCATCAACCGCCCCAGCGCCACCATCATAGCCGGAATTTCAGCCGGCCCGATCACCAAAACCGCCAGCGCCATAATCAAAATTAATTCTGTCCAGCCAAAATCGAGCATAAAAAGCCTTTATGTCTTATTTTATTGCGCTTTCAATATCGCAGAAAACCTAATCTGAGTCTTTTGGGGTATTTTTCCCGTCATCAGACTTGCTTGAGATAACAGCGGATGCATCCTCATCCTTCAAGCCCTTTTTGAACGATTTGATGCCCTTGGCGAGGTTTTCGGCAATCACCGGAACGCGTGATGCGCCGAACACCAGAACAATCAATAAAATCACGACAACAATTTGCCAAATACCCGGAGCCATTTTCATTCACCTTTTAAAACCAGCCTGCGTGGCTGAATGGATTATCGTTTTCTCAATAGTTTCAATTCTTTTCACTATACTTCGCTTCGTATTCTATATCATCTTCATCATCCGGCGTATCCGATAATGCATCATAGAGCAAATCATACGCATCATCATCGCTCTCCGCCTCGCTGCCCTCGCTCTGCTCTTCTTCGGCGAGCGCATGAACCTGATCGAACAGATCATTCGCCGCAGAGAGTGTTTCAATCGCAGGCCGTCTGTCAAGCAGGCCAGAGGCCTTCAAATCATCCAGCCCAGGCAGATCCATAATAGAGTTTAACGAGAAATGATCAAGAAATTCAGTGGTCGTCACCCATGTCAGCGGCCTTCCGGGGCTTTCGCGCCTGCGCCCCGGCTTGATCCATCCCGCCTCGATCAAAACATCCAGCGTCCCCTTATGGGTGGCAACGCCGCGAATATTCTCGACCTCCGCCCGCGTCACAGGCTGGTGATAGGCAATAATCGCCATCGTTTCAAGCGCCGCGCGTGACATTTTCTTTTGCACATGCCGCTCGATGCTCAACGCATCCCCAAGGTCGGCAGCGGTACGAAATGCCCAACTCCCGTCAATTTCAGCCAGCATCACGCCGCGCCCGTTATAATCCTCCTGCAATGCGCGGAGCAAGCCGCCGATGTCCGCGCCTTCAGGCATACGTTCATGCATATCCTTGGGCGTTAGTGGCTTCGGCGCGGCAAATAACAGCGCCTCCAAAATCCGTTTATGTGTGTCAAATTCACTCATGCCGCATCATCTCCTGCAGTGTGATTGTTGTCTTGCGCTTGCGCTTGAGCGTCATCGTCCCGCCCCTCAAAGAGTATAGAGCGCACATAGATCGGACGAAACGCGCCGTCTTGCCGAATTTCCGCCTTGCCCTGTTTGACCAGCTCCAGCGAAGCCGTCAGCGTCGTCGCCAGTGCCGAGCGGCCGTAAAGCCTGTCCTTGATCCGTTCGGGCAAAAAGCTGCTGAGTGTCGCCCAAACCGAATGCATCCCCTTGCGCGGCAAATTGCCGAGCATTCGCGACAAACGGCTCATCGCCTCTTCGGTGCTCATCACATTGAAAATCGGCAGATCGTAATTCTGGCTTTCGGCGCGGCGGCGAATATCCCCGTAAGCGCTGAGCATATCATAAAGCGTCACATCCCATTTTGTGCGGGTCACAATCGGCAGCCCTTCGGGGCAACCGCGCGGGAAAATATCCGCGCCCAATTGCGGCCGCTCCATGAGCTTGCCCGCGATCTTTTGCATCGCCTCCAAACGGCGAAGCTGGAATTGCAGAGCCTCCGCCATGTCCTGCGCCGATGGTTCGACATCATCTTGCGTTTTGGGCAAGAGCAACCGCGATTTCAGATAAGCCAGCCACGCCGCCATCACCAGATATTCAGCCGCCAATTCCAGATTAAGCTGCGCCGCGCGTTCGACAAAGGCCAGATATTGCCGCGCCAGTTGCAAGATCGAAATTTGCGTCAGATCAACCTTTTGATTGCGCGCCAGCTCCAGCAGCACATCAATCGGCCCGTCATATCCGTCAATATTCAGCAATAGCTGATCGGCATTTTCCTCAAGCGCTGCGCCGCCCGCATTCTGGCGCGGCGGGTCTTCTTCGAAGCGCTGCGTATCAAGAGCCGCTGCGGCTGCCGTTGTGTTTGTGGTGTTGAGAGCTGCGTCTGTCATCAGGCCGCCAATTTCCGAAATTCCAGCGATTTTTGCAAGCGTTTCCGTGAAATTTCCGAGATTTTCGGCAGTTTTTCAGCGATTTTGAGCATATCTTGCAAATTTCCGGAGCAATGCAGCGCCAAATCGCAGCCCGCTTCGAGCGAAGCCAGCGCCATATCAGCGGGGCTGCCGTAACGCGACAGCGCCTTCATATCCAGATCATCACTGACCAGAACGCCCTCAAACCCCATCGATTTGCGGATAATCTCACCAATAATATGCGGCGAGATCGTGGCGGGGTACGCCTTGTCCAGAGCGCTGTAAATCACATGCGCGGTCATCGCCCAAACGGCATGACCGACATCGGAACGGGCAATTTCGCGGAACGGCACGAAATCAGTGCGCTCCAGAACATCTTGCGGCGTATCGACGACGGGCAGTTCCAGATGCGAATCGGCCAGAGCGCGGCCATGCCCCGGAATATGTTTCATGATCGGGTTCATCGCGCATTGCACATAGTGGCGGCACACCGAAAGCGCCAGCCGCGCCGTGATAGCGGGGTCTTCGGAAAAGGCGCGGTCGCCGATAACATCATGCGCCTCGGGGATCAGAATATCGGCCACAGGGGTACAATTCACCGTAATGCCGCAGGCTTGCAAATCCTCGATCATTTGCAGCGTGTTAAACCGCAAATCGGTCAGAGCCTTATCGAGCGTTTGCTGCTCCGCCATCTCGCCAAACAATCTTGCGGGCGGATAAGCGCGCCAGTTCGGGGCGTTCATCCGCTGGACGCGCCCGCCCTCCTGATCGATCAAAATCGGGCAATCGCGGCCAAGAAGATCGCGCAGCGCATTGGTCAAGGCGCGGATTTGCTCCGGCGTATCGCAATTGCGTTTGAACAGAATAAAGCCGTAAGGATTGCATTCCGTGAAAAAGGATCGCTCATCGGGCGTGAGGGTCAAACCAGACAGGCCGTAAATAATGGCCGCAGAGTGTTCTATGCTTTTGACCATATCAACGGCTCTCTTGCTATAAGGTTTCACTTTAAGGTTGGCGGCTGCACCACATTAAAATGCATCACGCGCTAGCCGCTCGATTTCGTGACGTGACGTGACGTAATGTGACGTGACGCGCAAATCCAAATTACCGTACAACCAGACAGCCGCCGGGTTTTTGTGCCTTGATCGAATCGCAAATCGATTTGGCTTGCGCCTCGGTGTAAGGCCCTGCCTGAATGCGGAAGAATGTCCCGCGCTCCCCCAGATTGGCTTCTTGCACCCGATATTGCGAGCCTGACGGAATGCCTGAGAATTCGGATTTAAGCTTCGCCCATTCCGAATCAACACGGCCACGATCAGGAATACTGGCGAGCTGCACAAAATGCGTCCGCGCGCCATCGATAACGCCCTCAACACCTGCTGCCGGTTCTATATTCTGCGGCGCGGCTTGCGGTTGTGTGGCCTGAGTTTGCGTCGCTGGCGGCGTTGCCGTATTCAATGCCGATTGCGTTTCCTTCTCCGCGTCTTTTTTCTCCAGAACCGATTTCACAAAGGCCAGCGTTTCTGGCGATGTTGCGGGTTCATGGGTGATTTTATCAGCGGCCTGACTAACCTGAGCGGCTTGCCCTCCAGCCGTTTGTGCGCCTTGATTAAGCTCGGCAACAACGGGCGGAACGGGAACGGACGGCACAGCCATGGTTTCAGATTCGTTTTGATTTTGCGCGGCAACAGCGACTTCTTGCAATTCATCAGCCGATGGCGGAGCTGCAACCAATTCCGCAGCGCCTTCAGTGGTATCTGTTTCTGTCACTGCGGCAGGTGCAGGCACAGGCTCGCTCTGCGCGATCAATTCTTGCTTGCCCAGAACTTCTTCTGCGCCGCTATCCGCAGCCTCCAGAAGATTTTCAATCGGGCGCGCGCCAGAAGCATCGCCAAGCTGCGTACCGCCGAAAATCGTGCTTTCACGGAACGGAATATCCATACCGCCCGCATGGGTCGGCTCGACACGAATAGGAACGGCCTCGGCCTTGATAATCGGAATAGCGCCGTCAGCCTTATCACCCGATGGATAAAAGCTGTAAAGCGCAAAGGCGAAGATTGCGCCCGCGCCCAAAACGGCAACAGTTGAGAGCAAAGTGGAGTTGGATAGACCGGCCATGATACCTCCTGAGATACGCTTAAAGATACGATTTTGCGCATTATCCGCATCGAAATAATCAGGCGCGGCATGGTGAAAGCCCGCAGGGTGATGAGGGTTTTGAGATTGCGCAAAACGCCCCTCGCCCTCAAACGGTTTTTTACCAAAACGCCCATGATGTTGATAATTCTGCATAGTCCCAATTTAGGAAACGCGCTTCATGGCGGTCAAGCCGAAACATATTTTATGCACAGCAATTTTCATCAAGGAGGTATATGTGGCGCTCAAGATTGCATCTAATGAATGCGCAAATCCCAATACAGATCAAACAGCTTCTCATGCTCGCGGATCGCATAGCGGTCGGTCATGCCCGCAATATAATCCGATACGATACGCGCCAAAGCGATATTATCGATCATCCCGCCCGCTTCCTCGACGCGTCTTTGCCATGGATCGGGTAGAAGTCTGTAGTTTTTGGTAAAGGCATCAAATAGATCCGTAACGATGCGTTCCACTTTTAACCAGATACGATTGATCGAATAATGACGATACATGCGGTCGAATAAAAATGACCGCAGCTCATCAACCTGCTCGCGCATCTCCTCGGAAAACGCTACGATCTGTTTCCCGCAATGGCGAATATCATCGGGCGCTTGCGGATCAATCTCGGCCAGATTGGCACGAGTTTGATCCAGCACATCACTCACCATTTTTCCAATCATCTCGCGAATCATTTCATGAACAAGATAGCGCAGCTCCATATCCGGCATCTCGGTTTTGAGATTACGAATAATCCCGCGCAATAGCGGCACGGTTTCAAGGTCATTCAGCGTAAACAGATTGGCGCGGATACCGTCCTCCACATCGTGATTGTTATAGGCGATATCATCG
The DNA here is from genome assembly GCA_046293135.1 of Alphaproteobacteria bacterium. GTDB lineage: Bacteria > Pseudomonadota > Alphaproteobacteria > Micavibrionales > Micavibrionaceae > UBA2638. The sequence continues at coordinate 148,057 of JBKBPR010000003.1, read as the reverse complement.
GAGAGCGCGGCAATTTGCGCCTCCAGCGAAGCATGGGTGTGAATTTCCAGATCAATCGTGCTTTGCAGCTCTTTAAGCGTAACGGGCAGCGGCCCTTGCACAGGCCCGTTATGCTTGACCACGCCTTCCAGCGTTTCCCATGTCAGATTAAGGCCGTTCCATCGCGGATAGCGACGCTCCAGCGTTGTCAAAATACGCAAGGATTGATCGTTGTGATCGAATCCGTCGTAATTTTTCATACATTTTTTCAGGAATTCCTCACCGATATGGGCAAAGGGCGTATGCCCCAGATCATGCGCCAGCGCAATCGCTTCGGCCAGATCCTCATTGGCGTTGAGCGCCCGCGCCAGCGAACGCGTCACCTGCGCAACCTCCAGCGTGTGGGTCAGGCGCGTTCTGTAATGGTCGCCCTCGTGATAGACAAAAACCTGTGTTTTCGAGCGCAAACGCCGAAACGCGCTGGTGTGAATAATTCTGTCGCGGTCACGCTGATACGGCGAGCGCGTCGGGCTTTCCGGCTCTTCGTGAATCCGCCCACGGCTTTTGTCGGGATGACAGGCATAGGGCGCAAGCACCACCGCGCAATATTCGCCGTATTTATGCCCCTGCTTTTGCTTTACCGCTTGCTTTTTCGCACTCATTATCACTGTTCCTTAAGGGTAACTTTTAAAAAATTAATCAGATTTAGGGCATACCATGCCAAGGCTAAAAAATCTATTCTCTGTTTCCGTCACCGCCTCCCCAATAAAGACGATTAAACACTAAAGCAGGTGACAAAATCAGCAAGCATGCTATATTATAAGAGTATGAGCATTATTGTTGATCAGAGCGCGATCGAGCGCATTCAAGCCCTGCGAGCCCTGAAAAATCAGGACAATCTGGTTTTGCGGATTCGTGTTGAGGGCGGCGGCTGTTCCGGCTTTCAATACAAGCTTGATCTGACAGACAAAACCGAGCCGCATGATGTTCCGTTTGCAGATACGGTTGTCACCGACACGATTTCGCTCCCCTTTCTTGAGAATGCCATTGTGAAATTCGAAGAAAGCCTGATCGGTTCGGAATTTAAAATCGTCAATCCGAACGCTGTATCGGGCTGCGGTTGCGGCACATCATTCTCCGTGATGTAATCAGCGTCATTCAATTCAACCCAAATTAACGCAAGTAACAGCCTATGGCTTCCATATCCTGTTCTGGAATTTTATCGGGATTATGACGGTCAAGCCAATTTGAAGGCGTTCTAAACGCAAAATCATAACGAAACAGATCGGCATGATCGGGTAAATTGGCAATACGCTCCCAGAGCGCCATTACCTCACTAGCTTTCCCTTGAAAAATTGCCATTTTTGAAGCGGCGTGCATATTTATAACGGGATCAAACCCCTCCCAAACACTCAACCAATCACCCAGCCGCGCATAGCGGAATACCAACCGTTGCGGCTCTACTCCGTGAACGGTTTCATAAACTCCGGTAAGGCCTACGTTTTTATATGCAGCACTTTCTTTTGCCGCCGCGGTTTGCTCAATCTGCGGGAAAAAGCCCAGATCATCAAACGCTTTTACGTCTCTTTTTTTTAGCTCTTCCATAGGGATATTGGCGCCACTATAATATTCATGGGCTTGACACACCCGCATCGCAGCAATGGCGCGCTGATGGTGTTTAGCAAAATATTGTCCGAAATAATCGCCCTCTGTGCGGTCGATAAAAGCTCCATGTAGCTGATCTTCACGGATAATTTTTTGCGCTGGAACGCGCAATCTCAATCGCTCAATATCTTCCGAATCGCGCTGGCATCGCGACCATGTCGATAGCGGCCATAACATTGCATTCGCAAAACCTTGAAGAATAGACATTTTTGTAATACCTAATATATTGCTTTATTCTTTAGAGCACCCGACTATTAATGCGCCACATTATGAAAAAAATCAATAAAAAAGTAGCATGAGAATTACATCCTGGAACGTCAATTCAATCAATGCCCGCCTCGCCGTGGTGGAACGGTATGTCACGGAGCAAGCGCCGGATATCCTATTCATGCAAGAGCTCAAAACCCTCGACTTCCCCGAAGAGCCGTTCAAAAAGCTCGGCTATGAGTGCCATACCGTCACCCAAAAAACCTATAACGGCGTGGCGATTCTCTCAAAAACTCCGCTTCGCCTGCTCAAAACCAAGGTCCCCGGCTATGAAAGCGACGAGCAAGCCCGCTTCATTGAGGCCGAAATTGAGGCCGAAAGCGGTGGGCTCAGGCTTATCAATATCTATCTTCCCAACGGCAATCCGATTGATACCGAAAAATTTGATTATAAGCTGGAATGGATGGCGCATCTGAAAGCCTATTTACAACAACTACGCGTGCAATCCGTTCCGTTCCTGATCGGCGGTGATTTCAATATTATTCCGGAAGACAAGGATTGCCACGACCCGAAAGCTTGGAAAGACGATGCTCTTTTTCACATGAAAAGCCGAAAAATTTATCGCTCGATGTTAAATCTCGGCCTGACCGATGCCTTGCGCGTCCGCAACACCGCCGCCATGCAATACACTTTCTGGGATTACCAAGCCGGCGCATGGCCGCAAAACAAGGGCATTCGCATAGATCATTTCTTGCTCTCGCCTGAAATAGCCGACCGTTTGCAAGGTTGCGCCATCCATAAAACCCCGCGCGGCTGGGAAAAACCCTCGGATCACACACCAATTGAAATCACGCTTCAGAAATAAAAAACTCTATTCACAGCGTATAAAGATAATGCCTAGAATTTTAGAGTGGTGATTTCACAAAAAAGCCATGCTAAAGTGTCTTTTGAACAAAACGCTGATTCACTATATCCAAAGCAAAAGGCAATTTATCATGTTTCTGAAGTTTAAAAACTCCATTCTCGGAATTTCTCTCCTTGCGACACTGGCCATAGGCGCTTGCACCTCAAAGCCATATGTTAGAGAAGAAGCAGCAAAACGAATATCCGCTCCTGTTTGGATGGTGAACAGACAAATTCCCGCCAATGAATATTCTATCACGGCGTATGAACGTATGCACAAACGCCACAGTATCGCACATCTATATATCGAAGGGGACGGCTCTACGTGGACAGCTAAAAATCCCCAATCAGTAAACCCTACGCCGATCAATCCCGTTGCCCTGCATTTGGCTGCGCATGATCTGGCTGAGAATGTTGTCTATCTGGCGCGGCCTTGCCAATACTCAACCATGGTTAGCAAAACCGCATCATGCCCCACAGAGGCATGGACAAACGGACGCTTCTCACAGGGCGTTATTGATGCCTATAAAACAGCTATGGATGAGATTAAAAAACGCTATGACATTACAGAGTTCCACCTGATCGGTCATAGCGGTGGCGGTGCTATTGCCGCTATCTTGGCAACTCAGCGTGATGATGTGCTGTCCCTGCGCACTGTTGCAGCACCTTTAAATCACACAGCCTTTACTCATATGCACGCCATGCCCCCGATGGACAAATCAATCAACCCGATTGATCTGGCTTCACAATTGCGCACAGTGCCGCAACACCACTTTATCGGCGGTCAGGACAGGCTCACGCAACCTGCAATTCTTCATAGCTATTTACAAGCGCTTGGCGCGAATAATTGTACGGCTTACACCTTTATTCAAGAAGCCGAGCATGAAGCCGGATGGGTTGAAAAATGGCCCGAGCTTTTAGCAAAAACACCTCTATGTGCCGGCCCACAATTGGATTTCAGCCACGATCCATATCAGCCAGTACGCATTGAGCGCGAAGCTCCAGCTAAGCCATAAAGCAACCCTATTGATATTTCTGGAGCTTAACCGTTGATCAAGACGCATGTCTTCACAGACGCAAAAATGCTGTTGCTTTTCTGCTCGATCAGTTTAACGGCAATATTTCCGGTAGGATGTGTAAGCCTTTCTTTGGACGGGAAATACAAGTCAGCACAAAAAATAGCCGTCAGTGGTAACTTTGATGAAGTTGTTATTGACGCCTATCCGTTTATGCTCACAGGGTTCGAACGCATAATAGCACAGGGAAATCCTGTCACCATTTATATTGAAGGGGATGGACTGGCGTGGCGCTCTAAAACTCAGCCCTCGCAAAACCCGACCCCTGACAACCCGATTGCACTCAAGCTCGCTCGGCACGATAACAGCGCCAATGTCATTTATCTGGCGCGGCCTTGCCAATATACGGGGCGAACGGATGGGCAGGCTTGCGATCAATCCTATTGGATGGGTAGCCGCTACGCGCCCGAGGTCCTCAGCGCCTATAACGATGCACTCAATCAAATCCGCCGCAAAACGGGCGCTAGCGGCTTTCATTTGGTCGGGTTTTCTGGCGGGGCAACCGTTGCGGCGCTTCTGACGGGGCAACGCGATGATATTTTGACCCTGCGCAGTGTCGCTGGCAATCTCGATCACCGCGCCCATAGCGAATTACACAATGTTTCCTATTTGAACAATTCGCTCAACCCGCCGCAATATGCTGAAAAGCTCGCCGGGATTCCGCAGGTTCATTTTATCGGCGGGCATGATAAAATCGTGCCGAAGGCTATTTATGATCGCTATAGTGCGGCCTTACCGCATCAGCAATGCACGCGTTATCATATTGTCGAAAATGCCGAGCACAATAAAGGTTGGGCAGAGTTTTGGCAGGTCGGACAAATGATCGAGCCCTATTGCACAAGAGATCAAGTTTTAAATCAAAACGGTAACGGCTCTGTACAGCCTTAGACTTTAATTACTAATATCGGCCAGCGCTTTTGAAAACCCTTTTAGAGGCATCGGGATTGTAATCATTTGCTCATTTCCTTGAAAAATGTCTACAAACATATTTTTCCCGCTAGACATTTGCTTCATTAAATCATCGTTAACGGTTATATACGCGATACAGCCATTCGGGATACAGTAACGCGGATGAAACTCAAACTGGTTCCCGTCATCCACACGCAGTTTCACTCCCTCTTGCAAAAGGATACCGGTCGGCAGAATAAATATCCCTCTAGCAACATCTTGTCCCTCAGGATAACCGAGAGCAAATTCAATAATACGCTCTCCGCTGTCACGTACATCTTGCCTTTGAAACAATTCACATACCCCGCGCTTGCTCTCTGCCGCATCAACATCGACACCCTCACTGCAGCGCAAAGCCCAAGCCGTTTCTATATTGGCCGCCATATCCGTGCCGATTTGCGCCGCCGTTTGTGAATTGTCGCCCTGCGGAGCGCCATCTTGCGCATTGGCGCTTTGCGGTGAGATATTGCTGATGGCCAATCCGGCTGCACCCAAAACCAGAACGCCAGCCACTACATATTTCAAAATCGTTTTATTCATTGATCATTCCTTTCAACAGTCACCAACTCAGCCCCTCGGACAAGCATAATGATTCTACACTATCCATCCGCAACTGTTGAGGGAATTTTTTTGAGTGGCTTTACGAAAAAAAAATGGTGCTGCTACCGAGGATTGAACTCGGGGCCTTACCCTTACCAAGGGTACGCTCTACCACTGAGCTATAGCAGCGCTTTATAGCGTTATAATAAAACCCCTTCCATCTGTCACGCACTATTTGACGATGCGGCATAAAGAATTATCCCCACGCACAAGAGCGGAAAACCGATAATTTTCTTCTCTGTGCATTGTGTTTTTTTTATGCTTGGTGTAGGTAGACAGAGAATTCCAAGATATCAGGCTTTTTATTTTCAGGGGCTTTTCTTTGCAAAAAGACAAGAAGCAGCAAAAATTCGATAAGCGCGCACAGGCGCTCAAGGCCAATATGATGCGCCGTAAGGAGCGCGTGCGGCAGCTAAAAAGCGAGGGTAACAGCGCCACCAGCGATACGGGAACATACGATAACACACAAACGGGCAGCGATCATGAAAGCACTCAACAATAACAAAGACCTCAACGATTTGGGCGCGGGCGCTCTGAAAAACCCTGCGGAGGCACTCCCCGGCATTTTGCCAGATCATGAAATTCGCCGCCTTGCGCTTGAGGCGGGCATGATCGAACCGTTTGTCGAAAAGCAAACCCGCGATGGTGTGATTTCCTATGGCTTGTCCTCATATGGCTATGATTCCCGATGCTCGGATGATTTCAAAATCTTCACCAATGTCGATAACGCGCTGGTTGATCCGAAAAACTTTTCCGAACATAGCTTTGTTGATCGCAAAAGCGATGTCTGCGTTATTCCGCCCAATAGCTTCGTTCTGACGCATACGGTTGAATATTTCCGCATCCCGAAAGATGTGCTGGTGATTTGTCTAGGCAAAAGCACCTATGCGCGCTGCGGATTGATTGTGAATGTCACCCCTTTAGAGCCGGGCTGGGAAGGCCATGTGACGCTGGAAATTTCCAACACAACCCCGCTGCCAGCCCGCGTTTACGCCAATGAAGGCATTGCGCAATTCCTGTTCTTTAAAGGCTCTAGCCCTTGTGAGGTCAGCTATGCCGACCGCCAAGGGAAATATATGGGGCAACGCGGCGTGACACTGCCGAAATTATAAAATTAAAACAATAGAATAAAGGTTTCCCGTTTTGTTAAAAGCACTCGAACAGCCCGTCACACAAGAAAAGACAGCGCAAATGGATAAAATCAAAATCAGCGGCGGGGCAGAGCTGAACGGCACGATTCCGATCAGCGGCGCAAAAAATGCCGCGCTTAAAATCATGTGCGCGGCGCTGCTTACCGATCAATCGCTTAATCTGGAGAATAGCCCGAACAGCCTGCGCGATATTCGCTCACAAACCGAATTGCTGGAATATCTCGGCTGCACCATTCAGGCGGAAAAAAATTTGATGGCGCTCAATGCCGCCAATATCAAATCCTATACCGCACCTTATGATATTGTGCGCAAGATGCGCGGCTCGATCCTTGTGCTTGGCCCCCTGCTCGCCCGTTTCGGTGAGGCTCGCGTTTCCCTGCCCGGTGGCTGCGCGATCGGAACGCGCCCCGTTGATTTGCACATCAAGGGGCTGGAGGAAATGGGCGCGGAAATCAAGCTTGAGGACGGCTATATCATCGCCAAAGCGCCGCAAGGCGGCCTGCGCGGCGCAAAGATTATCTTCCCGAAAGTTTCCGTCGGCGCGACCGAAAATCTATTGATGGCTGCGACCTTGGCCAAGGGCACAACAACGCTGGTCAATGCCGCGCGCGAGCCTGAAATCTCCGATCTGGGCGAATGCCTGATCAAGATGGGCGCAAAAATCTCCGGCCTTGGCACGGATACAATTACGATTGAGGGCGTTTCGTATCTGAACGGAACAACGCACAAAGTCTTGCCTGACCGCATTGAAACCGGAACATATATGATCGCCACGGGGATGACGGGCGGCACAATTCGCCTGCAAGATGCGCGGATCGACCATTTGAGCGCGCTGCTTGGCCTTCTCACCCGCGCCGGTATGCATATCGAGCCGGAGGGGAGCGATATTATTGTTAGCCGCAACGGGCTACGCCTCAAAGGTTGCGACATCATGACAGAGCCTTACCCCGGCTTTCCAACCGACCTGCAAGCGCAATTCATGGCGATGCTTACTTTGGCCGAGGGCGCGGGCATGGTCACCGAAACCATTTTCGAAAATCGCTTTATGCATGTGCCGGAGCTTAACCGCATGGGCGCGAATATCACCGTTCAGGGCAATTCGGCGATTGTGCGCGGTGTGAAATCCCTGAAGGGGGCGGAAGTCATGGCAACCGATCTGCGTGCCTCGGTGGCGCTGGTTCTGGCCGGACTGGTCGCCGAAGGGGAAACCACCGTTCACCGCATTTATCACCTTGAGCGCGGCTATGAAAATATTATCGGCAAGCTCGGCGATTGTGGCGCGCAAATCAAAAAAGCCTGATTTGTTCTTGCTGCAACTGCGAAAAGCGCGTAAATAGATACTATGATTATGCGCCGCAAAGACTCCGAAAACAAAACAATACTGGCCGTTCCGAAAGGCCGTATCCTCAAGGAACTACACCCTGTGTTCGAGCAGATCGGGCTTGTGCCGGAGCTGGATTTTAATGATGAGAACAGCCGCAAGCTCCAGTTCAAAACCAATCACCAAGATATTGAAATTATTCGGGTTCGTGCCTTTGATGTTGCGACCTTCGTGGCCTATGGCGCGGCGGATTTCGGCATTGTCGGCAATGATGCGCTCGAAGAATTCAGCTATACCGAGCTCTACGCCCCTGTCGATCTGCAAATCGGGATATGCCGCTTGAGCGTTGCGTGTCTTGAGCAGGACAAGGCCGCTATCTTAAACGATCAAAACAGCCATATTCGGATAGCGACAAAATATCCCAATATTACAAAGCGGTACTATGCCGATCTTGGTGTGCAGGCTGAATGTATTTCGCTGAGCGGCGCGATGGAAATTGCCCCGCCGCTGGGACTGGCTGAGCGTATTGTCGATCTTGTCTCAACAGGCAGCACGTTAAAGGCCAATAATCTTGTCGAACTCGAAACGATACTCAACGTATCGTCGCGCTTGATTGTCAATCGATCCTCACAAAAAACGCGCCCTGACGATATCAATCACTGGGTCGAGGCGTTTCGAAATTCAACCCGCAAAGCGCCCTTGGCGGCGTGACGGGTCAGGCCATGATACTCACCAATCCAAATACGCCTGATCTCAGACACACCATCCGCTCAATCAAAATTCCCGCCGCGCAAAATCAATCGCATGGATTTTTGAGCGAAACCGACCGTTTGACGGCGATTCATGATCTGCAAAGCGATGGTTATTTCAAACCGCTCAAACACGGGCAAGGCCCTTACGCGCTGACGCTCTCCATTCAAGACAACCGCCTTGTCATTGAGATGGAAAACGCCTCCAAAGAGCCGATTCCGATGCTGGTTCTCTCGCTCAAGCCCTATAAGCGCCTGATACAGGATTATTTTATGATCGTCAGCAGCTATGATTCCGCCTTGCGCGAGGGCAAAAACGCCAAGCTCGAAGCCATCGATATGGGGCGGCGCGGCCTGCACAATGAGGGCGCGGAATTGCTGCAAGAGCGGCTGAAAGACAAGGTCGATATGGATTTCGGCACGGCGCGGCGGCTTTTCACGCTCATTTGCGTTTTGCACGAGAGCAAAGCGCTGATCTGGCGTTGATGAATTTATGAACAGCGCTCTAAGGACTTGATTCCCGTATCATTTCATTATAAGTATGATCAGTTTTAAAACTCCCGAAAGCCAAAACCAAAAGGAAATGTAGCTTTGCCAAAAGAGGATCTAATTGAATTTAAAGGCGTTGTCAGCGAAATTTTGCCGAACGCCATGTTCCGCGTCAAACTCGAAAATGACCACGAAATTCTGGCGCATACCGCCGGAAAAATGAGAAAAAACAGAATCAGAGTCCTGCAAGGCGATACCGTGGTTGTCGAAATGACCCCGTATGACCTCACCAAGGGGCGCATTATCTTCCGTGAAAAGTAATAAGACCGCCAACGCTGACGCTGCTGCGCCGTCCTTGGTGCTCGCCTCAGCCTCACCGCGCCGTGTCGCGTTGCTCAAACAAATCCGCATTGCCCCCGACCATATCCACCCCGCCGATATCGACGAAAGCGAGCACAAAGACGAGCTTCCGCGCGCTTTGGCGCTGCGTTTGTCAATCGCCAAAGCCCAAGCCGTTCAGCAAAGCTTCCCCGATCATTTCATCCTTGCCGCCGATACGGTTGTCGGCTGCGGGCGGCGTATCCTGCCCAAAGCCGAAACGCCAGAGCAAGCCCGCTACTGCCTTGAGATGCTCTCAGGGCGGCGGCATCACGTTTATGGCGGTATCGCGCTGATTACCCCGCAAGGGCGCATGCTCACCAAACTATGCGATACGGTGATTTCGTTCAAACGCCTCACCCCACAAGACATTGAGGACTATATCCAGAGCGGCGAGTGGGACGGCAAGGCCGGCGGCTATGGCGTACAGGGCTATGCCGGCGCTTTTGTAAAATTCATGCGCGGCTCATATTCCAATGTGGTCGGGCTGTCAATTTATGATACACTCAATTTGCTCAAAGGCTCCGGCTATTTGAGCGATGATAAAACGCATCAGTCAGTCGCCCCCTTAGTAACAGCCCCTTAGAAACCTGAGTAACCTTCGTAACACCCCTAACCCCTATTTTATTTCCTTATCATGGCCTTAGATATTCTGATCGAAGAACTGGAAGACAGCATTTGGGTTGCAACGCTCGATAACGGCGAAATGGACGGGCTGGAGGTCGACCCCGCCAATGAGGAAGTGCGCTGGGGCTCGATTTATTGGGCGCAGGTGAAATCCATTGATAAAACGCTTGATGCGGCCTATCTCGACCTCGACGGCGATAATACCGGCATTCTTTACAATCAGGATGTGCGCGTACAAACCGCTGACGGCGGCTATAAAAAAGGCGGCGATGAGGCGATCGGCAAGCGCTTTCAATCGGGCGATATGGTTCCGGTTCAGGCCAAAACCGCCTATGTCCCGCAGCGGAACAAGGGCTATGAGAATAAAATTCCGCAGATGAGCATGGATATCACCCTGCCCGGACGGCATTTGATCTTCTCCGCAACGATGAAGGACAACCGCATTTCCCAGCGGATCCGCGATAAAAAACTGCGCGAAAAAATCAGAAAAATGATGAGCGAAATGGCTGAAATTCACGGCTGTATCCTCAGAGCCTCCGCCGCCGACACCCAAGCCGATATTTTGATGCGGGAGGGAAAAATCCTCAAAGAAGCGTGGGAGCAGCTCAGCAGCCATTTCACAGGCAATGAGCCGGGGCTGATCATGATCGGCCCTGATGCAATCCAGCGCACCTTGAGCGATCAGGCCATTAAACATATCGAGCGCATCGAGGTGGTCACCATGGAGCATTACACCCATGTCGAGGACTGGTGCTCGATTTTCGCGCCGGATCTGGTGCATAAAATCACCCCGATTGAGCTTGAAGATGCGGCGATTGATTTTGCGCTCTTTGAATACCGCGATATTTTGGGGCAGATCGAGGATTTGTTTCAATCCTATGTCCTACTGCCCAGCGGCGGCAATTTGATTATTCAATCCACGGCGGCGCTCACCGCCATTGATATCAATCGCGGCGGTGATAAAGGCTCGAATCTCAGCATCAATATCGAGGCCGCGCGCGAAATCGCCCGCCAGATCAGGCTGCGCAATATCGGCGGAATCATTACAATTGATTTCCTGAAAATGCCGAGCAAGAAAAACGAGGGCGAATTGATCGCCGCCATGGAAAAGGCTGTGCTGCAAGACCCCTGCACCGTTCAACTGCACGGCTTTACCAAGATCGGGCTGATGGAGCTAACCCGCAAACGCCGCACGCTGCCGCTGGCCGAGCGCACAGGCGGCAATATTTTTCTTTAGAGCCAAAACGCACTGCTTCTCATAAAGGCCTGCAAAACAAACCCGCCCTGTAAATTTTCATGAAAAACTGTTTTTGAAGGCTGGACAGCGGCGGCAAGTTCTTTTATAAGCCTATGAGCATTTATCGAAAACGCGATAAATAAGCCCAGGTAGCTCAGTGGTAGAGCAGGGGATTGAAAATCCCCGTGTCGGTGGTTCAATTCCGCCTCTGGGCACCACTTTTCTTCCCGCCCCACAACTACTCTCCCATAAAATTCCCTATCGTACCCCAAAGCCATATTTTCGCTTTAAATTTTCGCATAAGCCTTTACACTTTAGGGCAACGAAATTTTGCAAAAGAAACGGATTCATCACAATGGTCAGGCCTGTCGCTCTACAAAATCAGGAATTTTCCGGTTTTCGTCAAACCGCTGCCAATATCGTTGAGAATAAGTTTTTCATTCGCGCGATTATTGTCCTGATTATTATCAACGCCATCACCATCGGCCTTGAAACCAACAAGGACTTGATGAAGGCTTATGGTACGTATTTCCACCTTTTCGACCATTTTGTGATTAGCGTTTTTGTTGTTGAGGTCGCGCTTAAACTCTACGCTTACAGGCTGAGCTTTTTCAAGGTGGGCTGGAATGTTTTTGATTTTGTGATTGTTGTTATCAGCCTGATACCAAGCGCGGCGGGGCTTTCTATCCTGCGGGCGCTCAGGATTTTCCGCCTGTTCCGCCTGTTCAGCCTCGTGCCGCAAATGCGCAATGTGATCGGCGCTCTCCTCCATGCTATCCCCGGCATGGCCTCGATTATCGGGATTTTGTTGGTATTGCTTTATATTTCTGCCGTTCTGGCAACGCAGTTCTTCGCACAGAACGATGACCCGCTAATGCACACCTATTTCGGCGATGTCAGCCATTCCATGTATACCATGTTCCAGCTTATGACCCTTGAGGACTGGCCGGATATTGCCAATCCAACCATGGAGCTTTATCCGTGGGCGTGGACGTTTTTTATCCCGTTTATCATTATCACGACCTTTGCGGTGCTGAATTTGTTTATCGGTATTATCGTTGATGCGCTGAATATCGTGAAGGAGCAGGATATTTCGAAAAAAGAGAAAAACTTGCAAGAGGAAATTCAAGAGTTGAAATCTATGGTTTCAGCACTGAAAAAAGATATAAAATCCATCCGCAACGCATCACAGCATCAAAAATTCTAGGAACTTGATTGATATGACGAACGCCCCTTCCTCCCACACGCCTTTATCCCCTTACGCATCGCTCAAGGGCAAAAACGCAGTGATTACAGGCTCAACCAGCGGGATTGGCCTCGGGCTGGCCAAGGGCTTGGCCGAGGCGGGGGTGAATGTCGTCATTAACGGCTTTGGCGAGGCTGAAGCGATTGAGCGGGAACGCGCCAACCTCGAAAACCTTGGCCTGAATATTCGTGCGCTTTATCACCCCGCCGATATGACCAAGCCTGATGAGATTGCCGACCTGATTGGCTTTGCGCAAAAGGAGCTGGGCGCGGTTGATATTCTGATCAACAATGCGGGCATCCAGCACGTATCAAAGGTTGAGGAGTTCCCCGAAGAGAAGTGGCAGGCGATTATGGCGATCAACCTCTCCTCCTCGTTTTACACGACAAAACATGCCGTGCCGATCATGAAACAAAACGGCTGGGGGCGGATTATCAATTTGGTCTCCGCACACGGGCTGGTCGCCTCGCCGTTCAAATCGGCCTATGTCGCGGCCAAGCACGGCCAGATCGGTTTCACAAAATCCGTCGCGCTCGAACTGGCCGAATGCAATATCACTGTGAACGCCATTTGCCCCGGCTATGTCCGCACGCCTTTGGTCGAAAACCAGATTAAGGACACCGCCAAAACCCGCGGTATCACAGAGGAACAGGTCATCAATGATGTAATGCTCAAGGCGCAATGGACGAAAAAATTCGTGACGATTGAGGAGCTGGCCGCAACAACGCTCTTCCTATGCTCTGATGCTGCCGCCAATATCACCGGCACACATATCAGCGTTGATGGCGGCTGGACAGCGGCCTGATCTGTTAATTGATTTCCGAGCTCGGAACGGTGGCGGTTGGATTTTCGTTGATAGCGGCGGTGTAGCCTTTTTCAAACCCGTTTTGCTGCCCCAGAACATAACCGCCAAGACCTGACGCTACGGCAGTGAAAGCCATTGTCAGCAGGATTGAAAACGCCGCCGCCGCATTACGCGGATTGTAATTCTTGCCCATTTTATTATTTCTCCCTGTTTTTTTGATGTTAGGCTTACGGCTTGATTTATTCAAGCATTTTGGCGTTTCGCCCCACTCGCCCCACATATTTCTTTCTGCCCCATATATTTCTGCTCCAAATCTATATTTTATGTATTGCGACGCCATTAGAAAATAATCAACCAAAGCTGAGCCCGGAGTGAATTAGAATTCGTTGTATTAAGAGTTGAAACCGATCAAAAGCAAACAGGGCACAAAAAAAGCATAGGTACTGGATATTATTTGCCCCGAAAAAACAGCATTTTTTACACATAGCTTTGCTTTTTACCAACCAATATTACGATTAAATTCCTATTTTATCAAGTGTAGATATACAAAAAAATCTTTAAAAAACGCGGAAAACCTCAAAAAAAGCACAATATTTCAATATATTTTTATAAAATTTGTTCGAATTTTATCCAACGCTTACCACTTGTTAAACAATTTGCATATAAAATGGAGTGTGGAAATTAATTTCACATGGATTTCATACGTGGAGAAAAAAGGGGCTTATTATTATGGGGTATAGAGATTTTGACGCATTCGGCGGAGCATCCGGAGCAAACAACGATTTAGGCACAAGTGCCAATAACAAAACGGTCATCACTGTTGATAGCGCAAGCGATACGGTTGATGCTCCTGCTTTCGTCAAGGACGCTGATTTTGCCCGTGAAGGTTCGGATTTGATCCTGACCGATAAAGGCGGCGCGCAAACACTGGTCATCGAAGGCTATTTCGCACAGGCCGAAACACCCACAATCATTGATGCCGATGGCGCGCAATTCTCCCCCGCGCTGGTACAATCTTTCCTGAAGGCAACCCCCACATTTGCCTATGCCGAAACCATGAGCGACGTTTCCCCTATCGGCGCTGTACATGAAATCACAGGCGATGCGACCGTAACGCGAACAAACGGCATGACCGAGCCTCTAAAGCTCGGCACACCGGTTTATCAAGGTGATATTGTTGAAACTGCCGAAACGGGTGCAGTCAATATCATGTTCATTGATGAAACATCAATGGCGATTTCGGAAGATGCCCGCCTTGCGATTGACGAATATGTTTTTGATCCTTCCAGCTCCGGCGGCGTGAGTAATTTTTCGGTTCTGAAAGGGATTTTTGTTTATACCTCCGGCTTGATTGGCCGTGACGATCCTGATGATGTATTGATCGAAACCCCTATAGGTTCGATCGGTATTCGCGGCACGATCATTGCCGCCGATGTCGATAACGGCGAAGTGACGGTGGTGGAAGGCGCGATTGTTTTGCGCGATGCCACAGGCAATGAAATGACGCTGGCCTCACAATATGAAACGGCAAGATTTAATACCTCTACAGGTACGATTGACAATCTCGGCCAGCTTTCACCTCAACAGATGCTGGAAAAATTTGTATCTGTATCCAGCGTTGCCGGAGAATTATTTTCATCTGTAAATGACAATATCACCATTCAAGCCCCTGATCCTGCTCCCTCTCCTCAACAAAACACTGAGGGAAATACCGAGCAGCAATCGCAAGAAAACACAAGCGGAGCATCTGGCAGTGTCGACCAAAGCAATGATGGCCGCGTTGACGGTACCGTTGAGGAAAGCCAAGAGCGCAGTGAAAGCGGCAATAAAAGCAGTAACGCCAGTGAGGATGGCTCAAATAGTGGCGAAGGCGCCGAACAAAGCGAGGAATCACAAGAAGACGAAGAGGCCTTTAACGAGACAACGTTCGGAACTGAAAGTTCTTTAGAGGCCAGTGAAGCTTCTGCGTCCAGCTCATCAAGAGGTTCAACCTCAGAGAAAGGTAGTAGCTCAAGCTCAAATTCAAATTCAAATTCTTCAAAAGGCTCTGGCTCGTCACAAGGCAAAGGACGCTGGAAAAAAGCAGATGCAACAGAGAATTTAGATCCTGCAGCGGTAAACGAATTTGTAGTGACATCACGAGGAGTTTCTGAATTAAGGGAAGGTGAATCCGGCCTGACGGTTGGAAATATAAGCACCTCAAACGGCCATAGTATTCAAAGCGTTTCTTTTAACGGCCCGTTTGGAGCGATGTTTGAATATATTGCAACCAGCCGAACATCAGGAACGATCAGGCTTAGAGAAGGGTTTGATTTGGATTTTGAAACATTCAACTTCCTGAACTTACAATATCAAGCGACAAGTGCGACAGGTGCTGTTTTTAACGGTGTTGTTCCTATCACGGTAACAGACGTTGATGAAGCGCCATATATAGTCAATACAGCCTCTTCAATAACCATGAGCGCTATTGAGGGCATGAACTGGTCTTATGATTTCCGAAACGATTTCCGAGACAGTGACTTGGATTCAAACCTCACCTTTACATACGAGGTCATTGTAGATGAAGACCGTTCTTCAATCTTAAGTGCCGCAGAACTGATATTTATCGATACGGATAGTGTGCTTGAGATCAATGAAAATGGACTACTAAATGTTAACTTCTTGCTTGATGGTATCGCACAAACCAATTTCACTTTAATTGTGACGGCTCAAGACTCCAATGACAACACAATCTCGAACACTTACGAATTTGAACTTTATGGCAATAGAGCTAGCAGCAGTAGCAGTACTATTGATCATGATAACGTAAATATATTTGTAAATCCTTCAGCAGGGTCCGCGCCTTTGAATATTGAAGGAAACAACAACACCATATTTATATCGGATATTTTTACCGGAACTATGATGGTGGCTGGAAATGGCAACACTATCCGAGGCGGGAATGATACATATCATATAACGGTCGAGGGCTCCGGAAACTCTATTTCGGGTGGCAATACCGACAACATCTTTACTATATTAAATGGTAATAATCACTTTTATGGTGATGGCGGAAATGATGTTTTCACTTTCAACAGCGCCAGTTCGTACAACTCTTTTGCAAACGGGTCTTCTAGCTCCAGCTCTATTAACGGAGGATCAGAAGGCTTTTACGATCAGAGTTCTGATACTGAAAATCAGACCTTTACTATCAATTTCGGCCAACAAGAGCATATGGGATTAGAAGCGCAATCCTTCACAGGATATGGCGATAAAATCCGATTTAGTTTCGATACGGGCGAAGCCATAGATTTGTCCGTGATTAGCGATAGGGTTACAGGTATCGAAATTCTGGATTTCAGAAACGGTACTGATGATAATATAAGTTTATCTTATCACGACCTTGTAAACATGACCGATGATCGGAATACTTTGGTTATTCGAGGCGACAGCGGAGATAGTTTAAGTTTCGATATATCAGGATTTGAGAATCTGGTAACCGGTACACAAATCACCGATTTAGCCTTAGAGGACACTCAGTATAACAGCTACTTTATCGGTGATGTCACAATTCTGGTTGAGACAGGTATTGGGACAGAATTTGTGTCCAGCTAAGTTTAAAAACACCGTGCAACCGTCCGCGACCAGCCCTGCAGAAGGGCTGTTTGCTTTTGTGCATCCATTTCCGGCGCATGGGCGCGGGCGCGTGACCAGCATTGCTCGATATCCTCAAGCCCGTCAAAAGCCCCGCTCTGCAACCCCGCTAGACAGGCCGCGCCCCAAGCGGTGGTTTCGATCACCTGCGGAACTTCGATACGCACACGCAAAATATCGGCAAGGAATTGACACATAAAACGATTGGCAACCAAGCCGCCATCGACGCGAATAACATCAATATCAACCCCCGTATCATCGCGCATAGCGCCAAGCAAATCATGGGTTTGATAGGCCTGCGCCTCCAGCGCGGCGCGGGTGATATGCGCTATCGAGCTTTCCCGCGTCAGGCCGTAAATCATGCCCCGCGCCTCCGGATCCCAATGCGGCGCACCCAGCCCCGTAAAGGCCGGCACGAAATAAAGCCCATGCGTATCAGGCACGGAAGCGGCGAGCGCCTCACTCTCAAACGCCTTATCAAAAAAGCGCAAATTATCGCGCAAAAATTGAACCGCCGCCCCCGCAACAAAGATCGACCCTTCAGCGGCGAAAACAGGCTTACCGTCAAACCTATAAGCCGTTGTCGTAATCAGATTGTTTCGCGACTCGCAAAATTTCTCGCCGATATTCATCAGGGCAAAACACCCCGTCCCATAGGTCGATTTCACCATACCGCGGGAGAAACAGGCCTGCCCGATCAATGCCGATTGCTGGTCGCCCGCCATGCCGCCGACCTTTAGCCCCTGCCCGAAATGCTGCGGATCAATCGTGCCAAAATCGGCGATATTGTCCTGAACATCAGGCAAAATCGAACGCGGAATATCAAACAGCGCCAGCAATTCATCATCCCATTTTTGCGTCACGATATTATAGAGCATCGTCCGCGCCGCATTTGTGGCATCGGAGATATGAGATTTTCCGCCCGTCAATTTCCACAGCAAATAGGTTTCAACCGTGCCAAACGCAATATCACCCTGCTCGGCTCTTTTGCGAACCCCCTCCACATTGTCAAATATCCAGCGGATTTTTGTCGCCGAAAAATAAGAATCCAGCAGCAACCCCGTCTTTGCACGCACCGTATCTTCATGACCTTGCTGTTTTAATTTGCGGCAATACTCCGCCGTACGCCTGTCTTGCCAGACAATCGCATTGTAAACAGGCTCACCCGTTTTTCGATCCCACAGGATCGTTGTTTCGCGTTGATTGGTAATGCCGACACCCGCAATTTTGCTGTGCCGCGCAGCCTTGTTTGACAAAAGCTTGCGGCAAACCCCTAACGTGTCATGCCAGATATCCCGCGCATCTTGCTCAACCCAGCCATTATGCGGATATATTAAACGCAACTCTTTTTGCTGCACATCAAGAATATCGCCGGAGCGTGAAAACAGGATCGACCGCGTGCTGGTCGTGCCTTGATCGATGGCAATCAAGGCCATGCTGTCATCGCTGTTTTTGCTTTTATTTTTGCTCGGTATTTTACTCTTGCTGATTTTGCTCATGCGATAAATTCTTTCTTAGGAAAAAATAAAAAAAATCAGACCGCAACCCGCGGCGCGGCGCTTAAAGGTATCGAGCGCTTGTCATTCAAATAGGATTCAATATGCTGCATTTCCTCATCGGAAAGACGCATCCCCGCCTTGGTTCTGCGCCAGATAATATCCTCGGCGGTCAGGGCAAATTCACGCTGCACGAGATAGTCAATTTCAATCGCATATAGCCCCGCGCCGAAATGCTCCCCCAGATCGTTGAGCGATTTTGCTGCGCCCAAAAACTCATAGAGCTTCGTGCCGTAATGATTGGCATAGCGGCGTAATAGATCGTCAGGCAGCCAGTCAAAATCACGCTTTGATTGTGCGATAAATTCTTCCAGCGATTGCGCGCCAAAATCACCGCCCGGAAGCGGTTTTTGCGCCGTCCAGCTTGGCTTGTTGATCTGATACTCACTCAGCAGCATCGTCACAAGCTTTTCGGAGAGCTGGCGGTAGGTCGTAATTTTTCCGCCGAAAATACTGTAAAACGGTGCAGCAAAATTTTGATGGCGATAGAGCACATAATCACGAGTCACCTTGCGGGCATCGGGCTTGCCGTCATTAAAAAGCGCCCGCACACCGCTATACGTCCATAAGATATCTTTGCGGTCAATCGCAGCTTTGAAAAAGCGGTTATAGGCGCTCAATAAATAGCTCATCTCCTGCTCGTCAATGCGCACATCACCTGCATCATCATAATAGGGAACATCGGTCGTGCCGATTAACGTATAGTCATTTTCATAGGGAATGGAAAACACAATGCGCCCGTCATTTTGTTGCAGGATATAGCATTGCGCGCCCTCTTGCGCCCGCGGGATAATGATGTGACTCCCCTTGACCAGCTTGACCTTGGGAATTGATTTATCCATCTCATAGAACTGGTTTTGCTGCAGTAAATGCTGCACCCACGGCCCCGCCGCATTGACCAGCATCGAGGCGGAAATCTCGAGCGCTTCGCCCGTCATTTTGTTCTTATATTTGACGCACCACCGATTATTTTGATATTCGATTTTTTCACATTCACAGCGCGTAAAAATATCCGCGCCTTTTTGCCGTGCATCCATGGCGTTCAACACAACCAGCCGTGAATCCTGCACCCAGCAATCGGTATAGACAAAGCCCTTGGCGAATTCATCCTTGAGCGGAGCGCCATAATTGTGGGATTTGAGATTGATCTGGCGCGAGGGTTTGAGCTTTTTAGGCCCGCCGAGCCTGTCATACAAATACAGCCCCGCCTTGATCATCCATAGCGGCCGCACGGCCTTATGATGCGGCAGCACAAATTCCATCGGCCAGATAATATGCGGCGCTATTTTGAGTAGTCGCTCGCGCTCCTTGAGCGACTCCCTGACCAGCCGAAAGGCGTAAAATTCCAGATAGCGCAAGCCGCCATGAACGAGCTTTGTACTCGCCGAGGAGGTCGCCTGCGCCAGATCATCCTTTTCGAGCAGCAGCACACGCAAGCCGCGACCGGCGGCATCGCGGGCAATTCCCGCGCCGTTAATTCCACCACCGATAATGCAAAGATCGTAATGCGAAACGCTCATGACTATGAATAGCATACCGTATTCGCCGCCGCCGCCAAAGTGCAAAATAGCGAGAATGTGTCGATTCGCGGGTTACTTTTCAGGCGCTACTCTTCAGGGATGCGCTTCATAAGGATCGTTAATTTCGCCTCCAGCTGCGAAAGCGAGAACGGCTTGCGGATGTAACCGTTCACGCCGCTTGATTTGGCCTCCATCACCGAAGCCATATCGGCGCGACCCGTCACCATCAAAAACGGCGTATCGGTATTGACGGTGCGCAATTGCCGCAACAGCTCAACCCCGCTCATATTGGGCATATTCCAGTCACACACAACGACATCAACGAAGTCGAAGGCATTGTCGAGAAACGAGAGCGCCTGCCGCCCGTCAGATGCGTCAAAGACCTGACTGATCCCCAATTCGGAGAGCATATTGCGCAACAGCGCCCGCGATTCCGATTGATCCTCCACCAGTAAAATTTTCAAATCCTCGATTTTTCTGCTCATGGTTATTCCTTAGTTTTCAAATGCACAGCCCTAACGCCCCGTCACCCATTGCTTCGGCAAGCTATCAAACTCCGCCTGCACCAAGGCTTTTTGCGCTTGCGGGGTTTTGACAATGATCTCCAACAGCCGAATGAAGCGCTCGAAATCGACGGGCTTGGACAGGAACAACGCGTTTTCTGGAATGCGGATATTGCGCTTTTCCTGAATGGACGGATAACCGCTGAGGAAGACAACCTGCGTTTGCGGCCGCAGCGATAAGAATAGCTCCGCCAGCTTCGCCCCGCTCATTTCCGGCATCATAATATCGGTCACCAGTACATCGATATTGCCCGCGAAATCATCCTGCACCAAAAGCGCGTCATAGCCGTTGCGCGCCGTTATCACCTGCGCCCCCGCCCCCGCGATCAGGTGTTCCATCACATCCAGCAGCGCCGCTTCATCATCCACAACCATCACCGTATAGCCCGATAGACTGCCGCTCGGATTGAGCACAGATGCGGCGCTATCGGCGGCGGTGTTTGCGGCATTTTTAGAAAGTATTCCGCTAGCCTCACGAGCAGCCAAGGGCAGATAAACCGTAAAGGTTGTGCCTGTACCGATAGCGGTTTCAACCTCGATAAAACCCTGCATATCACTGACCAGCCCATAAACGACAGACAGCCCTAACCCCGTGCCGCGCCCCTCCTCCTTTGTGGTGAAAAACGGATTGAAAATCTCCGATTTTATATCCTCACCCATGCCGCAACCATTATCCAAAACGCAAATCACTGCGTAGCGCTCGGGCATATCCTCAGCCTGAAAAATTTCAGGGATTTTGTCTTGAATATCCACGTGCAAAACCTCATCGAGCCGCACATGAATAATCCCGCCATCATGGTCAATCGCATCACGGGCATTGATAATCAGATTGAGCAAAATCTGATACACCGCATCTTGCGAACATTTAACCGGCAACGCATTCTCGCAGAGTTGAAATTCAATAAAGATATCCTTATCGCTCACGGCGCTGAGGATCTCGCTTTGTTCGGCAATAATTTTTCCGATATCCAGTAGCGTTTCTTCCTGAATTTTGTGGCGGCTAAAGGTCAGCATTCTTTTGGTTAGCGCCGCACCGCGCTGGGTTGCGATCTGGATTTTTTGCAAATAGCTTGCGATTTTTTGCTGATTGATCCTTGCGGTTTTTGCAGCATTTTTCGGTGAAGCCCCAGCGTTTTCAGCCCCAGCGTTTTCAGCCCCAGCGTTTTCAGCGCCCACAAATTGCCGCTCCGCCAATACGCTATAGCCTTCGATGATCGAAAGGATGTTGTTAAAATCATGCGCGATCCCTGCTGAAAGCTGTCCCAAAGCCTCCAGCTTTTTGGCCTGAAAAAACCGTGCATCACGCATTTTCAGGGTTGTAATATCGCGAAAAACGCAAATAAAACTCTGCCGATTGCGGTTGTTATTGCGCTCATTATCGCTACGGTCATTTTCCAACGGCGCAAGATGCAGCGCATACCAAAAATGCCCGCCCTCCTCATCTCGGCGGGAGAGTACGGCCTCATAAATTTCCCCCGCATCCATGGATTTTTCAAACTCGCGAAACCGCGGGCGTTCCTCGAATAACGAGAGCAGCGCCCGCAAATCTCGGCCGCGCATGGCCTCGGTTTTCATGCCCAGCATTGTTTCGGCAACGCTGTTCGAAAATAAAATGTGATATGTATTTTGAGGCTGGCTATTCGGCTGGAGTAAATTTTCTGTGGTGGGTGCTCTTCTATCCGTTATGCGTTCCATCACCACAACGCCGATTTGCGAGGCTTCGATAATTTTCGAGAGCTGATAGTTTTCATGACCGATATGCACATAGCTTTCCTGCACCGCGTGTTGTTCGGCAATATCAATGACCATCAAAATCTTGTGATCCGCCGAGGTTTTCGAGGCCAGAACCAAGCACAAAGCGCCATTTGCATCACGGACAATCTCGCGGAATCCCGCCTCTTGCTCCATGAAATTGGCGGCGACGATATGGGCGGCGCGTTTGTGATTGTCATCACATTCCACCGCATTGTCATAGAGGAAATCCAGCGCCTTTTGAAAGCTCAAACCACTGATTGTTGCGCTCTTGCCGCATAGATCGGGGAAGGATTTCCGCGCCTGTGCATTCACCGCATAGCAATAGCCACGCGCATCGAAAGAGAGCATCCCATAGCCGAGATTATCAAGAATTTCACTTAAGACCTGACGGGTTTCTTGCGTACGGCGATTGGTTTTGTGCAAAAAATAAAGCAGCGTCACGCATATAAAAAACGCAGCAATTTCCAGCTCGAAAATAAGAGTGTTCCAATCCGTCATGTTAAAAATTTCTATCGCCCGTTATTCGCTCAATTTTTCCACTGTATCATTAAGCCGCAGCGCGATTTTAGTATTTCCCGCCCTTGCATACAGCGGTATACTCGAACACAGCTATGCAACGCCTCACCCCTTACGCGGCGGCCTTTCTGTGTTTTCTCTTACTTCCTCTTCAAGGCGCGGCCGCATCGCATGACCATTACAGCCCGAACCTGACAGGCGCGATCGGCCTGAACAGCACCCCGTCTGCACGCATGGATGAGGCCGGCACAATGCGGATCGGCGCGGGGACATCCGACCCTTATCTGCACAGCTTTATCGGGGCGCAGATCATCAGCCCTGTCTTTGTCGGGTTTCGCCAAAGCGCGGAAATTTCAAGTTTGCGGGAGTCCCCTGAACGGCTTTATCCGGGGCTTGATACAAAAATCCGCCTGTTTCATGAACATGATTACAGGCCAGAAATTGCGCTCGGGCTACAATCGGCATTCGGGCATCAACGGACGTCAGCCGAATATCTCGCCTTTTCCAAACGCTATCATGATTTCGATTTCACCGCAGGGCTGGGCTGGGGGAGGCTTGCAGGCGCGAAGCATGTCAAAAATCCGATGCGGATTTTTTCGAACCATTTCAAAACCCAGCGCGATTTCAATAGCGAGATTGCAACAACGCCCGAGAACTGGTTTACGGGGGAGCATATCGGATTTTTCGGCGGGGTTGAATATTTCACGGCTATTCAGGGGCTGTCCGTAAAGCTGGATTGGAACGGTGATCGCTATGCGCCCGAAACGGCCATGACCGATTTCAAAGCGCCCGATGCGTTCGGGTTCGGGGTGAATTATGCGCCGCGAAGCTGGGTTGATGCTTCGCTCGGCATTCAGGGGACGGATAAAATCATGGCGCGGTTGTCCTTTAAAACCAACGCCAAGGACTGGCCGTTTCATAGCGCGCCGAAAACCGAGAGTAAAAACCGCCCTGTGCATATCGGCGGAACGCAGGACAATCCGCAAAGCGCGACACGAGCGGCGTGGCTGCATTTATCGCCGCATCAAACCGCGCCCGAGCAGATTATCGCCGCCGCTGCGCAAATTTCGGAGGATAACCCGCAGGGCTTTGAGGCCATTCTTATCCGCACCAGAATGCACAATTTCAAAGGCCCGCAAATCAGGCTGAACCGCCGCGATCTGGAGAATTTCCTTGATAACGGGCGCGGCAGCGCTTCGGAGCTTTGGCGCTCCGGCGCAATCGAAACCAGCGCCGCGCAAACGGGTGATCGCGATATTCTTCCCGCCGAGCCGCTGATTGACTTTTCGCAAGAGCGCCGCTTCATGAGCTTTATTCTTGATAACCGCCTTAGCCTTGCCGAAAAGGATAATCCGGTTTTGTACCGCAGCAGCTTTATCGTTGATTTGCAAAGCCCAACGATTTTGAGATTCCTTCATGCGGGGACGGCGCTACGGGTCAATCTTCACGACAATCTGAAATATCTGAACCAGAACAGAATCCGTAACCCGTTGCCCGTCCGCAGTGATGAGGATTTGTTTGCGGAAAATAGATTAGGCCTCGATAGCTCTTATCTGGCGCTGACGCATAGTTTTTCGCCTAGTCATCATATCGCGCTGAGCGGTGGGTATCTGGAAGAAATGTATGCGGGCTATGGCGGTGAATTTTTATACCGCCCGTTCGGCAAGCGTTATGCTTTGGGCGTTGATAGCTGGCTTGCCCTCAAGCGCGACCCGCTGAGCACGATGGCAATGGGCTTGAGCGGCGATCATCTTTTGAGCGGGCATCTGAACGGCTGGTATGAATTCCCCGAGAGCAGCACAACGCTCGGCCTGCGCTATGGGCGCTTTCTGGCCGAGGATATGGGCGCGGAATTTTCCATCCGCCGCGACTTCCAGAATGGCGCGAGGCTGGAGGGTTTTACAACGCTGTCAAACGCGGCGGATCTTGATATATTCGGCGGCACATCCCATGCCTATCACGGTATTCGCTTTACCCTGCCGATCGGCAGCGCCCCGATCATTACGGCGGGAAGTCATATCCGCGTCACAGCCCATCCGTTCGGGCGCGATAGCGGGCAAAGCCTGCAAAAACCGATTGACCTCTATCAGGTCACGCAGCCTCTATCCTATTCACATCTCGCCACACATTGGACCAGCGTGAAGCCTTAAAGTCAAAAAAATGCCCCCGTGAGGGGGCGTTAGTGGGTACCAGATCGGATGAAATAAATCCTCGTCAAACAGAGAAGTAAAAGGAGAAATATACCAACAAAAACAGATATTCACTTAATCAACCATTTTTAACGTCATGGTAGACGACCAATAAAAGCTTCCCCCCGAAGCCCACGCAAGAAATCCAAAAATTATGCCCTATTCAATCCCGCCATTTGTCTTTATTTTTTATACTCACCAAAAGTGCACAAACTGATCAAAATGCCTACTTCTGTAATCAAACCCTTATTCTTATAGAATACATAAAATTTTATGTAAAATCAATATAAAATGGTTATTTTGTAAAAATATTATTCGGAAAAATAGCAGAAAATTCTAATTTGAAAGCATTTTCAATAACTTAGAAACATCTTCCGGCGGGTCGGATTCAAAGGACATCTCCTCCTCACTGCGCGGATGGATAAAGTGAATTTCCTTGGCGTGAAGTGCCTGACGCGGGAAGTTGAGCACATAATCCTGCACGTCCTCCGCATAGCCCGCTTTTTTGAGCGCCGCCCGCAATGCCGTTTGTTGAATCGTATAAAGCGGATCACCGATCAGCGGGGTTTTGAGATGGGTCATATGTACGCGGATCTGGTGCGTGCGCCCCGTTTCCAGCATACATTCCACCAGCGAGAATGTATCGCGAAATTGCTGCAGCACTTTGTAATGTGTTTGCGCTTCGCGGCTGTTTTTCGATGTGATCGCCATTTTTTGACGATTTTTAAGATCGCGTCCGAGCGGCTTATCGACCACGCCCATCGGCGGCATCAATATCCCGCACACAACGGCGATATATATGCGCCCCAATGTCCGTTCGGCGAGTTGTGCGCTCAATCCCTGATGCGTGAAATCATTCTTTGCAACGATCATCAAACCCGTTGTGTCTTTATCAAGACGGTGCACAATCCCCGGCCTGATAACCCCGCCGATACCCGACAGGCTCGCGCCGCAATGATGCAGCAAAGCATTGACCAACGTGCCGTCATGATTGCCCGCGCCGGGGTGAACGACCAGCCCCGGCGGCTTATTGAGCACGAGCAGATCATCATCCTCATAGACAATATCTAGCGCGATATTCTGGGCTTGCGGCTGCGCCTCTTGTAGTGGCGGGATAGCAATTTCGATCACATCGCCTTTTTTGACGCGCTCGGACGCGCCATCCGCCGCAAAGCCGTTGATGCGCACTTTGCCGTCTTTAATCAGGGCTTGTATCCGCGCCCGCGATAAATCCTCATGCAAGGCGCTCAAGGCCTTGTCCAGCCGCGCCCCGCTCTGGGCTTCATCGACCTTTACAGTTACAATTTCCATTGATGTTTCAGAGATAGGCATGGACACAGACACAAAATAATCCTTATTGATATGGAAGGCGGCGTTGCGGCATTATTGCAGCAAACGTGATCGGCTGACGCATGGATCGT
Source organism: Alphaproteobacteria bacterium (assembly GCA_046293135.1). Classification (GTDB taxonomy): domain Bacteria; phylum Pseudomonadota; class Alphaproteobacteria; order Micavibrionales; family Micavibrionaceae; genus UBA2638. The sequence goes on along the minus strand of JBKBPR010000003.1, from coordinate 121,523 downwards.
CATAAGGGTCTTGGCGCGTCCCCGCAACCGCCCATGCTTGCTGCGCCTCGATTGTTTTTAGCTCTGTTTCATCATTTTGTGCCGCCTCGACCTGATAAGTGATACGCGTTGAGCCGAACAAAATGCGCTCGCCATGCTTGCCAGTGACAACGCCCGCCGCCTGCGCGCCGACACCGTTATAATAACCTCTTGAATCGATCATGTGACCGCGCGGATCAAGATTAGCCACGCGCACAAAATCGAAATCCTCTTCGTTCAGAGAGTCCGATGCATTTATCACCAGCGAGATTTGATGATCGGCATGGGAAATAAGCTGCACCGAGGATAAATCGTAATCATCGCGGTAAAATCTTTGCCATGCGATTTGCGAGCTGCTGACATCCAGCGCGGCCACCCATGCGGCGCGTTTCGGTTCATCACCAATCGGCATGGCCTCCCCCGCTGCGACGATATAACGATCCGTCAGCGGCGCGACCTGATAGAAGCGCCCGCCCATACCGCGCGGCATCGGCAATTGCCAGACAAAACTGCCATCCGTATTGAGCCGCGCCACCCAGCCGCCCCAGCGCCCGTCATTCATCCGCACCGCTCCGGCGGCGATGTAATGTTCCTCGCCATGCTGTAATATGGCCTCGATACGGTTTTCCATGCCCATCGCCAGCGTCCGATCACGCACCAAGCGCCGCGATTGCAGATCAAACCAGCTCAGCATTGTTGCGGGCGTTTCGGCGCTGCGGGATGAGGCTACGGGCGTTTTGGCCGATGTGATAAGTAAGGCGCGGCCACCATGAGCGAGAATAAAATCCAGCCCTTGCAGATTATAGCCGTTCACACCGACATCATATTGCTTATCGAGCGTGCCGTCCTCGTTGAAAAAGCCGAGCCAGATGCGCTCCCTGCCATTTTCGGTGCGGGTATTGCCCATCAGCACATAATGCTTGCCGATCACCTTCATTTTGCGGATATCGTAAAGATCCTTGATTGTGTGCTCGATGCTCCAGACGCTGCGGCCACGACGATCCAGCTCAACGAAAAACAGCAGCGGCGGCGCGAAATTTTGGGCTTCGGCTTCGGCTTCAGCTTCATTGGTTTCGGTAGCTTCAGTCGTTTCGCTCGCTTCGCCCGTTTCGGCGCTATTCTCACCCTCTGCGGCTTCAGCCTCTTGCGGCGCTACGACGGGGGCATATTTCAGCCCCGCCATCACCAGATTGTCATTGTTCTCATCCAGCGCAATCACGGCGGCCTTGGCGTGTTCCCGCGCGCTCAAATCACCGTAGACCGTATCCCAGATATTATAAGCGCCGAAGACGGGCTTGCGCAGCTTGGTGATGACCTCATAGGCGAAATTGCACTGATCGGCTTCTTCAGCGCCCGATGCTGCGGCTCTTGGCTGCGCCATCACGGACTGCGAAAACGCAGCATAGCCCGACAAAGCCGCGCTCGTCAGGAAAGCTGTGCAAAACAACGCCAATATCTTGGTTTTCATCATCATTTCAGTGTAGATTTGTTCTGATAAAATGTCTATGCAACCTTTGTGCCGTTGACATCAAAAAAGCAACAAATATATCAAAACCAACGCTGTAACCTAGCATGACCGCATATTGGATTGCGCAATGAAGATTATTATCATCACCGATGCTTGGCACCCGCAGGTTAACGGCGTTGTCCGCACCTATCAATATCTTGCCGAGCAGCTGGAGCGCCTCGGCCATAGCGTCAAGGTCGTTAGCCCGACGGATTTCCCTGTGCGCATTCCCATGCCCGCCTATCCCGAAATCAAGCTGGCCGTTGCGCCCTACCCACGGCTTAAGCGTATGATCGAGGCCTTCCAGCCCGATATCATCCATATCCCGACCGAAGGCCCGCTGGGCTGGGCGGGGCGGAAATACTGCCTGAAACACGGACGGCACTACTCGACCTCCTATCACACGCACTTTCCCGATTATATCGCCAAGCGGCTGTGCCGGTTTACGCCGTTTTTGTACAAACCAATCCGCAACATTGCGCGCAGGGTTATCAAGCATTTCCATACGCCCGCCTCACGGATGATGATCGCCACGCAAAGCCTTGAGGACGAATTGCGCACACTGGGCTTTACGAACCCGATGCACCGCGTTTCACGCGGCATTAAGCTTGACCAGTTTTTTCAGGGCGAGAACACCGTCTTTAAGCACCTGAAAGCCCCGATCGCGCTTTATGTCGGGCGGGTCGCGATTGAAAAAAATCTTGAGGACTTTCTGGGTATGGACTGGCACGGCTCGAAAGTCATCGTTGGCGATGGCCCCAGCCGCAAAGCTTTGGAAAAACAATATCCCGATGCCGTTTTCGTCGGTGTGAAGGAAGGGGAGGAATTGGGCGCGCATTACCGCTCCGCAGATATTTTCGTGTTCCCCTCACGCACCGATACATTCGGGATTGTGCTGATTGAGGCTTTGGCTTCCGGCCTGCCGATTGCGGCCTATAATGTCACCGGCCCCAGGGATATCGTGACCAAGCCGTTTTTGGGCGTCCTGACCGAGGATAATCTCGCCCTCGCCGCCCAACAAGCCCTGCATTGCGGCTCAAAGGCGCAAATTTCAGACTATGCCCATGAATATTACACGTGGGAACATGCGGGGAAACAGTTCGAAGAAGGCTTGATAAAAGCGTCCCGCGGCGATGCTTGAGAACCTAAATATTACAATAATTTCGACCACTTAAGCGAAAAAGCGGCAAAAATACCTTTTTTGCTATGGCTACATATTGACCTACAAAACACAAGATATATTTGAATAATAATTCAAACACTTACTCGGAGATATATCGATGAAAAAACTTTTTTTACTGTCCGTTATTGCCCTTGGCTTGGCTTCTACACCCGCTTCGGCTGTAACTATTATGAACTCTCATCTTCATATCACGCAAGAGGACGTAGAAAAAGCTCAAGAGAAATGGGGCGACGCTTTAGTTGGCATCTCCGCTGCCTTTAACGAGGGCGGTATTGAATCCGCGACCGAAAAAGCAGAAAACGCGATTGATACATTGTACGGCTATGACATTGGAGGCGTCTTGTTCAAACCGACATTGACCCAAGCGCCGCAAACATTCAGAAATACCCGTGAAGGCGCTCTGGCTTATTTTGTCGGCAATAATCCGAATTTTGCCAATGACAACGGATTTGCTATCCTTGGATGGACATCTGTCAAATTTGATAATAGCGGCATGTTCCTGAACGGCAATACCGCTAAGGTTATGGGTAATGTGACCTTGACCAATGCTGATGGCAGTGAAACCACCGTTGATAAAACCATGGTGTTTAAAAAGATTGGTGAAGAAAATTTAAAAATTGTGCTGCATCACTCTTCATTGCCATACAGCGCTGAATAATTTGCCATCTATTCTACCTTTTTAAAAAAGCCTTCAGAGCCGCTCTGGAGGCTTTTTTATTGGAAAATAAATTTTTCTGCGGAATTTATCGTGGATGAAACTTGTCTTTTCTTGAAAAACCCTCTATTTCCTGTGTTTGCTGGGGTAAAATATCAGCTATAAGCGTATGTACCGCGCAGTATACAAAAGTGACAATACAGGGACGTTTCAATTATGGCCAAAATCCTGCTTGCCGAAGATGACAGCTCGATGCGCGATTTCCTGACGCTTGCTCTGACCAAGGCGGGGCATGAGGTACTTGCGACCTCCAACGGATTGGATGCACTCGAAGCCCTCAAGGCCGATCAGAGCTTTGAACTGCTGCTGAGTGATATTGTCATGCCCGGCATGGATGGGATCGAGCTTTCACGCAGCGCCACGAATATCTCGCCAAAGCTGAAAGTGATGTTCATCACCGGATTTGCCGCCGTGGCGATGGGGCAACAAAACGCCGCACCGGAAAGAGCTGCGCCCCGCGTTCTGCCGAAACCATTCCATTTAAAAGAGCTGGTCGGGCAGGTTGAGAGCCTTTTGAAAGCGGCTTAATAAGGGCTTGAAGGTAACACTTGATAAGGGCTTGAGCGCAACATTTGGGCTCGCTTGAACGCTCGAAAAGCCGCTCCGTTAAAATCTTTGCAAAAACGCTTGTAATTTTATTCTCGAACCGATAAAACCTTACTACCGTAAAGTAGAGTGGGCGGTTAGCTCAGCGGTAGAGCACTTGCTCGACACGCAAGGGGTCACAAGTTCGATCCTTGTACCGCCCACCATTTTTTCCCCAATAAAATAAACGTCCTAACATGCGCCGCGATAATGCTGCTGTTGAATAACTGCGCAGAATATTGTGTTTAACGTGCTTGAAGAAAGCGCGCTCAATAACATTTTCGATGAAAATGATATCAAAAATAAAAACAACAAAACTCTATAGGGAATTATTTTATGTCAGCGATTAATTCAACATTTGTATGCATCAAATCAAAGTCTGCCCATCTCTTTATTTGAAGCATATAGCCACAAACCTCGGCAATATTGAATGTGTTAATAGACTCAACATGAGCCGCTTTATCACAAATTCTATCAATGACCGCGGAATTATCGGCCAAATCCTCTGCCGTCAAACCCTCCTCGGCAAGCAATTTGTTTAAATCCCCCCTACCTGCAAGAATAAAGCGCCACATTTCCATTACATTCGTTCTACGATGCCCGATCAATACAGTGGAGGATGGAGAGGGCTGCATTTGATCCAATGCTGTAATTCGTTGAAAAAGCTCTAATTGTGCTTCTAGCTGACCATTTACGAGCAGTTCAGAGCTCAGTGTAAAAACGCCGGCTTTATTAAACCCAGCAGATAGCAATCCTGCTTTGATGCATTTTGCGGATTCATCTGACCTCAAAACACCAGAAGATACAATAATTACAGGCTCTTGGATGTGGTTTTGCGCCATAAAGACACCGGCTTTGTGCATTTGCGCCTGCCCCAATTCAGATAGCGGAACATCTTCTTCGGCTGCACCATCGCGAACATTATCACCATGGCGGCACAGCCAGATTTGTTTTAAAGGTTTTAAATGCATCCTAGACATTACATAATACTCAACATCTGGTCAAGCTCTGGTTTTTCAGAGTATGGTTAAAGGGAGGTGAAAAAACTAAATATTCATGCGCTACAAACACTTAACTTTATATTAACCATAATAAATTATCATTTATCGCATGAGCGATGTTGATCCATATGAAGCCGTTCTTCATCATTATGGCAGGTTGGAATTTGCCTATTGGGCTGAAATTGGCCTAGGAGTGAACAGATCATTACCTCTTACAGAGGAATTTAACCAACGCGCATTTACTCTCAGTGAAGCCAATCCGGAGTACGGCAATTCACGCGTCATAAATTTTAGGCTGATAAACAGTAACGGCAACATCCCTGAACTGAGTAGATTGGATACCAGTTTAAATACCGTTCAATATCATAGAGACGATTATATTGATTGGACCAGCCAACGCATTGACTGGAATGCAGATGATGCTTTTATACAAGTTTATAACCAAATAGCAGATAACGTTCGTTACCGCATCGAGCACTCAGAAACGCCGTTGGATTTAAGAGCGCAAGAAAGCTGGACATATGAGGACAGGGTTGCATGGGAAAGAGAAATAAGCACAATTATTAATGATGAAATAAACTTAGTACCCGGCTTATCAAGATACAGGATGGATATTGAAGGATATGGAGATTTATTATCCGAAACTTCTCCTTCGTTTTTAAATGAGCTTTCCGAAGATATAGAAAACGGTACACACCGCATCACATTCAGTTGTAGAGAGATGTCAGTATTGGAAGGATCGTTATTACAACGCATGGATGAAGAGTTTTTACCGCGCAGAACATTGGATGGAGACCAGTACAAAGTTGCTTCCAATTATTTTTATGTCAGAGGCGCTGTCTTATTTAATCCCAATGACACAACGCCCGGAGGACATGCTTTTGTCATCTCGTCTGCAACGGGCAATATTATTGAATCTACATATGATAGCCAATGGGGAGCAATCTCCCCATACAAAGAGAGAGTTAATCCAGACATGACATTTGAGGACTTCGTTAGAGGCGCTCCCCTAGAAATGCGAGACGGAAGCGTTTATGGGGGGTATCTGGATAGTTATGCCCTAGAAAGACAAACAACTATAGAGAGCTCTCCAGCCCCCATAGTTGAAGAACGTAACATTCTGCCCCAGTTTTAAACTTCATAAAAGTTGAACCACCCTCTTTTGTACTTCAGCATTATAATCGATATACCGTTAGGTCATAGCGAGAGAAGACTGCCTCAGAAAGACTGCGGAGACTTATGGGGAACAGCATAAATACCGCTCTGCAGCCGATCGACCTTTCACTTTAGAGTTAATGAATGCCCGAATAAAAACCTTTTTGCAGGCTTTGAATTTTCTTGACACACCCCAGAAAATAAGGAATATTATCCTAGATAACGGGAGAGGTCTGCCTAAGTTTTATCAAACTTATAGCAAGGTGCTCTTCTGATAATGTGCAAGAGCTCTCAACATAACTTATTTGCTATAAATTGTTGAGAGACACCCCCCTTCCACCAACTTAAAAGATAAGGATATCACTCAATGATCGCTTTTGGAGTGCGCCGACGCGTGGGCGCAAGAAAAAAAACATTTACACCGCTTTCTATTTCAGGCCTGAGCTTATGGCTTGACCCCTCTGATCCCGCAACACTATCGCTAGACGGTGACCTTGTATCCGCCATTCACGATAAATCCGGTCACGCACATGTCGGCGTATCTTCGGGAACACAAAGACCTGCCCTAACAACTGTTGAGGGGATGCCTATGATGAGCTTTGATAACACTGATGATTGCATCACAGTTAATGACCACCCTGATTTCGATCACGCCAGTTCCGGCTTCACTGTTATGGCGATTATAAAACAAAACATCGCCGCTTATAATATGGGGCAATCTTTCATAAACAAAACAGGCCCTATCGGTACAAGAGAATGGAGGATTTCATATCAGGATAACAATAATGGCCACTACATTATGGCTTCAACAAATGGAACGGGCATTGTTATCAGAAATCTGAAAAAAGAAAATAAATCTACCAGACGGGTTATTATGATGCGGTATTTCGGCCCCGGAACGCGCTCAGAAATATTGTTTGATAGCTCAGTGCCAAAGGGTCGGGCAACCAATGCAGCGACAATATATGAAGGGATACAGCCTATTCGCATCGGACATAATGGAGAGTCCGAGTTTCTAAACGGAAGTATTGGAGAAGTCCTTTATTATAACCGCGGCCTGAGTGACGCCGAGATCAATATGCTGGGTGCATATCTGGAAAAAAAATGGAATATAAATTATGCCAGCCAAGACGAGGCTATATTGGTCACAAATGCTAGAGAAACAAATGCGTTTAATGCATTTGTCAATGGATCACTCTACTCACATAGCTATACCAGAAACGGCCTGAATGCGCAAAATGCCGTCTACGAAAACTATTTCAAAGCTTATGAGTTTGTAAGAAACGCTTATAACACCGCGCCCGTTATGCAAGTTTCGGGCAACGGCTCTAATCACTGATCAACTCCGACAACACGCCCGGCCCCATGATGACATCATGGAAAAACGGACTTTTTGGCGACGTCAGAGGTACAGGAACATTCGGTGTACCTGAAGCCTGCAAAGCCACCATTTGGATTGCTGGCGATAGCGATACAGGAAAAAATGAAGATGATTTTTATAATGCACTCGTGGCCATGTTCACCGAATTTAAAAACTACACAAGGCCTGATCATAAAGTATTCGCCGTTTTACCGGGGCGCTTTATAAACATAGCCTTTGATAATCATCAACGCCAACGCAATACTATTTTACGTATTATTAACGATCTGGATTTCGTCCATTTCGGTGCTGAAACGTTCGATATCCCGATCATTCACGAGCAATTCTTCACCCCTGCCGGTCAAGCCACACTCAATACCCGATTGGCAAACCGCGTCTCCGCTATTTTCGGGAAGCGTAGTGAAATCGGAACTTTAGGCCCTATCATTACGACCGCCGCCTATTCCGGCACAACGGTTACAGCCAATGTTGAGCTTGACGGAGGAAGCGCTCTTTCAGGACATGACATTAACCAGTTTCGTATCGAGAAAAACGGAACGCCAGTTACGATCAGCAGCGTAAATGTCGCAGGAGCAACACTCACCCTTACTCTTGCCAGCGCCATAGCAAGCGGCAGTACAGTAAAGCTTTGGTGCAATTACGGACGCGGAGCCGGTATCACTCCCGCCAATGTAGTAAAAGATGCGAATGGCCTGCCAATGCGGACAATCAGCGCTCTAAACGTTACGGAGCTATAAAATACTTTCTTTAAATTCGATATTTTTTGACATTTAACGAAAATAAAAAAGACACTGTTTTTTGACGATATTTCAATGTATAATAGGCGAATAGTGTCTTTTTCTTTCCTTCTTTTCGATACAAGCCCGACCAAGCCCCTCTCGCTAGAGCGATAACCAGATCAATCGACATCACATTGAAACAGAGCCGAAACGCCATGAAGTTTTATAATATTCAAAAAAAATATGCCCTCAAAATTACAGCTTTAACAGCTTTATTTCTGGCTTTCGGCGCGCTTCAATCCACATCCATGGCGCAAGATCATTTTATGCCCGCCAGTACAACGCTTGATATTCCGGTGATGTCCGCCCCCGAAGGCACAAACGCGGCAAGCCTGAATAGTATTACCCACCCTCCACTTCGCCTGACGCCCGACAAATCAACGATAATTGAACTGGATGGGACAGCCGGCAGCATTATTATCGGTAACCCCGCACATTTGAATATTCTGGCTGACTCCGGCAATCGCCTGATTGCCGTTCCGCGCGCGCAGGGCGCATCGTTCTTCACCGTCATGGACAGAACAGGCAATATCCTGATGCAGCGTCATGTCATCGTCGGAAGCGCTCCTGATAATTACATGCGTATTCGCCGTGTGTGCAGCGGTAATGCCAGAGACTGCCAACCAACCAGCACATATTACTGCCCCGATATGTGTCACGAAATTCAAGACCAAGGCGAGTCATCACGCGGCGCATCGCAAGAAGCACAAGGCGAGATGGATTTAAGCATTACCTCGCTTCGCGCAGGCGGTTCTTCACGCTCATCGAGCACTCTTCCGGCTGCCAATGACGTGAATGAATAGGAATTGCATTGTCTTTTAACCCGTTAGCCCTTAAACTCAGAGGCACGATGACCAAAATAAAATTTTCAAACTTGATCTTACTTAGTGCCAGCTGTATCGCTTTGGCTGCGTGTCAAACAACAGGTTCAGGCACCGGTTCAAACGACCACACAGCGCAAATCGACAACGTATTAGAGCGCATGGCCGGAACAGCATCCAGTCAGGGACATACCGAGCAAAGCTTGGCTATTTTAGAAAACCGCTATCGCCGCAACAGCAATGATGAAAACCTCGCCATTGAATATGCCCGCGCCTTGCGCGAGATGCAGTATCTCAACCGCGCCTCGATGGTCGCTGCTCCATTTGCCCGCCGCGAAGATGCTTCCAATGCTGCGAAGAATGAATTCGCCGCCATTCAGTTAGCCTTGGGCAATTACACCGTTGCCGAGGATTTCTCCAAACAGGTTATTCGCGACGACCCGCAAAACCACACGGCTTTCCAACATTTGGGTATAGCGCTCGATGCGCAGGGTATGCATGAAGAGGGCGAGCGCGCCTATCGCAAGGCTCTGGAATATTGGGACGGCGACCCGACAGCGATCATGAACAATCTCGCGCTCAATCTGGCGACACAGGGCTATGTTGATGAGGCAGTTGAAATCCTGCAAAAAGCGAAATCCATCGCCCCACACCGCATGGATATTGAGCGTAATCTTAGAATTGTGACCACGCTGCAAGAGGGTACACCGCAAAGGGCGCGTCGTAACGAGGCTGGCTCAGGTGATATAAACATCATACCGCCGAAAAAGCCCCTGCAGAGCTAGATAGCGATCTAAAAAAACAAAAAAACCAGCCACATATCGAGGCTGATTTTTTGGATCTATTGCTGGTGAAGTTATTGAATATCCAATATCAGTCGCAAATCGCGCGTATGGTCATTATCAGGAATATTATAACAACCTTTATCTTGCTCAAGATAAGGCGCCTCGTTCACAAGACCTTCGCTTGCGGATAAGCAAACCCGACCGGATACAAAATCCCACTCTCGGCGATACTCGCTAACGACATCCAATCCATTCGGCCCATTTTGAGACAACTCTGTAACCAGCTGAGAGTCCAAATCAAACAACAGGTCATGACGAGGATTAACAAATACATCATTCAAACTTAGTTCTCGAGGTTGCCCCGCCCAGACAGGAGCATCAGAAGCACCACAATTTAGAAAATTCAAAGTCACATCACCTATTTTTTGGTCTGTGATAACAGCTTCGGCTTCCCATTCACACACGACCTCGGCGGCATGATCATAAGAGGAACGATAGACTGTTATAGCATTACCAGAGCGCTGATTTTCAAAAATGAATAAATCCGTATTCATAACCGGATCAACAACAACACTATTTGGTTGCCTTGCAGTATTATTATCGCTTGAAACATCTTGTGCGTTTGCAATTGACGCCGAGGCTACGGCAGCACTCATAGCCGCAGCGGCAAAACCATTAAGCAATCTGTTCATAAAATATACTCCCTAATAAATTTTTATTAGAAAGAACAATAACCATATAAAAATCTATGTCAACTGACTACCTAACCGCCGCCAACGCCCGCGGCGGAGGCCTGTATCCCTGCAGGGCCTAAGATGACGATAAAAAGCGCGGGCAGGAAAAACAAAATCATCGGCACGGTCAGCTTCGGCGGAAGCGCAGCGGCCTTTTGCTCCGCGGCGGCCATACGCATATCGCGCAGTTCTTCGGACATCACGCGCATGGCCTGTGACACCGATGTTCCGTATTGTTCGGCCTGAATGAGCGCTGTGGCGAAGCTTTTGGCAGCCCCACTACCGACGCGACGCGCGAAATCCTGCAGCGCCTTGCGGCGGTCATTGAGCATCGCCATTTCCGCACTTAAAATGCCAAGCTCCTCGGCCAGAACTTCGGAATGCTCGGCAATTTCCATGGCGACACGATCAACCGTTTGCTCCAGCCCGATCCCGCCTTGCACACAAATCAGCATCATATCCAGCGAGTCAGGAAAGCTCAGATTGATCTCCATCTGGCGTTTCTGGCGCTGGTTTTCAACCAGAATATCAGGCAGTTTAAAGCCGAATAAAATCGCCGTACCGAAAATCAAGAGCTGCATAACGCCGGACATTTCCTTTTCTACACCCGACATAAACATCAGCGCAATCAGGAACAAAAACACCGGAACAATAATTTTTGCGAGCAGAAATTTAAACGGCGCTTTCGGGTTACGGTAACCGGCCTGCAGCAATTTATCGCGCACACGCTCCCCCATTTTTCCGGTCATCTCCTGCACCTTGAACATCATCGCAACGCTCTCTTGCGCGCTCAACCCGGCATCAGAGGATTTCTTTTTGTTCATATCATTCTTAGAAGCTTCGAACAGAGCCTTGCGGCGCTTTTCAATCACGTTCAGATAACGCTCTTTTTTCTCGGTCTTGTTCAAGAACGGCAGCGCAAACGCGGCAAAAGAAATCGCCGCCAAAAGGGAGGCAAAAAGGGTAATCAGGATTTCATCATTTGCGCCGAACATTGTGCGCTCCTTTCGCTATTTTTTATATTTTTTCACGCCCGTTAAACTTTAAAATTAATCATGATTTTCATCACAAAAATACCTAGCCCAGCCCAGATAACCGCGCCCGCCATCAGGATTTTTCCGAATGGATCAGTAAACAAAACCTCGATGTAATCACGGTTGACGAACCATAACCCCAAGGTCACCACAACAGGCAAAGCGCCGATAATCGAGGCCGATGCGATGGCTTCGGAGGAAAGCGCTTTAATCTTGCGCTTCAGGCGAAATCTTGCGCGAATGACCCCCGCCAAATTCATCAGGACTTCCGAAAGGCTCGATCCCGTTTGCGCCTGAATGGTCAGCCCCGTTGCGAACATCTGCATTTCGGGGAGTGGCATCCTGCGCGTAGCTTCTTGCGCCGCCTCATAAAGCGGTACGCCGATTTTCTGCTTATCATATATCCGCATCATTTCATCGCCCACAGGCCCTTCAAATTCGCGAGAGATCATCGACACCGCCTCGGATACAGGCATACCCGCTTTTAGAAGGCGCACCATAGCTTCCAGCGCGTCGGGAAATTCTTGCAGGAAGTTTTTCTGGCGCTTTTGGGTCAGGCGGTGCATCACAAATTTCGGCACGCCCAAAAGACCGATAATCGCCATCACACACATCATCAGCGGCGAGACGGAAAACATCTTTCCGATCAGCAGCACAACAGCCATTGAGATAACAGAGAAAATCCAGAACTGCTTAACCGATATCCCCAGCCCCGCCTGCTCAATCATCAGAGAAATCGTGCGCTTTTTCTTGCCCTTTTTGCCAAGCTCGGCTTCGTCTTTGGATTCTTTAAGCTTTTTGGCAATCTCGGCGCGGCGTTTATTATACTCGTCCTTATCATTTTTCTTGGAAAAATCCTGCGGATTACGCCCCGTGATAATCGACAGAGCCTTGGCCTTGCGGGATTTTTCCTGATTCGTCATCACCAGCGCCGCAACGGTGGCGATCAAAATCAAGACAATAAGAGCGATGAGAATTGCAATCGGATTCATCAGCCATAGGCCTCTTCCATCGCATCAAGCACATAATCATGCACATTGAATTGCCGCGCCTTATCAAAGAATTTCGGGCGCAATCCCGTTGATTTGTGACGGGTAATCAACTTTCCGTCCTCGTCCTCGCCCTCAATCTCAAGAACGAAGAGATCCTGCATCGTAACAACCTCGCCCTCCATGCCTGTAATCTCCGTGACATGCGTGGTTTTCCGTGAACCGTCGCGCAAGCGCTGCACCTGAATAATCACTTGCACCGCGCCTGCAATCTGTTCACGCACCGCCTTTTGCGGCAAGTTCAGGCCGCCCATGGCGATCATGTTTTCCATACGCGAGAGCGCCTCACGCGGGTTGTTGGCGTGAACCGTACCCATAGAGCCATCGTGACCCGTATTCATCGCCTGTAGCAAATCGAACGCTTCGGGCCCACGCACCTCACCGACAATAATCCGTTCAGGGCGCATACGCAGACAGTTCTTGACCAGATCGCGCATCGTAACCTCACCAACGCCTTCAAGATTGGGCGGACGCGTTTCAAGACGCACGACGTGTGGCTGCTGTAGCTGCAATTCACAAGCATCTTCGCAGGTGATAATCCGCTCACCGGATTCAATATAACGCGTCAGGCAATTGAGCATCGTCGTTTTCCCCGACCCCGTACCGCCCGACACCAAAACATTCACGCGGCTGCGCCCAATCGCCATAATCAACTTGGCGCAGGATGGGGTCATAGAGCCGAATTCCACCAGCTTATCGAGTGTCAGTTTTTCCTTGGTGAATTTACGGATTGTCATGCACGCCCCGTCAACGGCCAGCGGCGGAATAATAACGTTCACACGCGAGCCATCCGGCAAGCGCGCATCACAAATCGGTGAGGCTTCATCAACACGGCGGCCAATCGCGCCGACAATCCGCTGACAGATCGTTGTCAAATGCTGATTGTCACGAAAGGCGATATGCGCCCGCTCGATTTTTCCGCCAACCTCGATATAGGTCGTATCAGGGCCGTTAATCATGATATCGGCAATATCATCCCGCGCCAAAAGCTCCTCCAGCGGGCCAAAGCCAAGCATATCATCGGCGCATTCCTTGGCGATTGATTGCAGCTCCGCAGGGGTCAGATCGAGATTACGGAAACGGGCGATTTCCTCAACAGCGGATTGCACCTCATCCCGCGCGGCCTTCGCATCCATACGCGCTAGCGCTTTCAGATCAATCCCGTCACGCAAATCAAGCCATATCCGATTGCGCGCACGCTGCAAACGCAATGTCGTAATATTGTCACTGGCCGAGGGTTCAGAGCTGCCGCCATCCTCATGACCATCTGCGCCCTCCCCGAACATAGCTTCATCAAGGGAAACTTTTGGCGGACGTTTTTCTTTTTTTCCTTCAACGCTCGGGGTAGTTTTCTTTTTCGGCACATCAAATCCGTCATCATCCTCAAAGCGGATATTATCCGTATCGACATCCTCCAGATCATTCAGCGCCGCCCCCAATCCGGCGAGGGCTTCAGGGGAGTCGCGTTCTAAATCCTCAGGGATGGAAATTGAATTGTCCTCTTGCGCCCTAACAGGTTTTTTCGCTGCGGGTGATGCGGAAATACTCACAGCGGGCGCTTTAGAGTCCAGAGGCGGTGTTTTTTTCTGCGGCGCGGCGCTCTCCCCCTCAATGACAGGAGGTTTTTTTTGCGGTGATTTTCCATCAGATTGTTTTTTGCCGAACATCGCCGCCTATCCTCGCTTATTTCTTCGCCAACTTGCCGAGCAAGCCGGAAAAAATTGTGCGCCCGTCATCATTGGCGGAGGCGGCTTTATCGCTGCGGGTAAAGCCTAAGGCTTTTTCAATAAACGGCAATAGCACGTTATCTTGAATATCCTTAAAGCCCTTTTCTTTAAAACATGGAGCGCCTTCGCTTTCCATCTGCACGAATAGTTTCGGCTCATAAGGCACAATTGCGGCAATCGGCATTTCCATGGCGGTTTGAATATCGCCCTTGGGCATTTCATAGGAGGCCGCAAAGCCGCTCATATTGATTGTGAGGGCGATATCATCGGCATCACCGCCGCGAATGTCCTTAATCTCTTGGGCGAGCGAACGCGCCAGACGCAAACATGATACTGTGGCGTTCGAGACCAGCACAATTTTATGCGCCCGTGCCAAAACCATTTTTTGCACTTCTGGCACTGCGCCCGATACATCGACAAAGACAACGGGGTTTTTCACCATAAAGACTTCGAGCAGGCTTTCAAATTTCTCGCGGGTCATCGGCGTTTCAAGCATGACATCGCCGCCGCTCGCCAAAACCGAGAAACGCTCGGAAGCTTGATAGATCATGCGTTTAAGAGAGTCCTGATCGTTTCTCTCTGCCGCCTTAACCGCCTCACTAAAGCGCGTTGACGGCTCAAAGCCAATCCCCACAGGATTGGCCGACCACCCACCCGAAGCATCAATCAAAAGCAGTTTTGCTTCCAGTTCTTCAGACAAAATCCAGCCAACCGAACGGGCAATCGTTGATGCACCGACCCCGCCCTTTGCCCCGATAAAAGCAACCAGTTTAGAGCCGGAAATCCCATGCTGCTGAATAAGCGTACGGGCGATCACTTCGCTGAGCATTTCGGCGGAAACAGGCTTTACCAGATAATCACTCACGCCCATATCAATCAGCTTGCGGTAAAGATAAACATCGTTATCAGGGCCGATCACAACGGCTTCTGTGCCCTCATCGCAATTTCCGGCCAGCTCTTCCAGCTTGGCAACAAAACCGTCATCAATAACATCGGTTTGCACAATCAAAACATCTGGCGATTGATATTCGGCAAAAAAGGCAATCGCAGAGTCAACATCGCCCTTTTCGGCCTTGACCTTAACCCGCCCGAAGCGCCAGTCACCCTTCAGGCTTTCGGCAGCGCTCAAGGTTTGCGTATCATTGCTGAACACATAAACCGCCGATTGCGGCAGGAGCGTATCCGTTGTTTGAAAATCTGCGTCACTCATATGAAATATATATCCTTTTTGCGGCTTATTCTTAGCCCTGAGCGGAAAAACAAAAACCCAGTTAGAATAATATAGCAGATTCGTTAACGAAACCTTGCTCTTAGAAGCTTTAAAAGCAAGATTAACGCGTTGTCGACTCTCCGCCCAAAGAGCTGTTTCTAGCGCCTGTTCTAACCTCATCGACCTGATTGCTGACACCGCGCGCATCCGTGTGTGTACGCTCAAGCTCGCGCCCCATCAAATCAGCCGGTCTGGAAATCTGCTTGGCCATAATCGTTTCAACCGTACAGCCCATTTTATAGTCCATATCAGTCTTTACATCGCGGTCATTATAGCCCGATAACATCGTGCAGTCCTTGGGCGGCAGAGCGTTAAAAGACGTATAGGTTACTAGAGCGCGCATAGCGGACAAATCAGCCACGGGCAGAATATCGATCTCAATATCACGCACACCATACGAGCGCAGCTTATTGGCAATTTCAGCAGCCTTTTGCGTGGCCTCCATTGCGCCCTGCCCGCGCATATTCGGGTTATAGGCCACTGTCAGCCCGAGCGTTCCATCACCATGGCGACGATAATGAGAGGAAACCGATTGCACCTGCGCGGCATAGCTACCGCTTACATCAAATTCCTGCGCATAATTTTCCTGCGCCACCTGAACGCGGTTCGGGGAAATTGTGCCCTCTTGATACATCCGGCCACAAGAGGTAATCCCAAGGCACATGACAACCGCCAAAGCGATTTTCATACCTTTCCGTGATGAAATATTGCGCGAAACAAAAACCATTTTAAAAAAACCTCTCGTTAATCCAGCAGATATCCGAATCTTTCATCATAGGCAAAGACGCTATCATCAACCGAAAACTGGCGGCGGATATTGGCTGCGAATGTTTTGGCCAGATGATTGTCTTCCTGCTTTGGCACGCGGTCTGCGCGGTTTCTATCCGCAAACGGCTCGACCAGATAGGCCGAGATCATCACCACCAGCTCTGTTTCATTGCGGCTAAAGCTTTTGGAGGAAATCAAATCACCCAAGATCGGTGTTTTGCGAATACCGGGCAGCCCTGAAAGCCCCTCAACCGCATTTGATTGCAACAATCCGGCAATCATCAAAGAACCGCCGCTTGGTATCTCGATCGTGGTTTCGGCGCGGCGCACATCCAAGCCCGGAATAATCAAATCACCCGCTCCGACTGAATTCACAAAATCAAGCGATGATACTTCGGTGTTGAGCTGCAAGCTGATCCGATCACTCGACATCACAACAGGTCTGAAATTCAATGACACCCCGAACTCGCGGTATTCAATAACGATATTGCCGACCTGATCGCGGCCAACGGGAATTGGAAACTCCCCCCCCGCCAAAAATCCGGCTTGCTGACCAGAGATCGCTGTCAAATTCGGCTCAGCCAATACAGTGACAAGATCCTCACGCTCCAGCGCATCAATAAAGCCGCCCAGCATCCCGATCCCCAAAATACCGCTATCGGACAAGATACGGAATCTGGCCGCTGGATCGTTTGGCAAGGCCAGCCCCGCACCAATCCCCGTAGATAAAGACGCCTGACCACCGCGCACACTCGAAGGCAGCAGACCACCAAATATGGTGTCACCGACGTTTTCATTCGGATTATTCGCCACCGTCGCAATACCCAAATCACGAATAAAATTGCGCTTGGCTTCAAGAACTTTGACTTGCAGCATGACTTGCTGCTCGCCGCGCACTTCCAGCAAATTCGTTACCAAATCATCCGCAGCCCCACCACGGTTTCCGCTTAAATCTCCAGCGTAACGCCCAACGATATTTGTAATCTTGGAGGCCGTTTCAGGATTGCTGACCTTACCCGTCATCAAAATCTGATCGCGGATTACATTGATGCGCACCTCTTCATCAGGGTACATTTCCTTGACCAGCGCATTGATCGCCTTAAGGTCGTAAGTCACATGGACATCAATCCGGTCAATCACATTGCCGCGCTCATCCAGCGCGATGATATTGGTATCCCCGACCGCCAAACCGACAACATAAAGGCGGTTCGATTGCACGGCCTGCACATCCACAACAGAGGAATCCGCAACCAGAATATCGGAAACATTGCCTGCAACCTGCACAAGCTCAGCCTTACCGAGCGTAATACGCAAAGGCGCTTTTTGTGCAGCAACAACGGACACAACATCGCCCTTCGCAGCAAAGGCGTTTATATGGGGCATTGCCACCATGGCGCACAAAACCATCAAGACCAGAAACAGGACTCGCAGCAAAGTAGCGTTTAATCTTTTCGTCATCATGGTCATATCTTCCGAACAGACAGGAAAACTAACGGAAACTGAGAGAGAATTACTCAGAAAGGTGAGGCTGGCTCAAAGAGCGCGAAGAACAATAAAAATTTAGACACGAACTTATAAGAAGTGGATAAGTTGAATTAACGCGTGGAAAAGACTTGCACATCATTCCCACTATAGATTCGCACATTATTGCCCTGAATACCAGCCTCATTTTTCAAATCCTGGTAATTTTTGATAATTTCATCCGCAATATTGACGATGCGGTTATCCGACATAATCGGCCACTCCCGCGCGATTGGCTGCTCATCACCTACACCGCGCAGCACGAGCGTTAGCTCACCCATTTTTTGCGCCAGAATAACTTTCTCAGTCTCGGGAACACCCAAAGCCAGCGTCACCGTACGCCCGACCTTGATTTTGTCTTCATCGGGACGCGTCGCCGTCTGATCAATCGCTAGCACGCGTACATTCTCCAATATCGTCTCCGCCGCAAATGAGGACACGTTTTGATCAACCATCTGTTTCAGCAACTCAAGATCATCATCAACCGTAATACGCGGGCGGTATGTCAGAACGATATCGACATAATCTCCCGGCGCGACAAACCCAGCAACCATAGTCGTTGCGGAAACCTGAATGGAAACAGCGCGCTGCCCCGGCTCAAGCATGGCCGCAACCAGATTGCCCTTGGCCTGCCCCAGCAGATAAGTTTGCATCATCGGCTCACCGCTTGAGACATCACGGCGCAAACGCCCTTCAAGCGCCGCTTCAGCCGCTTGCCCCTCTGAGCGCACAATCGCACCGGCAAAAAGCGTTGCCCGCGGCCAGCTCTGCCACCTTGTATCACCCGGACGCAGCTGTGCGCCTGTTCTCAAATCTTTTGTCGCAACCAAGATTTCCGCGCGCGGCTCAGCCTCGGCAACAACAGGCGCAGACTGCTTATTGCTACCCAACATCATCTGCACCAAAACAGCCATGAGCACGGCGATCAATACCGCTCCGGCCAATACAATCAAAACATTCTTATTCATGTCACAACGCTTTCGTGTTGGTTAAGCTTGAGAGAAATTCAAAAGAAAAACTAAGGTAGCGCGCCCGAAAAGCGCCGATTTAGAACAGATTTATTCTTCTAATACTACCACGATTTTTCGAATAAAAAAATCTTCATTTACTCACTCTTTATAATCCCTATATTTCACATCTCAAAAATCACGTTCCGCCGAAAAACTCGGAAAGCCTCACAATATCAATATACCCCTTGCTATAGAACGCATATAAAGCGCCACAGAAAATCGCTGCACCATAAGGAACTTTACTTCCTCCGGCTTGCAGCTGCCCCACCCAGCTTTCGGGCGCGACGTTGGCAAACGGCTTCTTCTTTTTGATATATAGCGCCACAGCGCCAAGCACAGCGCCGCAGAGCGTCATGATAAACAGATACATCGGGAGCGCCGCCAAACCAAGCCAGAGCGCATAGGCGCTGGCCATTTTTGAATCCGCAGCCCCCATCACCTTGAGCTGGAACAAGACTGCGCTGAGAACAAAGATCAGCACAAGCGCGGCGATATGCGACCATAACGGGCTAAACACACCCTGATAGCCAAAGATCCACATCACACCATAAGCCGGCACAAATGCAGCTGCAATCAGGACGCTATAAAGATTGGGAATGGCCAGGCCGCGAATATCCGATACACTGGCCAAAACTCCAACCCCAAGCGCCGAGAGCGCAAAGATCAGGAATAAAACAAGCGCGATAAGTGTCATGTAAATTTGCCTGCTTTTATGCTTTCATGGTTTTACTGTTTTTGTTTTCTTATTTTTTATTGCTTATGAATGTACATTGATAAATTACGTAGCATTACTCCGGCATATCATATGTTTCGACTCTGGCCGCCGCCTGCGATGTTGCGCTTTCCATCGTGGCAAACATCTCGCCTAGATCACCGCCAAATGCAAAGACAGACGCCGCAATCGCCAAGGCAATCGCCGCAGCAATCAAGCCATACTCAATGGCCGTTGCGCCGCTTTCATCACGAACATATTGTGCTATTCGTTCAATAAATTTTATCATTCTCCCTAACTCCCCCTTAAACAGCCACTTGGAATAAAAACGCCCTTGTTCGGTTATCAAACAAAGGCGTTTTTGTTAATCTAGCTACGGTTCAATTCTTAAGGAATTGTCACTTCTTCTGTGGCTGTGTTCGCGCTCGACATCGCCGTTTCCATCTTACCGAACATCTCGCTCAGATCGCCACCGAATGCAAAGACAGAAGCCGCAATCGCCAAAGCGATACCCGCAGCGATCAAGCCATATTCAATCGCAGTCGCGCCGCTCTCGTCCTTAAGATAAGCTTCTTTCCATGCAAAGATTTGTTTCAACATTGTTTCATCTCCTAATATTGTGTTTGACAAGTTTTCAATTCCGGTTAACCCATGCCTCTTTCAATCGAAGCCCCCAACCGTTATTCCTAATGATACCTTTTTTTTACTTAATGGAAAGTTAAAATTTTTAGTTTTTACTATGAAAAATACAATATTATTGAAAATAAATATTTATCTAAAATTTTAACCAAATTTATTTATTTAAAAACAAGAATGATTACTTTAAAAGTACAAGTAATTAATTAAAGCCCAATAAAAAATCGCCCTTTCATGATCGGGCGATTTTAAAAAAATACGGATGATATCTCGTACTACTGTGAAATATGCAGATTGCTGAGCTCTCTAGCGATATCTTCATAAACTTTCACCAAATCACTTCCGCTTGCGGCGCGGTGATGATGGTTCGGACTACTCGCGCATTGTTTATAATATTCTTCCGTCGGGCGGTTCAAAATGGCTGTCCCAAACACAACGGTGTGAATTGTAATACCCAATTCCTTCATCGCCTCACAGGTCTGCACAAAGCGCTCATTGACAATATCGCGGCCAACTCCTGTATTCTTTGTTCCAAGGACGTTATCATCAATATACCCATAGGAAGAGTAGTCGGACTGCTTCTTGATGTTTGGTTTGCGGAAAAGCTGATTTTCTCCATCGGTCATCATGACAACCGCCTTGCGCCAGAGGAAGCTGTCATAGGGCGCGCCCTCTGTAAACGGCTCCTGATCGGACAAAACATGCCACCCCCAAGTCATACCCAAGTTCCCCAATGTTCCGCCACGGTGCCATGGACGCAACGCTGCTGCGCGCTCTTTAAGCAATGTTTTATTGCTGGTTAACGGCAAAATCGGATCGGTCAGCGGGCAACCCAAATTCGGATTGGCGTGATTGTTCATATCATTGCCGGACGGATTATTGACGTAAGGAATAGTGGTTGTGCCGCCTTGCGCCGGATCCCAGAAATTGCGGATCGTATCGCCCGTTGTATGCTCCCACCAATAAGCCTTCCATTTGCCGCCATCGAAGATAGAGCTATCGTAAATATCATGCGGTGTTTCGCGCGCCATCACGCAGCCCGCCCATTCGGTTCGCGGTTTACTCGGATCATATTTCACATTGGGTCGCCCCGGCACATATGGCTTATCAACAATTTGCGGCGCTATACTGCCGACATTGATCGTCACCGAATACGGTACAAGCCCGATTTTCAAAAACCGTGGATCGGAAACACGGGCAAAAATCGTATCAATAAATGTATTGGTCGCATCACGAAGTGATTGAATTGCCGCACCCTGCATAGAGCCAGTAACATCAAGCACAAGCGCAACTTCAATGCCGCGAACCTCTCTGTTGACCACGGTTTGCGTTTCAAGATTGATCTCTGTAATACCCATTACCCTCAAAAATGTTGTACTGTGAAACGCTCTACCCGTCACATACACCTTATCGCCGACAATCTGAACCTCAGGTTCAAAGGTAAAACCGAAGGCCTCTTCAGGATAATTGATCTCAAAGAACTGTTTAATCTTGGATTCAATCTCGGCCGCATTCGTTGAGGATGATGCCCCCGCCAACGCCGCCGCGTCAAGCGCTTGGATCAATCTTTGCTGCACCAGATAAGCCTGCGCATAATCAAGCGCAAACCCCGCCGAACCGACAATGATAGGCGCCATAAATGCAAACATAATCGCAATCGTTCCGGTCGTTGTCCGCCAATAACGCTTACAACTTTGCAACAAAGAGAAATGGCTCTTTGGTTCTGTTTGCGGCATTGAATTCCCGCTATTTGTTTTCATTTTTAAATAGGCCATAACACACCCCGATTTCACTTTATAAAATTCTCTAATTCTCTAATTCTCTAATTCTCTAAACATCCAACCATCTAATTACTACACCCCGCCGCCCCTTGTTTACAGACGAACTCGCTGCGCCGCCCACGGGCAAAGGAAAACTCCTTCATCGGGATCGCATTCACAACAAACCCCGCAAAAATCGGCTCGTATCTATATTGCGCCGCGACCATCACAACGCCTTTTCCCGGATCGGCAATCGGCGCAACGCGCTGCGCAGCATTTTGCACGGGATCCATATTGCGGGTTTCGCGCCATATCTGATCGACCGTGCCATCGGCCAAAAAGCGGTAGCTGACAATATCAAAACCCAGATTGCTGGTATCATATGGCAAGAGCGAAAGTGTCGCAGCTTGCACCGCTTCATTGATATCACCATCGGTCACACTGATATGCCGCGTCAATAGATCGGCCACAACCTGCGAAGCCTTAATGGTTTTTTGATTGCACATGATGCCGCGCCCCATATCGAGCGTTCCCAGCATCAAAACCAACAAAATCGGAAACACAAACGCTGCCTCGACAGCCGCAACCGCTTCCTGTTTTTTCCAGTAGCCGCTCAAGAAATTTTGAATACGTGATAAAATTCTCATCCTTCCAAATCCCCAAACTCTGCCGCGAAATCATATGGCTCGGATTGCAGCACAATCGTCGACATAAACACGCGGGAGCGGTCCATGCCCCACAACAATTCCCCGACCAGCGGCGTAATCGCGGTATAACGATAAAAGGCGCGGATTAAAATACGCGCACTGGAGCCGCCAGCATCAAATCCCTGCGGCACAAGATTACCGTCTTCATCAAAAGTCGGCTGCATTGTCGCGAAATCTGAAAAGCTTTCCATTACCCGCGCCTCAATCAAAATATCTTCGCATTTGATTAAAACGGGCGCTCTTTTGCACAAATTTTCTCGAAACAGAGCCTCCATGTTCTCCGCGCCACTTTGCTGCAACTGCCCCGTCTTAACCGTGCGCGCCGCCTGCGTTACAGAGCCTTCGAGCAGTGTTTCCGCAGCAAACATCAACGAGATTTCAATGATACCAAGCGAGAGTAAAATATACGGCATCGCCAGAAACGAAAATTCGATTGCTGTCGTTCCATCCTCATTGCGTCGCCAGCTTTTTCGCGATTTTCGCGTTTTATATGCCTTGCGCCCCTTGAGCCCACTTGCCAAGAATTTTATCATTATTTTTATCAAATTCTTTGTATATTCAACCCATAAAAAAACATGTCACAGCGGTTATAAAAGCCCCTTAAAAAAATCAAAGCCATATAACCCAAAGGACATGTTCCCCATTTTCATGATATCCGCAATCGTCTAAGATTTATTTAACTATTGCGGCAATTTAGATCAATTTTGTAACAAATCTTTGCGTTTAATCTTGCTTGGATTTTGTATCATTATCTGTTTTTTTGTTTATATCGAACGAGCTGATCGGAAAGCCGAACTGATCTAGCGGCACATCGCCCGTGACCTCTTGCCCCCAACGTTCAATCAGCTCTTTCTGACGTTTCTGGATCGTTTTCTGGCGTGAAACTCCACGCTGATGCAATGTTGCAGACACAATTCCCGTCATCGCCCAATTGAGAACATAGCCCACAGCCGCGGACGACCACATCACAATAATCGCTAGCGGGTCTGTTGCAATTTCGATACTTTTGGAAAAACTGTGCTCAACCGTCCAAAGTTGGAACAAAAACGGCGAACACCCCGCCAAATTCATAGAGCCTACGGTCATAACCTTGGTTTTACCTTTGGTACGATCGGTTAAAACCGCAAAAGGCGTCGGCAGCATCCCAATCAGAAGTAACACCGTCGAGGGCAAAAACACACCAGCTAAAAAGAGTGAGGAAATCAATAAGATTTGCCCCCGCCAACTTAATTTCTTTTTTGATTTTTTCTTTTTCGCCACAACAAAAATCCCGTATCTCTAAAAAACGCTAGAGCCAGTAAAAAACAGATAACCGACAAATAAAATAATTAGCGCAGCAATGATACTTGAGATCAAAGCAGACGCCTCCTGTCCCGTTGCTAGTCCAAAGGTGTTTTTATCAACCAGCTTTAACTCCAACCTTGTAGACTCTTTCTTCAAATCTTCAAATTCCTTCATGGCTTTTTTGAAGGCGATAAAATCTTTTTGTTGCAATTCAGGGTTTTCGAGCAACGCATGCATTTTGATAAGATCGCCATCTTGTGCAAACTTTTCGATAGTTTTTTGAAGCTTTTCACGGATCGTTCTGTCATGAAAGCGCTTGTAGACCACATGCAAATTATCAGAAAAGACTTTGGCAATCGCGGGAAAGTAAGGCAATTGCGAGCGACGCTGAATAATTGCAAAACAAGCCAAATTGGCCATGATTTTTTTATAATGCTCTTCCATATTCAAATCGGGAAGCAACGAGTCAATCAATTTTGAATCCTTAATCGATAGGAATGCTGCAATATGACGATCAATAAACAACGGTGGGGACTTTCCGTTTTGGCAAATATCTTCAAATGCAAACATCATATCTTCAGGCGAACGCACATAGTAATTTTTAAGTTTCTCACTCATGCAACGCACCTCTGGATTGAGAAGGTACAAACATCGCTCTAAGCCAAAACCAAGTGTTTTTTGGCGCACATACATTCGGCAACTATCATATTTTTGAACAAGGTTACCTATATCGACATTTTGATTGGTTTGGTATTTCAGCCAGTTTATCGCAGCGCTGTTGGTGAAAATATCAGCAAAAAAATTAAGATCCTTTTTAAGAGCAAACGCTTCAGCAAGCATCGAGCCAATTCCATCAGGATGCATATGCGCTTGCAGGTATCTTATTGGCGCTTCCCCATCAAGCGCCATCGAAACATTACTCGCAAGTCGCTCTTCAAAATTTGCTGATTGTGCGGAATTTTTTGTAACAGTGATCGCATCTTCAACTCTTTCATATAGCCGTGGCTTTTCGAGCGCGCGATTAATCCAGTTTTTCAAGTCACCATCATCAATGATTTTTTTTAACTCAATCGGGTTGTTACCAATATCCATAGCCAACAACATCGGCGATAAATATTTTTTACCGGAAAAATGAATAGGTCTGGGCGCGACGAGTTTTCGCGACGATTGCTTCGGGCTCAAACGTCGACCATCCATCCATTGCCCAACGTCTTCAATTGTCCAACGCTGTGCCGCATCATCAATCAAAAGCCCGCGCAACAATTCGAGTATTGGCCCTGTAAAACGGTCTTTCCCTGTAATCGCAACATAGCTACCCTGCTCGACTTTTTTCTTGATAATCGCCTCAGGACTCAGACCTGCCATCGGATCGGTTTGACGCAACAATACGGCCAATGTAACACCTAAAGAATATAAATCCGATTGCAGTGTACCGGGGCCACGTGCGATCGGCGCGGCCATCGCACGGTCAATCGGTTCATATAGAGAATTCTGCGTATAGCTTGAGGGTGCAGACAAGCAATCCCCCAACATAATCTTTGAATAATTATTTGAACCACCGTCATAAATATTGCTTGCTCTGATGGCGCCATGCACAAAATCTTTATCGCGAAAATCTTGCAAAATACTAACAAGCGGTTTCAAAATTTTGTCGTAAACAACCTCATTACGCAACCCAAAGACCTGCTCTTTGTTGGGCTCAATGATTTTTTTTCCCATCTCACCATAATAGATGAAAATGAAGCGCTCCTGCTCCGCAGGCGGCCAATAAATAGCCTCTGTTTTCAATAGTTTCGGAATATGCAGATTGATAAAAGTCTTATAAATCTCAATCTTATTATGCCTCGGCACAAGATGCGGTTCGGATACATACGCAAAAAAACCTTCTCTACCCTTACGCGTCTTCGCCTTGTATGCCTTAACCTCCCCATTATCCAGTGACGGTACACGGGCTTGTGTATCAATTTCAAAATCACCGAGAATAACAATACGTTCATTTTTATTGACTGGCTTGCGAACGCGCTCATCTATCTGTTTAGGCTCTTGACCCTCTTGATCCTCATTCTGATCACTCTGCACATTGCTGCCCTCGCTATCCTCTTCGGATACCGTGCTGCGGTCGTCTTCCTGATCATCTGGATCGATTTTTTCGGCAAAATCAGACATGCGTACTTTCTTGAGGGGATCATCTAAAAAAAACGCAGTATCAGAACAGTTTACCACCAATAGCAGGCTTCACGAATATATTTTTTAGCAAAAAACCAGCCACGCCCCTACAAAGATTACGACAATATTGTAACATGGTGACAGAATACGCCAAGCGGTTACATTTTCCTTGAATTTTCGGCCATTTACGCCTATTCATCTAATCCATGACGCACAAACTCGAACATATCCGCAACTTTGCTATCATCGCTCACATCGACCATGGAAAATCGACGCTGGCTGACCGCCTAATTCAAACCTGCGGCGGCTTGAGCGAGCGTGAAATGAGCGAGCAGGTTCTCGACAATATGGATATCGAGCGCGAACGCGGTATTACCATCAAGGCGCAAACAGTGCGCTTGATGTATAAGGCCAAGGACGGGATTGAATACCAGCTCAATTTGATGGATACGCCCGGCCACGTTGATTTTTCCTATGAGGTTTCGCGCTCGCTGGCCTCTTGCGAAGGCTCGATACTAGTCGTTGATTCCACACAAGGTGTTGAGGCGCAGACCCTCGCCAATGTCTATCAGGCGCTCGATAACAATCACGAGATTGTCCCCGCTCTGAACAAGGTTGATCTACCCGCCTCCGATGTGCAAAAGGCGCGTCAGGAGATTGAGGACGTGATCGGCCTTGACGCTTCTGACGCTGTTGAATGCTCCGGCAAGACAGGGATCGGGATTGAAGAACTGCTCGAAGCCGTTGTCACACGCCTGCCGCCCCCGCATGAGGGCAATGCCGATAATCCGACCAAAGCCCTGCTGATTGACAGCTGGTATGATGCCTATCTCGGCGTTGTCATTTTGGTGCGGGTCATCGACGGCATGCTCAAAAAAGGGCAAAAAATCCGCTTTATGAACACCAAATCCGTGCGCGAGATTGACCGCGTCGGGGTGTTCACCCCCAAACATGAGATGGTCGATGCGCTCGGCCCCGGTGAGATGGGCTTCATCACCGCCGGAATCAAGGATATCTCCGATACGCAGGTCGGCGATACCATCACCGATGAAAAACGGCAATGCGAAACGCCGCTGCCGGGGTTCAAGCCCTCTGTACCAATGGTGTTTTGCTCGCTCTTTCCCGTCGATATGGGCGATTACGAGGATCTGCGCGACTCCCTCGGCAAATTAAAGCTGAATGATGCCTCGCTGCATTATGAGCCGGAACAATCCCAAGCGCTTGGCATGGGCTTCCGCTGCGGGTTTTTGGGCTTGCTGCATATGGAGATTATTCAGGAGCGCCTTTCCCGCGAGTTTGATCTCGACCTCATCCCCACCGCGCCGAGTGTGGTTTACCACGTTTACCGCACCAACGGCACAATGACCGAGCTTTACAACCCCGTTGACCTGCTCGACCCCGTTTATATCGAACATATCGAAGAGCCGTGGATCAAGGCGACCATTCTTACCCCTGATGAATATCTCGGCGGGTTGCTGCAACTTTGTCAGGAACGGCGCGGCGTTCAGATTGACCTCACCTATGCCGGAAACCGCGCGATGCTGATCTATCGCCTGCCGCTCAATGAGGTTGTGTTTGATTTTTATGATCGCCTGAAATCCATTTCGCGCGGCTATGCCAGCTTTGATTATGAGCTGGACGGTTATGACAAGAACAACCTCGTCAAGCTTGAAATCCGCGTCAATCAGGAGCCTGTCGATGCGCTGGCGATGATTGTTCACCGCGACAATGCGGAATCACGCGGGCGGCAAATGTGCGAACGGCTCAAGGAGCTTATTCCGCGGCAAATGTTTAAAATCGCCATTCAGGCCGCCATTGGCGGCAAGGTCATCGCGGCCGAGCATCTGAGCGCGCTGCGTAAGGATGTGACGGCGAAATGTTATGGCGGTGACATCACGCGGAAGAAAAAGCTCCTCGAAAAGCAGAAAAAAGGGAAGGCGAAAATGCGCCAATACGGCAATGTCGATATCCCGCAAAGCGCCTTCATCAATGCCCTGAAAATGGGCGGGGATAGCTAAAATCGTTACAATGTTTTTTTTAATAGTTGCTCAACGCTAATCTCAAGCTTAGCGATGCGTTCATTTTGGTGACTGTATCTTTCAAAATAATATACTAAAAGACCGCATAAAAATACTAAACAAAAAACAATTTCCTTGAGTGGTATTGATTTTTCAGAATGGTGTCTCATTATCTACTTTCACTACTTCTTTTTTATCCAATTCTAAAACTTTGTTATAGAAACCAGTCATTTCAACATCCAACCTATCATCAACTTTTTTGTATTCTACATAACCTTCTTGACGCATCTCATCTAATATAGCCATAAATCTTTTTGCATCTAAACCCGCCGTAAACGCGAGATATTCCGCACTTGGAAAAATGATATAATTTGGCCTCTTAAAATCAGCGATTGCTAATAAAACAAGCATTTTTTCCAGGCCATTTTCTTTTCCTGAAAAAATTTTGGGCATAAAACGCATGATTTTTTTTGGAATCGGGACGACACCTTCATTTAAAACCTCAGCTGACCACTTAACTCGAATAGTTACGGGTAAGTTACTGACTTTAATATACTTTCTAAAAAATCCTGCGCTCATTAATCTATTATAGTTATAATAGTAAACTTTGTCAAATTTTTTTTACTAAATAAACAACCCAAATATTAAATATCAATTTTGATAGGGCGCATTTGCGCTAATAAAAGCTGTAAAGTTACAGCTTTCATAAAATGGAATCTCATAAGTCTTTATAACCTGAAACTTAAACCCTAACCCACAAACGGGTCTTCCATCAGGATGGTGTCATCCCGCTCCGGGCTGGTGGAGAGCAGCGTAACGGGGCAGCCGATCAGCTCCTCGATATGGCGGACATATTTCACCGCCTCCGCCGGAAGTTCGCCCCAGCTGCGCGCGCCGCGTGTGCTCTCGCTCCAGCCGCGCATCGTTTCATAAATCGGCGTGATTGCGGCCTGTTCGGCTTGGGCGGCGGGAAAATAATCGAGCCGCTCACCGTTCAGATCATAGCCGACACAGATTTTAATCTCCTCCAACCCGTCAAGAACATCAAGCTTGGTCAGCGCAATCCCCTTAATGCCGGAGATTTTCACCGATTGCCGCACCAGCACCGCATCAAACCAGCCGCAGCGGCGTTTGCGCCCCGTGGTTGTGCCGAATTCATGGCCTTTCTCGCCGAGAAACTGGCCGATTTCATCATTCAATTCGGTCGGGAAAGGCCCCGAACCAACGCGCGTTGTATAGGCTTTGGTAATGCCGAGCACATAATTCACCGCATCAGGGCCAACGCCCGAGCCTGTTGCTGCCTGCGCCGCCACGATATTCGATGAGGTCACAAACGGATAAGTGCCGTGATCGACATCGAGCATAATCCCCTGCGCGCCCTCAAACAAAATGCGCTTATTGGCGTGACGCGCCTCATCGAGCACTTTCCAGACCACACCGGCATAGGCCAAAATTTCATCGGCAACCGCGCACAAATCCTCATAAACCTTGGCGGCGTCAAGCTCCTCCAACCCGAACCCGCGCAGCAGCGCATTGTGATGGGTCATCATGGTTTCGATTTTGTCCTTCAGCAAAGCCTTGTCGCGTAAATCGCAAACCCGCACCCCACGCCGCGCCACTTTATCCTCATAGCAAGGGCCGATCCCGCGTCCTGTTGTGCCGATCGGATTTTTGCCCCGCGCCTTTTCCAGCGCCTGATCGAGCGCCTGATGCACGGGCAGGATCAAATTCGCATTATCGGCCAGCATCAAGGTTTTCGGCGTAATTTCAACGCCCTTCTCGCGCACGGTAGAAATCTCGCGCAGCAGCGCCCAAGGATCAACAACCACACCGTTCCCGATCACCGAAAGCTTGCCCTTGCGCACGATACCAGACGGCAGCAAATGCAGCTTATATTCAACCCCGTCAATCACCAGCGTGTGGCCGGCATTATGCCCGCCCTGAAAACGCACCACGACATCGGCGCGGTTTGACAGCCAATCGACGATTTTCCCTTTGCCCTCATCGCCCCATTGTGAGCCGACCACTGCGACATTTGCCATGTTTAGAGTTCCTCTATTTTTCCATTGATATAAATATGTGTGCAGCCCTGCGGATCGGATTTTGACACCGCCGCATCTGTGCGTATAATCGTCCAGCCTTGGGCGCGAAGCTTTTGGCATTCCGGCCATAATACATCCCGCGAAACCGCCAGCACCCGCGTTTCCTCGCTGAGCATAACCGCCGCGCGGATTGTATCCATATAGAACGTAAAGCCAATCGCCTTTTCTTTCACGCCGCCGCGCGGTGCTGACATTTTCGCTTGCGACCCGAAGCTAACCTCATAAAAACCGCCGCGCCCCAGCTCACCCCTGATATGTTTGGAAAACAGCGTAAAACCGATCCCGCCCTGATATTCAAACCCCTTCACCTCAAACGGATCACAGGTCAGGCTAACATCTTGTATGCCCATATCGTTGAGCGCCGTTGTGAATTTTTCAATCAAAGCCCCTAGTTTTTCAACCTCGGCGGCAATAGCGGGTGGCAGGCTTAAGCTCTTGAGAAGCGGCACAATCTTTTGCGCCGCACCGGAATTGTCGAGAATAGCGATCAAGGTTTCTCTCAAGCCTTCCGGCAGATCACCCATCGCCGCCACATCGTCGCGGTTGCGGCTGGCAATCGATTTTTTCACAGCGCGCTGCGTTTGCGTATCCAGCTGCGCCGCGCTTAAAATCTCATCGAGCGCGCGCGGAATGGTGAAATCAAGGGTAATATCCTCAATGCCCAAGGCTTTCAGCCCCAACGCCATCAAAACGCATAGCTCAAGATAGCTCTCTACACTATCATCGCGGATAATCTCGCAGCCAACCTGACAGAACTGCCGCGCGGTGCGCAGTTGCCCCGCTCGCGAGCGCAGCACGTCATTGGCATAGGTGAGGCGAATGGGCGTTACATCCTTGGGCAGGCGCGTACAAACAATGCGGGCGATTTGCGGGGTAATATCGGCGCGCAGCCCCAGCATCCTATGCGATACAGGATCCATCATACGGAACGTATCGGGCGCAAGCGCAGCCCCCGGCCCCGGCGCGAGCAAGCTATCTTCGAATTCGACCAAGGGCGGTTTGATACGGCGATAGCCATAGCCCGCAAAAATCGCCATCAATCGGGTGATGGCATAGGCTTCCTTTTCCGCGTCTTCAGGCATTAAATCCATGAAACCCGCGGGCAGCAGCCCCAAATGCGCTTCAAACTCACTCATAGGATATTTTTAATCCGCTCGTTATTACATTTATTATTAAATTCATTATTATATTCTATCGACAATCACAGGCCTTGCTTTCGTGTATTTCGGGTCGTGACTGCCTTGCTTGACTGTTTTGATTAGCCGCCTAACTGACGCACCACATTTCCAACCCAACCCTTCTTAAGCCGATTGCGCCGCCTGATCAATAACCGAACAGACATCGTTGACAATTTTTTCAACCTGCGACGGGTTATCGCCCTCGGCCATCACACGAATAACCGGCTCTGTTCCCGAGGGGCGCACCAAAATCCGCCCCGTTCCGCCAAGCGCCCCTTCGGCTTCGGCAATCGCATTTTTAACCGCCTCAACATCCAGAACCGCCGCCGCATTGCCGCGCCCTTTCTCGAAGACCACATTTTGCAAAATCTGCGGCATCGGCTCGAATAATTTCAGCGCTTCGGAAGCCTTCAGCCCAGAGGCTTTGAGATTAGAGAGAATTTGCAACGCCGCCAACAGGCCATCACCCGTTGTGCCGAAATCCGAGAGCACAATATGCCCCGATTGCTCCCCGCCCAGATTAAGATCATGCTGGCGCATTGCCTCAACGACATAGCGGTCGCCGACGCTCGTGCGCAAAAGCCCGATACCGTTCTTGAACAAAAACCGCTCAAAGCCGAGATTGGACATCACCGTGGCGGCAATTTTCCCGCCCTTGAGCGTTCCGGCCTGCTTCATCGACAGCGCGAGCGAGGCCATCAACTGGTCGCCGTCAATCTTTTGCCCCGTCTCATCAATCACAATCAAGCGGTCGGCATCACCATCAAGCGCAATGCCGATATCGGCCTTTTCCTGCAATACGATTTTTTGCAGATTTTCAGTGGCCGTTGCGCCATGCGCGTCATTGATATTGCGGCCATTGGGCTGCACACCGATCGCCACAAGATCGGCCTCCAGCTCCCAGAAAATTTGCGGGGCGGCCTTATAGGCTGCGCCATGGGCGCAATCAAGCGCGACTTTAAGCCCGTCCAGCGTTTGCCCTTTCGGGAAGCTCTGCTTGATAAATTCAACATAACGCCCCAGCGCATCATCAAGGCGGCTGGCCTTTCCGACCTCATCGGCGGGCGCGGCGTGAGCGCTCAAATCGCTTTCTATGGCGCGTTCAATCTCAAGCTCCAGCGCATCATCCAGCTTATAGCCATCCGCGCCGAACAGCTTGATTCCATTGTCCTGATAAGGATTGTGGGAGGCGGAGATCATCACCCCGACATCGGCGCGCAGCGAGCGTGTGAGCATCGCAACGCCGGGGGTCGGGATTGGCCCCGTCAAGATCACATCCATCCCCATCGCGCCAAATCCCGCCGCCATGGCTTGTTCCAGCATATAGCAAGATAGCCTTGTATCCTTGCCGATCACCACACGGTCGGTATTCGTGCGCGACTGGTTGAGCGATTGCGATTGCCGCAGCACCACAGCGGTTGCCATTGCGACTTTCAGCGCAATCTCCGCCGTCATCGGAAACACGTTGGCGCGGCCACGGATTCCATCTGTCCCAAAGTATTTTCTGCTCATGGCCTGAGAATGCCTTGAAATCCCGCTCAATTCAAGTCTATAGATTGTTAGAGTAGTTATTTCAGGTCTTAGATCATGCCGCATAAAGAGCCAACCACAATGCCGATTTCTTCGATCCGCCATCAAGGGCGCTCGCCCGTTGTGCTGAGCGGCCCGCATAATGGCTGGCACGTTCCGGGTGCGCTGATTGCTGCGAATGGCAAGCCCTTGGGTTTAGAGCCGTTCTGGTTCGACCCGCTCGACCCACGCCGCCGTCATGAGGCTTGCGATTGGGGGATGCACCCGCTCTTTGAACGCTTAGAGGAAAAACGCTCCGATATCTGTTTGATAGAAGCGCATTATTCGCGGCTGGTTGTGGATTTAAACCGCGTACGAAAGTTGGTTATCACTGAAACATCCAGCGAAACCGATAGCCCGATCCCCGGCAATACGGGTCTGAGTGCCGCCGCCACCGAAGCGCGGATTAACGAATACTACACCCCGTATCACAAAGCGCTCGATCAGGTTTTGCAAAGCACGATTGCACAATTCGGATCGGCGTTATGGCTTGATTTGCATAGCTTCACGCCGATCTGGAACGGTACGCCGCGCGCGGTCAAAATCGGCTCTCTCAAGGCGACCCGCTCGCCCCATACAGATCGGATTGAAGCGGCGCTGGAAAGCTTTTTCGGTAGTGATTTTGTCCCAGATCAGCCCTATAATATGATGATCCCGCCCTATCACGATATCGGCTCAGGCCGTGAGGTTGCGGCGCGCAACGGCTTGGAATATTTCGGAATTGAAATCCGCAATGACCTCCTGCAAACCCCCGCTCAGATTGAAACAATGGCCGATCAATTGCTCAAGGTGATTGAGGTTTTGCAATAGGCGAATATTTCGCCCCACTCGCCCCACTCTCTCGCTTAAAGTGGGGCGAAGGGTTTGCTATATATTTCAAAAGGTTATAAGGAGTTCGCCCCACTCACCCCACTTGTTTTTTGGGTTTTTGAGGATTTTTTTTGCCGCTTTCGTCATCGCCTGAATTGCATTTGCAATGACAGTGTTTTTTACCACAGAGATGAAAGAGTTTTAAAAAGAGCACACAGAGAAAATTTGTCGAGAAACCTCTGTGAACTCTTATAACTCTGCGACTCTGTGGTTCAAAACATGAGATCCCTCGACTACGCTCGGGATGACAATAAGAACGAAGACTCTTGGTGACTTGGTGGTTTTAAAAGCAAGATTCCTGCTTTCGCAGGAATGCAATCGAAAAGGGCGCAATTCTGACGTTATCCAAATTTAATATAGGAAAAAATTTACACAAAGTCAAGGGGATTCTTGTTATTCACAACCGCACAAATAGGCCGCCAGCGGAGCATGATTTAACCAGCCATAACGCCCCCAAACAACAACCACAAAACGCAAACTTTACGCCCCTTGCGGCAGGCCGCCCGCACCACCGCCGATACCGCCCAAACCACCACCCGACGGCACAGAGGATTTCGGCTTGGCCTTGGATTTTTCATCTTCAGGCTCTTCACGGTTGATCTTCTTTCCGGCCAGAACATCCTTGATCTCATCACCGCTGAGCATCTCATATTCCAGCAACGCCTTGGCCAGCGTATGCAGATCATCCAGCTTTTCCGTCAGGATTTTCTTGGCGCGGTCATGGCCGTCATTGACGATGCGCTGAATCTCGCTGTCAATCAGCGCCGCTTTTTCATCGGATACGGTTTTTTGCTGGCTCATCTGATAGCCCAAAAACGGCTCGTCACTATTCGAACCATAATGCAGCGGCCCGACTTTATCGCTCAAGCCCCACTCCATGACCATTTTGCGCGCCATATGCGTGGCCTGACGGATATCGCTCGACGCGCCCGTTGTGACCTTATCGCGGCCAAAAATAATTTCCTCGGCAACGCGTCCGCCCATAGCCACAGCCAGATCCGCCTCCAGCTTATCCCGCGCCATAGAAAGCCTGTCAGCCTCCGGCAGGCGCATCACAACGCCCAAAGCGCGGCCACGCGGCACGATTGTGGCCTTGTGAACAGGGTCGGACGCCGGCTCGTTGATCGCAACAATCGCGTGTCCCGCCTCGTGATAGGCGGTGAGCTTTTTCTCCTGATCGCTCATGACCATGGATTTACGCTCCGCCCCCATCAAAACCTTGTCCTTGGCTTCTTCGAAATCTTCCATCCCGACAACGCGCTTGTTCCTGCGCGCCGCCAGCAAGGCCGCCTCATTGACCAGATTGGCCAGATCAGCGCCCGAAAATCCGGGTGTTCCGCGGGCAATAACCGCAGGGTCGACATTATTGGCCAGTGGCACTTTTTTCATGTGAACGCGCAAGATTTTCTCGCGCCCCTTGACATCGGCCAACCCGACCACGACCTGCCGATCAAAACGGCCAGGACGCAACAAAGCGGGGTCAAGCACGTCAGGGCGGTTGGTCGCCGCCAAAATAATCACGCCTTCATTGGATTCAAATCCGTCCATTTCAACGAGGAGCTGGTTGAGCGTTTGCTCGCGCTCGTCATTGCCGCCGCCAAGCCCCGTGCCGCGGTGACGGCCAACGGCGTCGATCTCGTCAATAAAGATAATACATGGCGCGTTTTTCTTGCCCTGTTCGAACATATCGCGGACACGGCTCGCCCCGACACCGACAAACATTTCAACGAAATCCGAACCGGAAATGGTGAAAAACGGTACGTTGGCCTCCCCCGCAACCGCGCGGGCGACAAGGGTTTTACCCGTTCCCGGAGGGCCGACAAGCAACGCGCCCTTGGGGATTTTCCCGCCCAAGCGCTGAAATTTCTGGGGGTCTTTCAGGAATTCAACGACTTCCTCAAGCTCTTCTTTCGCCTCTTCGATACCCGCAACATCCTCGAATGTCACGCGGCCTTGCTTTTCAGTGAGCATCTTGGCGCGGGATTTGCCGAAGCTCATCGCGCCGCCGCCGCCCTTGCCCTGCATCTGGCGCATAAAGAAAATC
This sequence comes from Alphaproteobacteria bacterium, assembly GCA_046293135.1. GTDB lineage: Bacteria > Pseudomonadota > Alphaproteobacteria > Micavibrionales > Micavibrionaceae > UBA2638. The sequence continues at coordinate 85,434 of JBKBPR010000003.1, read as the reverse complement.
CACACCCCGACAATCAGAATCGCCGGCAGCAGCGAGATTAAAATGCTGAGCATGCTGATCCCTTCAGGGTCGAGATTTTCCGCCGTGATCTGCACGCCCGTTTCGGTCAGGCGGTCAACGACGTTCTCATTGGGCGGGATGAGCGAGCGGAAAGCCTCCCCCGAAGAGGTGAAATTGCCGAAAATCTCATTGCCCTTGATCGTGACATTGGAAATGCGCCCGCCCTTGGCATCGGCCATGAAATCGCTATAGGCGATGCGGCTGCCCTTGGCGGCGGATTGCTGGTTTTGCGAATCCTGAAACACGTTGAATATAAAGAGCATAAACAGCGCAATCGCCAGCCAGAACATGATATTTTTGCCGAATGTATTCACAGCGTAACGCCTTTCATATCTCGTAAAACTATATGTGCTAAATTTAAACCATTTTCGGCTACAAACAAGAGAAATCCGAAAATTTCGTGGGTTTTTGGAAGGCGGGGCAAAAGCACTCTGCCTGAATTGCGGTTCGGGCAAGGTTCGCGTTTGTGGTTTTAATGGTTATATTTAAGGCTTTTCCAATTCCAAAACCAGCGCCGCATTCTTGAGGCGAAAAACGATCCCGCCCAGCGTGCGGTCTTTCCATGGCGGTGCTTGATTTTGATCGTGGTTTTGATCGCGATTTTGATCGCGCAGCGCCGTGAGGGCGGTCACAATCGATTCGATACGCTCCGTACGCGGCCCGTAATCTTCATAGGCCTGCAGCGCATACATCGCCTTTTCAAGGATACGAAACATAATCTCATCAGGCTGGCTTATGAGAGCCCCTATATTAAATACGATACGGCTTGTTTCTATATTTTCAACACTGATTTGATAGCGTTCCTGAGCGATTATATCCAAGGCCGAAGCGGCACGCTCCATACGCTGCGCGGTCACGGCCAGCCGCTTGATGCTCAACCCCTCCCCCGCCAAAAGCGGTAAAATTCCGCGCAGCCGCACGCGGGCAAAGCGCTCATTCTCATTGGACGGATCTTCGGAGAATGGCAAATTCTCAGCGCGGCAATAAGCGATCAAATCCTCCTTATCCATCGTCAGCAGCGGACGGCATAATGTCAGCGCGCCGCGCTGCTGCTGCGGACGCATCGCCGCCAGCCCGTCAAGCCCGCTGCCTTTACAGAGGCGGAACAAAAAGGTTTCGGCTTGATCGGCCTGATGATGGCCAAGAAAAAGATGGGTAATGCCGTGACTGGCGCAATAGGTTTCGAGCAAATCATACCGCGCCGCGCGCGCCTCCTCCTGAATTTTGCTTGAGGGCTTTTGCGCCTCCCAACGCAAGATCGTATGGTCGAGATTGGAAAACCGCGCCAGCGTAGTTCCGACCTGCGCGGCCTCCTGCGCTGATTCCGCCCGCAAACCGTGATCGACACTGAGTGCATGAAGATTCAGCCTCGGCGCGAATTCCACCGCCCAACGCGCCAGAAGCCCCGCCAGCGCAAGGCTGTCCGGCCCGCCCGAAACGGCAATCGCGATCGAATTGGTCGCGGCCACATCAAAGAACCGCCCCGCATTCATCGCACTATTGAATTGCTTTTGCATAGGCAAATCTAACGCGGCACGGCACAAATGAAAAGCCCCGCATCAAGCCTATCAAACATATAGGAGCACTAAATTATTGAAGAGGCCTAGAGGCCTAGGGCTAAACTAGCACCCCAAACGGGCGATTTCCTGTTCGGCGCGGCGCATAACAGGGCCGACACCATTCGGATTATCGCGCTGCAACTGGCGCAGCGCCACACAAGCATCGGTAGCATTGCCCGAACTCGCCAGCGATAAACCCAGCTTCAGGAGGTTATCCGTAGCCTTTGAGCCATTGGGATATTTCTGATACCCCTCAGCGAAAACCCGCGCCGCACGCTCAAAATCACCGCGCACATAAAAGGTTTCACCCAACCAATATTTGGCATTGGCCGCGAGTGCATGATTTTCATGATCGCGCAAGAATGCCTCGAAATCGCGCTCAGCACCTGCATAATTGCCACTCTGTAACAACGAGAATGCATTCTCATAAAGTGCCGCCGCCGAATCATTGGTAGGCACACCCGCAGGAATATCCGATTGTACGCGCTCGGTAATCGTTCCCAAAACACCGCCTGATTGCGATTGCTGCTGCTGAGATGATGACGCCGTTAACGGCGCATTCGCCCCCGAATTTGTCACTCGCGATTCTGTTCCCGAAGACGGCGCAACATTACCAAATCCAACGCCGGATTGTGTTTGTATTTCCCCAAAGCGTATGTCGATATCGGCCGACAAACGCTCCAAAGAATCCGTAAGCTGGCGAATTTGAAAGTTTTGCTCTTCAAGCCTTCCATTCAAATTGCGAACCTGAGTTTCTAATTCCTGTATTCTAATTTCATTCCGCGCTTGCGTATTGGTATCACCCGAACCGGAAAAAGCACCCGGCGGCGGCTGTTCACCACGATAGATCGCACGGCTCAGCGTTTCCAATTCATTTTCAATACGGCTCAAACGATTATTGGTATCGCGATTTTGCGCGAAAGCCTCGAATGATGTCATAGAGATGCCAAACAGGGCCGCGCAGAACGCAGCCCTATTCAAAACTTTAAAAATCGTGCCATGCTGACGCATAACGCTTTACCTCTTTGTTAGAAGGGTGAGATTAATTCACCTTTGTTACGCCGCGGCGGTTTTGCGACCATGCGGATTCATTTGAACCCGGAACGGCTGGGCGCTCTTTACCGAAGCTGATAACGTTAATGCGGCTAGGGCTTACACCCAATGCAACAAGATAGTTTTTCACAGAATTTGCGCGACGCTCACCCAGTGCCAAGTTGTATTCACGTGTACCGCGCTCATCAGCGTGACCTTCAATTGTCACAGACAAGTTAGAATAGCGTGCCAACCATTGTGCTTGTGCTTCAAGTGTGCCGCGTGCTTCCGGTGAAAGATCATGACGGTCATAACCGAAGAATACGCGGTCGCCGATGTTTCTTTCAAGATCCGCTTGCGTACCCGGTGCAACCGCGCCATCACCGTAAACATCGGTCAGAGCGGATTCACCAAAGCCGTCGCGGCCCATTCCCATACCATCTTCCATGGAGGCATCATCCTTGGACGAACAGGCACCGAGAAGCACCATGACTGCAAAAATCATGAAGAACTTGGAATATTTTTTGTAGTGTAACATTTGAAAACTTCTCCTTAGAAAGATGTCTTATATTCTGATAATCCGGTTAATCGGTTTTCCTCATCACCATTGCATCAGTCCGTTTATAAAAAACTTCAACAAGATATATTCCTATTCATACCGCCGCGCAAGTGACGAAAGCAATATTTTCAACTTTCCCGACATTTTTTTCACAGGCATTTTACGCAGCAATTTTTACAGCCTTGCCCCGCCTTCAATAAAGCTAAGCAAATCAAGTGCATCGCGGCGGTCTGCATAAGAAATATCGCATTCCAAATATAATTTCAGTGCCTCAATCGCCTGATCGTCACAGCCAGTTTTCGAATATAATACGCCCGCATCCAGCAAAACCCTATGATCCTGCGGCGCGATTTTTCGCATATGCTCGACAATTTTTAGCGCCTCAGCGTAATCGCCCAGATCAATCAAATGGAATTTAATCAGATTTTGCAGCCTTAAGAGCATTTCGCGATTCCCGCACGGCTCGAAATAGGCGGCGGATAATTCGGCCTGCTTGCCCTGCATGGCTTTGAGCGCATTGCGGATATCGGCGGCATTGAGGATTTTGCAACGCTCCAACGGATCAAAGAGCAGGATTTGCCCCTCATCAACAAGTCGCAGCGCCGAGAAAGCGGGAATGCTTAGCCCCTCCACCGTCCAGCCCTGATCCCGCGCCAAAGCCGCGCACAGAATAGCCATAGCGTCCCGCCCGCCCTTGCGTTGGTCAATCACGGCTATCATATCTGCGGCTTGCAGGGGGTTGGGGGTGTCAGCATCACTCGCATAATCGAATTGGTCGAACATCACATCCGCGAGGATTTTAAGCTTAAGCGCGGGATTGCCGCCCGCTTGTTTGGCACAGGCTTCTTTCAGCGCGGCGCTCAGCTTTTCAAAATGGCGGAAATAACGTTCGAATGTGCGGCCTTTATAATGAGAGCTTGCCAGAGCGATGACCGTTTGAAAAAGATCAATTTCAGGATCGGCGCGGGCGCCTGTTTCGATCAGATACGCCTCGGCGTCAAACTCCATGCTTTCAGTCCGTTTAAATTAAAGAGGCTCGGATTCGATCAAAGGTTGCGGAGCGCCAGAGGGCGCGTAACCACCATCATCCCAGCCCCGATTGTCCCAACTATCATTGCTGTTCCAGCCATCGTTGAACGAGCCTGTTTCAGACGAATCGAGCGGCATCGGCTGATAATTCGTTTGCCCCTGATATTGCATATATTCGGGCGCTTGTCCCGACACCGATTCGGACACGCTTTTACCAGCCAGCTTCACATAGCTGACGACGCGGCGCACATCAGGAATGGTGCGGGCAACCTCGATCACGCGGTTCAGCTCGGCTTGGCTTTGCGCCGTCCCGATCAGATACACAACACCCTGCACGGTATCGATCGAATAGTTGATCGATTGCACATTGCGGTCAAATGTCAGCGCCGTACGCAGGCGCGTTGAAATCCAAGCATCACGGGCAAAACCAGAAATACCGCGGCTATCGGCGACCTGAATTTCATTGATCACCTGCTTGACGCCCTCAGGCTGCCACGCCAGACGAATCGCCTCAACGCGCTCCTCAGGATCCTGCACCACGCCCGTCACAAGGACGCGCCCCTGATTGACCGTCAGATCAAGCTTGAGGAAGGAGTTTGAATTGCTCTTGAACCAAAGGTCGTTGATCTCGGCCTGAATACGCAAATCGCTGGCGGCGCGGCTCAAACCGCCCTCTTGCGAAGCCGCAACGCCGACACTCGCCGCCGCCCCTGTCGCCATCCCCAACGGCGTACAAGCGCCAAGTACGGGGAGAGCCAAAACACATAAGCAAGCCATTGCAGCGGAAAATTTCATCGAGAACCTCATAATATATAAGTACAAAACAGTCGTGATACGTCTTGGTGTATTTGGTTGCAGGTTATTCAAAAAGAGTGGCGACGCGCCGATGATTAAACAAGAACAAAGATAGATGTAGTGCAAAACTTCTCGCCGAACAGCGAAAAAAGAAAGTATTGAGCGTTATTATGCTCCCAAATCCCACGCATTGTCCAGCCGCAGCAACCGTATCGGCAAAAACTTTCCCCATAAAACAACACTTATTACATCAAAACGATACGCATCGTTTATATACTTAGGGTGCTGTGTCAAAAAGCTGAGCGCGGCTTTTTCAATGCGGCGACGGCTCTGCGCGCTCACGGATAGCACGCCTGAATCCAGCGTATCCCGCGCCTTCACCTCACAAAAAACAAGATTGCGGCCACGTTTCAGGATCAAATCAATCTCCCCCAGCGGGGTTTTGTAGCGCGATTGAACCACTGCATAACCGCGCAATATATAATAAAGCGCAGCGTAAAACTCGGCCACACGCCCCTTGCGATAGGCGGCCTGACGCGCAAGAGATTTGGGATTGCGAGAAAGTATACGAGTAGGTTTTCGGACGCTCCCGCGCATCATTTTATTCCCCTGCCGCCGCCGCAAGCTTGAGCGCCAGCGCATATAATTCCTTGCGCGGCCTGCCCGAAATATCAGCGACAGCGTTTGCGGCATCCTTGGTTTTTTTTGTTTTCAACGCCTCCTTGAGCAACGCCTCAACCTCGCCTTCGCTCATATCCTGAGCGCCCGCCCCCTCGATCACCAGCACGATTTCCCCCTTGGGCGCGCCGTATTCGCGGTAATATTCCATATGCGCGGCCACGTCACAGAGCCGCTTTTCCTCATATAATTTGGTCAATTCCCGCGCCACACATAAACGGCGATTTCCCAAAACGGCGTGTATATCAGCCAAAGAGTCTTGCAAGCGCGGCCCTGTTTCATAGGCAATCAAGGTGGATTGCGTGTGCATCGAGCGCTCCAGCGCCTCCCGCCTTGCCTTTTGCTTGGCGGGCAAAAATCCGATAAAGCTGAAACTATCCGACGGCAACCCTGAAAGCTGCAACCCCGCAATCACCGCGCTCGCCCCCGGAATTGAGGTCACGGCAATTCCGGCCTCCATGCACGAGCGCACCAGCTTATAGCCCGGATCGGAGATGAGCGGCGAACCTGCATCACTGATCAAGGCAATCACCTGACCATTTTGCAGCTTTGCGATTATCTCATCGCGCCGTTTCGTATCGCTGTGATCGTTATAGGATAGCAAGGGTTTACGGATAGAGTACGCGCTCAAAAGCCTACCCGAAACACGGGTATCCTCGCATAAAACCACATCACAGGCCGCAAGCGTATCAAGCGCCCGCAAGGTAATATCGCGCAAATTCCCGATCGGTGTCGCAACAATATATAACCCCGCAGAAAGCGGCTTTGCGGGCGAGCTCGAGCCTTGCTTATAATTTGAATCATGATCCATTGTCATTGCCTGCTCTATTGCCTGTTTTATTACCCACTCTATTACCCTCTGGCCAATACCGATCTTTTTCGTTACTGTAGGGCATTCCAGACTATAAACCCTGATGAAAAAAGATACAGTATAAACGCCATGAAAAGAGTCCAGTTTTTATTTCTTACGCTCCTGTTGGGCGCATCGATGTTCCTGCTGCAAGCCTGCGGTTCAACCTCAAGCGGCTATAATCGCGGCGGATCATGGCAATATAATACCACCGCCCCAAGACAAGCGATTGAAGCGCCGCGTACGCTTGACGGCAACGCTATGGCGGAGATTGACGCCGCCGCGCAAGAGCAACCCATAGCGCAGGATGGTTTATCCGGCGCGGCTATGGGCGCGGCTAACTTTGCAGAGCATGTCAGGGTTGCGATACTCCTCCCGCTCAGCGGCACACATGCCGATCTGGGGCAAGCGATGCTGAATGCTGCGCAAATGGCGCTGTTTGAGGTCGGGCATAACAGTTTCGAGCTGATCCCGCGCGACACAAAAGGCACAGCCGAAGGCGCAAGAAGTGCGGCGCAAGATGCCACGGCCAGCGGCGCCCAGATTATCCTCGGCCCGATTTTCGCCGATGAGGTGCGCGCGGTGAAACCCGTCACGCGCTCCGCCGGAATCAGTATGATCGCCTTTTCAACCGATTGGACGCTGGCCGATCAATCAACCTATCTTATGGGCTTTATGCCGTTCGATCAGGTCAATCGAATCACCAGCTTTGCCGCAAGCCGCAACATGAATACAATCGGCGTATTTGCGCCCGCAACCAGCTATGGCGATGCGGTTGTGAATGTCTATAACAACATTGCCCACCGCGCCGGATTGAGAACACTGATGACCACGCGCTTTGCCGCCAATGGCAGCGATATCCAGCCGAAAATGCGCGATTTCAGCCAAGGTGCAAGCGGCCAGCGTTATGATGCCATCCTGATGCCTGTCGGCGGGGATATGGCGCGCTCTGTCGGCCGCGCCGCGACGCAAAACGCCATGCCGCCGCAAGAGGTAAAGCGCCTCGGCACAGGGCTGTGGGATGACCCGTCCTTGAGCATTGAACCGTCTTTGGAGGGCGGTTGGTTTGCCGCGCCTTCGCCGCGTCTGCGCCAGAGCTTTGAGCGCCGTTACAGCGAAACCTTCATGAGCGCGGCTCCGCGTCTGGCAACGCTGGCTTATGATGCCACCGCACTGACCGCCGTTTTGGCGCGAACAGGGCTGCAACGCTCTGGCCGCCCTGCTTTTGACCCTGCCTCGATCCAGAATCCGAACGGCTTTGCAGGGATTGACGGGATTTTCCGCTTCCGTGACAACGGCGTGGCCGAGCGCGGTTTGGCGGTTTTGGAAATCTCACGCGGGCAAATCCGCATCATTGATGATGCGCCGCGCAGCTTCCAGCAAGTGACGAATTAGGGGCGAGTGGCGACGCTGGGCGCGCTATTGATTAAGTGCGTTTACTGCCTATAGCAGCCGACGCTGCGCTGAAGGACGAGGCCGCATCCAGACGCTTTTGCATCGCTTTGAAAATCTCTTGCGGGATATTGACGTTACAGCAGGATTCAAGCCCCTTGAAACCCGGAAAGCTGTTGGCTTCGCAAATCGTATAGCACTCCTCATCATAGAGCAGGTCGATCCCCGCCACTTGTAGATTAAGAATTCCCGCCGTCATTACGGCCAAATCCTTGGCCTTGGAGTCTGGCACGAACTCCTGCACACTGCCGCCTTGCGAGAAATTGGCCTTGAAATCGCCGTCCTTGGCGCGGCGCTCCATTGAAGCCACAACCTGCCCGTCGACAACGAACAAACGCAAATCAACGCCGCGGCTTTTGGCGATGAATTTCTGGAAGATCAGCTGAATATTGGGATTGGTTTCGGAAAGCAAGTCCATCATATCGCGGAATGATTTGCGGTCTTCCATCAGGAAAACGCCCGTTCCGTTCACGCCCAGCAGCGTTTTCACGACAACCGGAAAGCCGATGTAATTTTCAACCAGATCCAGATCCACCGGAAACTTCGCCAGCATCGTACGCGGTGTCGGCAAACCGCCCTCGATCAAGGCTTGATGGGTGTGCAGCTTGTCGGCTACAGTTTCAATTGCTTGTGAACCGTTAAACACCTTCACCCCGAGCCGCTCGAATTGGCGGATAACCGCCAGCGCAAAATAGCCCGTATCAATCACATAAGTTCGCGGCAACAAAAAGTCGGGAAGCGGCATCAACTGCCCGTCAATCAACACGGAATCCTTGCCGTCATTGCAAACCAGAAGGTCAAATTGCTCGGGCTTGAAAACCTTGACATCAATCCCCATCGCGCGGCCTTCGGCCAGAAAACGACGAATTTCAAAAGCTTCAGAGCTTGAGGACTCAATCTCCTCATTGAATAAAATCCAGACTTCCATGGTGATTTATCCCTATATGTGTATTTTTTATGAGGGGCTGTTATGTCACACTTTCCGCCAAATTTGAAGGAAAATGATGCCAAGCTCACCCTTAATCATTCAGCGCTGCTTAAGAAAAACCTTCAAAGCCATGCGGGATAAGCAGAATTAAAACTCATACTCATCATAACCAAAACGCACAAGATTCCATATTTTCCGGCGCATACCCGGCACCATAGCCACCGTTGCGGGGTCATTTGCATGCGGATCACAATAAGAGCCGTTGCCGTAAACTCGTACCAAATCCCGATCGCTTTCCGGCCAAGGCGTTTGGGCTATATAAGAAGAAGTGTCCTCAAGCTGGTCCGTCACTTTCACATTATTGGCCTCCAGAAAACTGCGAACGCAGGCCGCATCATGCATGGCAAGCTCAATAGGGAAATGTTTCCTGCCCGCGACTTCCGGAGATTCCAGCATCCAGTATACCGGCCGATCTTCCCTGACCACATGGGCAAGCTCATTGCCGACCTTTTTATATTCGCGGGCGTGTCCCGCCGACTTCTGAAAGGCATCACGAAGAAGATTACGCCCGCGCCACTGTTCGGTCGTTTCACAAATTGCATTGTTTGCAGGATAAACTACTTTCATACTCAAACTCTCCCTGAAATATTTATATTTTTATAATCCTCATTTATAAACGCCCCTTAGCCATAAATGTCAATTATCAAAACTAAAAACCGATCACAAAACTTACCAACAGGGATTTTTGAATAATTTATTCATTGCACTTGAAACATATTCCGAATCGCTCATATGCTTATTTCCATACGAAACGCAGTGTTGTGGAAAGGACCTTGAAATGATTCAAACGGCATTAAAACTTGCCGGGTTGAAAGAACCCGTGTATGAAAATGACTCAACGCAAATTGAAACCACCGAAATAATCGTGCAGGATTTTGACATGGCTGAGACAAACGATAACGCTGTTGATGATAGCGCTCAATCCGCACAGAAAAAAGGGCGTCCGCGTAGCGAAAAATCCCGCAAATCAATACTCAAAGCCACAAACGCACTCCTGCTTTATACCAGCGTTCAGGATTTGAGCATCGAAGCTATCGCCAAAAAGGCCAAGGTCGGGAAAACCACGATTTACCGCTGGTGGCCAAACAAGGCAGCCATTGTCATGGACGCGCTGATGAGCCAACCCGGCTTGCAAAAGCCGCTCTCTACGCCGAGCAACAATGCCGAAGCGATCCGCATGCAGCTTGATAAGCTGATCCATTTGCTCAACAGCAAAAACGGAGAAGTTATCGCCCAGCTTTTCAGCGAGGCGCAGGCCGATCCGAAAGCCAAAGAAATTTTCGAGCAAAACTTTCTTGCGCCATTGATTGATGCCGTCGAATACAGCGTTGTTCAAGGCCAGCAAAACGGGGAGTTCCGCAAGGCGCTTGATCCGAAAATTGTAGTCGATATTTTGTGCGGCCCTGTATTTTTCCGCCTGATGTCACATGGTCAGGATCTGGACAAACCGTTTCAGGACAACTATCCCACCGAGGTCGTGCGCTTGATTAGCGCCTGATGATTAACAAAAAACACACGCGCCTACTCATCGAACGCGCATAAAAAATTAGCGGCGGCCATCATATGGGCGCCGTTTTTTTGCATCGCGGCCTTGCTGGAGGATTGATGGGCATAATCATACGGGCGGGTGCAATCTTCCAAAACAACAACATTAAATTTACGATGCAGCGCAGATTCCACAGTACGTGCCACACATAGCTCCTGCCAGAACCCTGCGATGACAAGCGTGTCTATATCTTTTTGCCGCAGCGCCCTTTCCAACAGTCCATTATGTGTGCGCCGCCCGAACTCATCATCTTCGAATGCACTCTGTTCTGACTTATCAATCAGCGTATCTTGCGCCTCAGGCCGAATACGATAAAAATCATACTCGGATTGAGGCTTAAGATAACTGCGCACATGAAAAACCGGAAGATTCAAACGTCGCCTATCCGCAAGTATCGTAGCAAGGTTTTTAACAGAGCGATTAATATCGGCCTGGTCGGGAAAAACCCATCCCATCGACCAACGCGCAACATGGCAAAATACATTTTGCACATCCACAGTGACCAGAGCCGTTTTTGATCGGTTCAGTCTGATGGGGGGCGTAACGTGTGAAGCCCGAGAAAAAGCATCAAGAAACATGAGTGCTTATAGCAAACAGCCCTGAACTATGTCAATTACCAAGTTCCGGTATTGCCCATAGAAGCCCAAGGCTCTTGCGGCTCCAAAGGCTCGCCCTTTTGAAGCAACTCGATCGAAATTCCGTCCGGTGAGCGAATAAAGGCCATATAGCCATCACGGGGCGGACGATTGATCGTTATACCCTTATCTTGCAGGCTCTGACAGAATTCATAAATATTATCAACGCGATAAGCCAAATGACCGAAATTACGCCCGCCTGTATAAACCTCAGCCTCGCCATTTTCATTTGGCCAGTTATAAGTTAGCTCCACAAGCGGGGCTTTGCTTTGTTTGGCACGGTCAAGATCATAGGGCGCAGCCAGAAAAACCAATGTGAAGCGTCCCGCTTCATTTTCCATTCTATGGGTTTCAATCAGCCCTAATTTATTGCAGTAAAAATCCAAGGCCTGATCCAGATTATGCACCCTGACCATTGTGTGAAGATATTCCAAGCTCATTGTTCATACACTCTTTTCATATTGATTGCGTCATGTCATTACCTGTTTGTTAATCTATGGGCGTTTAGAATAATGGCAAGGCCAAAAGCCTTGAGTTTGCAATTAAACTGTTGTAAAGTTTTTTGATTATGAAAAAACAAAACCCGTCAGCGCCAGATTATAAGCCAGAAGACTGGAATGATTTTGGTTGGCCAAAACTCCATTTTGTTCTGGCCACGCATTTTCCCGATATCACCGAAGGCTTAAAAAAGTTAAAACTTCGCATCACCCCGAATAATATGAATACTTTATTCAAGCAATATGAAGATTTTGAAATAGCCATCGCTCTGAAGGTCGAAAAACCTCAGGTTTCCGAATTCCGTGATACAGTCCACGCTTTAATGCAAGCCAAGCAATTATCCACGAATTGCTATTGTCATGCCGTCAATGATAGCGGCCCATTTCCGCCCTTTATGAAACCGTGGCCGGGCATGATCAGCGGCCTAAAACCGTCCGACGGAAAAAAATATAAAGCCGATATCCTGACGCGCTGCGTTGAGGCCGATGGCGGCATCCCGATCGGATTAGAGCCGCAGCAACGCGACGGATATTATCAAATCTATCTGTTCTTGCGCAAAGACGGCAAAGAGCTGCATTTCATCAGAGAAAACAGCAACGGCGAATATTCCCACAAAACGGCGCTCGGCCCCGTGACCAATCTCGATGATAGCGGTCATGTGATAACCAACCCTCTAACCGCTGATATGGGAGATTTTGAATTGGCGCAGATTTTTCTCATTCCTGCAGGCGGACTGAAAATCGGTATACCGCCGCAAAGCCGCCCCGAACGCCCCAAAGAACTCAACGCGCTTTTTGCGCCTGACATCTAGCAATAACGAAATTCTTTACTTGCGCTTTGGATAATCGCAAAAATCGGGTATCTTATTCGCTATGTATAAAGACATTGATCTCTCACAGTTATTAACCACTGAATATTGGCTTGAATGGGCGCATTTGGCGCAGGATATTTTGTGGGAAAGCGGCGGGCTGATCCAGCTTATCGTCCTCGGCGCCGCATTTTTTATGGCCGTGATGACAAACGCTCTCACCCGCAAACGCGTGATTGAAGCCATTGAAAACCAAAGCTGGCCGGAAACGCTCAAAGCAATTTTGCTCAATGCCCGTAGGAACACCACGGCGCTTTTTGCCCTGATATTCATCTTTATCGGCTCCCGTATTATGGCCGCTGATTTTGCCGGTGGGCTTGATACATCGTTTAACAGCGGCGTGATGAAGGTTTTGATGGCGTGGATTGCCATTCGTCTGGCGCTGCAATTCATCCAGAACCATTTATTGCGCAACATCTTTGCCCTGACGATTTGGATTATCGTGGCCTTGAGCATTTTCGGCGTGCTTGACCAAACTATCGAAACGCTCGATTCCATCGGTTTTAATATCGGTACATTCAGACTTTCCGTTCTTAATATCATCAAAGGCCTTATCTCGGTAACCGTCGTTTTGTATGCCGCAATCCTTGCCTCAGGGTTCTTCGAGCGCAAAATTTATAACTCACGCAGCCTGACGCGCTCCTCACAGGTTCTAATCTCGAAGATCGTGCGCATTACGCTGATCGTGTTTGCGGTTCTGATCGGTGTGACCAGCGCGGGACTTGACCTTTCGCTCTTTGCGATTTTCGGCGGCGCGATCGGCCTTGGTATCGGTTTTGGTTTGCAAAAAGGTGTTTCCAACCTGTTTTCCGGCATGCTGCTGTTGATGGATAAATCGATCAAGCCCGGCGATGTGATCGAACTGCCCGATATGAAAACATTCGGTACGGTTAACAATATGGCGGCGCGCTATACCGAGATTGTCACGCGCGATAACAAATCCCTTCTCATTCCGAATGAGGATTTCATCACCCAGCGCGTTGTGAATTGGAGTCACGGTAACTCGCTCATCCGCGTGCATTTGCCCTTTGGCGTGCATTATAAATCCGACCCGCATCTGGTGACCAAAGTTGCGATTGAGGCCGCCACAAAGCCCGAACGCGTTGTGGCGCACCCTGCTCCCGTATGCTGGATTATCGGTTTCGGCGACTCATCAATTGATTTTGACCTACGATTCTGGATCAAAGATGCGGAAAAAGGCGTCGCCAATGTGCGTGGGATGGTGTTCCTTGCGCTATGGGATGCCTTCAAGGAACACGGGATTGAAATCCCCTATCCGCATCGGGAAGTGTATTTGCACAATCAAAAAGACTAAACCGTATCCCCAAAAAGCTTAGAGCCTAAACCTTTAGAGCTTGTATATTAATCTTATTATTGATTAGAGATCAGGAAAGATTTGAATCACTTCGCCCTGCACGAGTTCCGGCGAGCGTGCCTTATGCATTTCAGCGCTGCTCAAGCTACCATAATCGAGAATATCCCGAAACGCTCTGGTCTGCACAACGGGACACCCCGTTGCGGCAGCTCTACGAATTGCCGCCAATTCCATGATAGCAATGTGTTGATGAAGATCATTTTGCAAGGAACTATCTGCTACAATTCCCCTTTTCTCGTCACCATATAGTTTTACAGCAAGCGCATTTGCAATATCTTCTAAATGCTTACCGGCCCGAAGATCGGCAGTGCCTTTCACGGTTTTCCCCTCAAGACACTCGCGCAATGAATTCTCAACAATACGTTGCGGTGTGAAATATGAAATTTGCGAAAAAGCCAGTGATGCTGACATACATTGCTCCTGTTCAAGTTATAACGAATGCAGTGACGTTACAGAAAATATTATTATTTGTCAAATATGCTATAAAATAAGCAATAATATTGCGCGTAGCACGAATAACGTCTATAAAGCCACCCCGCGTTAAGAAAGTTGCAAAAATTCATAAAGCCGCTTATAAATTCACCTCTAAAACGCTTGGAAACACGTTAGATAACAACATGACATATAAAATTGCAGCTCTTTATAAATTCACGCCGATTGCCGATATTCCGGCGATGCGGAAGGCTATTCAGGATTTCAGCGCCGATATTGACGGCATTTGCGGCAGCTTGCTGCTCGCCCCCGAAGGCGTGAACGGAACAATCGGCGCCAAATCCGAAGCGCTTGGGCAGATGATTGATTTCCTAGATGCGCAGCTGCATATCAGAAGCGGTGAGCTGAAATTCTCGGAAAGTGCGGAGCGGCCCTTCAACAAATTCAAGGTGCGCCCGAAAAAAGAAATGATTACCCTGAAACGCCCCGAAGCCGATCCGAACAAGCTTGTCGGGGAATATGTGCGGGCGGAGGACTGGAACGATCTCATCAATGACCCTGAGGTTGTTTTGGTCGACACCCGCAATGATTATGAAACCAAGGTCGGGATTTTCAAGGGCGCGCTTGACCCGAAAATCAAGGTCTTTACGGAGTTTCCCGATTGGGTTGAACAAAATCTCGACCCGCAAAAACACAAGAAAGTGGCGATGTTTTGCACAGGCGGTATACGCTGCGAAAAGGCCTCTTCTTACATGCTCGCCCATGGATTTGAAAATGTCTATCACCTCAAAGGTGGGATTTTGCAATATCTGGAAACCATCCCCGCCGATCAAAGCGAGTGGGAAGGTGAGTGCTTTGTGTTTGATAAACGCGTTGCCGTCGGCCACGGTCTGAAAGAAGGACAATGGACAATTTGCCATGCCTGCCGCGAGCCTTTGTCCGAAGAAGAAACGCGCCATGCCGCCTATGAAGTCGGCGTATCATGCCCGCATTGCATTGAAAGCCTGACCGAAGAACGCGCAGATATGCTGCGCCAGCGTCAAAATTACTACGAAAACCATTACGCCAAAACCGTTTTGGGTGATGATGGGGCAAACGATACAGCGAGTGTTACTTCCGATATAAAAGATGGAACAAGAAACTAAAAATCTGCGCATTCATGGCGTTGTGCAGGGGGTCGGTTATCGGCTCTGGGCGAAGCAGCAAGCCGATCTGATGCGGCTTGACGGTTGGGTGCGAAACCGCCGCAACGATAAAAGTGTCGAAATTTGCGTGACGAGTGATGAAGATACACTGCAAAAATTTATTTCGGCCTGCTACCAAGGCTCTAAAAACGCCAAGGTTAGTGTTATTCACGTTGTGAACGGCGTGGATGAGGATATATCAGGCTTTGAAATCCGCGACACTGCACCTTAATAATTATTCATTGCTCTCGGCAGCGGGAGCACCAGGTTCTGAAGCGCCTCGCGGGGCTTTTGGCTCACTCTCGCCCTTTGCTTCATGCTCTTTCAGAAATGTGTAAGACTCACGGCTGCGCTGCTTACCATTGCGATTTTTCGCGCCGCGAAACCCCGATGAGAAACGCGTTGCCAGAACTTTGCGATCCTCTTGCGAGAGCTTACTGGCGAGCTCCTTGGTCACCTCAATACGGCGCAGCCCCATTTTTGTGCGGGTATCGTGCATTTCCATAGCTTTTGCTTCAAAGGCTTCGGCATCAAATTCTTCGGCGGAAAGAATATCCCGCACCGCTTTTTTTACCTCACGCGCTTTTTGCATTTCAGCGCGATTATCGCGAAAGGCCGATTGCATTTCACGCGCTACGATATGCCGCGCTTCCGGGCTCATCTCCGCATGAACGCTGCGCAGCGGATCATCCCCCATGCGCTTGAGCGCCGAACCTGCGAACACGCCGATCAGCGCAATATTGAGCAGTACCGAAACGGTGAAAAATATCTTCATCGCTTTTGCTGAATTGATCGTCATAGCCAATCCCCCTCACTGACATTTTCTGCGGTGTAAATTAAATCCACCATACTGGCTTGCGCCGTATCTATCCATGGCGCGGCCTCGGCGTAATCAGTGTAAATCCCGAGCAGCAGCCCGAGCATAAACAAAGCCATCGTGACATAAGCGGGTTTGGGCAATAACAGCCCGTCCCAGAACGACCCGAACCAGTCCTGCGCCTCTGCGCCGATTTTTCCGATGAACGCGCCAAATCCTGCAACGCCGCCTGCTGCTTGCGCTGCGCGTTTTTTATCCTCAAGCGCCGCCGCCGTAATAATCCGCTCCGCCAAATTGCTGGAGGGTTCGGGGACATAGCGCCGTTGTAAAATCTGTTCCAGTTCTTTATCCATGTCTAAACTCCACTTGCCTTTATCCATATTTACGTTCTTCATCGACCAAACCCTTCGCTATGAGGGCTTGTTTTAAGCCGGATTTTGCCCGCATTAGTAAAGATTCCAGCGCTTTTACGCCCACGCCGAGCGTTTCTGCGGCCTCTTTATTGCTCAAACCTTCATAAAAACACAAATTCAAGGCCAGTTTTTGCCGCTCCGGCAGCGTTTGTATCGCTTCTTCAAGCGCTTGCTGCTCATCGCTGGCGATCAATTGCTCATCTTGCGCCGCCGTGTGGTCGGGCATGGCCTCAAGCGGCGCGCTATCAGTCGGGCTATAGCGCTTGTTCTTACGCAAACGGTCGGTCGCAGCATTCACAACAACGCGGTAGAACCATGTCGTGAACTTCGCCCCACGATCCGGTTGCCAGATTTTCGGATTGTTCCAAAGCTTGAGGAACGCATCCTGCACCGCATCTTCGGCCTCTTCCTGCCGCCCGCAAACGCGAAAAGCACAGCCATAAAACATCGAAGAATGACGGCGCACCAAAGCCGCGAAGGCCTGATGATCGTGCGCTTGGATGCGGATCATTAGGTCTTCGTCGCTGATAGTATCTATCGCGTTTTGGTTTTGGTCTGGGTTATTGGTCAAAGCAAACCTTTTACCGAACATGTTATATTACATTTTGCTCAATAAGGGTTTACTCGGAAGCACCCTCCGTGTCCACAGGAGATTGACCACCGCGTTTACCGCCTTTACGCTCGCCGCGACGCTCTTTCATTTTCTCTTTCCATTCTTCACGAACAGCGGCGGCTTCTTCTGTGGTGATATAGCCGTCACTATTGGCATCCATATTGTTGAAGCGCTCGCCATGGAAGGCATCGAACTCGGCGCGGGAGATTTTGCCATCGCCGTCAGTATCCATTCTTTCGAACATTTTAGCACCACGGTCATGGCCGCCGCGCTTCTTACCATCATGGTCATCGGCCAAGACCATCGGCATTCCTGCCAGAACTGCAATCGCTGTAAAAGCCAGTAGTTTTTTCATGATTGTTACTCCTTTGTATGTGTAAGTTTTTTTCAATTTATCACGCTTCATCATCATTGATGAACGATAATGATACGCCCCCTCATACGGCAACCCTTCGAAAAAAGTGAAAATATGTTATCTGACCTGGGAATCGGGTTGGTTTTGGTATTGGATATTGTGCATGGCGTTTATTTTACCACGCAAACGATATATGATTTCATTACTATCCTTAAAAAAGAAAACAGGGGCAAGTTATCTCAATGACACGCACACAGGATAAAACAAGCGGCCAAGCAAGCAATAATCCCGCCAGCGAAACAGCGGCAACGGGGCTGATCGACCCGAAACTGTGGCAAAAAATCCTGATCGGAATGATTCTTGGGTTTTTATGCGGGCTGGCGCTCTCCCCCGAAGGATTAGGCCTCCTGTCCAGCGAACATATGAGCGTGCTGAGCGAATGGCTGAGCTTGCCCGCCGCGCTTTTTATGGGCTTGATCCGTATGGTGATTGTTCCGCTGATTATCTGTTCGATCATTTTGGGAATCACACATAACAATGATGCGCTATTCCTGAAAAATATCGGGATGCGGCTCGTTCCTTATTTTCTGGTCACAACGGCGATTGCGATCACCATCGGCCTGAGCCTTGTAAACCTGATCCAGCCGGGGCGCTATATTGATCTGGAGCTATTAAGCTCCCTAACGCAAAAAAACGGCGCGGCCGATGCACTGCCCGCTATGCGGTTTGACGACCTGACCTTGCCGCAGCGGGTCAAGAATATGATCCCCGCCAACCTGTTTCAATCGATCCTGACCTATGACATGTTGCAGATTGTAATTGCCTCGATCCTGATCGGGATTGCCGCGCTGAATGTGCCGCAAGATATTTCCACCCCGCTTAAAACACTCTGCCGCACAGGGCAAAGCCTGACGCTCAAGATTATCGGCTGGGCGATGGTGTTTGCGCCTTATGCGGTGTTTGGCATCCTCGCCGATATCACCAGCCGCACCGGATTGGACGTGCTGACCAGCGTTGCGGTTTACAGCGCCACTGTGCTGCTCGGCCTTGCCTGCATGTTCGGGGTTTACCTGATATTTATCGGCGCTCTGGCCAAATCCAGCCCCTTAGCGTTTGTGCGCAATATAAAGGAGGTTATGCTGCTGGCGTTCTCGACCTCCTCTTCTGCCGCGACCATGCCATTTTCGATGGAGGCCGCCGAGAAAAAACTCAAGCTGCGCCCCGATGTCAGCCGCGTTGTCATCCCGCTCGGCGCAACGATCAATATGGACGGCACGGCGATGTATCAAGCGATTGCCGCGATCTTCCTGTGTCAGGTTTTTGGAATTGATATCTCGCTTCAGGCCAGCATTTTGTTACTACTGACAACAATCGGCGCTTCAATCGGCACGCCCGCAACCCCCGGCGTCGGCTTGATCGTGCTGGCGACGATTTTAAGCGGGCTTGGCGTGCCGGAGGAAGGCATTTTGCTGCTGATCGGCGTTGATAGAATTCTCGATATGTGCCGCACAACGGTCAATGTCACGGGCGATTTAACGGCCTCAATGCTGATGGATCGCTGGGTGAAGGCTTAATTATTAAGCCTGGGCAAAACTTTTAACTTTATGCCGAAAGATCAAAATAGATGCGGTGATGATTGAATTGGGTATTGGGCGGCAAGGCCGAGGAGCCGAGAACCCTGCCCGCCCCGTTCATTTCAATCCGCAAAACCGTGCCACCGCCAGCAAGTTGCTCAACGCTATAGCCCTTCACCAGCCTGCTATTGAGCTGCTTGCTCATATCCGCACTCCATGCGCTGCTCGGCAATTCAACCCGCACAAAGCGCCCGCCCTCTTCCGTAACGGCTCTAAAACCGCTGGTCGGGGCTGAAAGGTCAAGCACAACCCGCACCTTATCGGGATGTTCCCCAAAGCGCACGGCTTGTACCTTGCTGTTTAATAGTTCAACATCATTCCCATCAGCAACAAAATGCGATTGTAATGGCACTTCAACAAGCCCGGCAGCAGGGCGAATATCGGCAAGGACTTCAGCTTGGTCTTTTGCAGCTTGCGACACTGAAGAAAGCTCAACATCATTGCGCAGACCTTTCATGTTACGCTCAAGCCTGACAAGGCGGAAATTTTCATCGCGTTCCAAATGTTCCTGCGCAATCATATCTATTTTGTCCTGCGATATAAATTGTTGACCGCTGGTATCGTTGGGGTTAACCCGCTCCCGCGCACGCCGATGCCATTCGAGAGGATCGGAAGATGCTTCATCTTCGGCAAGTGTCCAATTTCCGTTCGCGGCTAAAAGCTGTTCGGAAGTTTTAACAACCTCACCTTGAGTTTCGGTATCGTAAGCTGGGCTCATCGTACTTTGCATACAGCCAGACAAAAGCAATGCCGCAAGACTCATTTGAAAAAATCGATATGGATACATAATGAATCTCTCCGAAATTTGAACTTATATTTTATTGTCCAAAGTGCGTGACATCGCGTCAAGGCATGGCCGTTCAACGAAGCGTCTTGTCCACATCCCTGTTTTATAATGCATTTGCCTGAAAAGAGCACAAGTTTGACTATTTTAATGATTTATTAATATAATTTAGCATAGGCTTAAGGCTGAGAATTTATGATTTTTAAAAAACATTGTTCAAGAGTTTTCAGGAGATGTTCATATATGCTAGAGCCCTACAAAAAACCGCTTCGCCCGCATTACATTCGCCGTAATCTTATGGGCTGCCTTGAAATTGCGCTCTTTATGCGGTCAGGGGTTGAGCGTTTTTCAATGAGCTATAGCGGCATGAAGCTCTCCTTTATCATACCGTTTTTAATCTTGCCGCTATCAATTGCAACCATGATTTTTGCTCACCCCAATCAGGAATTGAGCGCGGGGTCAATCCACGCGATTGCCCTGATTTACGGGCTGCGCACCGTGCTCTATCTCGCGGCCTTCACAGGAATCATGTATATAATGGCGCGCAAGCTCAACCGCATGGAGGGATTTACGCGGTTTGTTACAGCGAATAACTGGCTCGTGCTGCCTGCTGCGATTCTCATGCTGCCGCTATCGCTGGCCTTTATGGGCGGGTATTATTCATGGGAGCAAGTCTATCCGATGATGGTGTGCTTCACGCTTTATGCTTATGCTTATACGGCCTTTATGGCGACGCATGCGCTGCGGCTGCCTGTTGAGCTTGGCGTTTTTGTGTCAATCTGTTCGATGGCCGTGCATCAAACCGCGCTGGATGTTGTAAGATGGGCGGGAACGCAAGGCTTTATGCTGCTGGCCTAAGTTATTGATGGCCGAAGCGCATTTTCAAAAAAGCAATAAATCGATCCGGCTTGTTCGAGAGCGCAATATGCGCAAATAACATTGCTGTCCATACCAGCGACAGTATGACTTGCGGCAAGCCAAGCGCAATCCCCAAAACACCGACTCCGCCCATCACAAACGCCCAGCCGAGAATCAACGGCGTTGCATATTTCACGGGGATTCCCGCATGAATGAAATGGTGATGGAAATGGCCGCGATCAGGCGAAAACGGATGCCGCCCCTCTTTGACGCGGCGATAGAACTGCCCGCAAGCATCCATTACGGGCAGGCCGATAATCCACGCAATCGTGATCGGTACAACGGCGGGATCAGGATCGCGCGCAAGGCCGATACAATACCATGCCAAGACCAGCCCCAGCGCCAAACTCCCCGCATCACCAAGAAAAATTGCGGCCCTATCACGAAACGGATGACGCATATTGTATAGCAAAAAGCCGCATAAACACGCCGCCAATATACCGATTTCGGCAAACGCCCCCCAAGCGCCCGTGAGCGTACAAGCCGCCATCAGCCAGAGTAGCGCAATCAAACCTTTACCCGCCGCCAGCCCGTCAAGCCCATCCATCAGATTGACCGCATTCACAAACAAGGTCACAGCCACAATCGAGAACGGAATCGCCATAAAGCCGAGATTAAACTGGCCGAAGCCAAATAAATCCCCTAGATGATCGAGCCGCGCATCACCAAACACGACCACCAAACTGGCCACGGCGATTTGCACAAAAAACCGCGCCCATGCACCGATGTCATAACGATCATCGAGCGCACCGGTCAGAAGCAAAATCGCAATTCCCAGATAAAGCGGCCAATAAGAGGCAATTGAAAACCCCGCCAAAACCCCGACAGCCATAAAAACGGGGAAGATCACCAGCCCGCCGACCAACGGCGTTTCATCCTCGTGATGCTTGCGCCCGCCGGGCTTATCGGTCATGCCGCAGCGAAAAGCAAGCGCCCGCGCTACGGGTATAAGCGCAGCGACAAGAATAAAACCAAGACCAATCCAGAGAAATTCGCTCATATGTTATTTCTATTGCTCTGTCGTTTTGTGTTTATTGGCTTACCGCGCATTATTCGGCGGGCAAGGCAAGTTTCGCGGCAAATCCTATATCAACCAAGCTCAAACCCCAATAGGGTTTTGTTCACCGCGCACCTGATTTGCGAATCTATTTAACGATACGATTTGTTTCGTTTTTAAATTAAAGAGTGAGTGATCTTCGCCTAAAATCAAATCAGCCAAAATATGCGCCGCGGCAAAAGAGCTGACCAGACCATGCGAGCCATGCGCCAAGGACAGATAGATTTTTGCTTTTGTGGCTTCTTGGATTTGAGCCTGTGACTGCCCCCCCTGCCAATCATCAAGCGCGCCGACAATCGGGATATGATCCGGCGTTGTGGAACGAATAGCAGCGCGCTGCCCACAAATCTCTGGCGCTTCGGTTATTTTTGGCACGATACGCTGCAACTCGTTTATATTCTGAACATCATCCTCAGCGCGGATATCATCATAATCCAACCAGCGTTGAAACGTCGCCCCCAACGCATGAACGCCGCCCTCCATCGCCGGCGTACAATAGCCGCCATAATGCAAATTACAGCGCAAATCAGATAATGGCGCGGCACTGCGAATTTGGGTTATCTGCCCGCGCACGCTGCGAAGCGGTAAGCCTTGGCATATCTCCATATGCGCCGCCGTCGCCCCGCAGGCAATCACAATGACATCAGCCTCAAGCGCGCCCATATCCTCAAGCGTTACGACGGATTTGTTTGTAACCACCTCAACGTCATGCGCGTAATAGCGGCACAAGGCGGCGGGATTTAAAAAACCGCTCTCCCGCACGTAAAGCGCATCATATGCCAGCGGAATGCCCGCAATCGCGCTGGCCTCCGCCGCATCAACGCAGCGCAAATCCTCATCACGCCAACCCCAATTTTGCACCGTTTGCGGAAAGCGTTTTTGGCGCTTTCCATCGACCATCAAATGCAGCGCTCCGCATGGCCGCCAGCCGACCGCCTGCCCCTGCGGCGTTTGCGCAATGGCTGTAAGTTCTTGCGTCAGCGCTTTAAATCCTTGAGCGTAATACTCACTCTCCGGTGTTTTATGGGCTGAGAAACGCGGATTGACAAGCCCTGTAGGATTGCCCGAAGCCTTAGCGGCAAACGTCCCCATAGCCTCATATATTTTAATATTCGATACGTATCGTTTTAATATATAGACCGCTGCAGTTCCGGCAAGCCCCGCCCCGATAATTGCCAGCCTCATAGCACGCCCTCCCGCTGAGACGACTGCTCAATCGAGCGTATGTCCGGCTGACCGATAAACCGTCCGACCAACATATCCCGCTTGCGCCCAAAACCGCGCCGCTTCTCAACATGAAACCCTGCTGCCATCAAACCGCGTTTGACAAATCCTGCCGCGGTGAAGGTTGCGAATGTTGCGCCCTCATGGCTGAGCCGCGCCATCTGCGCAAAAACAGTTTCCGACCACATATCAGGATTGCTTGACGGCTTAAACCCGTCCAAAAACCAAACATCAACCTTATCATTTTGTAAGGGCAAGGCAGTATTCACATCCTCAAAAATCAAAATCAGTTCCACATTGCCGCGTAATGAAAGCTCTACCCTGCCGCGCAGGTCTTGGGGTTTTTGCGGATATTGCGCCAAAAACTCAGTGCGCAGCTCTTCAAAATGCGGCCAAAACGGCGTAAGATAAGCCTCGATTTCATCGCGCGTCAGCGGAAATTTCTCATAAGAAACGAAGCGTAGCGATTTGGCCTCATACCCTTGATTGACAGAGATGCTCAACCATTCCGCCCAACTCGCCAGAAAATTCAACCCCGTCCCAAACCCCGTTTCGCAAATGGCAAAGCATGCCCCGCCCTCAGCAAATCGCGCGGGTAAATCATTGCCGCTCAGGAAAACGTGGCGCATTTCGGCCAGCCCGTCCACAGCCGAGAAATACACATCATCAAATTCTTTCGAGCGCGGCGCGCCTTTGTCGCTTGTATCCATCACAATCTCTTATATATTAGTGAGGTAATTGTTAGAAAGGATTTTTGCTTATGTCCGTTGATGCGCTTCTTGAACTCTCGAAACTGCCCAATCACGCCCCCGCCTTTGATAAAATCAGCGAAACCGATTATTTTCCGGCCATTGAGATCGCGATCAAAGAAGCCCGCACCAATATAGAAGCCATTCGCGATAACGCTGCTGCGCCCGATTTCGACAACACCATTGTGGCGCTGGAAACCGCTTCGGACAAGCTCGATCAGGTAACGGCGATTTTCTACAACCAGCTTTCAGCCATTGGCGGCGATGCGCTGCACGAGCTTGCCGAAAAAATCGGCCCGATTGCGGCGGAGTTTTCAAACGATATTATGCTTGATGAGCAGCTTTTCGCCCGCGTTAAGGCTGTCCATGACAAGGCTGATAGCCTCGGTTTGACCGAAGAGCAAATGACTTTACTCGATAATACCTATAAGGGTTTTGTCCGCAGCGGCGCTTTGCTTGATGAAAAATCAAAGCAGCGCTTCCGTGAAATAGCGCAGGAAAGCTCGACCCTTGGCCCGCAATTCATGAACAATGCCAAAAAATCCATGGAAGCTTTTGAGATGGTCATTGAAGACGAGCGCGAACTGGCCGGATTGCCCGAAGGCGCGGTGGAAGCCGCCAAGCTCGCTGCCGAGGAAAAAGGCTATGATGGGAAGTGGCTCTTTACGCTGGATTACCCCAGCTATATCCCCGTCATTCAATATGCGCAAAACCGCGCTATCCGTGAGAAAATCTGGCGCGCAATGGCAACCCGCGCCTGGTCGCCTGATGGCTCTGACCCGTATGACAATTCCAAAAATGCCAAACGGATTGCGCAGCTTCGCCATGAGCGGGCGCAGCTTTTGGGCTATAACACCCACGCGCATTATGTGCTGGAGCGCCGCATGGCCGAAACGCCCGAAACAGTGCTTGGGTTTTTGGACAAGCTCAAAAAAGCCTATAAGCCCGCCGCGCTAAAGGATCTGGAAGAGCTGAAAGCCTTTGCTAGGGATACAGACGGAATCTCGGATTTCAAACCTTGGGATGCAACCTATTACAGTGAAAAGCTCAAGCAAAAACTGTTTGATTTTTCCTCCGAAGATTTGCGCCCCTATTTCCAGCTCGACAAGGTTCTTGCGGGGTGTTTCGAGCATTTCACCAAGCTCTTTAACCTCAGCTTTACAGCCTCCACCGCCTATCCGGTCTGGCATGAAGACGTCAAAGTGTTTGATGTGCATGACAAAACCAGCGGCAAGTTTATCGGCACGCTTTACGGTGATTTCCACCCGCGCGCGGGCAAAAAAGACGGCGCATGGAAAACCTCCTACCGCGATCAGGGGCTGGTGAACGGCAAGGTGGAACGCCCTGTCATCGCGATTGTCTGCAATTTCACCAAGCCTACCAAAGAGCGGCCTTCACTGCTCTCGCATGGTGAAGTGACGACCTTGTTCCACGAGATGGGACACGCCATTCACGCCCTATTATCGGATGTAACCTATCGCTCGCTCGCCGGAACAAATGTATTGTGGGATTTTGTCGAACTGCCCTCACAGGTTCAGGAAAACTGGTGCTATGAGAAAGAAACGCTCGATCTTTTCGCCGCGCATTATCAGAGCGGTGAGAAAATCCCCGCCGCGCTGATTGATAAGATTATCGCCTCGAAAAATTTTATGGTCGGAATGGGCGGCTTGCGCCAGATCAGCCTCGGTACGCTCGATATGGCTTGGCATGCGGCCGATCCGTCAGCGATTGAAGATATCGTCGCCTTCGAAGATGAGGTTTTGAAAGATTTCATGCTGTTCGAACGCATGGGCGGCCCGACCTCCACCAGCTTTAATCACATTTTCGCGGGCGGCTATTCGGCGGGGTATTACAGCTATAAATGGGCTGAAGTGCTCGACGCCGACACATTCGAGCTGTTCTTGGAAAAAGGGCTTTATGACCGCGACACGGCCGAGGCTTATAAAACCCATGTTCTGGCCAAGGGCGGAAGCCTGCCGCCGAATGTGCTTTATCATAACTTCCGTGGCCGTGAGGCAGACCCCGACTCGCTGCTACGCCGCGAAGGATTGCTAAAAAAATCGGCATAAAAAGTGCCTCTAAAAATATTTACGCGCAATAAAAAGAAGCCTGATAGAGTGATCTATCAGGCTTCAGGCGTGTGTGGGGTTCCTGTAAGATACGGGATCAGCGGAACGCACTGACCTTCGATTATCAGGGCAAAGCCTGACAATTCCATACGATCCATTGCAAATTAGCTCATTTGCACGAAACGAATTCCAACAATGTCCCAGAAATTTAAACCAGCCCGATTTTTTTATTGGCAGACCCTAACAAATTAAAAACATTGGGGTCAATCACAAACGGTATTTTTTAAAATTATAAATATTATTTTACATCTTTTTTTAGAAAATAAGCAAGAATACACTTCTTGTTCACATGGTTTTGAAATATTATTTCAGAAAAATGTATGTAAAGCTCGCACTGCACAAAACTTCTTTGCTAAATGATGTTTGATCGCGCTTGCAATCCCTTTTGCGACACTGCAAAATTTCAAAAAATCGCGTGACAGGGGAGCGCTCACAATCATGATCATACTCAATCCGCAATGGCAAGGCATTGGCCGCCCAACGCCGATTCCTGACGGTGCTAAAGCAATCGGCACTCTATTGAACGCCCAAGGCTTTAACATTCATCAGATTCCACTGGATGGGCGTGACTTAGAAATAGCGGAAAACGTCAAAGGCTTAACCCCGATTACGGCGTTGACAAATACGATTGCGACTTTGCTGGAAACCGAGCGCCCGCGCAAGATTTTCACTTGCGGCGGAGATTGCAGTAGCGATTTTGCCCAGCTCACCTACCTAAACGCGCTGTATGGCGGGGATATGGCGTTGATTTGGGTGGATGCGCATGCCGATCTGAACACGCCTGCCAGCTCGCCTTCCAAGAACTTTCACGGCATGACGCTGCGCTGTCTGATGGGGGACGGGGCAGACAGCCTTACCTCTCTTGTCAAAACCCCACTTAAGCCCGATCAGCTAACATTTTTTGGCCTGCGCAGCATTGACCCTGAAGAGGCACGTTTTATCAATGATGAGAGTATCGCCGTCTTTGAAACGGAAAAAACGCGCAGTCTGGGCGAGGATTACCCGGCGCTGAAAAGCAAAAATCTATATATCCATGTTGATATTGATTCGCTTGATCAGAGCGTTTTCAACGAATGCGCCACGCCGACATCGGGCGGCTTTCGCCTTGAGGAACTCATTGCACTGATCAGTTATTATACCCAAAACTATAATATTATTGGCGGTTGTTTGACCGAATACGCACCAAAAGATCCGCAATCAACCCTTCCGCTTGTCGAGAATATCTTAATGCAAGGCTTTAATCTGAAAGAGCAATATGCGGACGATATAAATATCAATTACAATAAAGCCCAATCTCAGGCAGAGCGCGGCCAGTTATCAAAAGTTTAATTGATATTGATATTCCGTTTCCTGCATCGAAGCATAATCATCTTTACGTCTTAAGACGCGTCGTACGGCGTGCCCTGTCGAGGGAAAGAAGTGAACACGGCGCAGGTAAGCACCACTCACATCCTCACTCATCGGCATAATATCCAGACTATTCAGATAAGATTTCACAATAATGTAGTTTTTTGTCCCTCTATCTTTTTTATCACCGTGATAGCTAGAGCCACCTATAACCCTAACCCGTATCCGCGTTTTCCCTGCACCCATTTGCTTTAAAAGCGCAATACAATCATCGAGCGGACTAAAAATCTTCTGTATAACCGAGGGCTCAACTACATCAAAACGGGGAAATAGATCAATTACACTATCCGGCACAAGAATATTGGCCATCCCACCAATTTGCAAATCTTTGTCATATATACTAACAGCAATGCCGGCACCGATTGTAGCAATTAACATCTCCTCGGGTTCATTTCCACATCCCGACTCACCTGGCGCCAGATAAAAAGGCTTTGCACCAAATTGGTCATTGAAGTACCGATTATGATCAGCAACTGAACGGCGATCATCTGATAATATAGGCGATGAATTTTGTGTGTCGGCTGGATCTGACAAATTACCTCTTCAGAGCTTTTAGCAAATATTTAATCTATCCTATCACCGAAAATCTTGAATTTATATTAAGATTTTCGAATTCGTTTCAAAAACCAGCTATAGGTATTTTCCAACCCCTCTATCAATGAATAATTTGGTCTCCAGCCGATTTGAGTGATTGCGCTGACATCAAGGGTTTTATCGTACACCCCATCCGGCTTTTGCTTGTTCCAGACAATCTCACCCGTAAAGCCGACACATTGCGCTATCTGTGCCGCCAGATCCCGAATAGAGATAGAATACCCCGTTCCGATATTCACAGGCGCGGCGGCGCTGTAACGTTCCAAGAGAATCAAACACGCTTCGGCAAGATCATCAACATATAAGAACTCACGGCGCGGTGCACCGCTGCCCCAAGCTTCAAAGGAATGTGCGCCCGATAATTTCGCCTGATGCGCTTTCATCATCAAGGCAGGGATAACATGGCTCAGCTCCGCATCAAAGCGGTCATAAGGGCCGTAAAGATTACACGGAAGCGCGGATATAAAATCGCAACCATAAGCAGCGCGGTAGGTTTGGCAGAGCGCAACCCCCAATGACTTGGCCAACGCATAGGGTGCATTACTCGGCTCAAACGCCCCGCTCAAAAGGCTTTGAGGCTGAAGCGGCAACGGTGCATCAGCAGGATATTGGCACGATGAGCCGAGATAAAGCAGCTTTTCAACACCCGCGAGCCGTGCCGCCTCAATGATATTGGCGGCGATCATCGTGTTATCGTACAAAAATGCGGAGGGCGCGTTCAGATTGGCCTGAATACCGCCGACTTTGCCCGCCGCCACAACCACAACATGCGGCTTTGCCTCTCGCATAAAACGCAGCACAGCCGCTTGATCTCGGAAATCAACAGCCTCACGGGGGAGTTTGATTATTTTGCTGTGGCCGCGTTGTTCCAAAGCGCGTGTCAAGGCGCGACCAACCATGCCGTGTTCTCCGGCGATCCAGATGGTTTTATCCTGAAGAGAAAAATTCGCGGGGGTACAACGGCTATCACCATTATTACCGTTATCGCCGCCTACACTCATTGGCTTGAAAGCTTACGCGCCGCAGAAGATTTAGGCGTTTTGTCTTCGTGGATAAACGGCAAAGGCTCGAATTCAGGGATAATGCGCTTTTTAACCGCGTTGGTTAGAAACGGCCACAGCAGCTGCTGCCAGAATTTAGGCGGCATATAATCTTTCATCCCGATATTGGCGGGTGGGCGGCGGTCTTTCGGATTGATAAACGTGCCGAACACCTGATCCCAAAGCATCACATTTTCACAATAATTGCGATTGCCCTCGCGCAGATCCATCGAGTGATGCCAGCGATGCAATTCAGGGGTGTTAAACACATAGGAAATCACACCGAATTTCATCGTCACATTGCAATGGGTCAACATGCCGATAAAGGCGGTCATCGCACTCATCCACTGAATGACCTCCAGCGGCGCGCCAAAGGCCAACAAAATCGCCATTCCCAGAACAATGCTCAGGAGGCTATCAACGAAATGAAAGCGCCCCGTATTGATAATCCAAAGCTTTTTAACGCTGTGATGCACCGCATGGAAACGCCAGAAAAACGGCACTTCATGACTTAGGCGGTGTGCCCAATAAAGCATAAATTCAGCGACATAAAGTCCCAAAATCACTTGCAGCCACATCGGCCAATCGCGCGGCCATATCCCGTAATTGAGCGGCTCTGCAGCCGGTTTAATGACTTCGGCAAGGCCGATCACGGCGCTAAATACAAGGATAAGCTGCACTGTGCCTTTGCTTGATAATGTATGTGCGATACTGGCAAAGTTCTGGCCATCAGGCTTCGTCCATTGCTTTTCGAACGGCATCACGGTTTCGAGCGCAAACAAACTCACAATCAAAAACAGATAGGCGATATTGAAAAAGATAATCGGTTGATCGAGCGTAAAGCCATAAGCCATAACACTCACGCAGACAATCATCAGTATCGGCCAGCTCGTCCAGCTCAAGATTTTATATAACGCCGTATTGTCGTTTAATTCCCGTAGCATTCTTCTATCCATTTTTCATCCGTTTTATTAGCTTTATGTCCGTAATTTTGAAGCGTTATAGCATCCGCCTGCGCGTGTTTCAACTTTGCCAGCCCCTTATAATTTCATCAGCCTTGCGCGGCGCGGCGCAAACGGTCATTGATCGCGATACCAATCCCGACATCCGGCACAGCCATCACCGCAACCCCCTTATGCTCAGGCCTATCCAGTGCGCGGAGCATACTGAAAAGATTGCTCGCCGCCTCGTATAGATCACCCGTTTCGCTAAGGTTTTTGCGGGCTGTATCGGGCAGGTTTTGCGCAGAGCCGCCGCCCTGAATGCCCATGAATTTATCGCTGCCAAACGCAAGGAGCGCTTCATCGGGGCGAAGATCAATCGCATTGAGCCGTACAGGGCGCGAGGGGGCATAATGTTTCAACAGCTGCCCCGGCGATTTTGGCGCGCTCCGCGTATTCTCATTTTTTCCATCGCGCGCAGTGTGCGCGGCGCACTCAATTGCAAGCTCGACCTTACGCCCCAGAATATTGGCGATATCTTCGGGTGTAATCGAGCCGGGGCGCAAGATCGCGGGCTGCTCCGTGCTCATATCAATCACCGTAGATTCAAGGCCAATTTGACAAGACCCCGCCGCAAGGATAAACTCCACCTTGTCTTTCAGACTATCCGTAACATGAGCGGGCGCAGTCGGGCTAACCTCCCCCGAGGCATTTGCGCTCGGTGCGGCCAGCGGAAATCCGCAGGCTTTCAAAAGCTGACGCGCAACCTTATGCGCCGGAACGCGCAGTGCAATCGTATCCAGCCCCGCCGTAACAAGATCGGAAATATCGCAATCAGCGCGGCGTGGCACGATCATGGTCAACGCGCCCGGCCAGAAATAATGCGCCAGCTTTCGCGCATCATCAGAAAAAGTACCGTATTGTTCCGCCTCTTCAAGGCTCAAAACGTGGGAAATCAATGGGTTAAAGCTTGGCCGCCCTTTGGCCTCGAAAATTCGCGCCACCGCCGTGCCATTGAGCGCATTTGCACCAAGCCCGTAAACGGTTTCGGTCGGGAACGCCACCAATGCCCCGCTTTTGAGGTGATTCGCGGCCTTTAGAATGGCGCTCTCGCTAACACTGAAAATTTGCGTACTCATTTCATCATTAAAAGCCATGATTAAGCCATTTAATCAAGCAGAAACACTTTTTTGTTGCAGTGCGCCATTAAAATTTTCTAGTCTTGAATTACTCAAAGCTTAAAAAATATCAGGGAACAAAATACCAAAGGGGAAGCACAATGGCAGGTCGCATTATCACCATTTCACAGCAAAAAGGCGGCGCGGGGAAAACCACGCTGGCCGCGCAGCTTGCTGTCGGTTTTCTGGAAGCGGGGCAAAGTGTCGCCACAATCGATATTGACCCGCAAGGCTCGCTTAGCCTTTGGTATGCGGCGCGTATGGCCAGTTTGGGCGCGAAAAACAAGCTTATCCACTCACAAGTGCAAGGCTGGCGCTTGAAAAAGGAAGCCGAGCGCATGGCCGAAGATTATGACATCGTGATTATCGACTCCCCGCCGCATACGGAAACCGAGGCAACGATTGCCATCCGCGAAGCGGATCTGGTGTTGATCCCGATGCAAGCCTCACCGATGGATCTTTGGGCATCGCGGCCAACAATTAAAACCGCGCAAGATGAGGACACACAAGCCCTGATCGTGCTCAACCGTATTGATACACGCACCAAGCTGAATGCGGCGATTGCCGATAAGCTGGTTGAACTCGACACCAAAGTTGCCAAAGCGTCATTGGGCAATCGCGTGGCCTATGCCGCATCGATGATGGAGGGGAAAGGCGTTACCGAAACCGAAAAATCGAGCGCAGCCGCAGCGGAAATCAACGCTTTACTCAAAGAGCTTAAAAAGCACGATGCCATCAAACTGAAAAAAGCAGCTTAAACGGCTACGGATACGACTACGGATACAACAAATTTTCTCACTCAAGCGCGTACCAGCACGCCGCCCGTCAGTGGGGCAGCTACGCCCGTTGTTTCCGGCAAACTGATCGGCAAGCCTTTTAAGCTTCGCACCGCAAGATAGGCAAAGCATTCGGCCTCGGTTGCATCGCCGTTCCAGCCCAGATCATCAAGCGTCCCGACAGGGCAAGGCAGCGCCCGCGCCAAAGCCTCTGCCAGCGCTGTATTATGCCGCCCACCGCCACAAAGATAGATATGCTCAGGGATAGCGGGGAGATATTCGAATGCCCGCACAACCCCGCGCACTGAAAACGCAAGCAAACTGGCCATCGCATCTTCCGGCGACAAAGCGTTTAGATCATCGGCCAGCGGCCCCAACGCCGCAATGTCCCATTCATTGCGATCCAGCGATTTCGGCGGCTTGCGCGTGAAATAAGGATGCCCCATCCAGCGCGATAAAATCTCCTCATCGGGCTGTCCGCGCGCGGCAATCACCCCGCCGTGATCGTAATCCACTCCGAAATGCCGCCGCGCAAAATCATCCATCAGGGCATTGCCTGTTCCTGTATCAAACGCGATAAGATTTGGAGCGCTTGCACTTTCTTGTAAATCATCCGCACCGATCCATGTGATATTCCCAACCCCGCCGATATTCAAAAGCGCGATAGGAGAATTGGGAGAGCCAGAAGAACCAGCCGCGCCCTGCCCCGCCGCCCGTATCAACGCCCGATGATACAGCGGCACAAGCGGCGCGCCCTGCCCACCCGCGGCAACGTCACGGCTACGGAAATCATAAACAACATCCAACCCCGTTTCCGCAGCGAGCAGTGCCGCATCACCAATCTGCACCGTGATTTTGTGCTCTATATCATGCAAAATTGTTTGGCCGTGAAAGCCGATAATCAGCGGCTGGTCGGCATTTGCGAGGGATTGCGCAGAGGCAAGATCAGGGTTAGCCGCCAATAAATCCTGAACGCATTGTGCATGAAAAAGCGTCATATCTCGCTCGGCCAGTTTACCCGCCGCATCAAGAGACTCCCTACCAAAACAAGCCCGCAAACGCGCGCGCAGTTCAGACGGATAAGGTTTTGTAACAAAGCCCAGCACGCGCACATAATCCAGCCCATCAGTTTCCAGCAAGGCCGCATCGACCCCATCCAGCGATGTGCCGGACATAAGTCCGATTGCGGTATAGACTTTTTCGCGCTGCATGCGTATAAACTCTCCAAAAAGGCAATCAAACCATGACGTATAAATCAGATTTTCTCAATATCCTAAACGAACGCGGCTTCATTCACCAGTGCAGCGATTTTGACGCGCTCGATGCCAAGCTTTGCGAAGGGGTGCAAAGCGCCTATATCGGCTTTGATGCCACCGCAAAAAGCCTGCATATCGGAAATCTGACGGGCATTATGATGCTCTATTGGTTTCAGCAAACGGGGCATAAGCCGATCACGCTGATGGGCGGCGGCACATCGAAAATCGGCGATCCGTCATTCAAGGACGAGCAGCGCAAATTGATGGATGATGAAACCATCAACACCAATATCGCGCATATTCAATCGACTTGCTTCAAGCAATTCCTGCGCTATGGCGAGGGCGAAAACGATGCGCTGATGGTCAACAACAATGATTGGCTGGACGGGTTAAAATATCTCGATTTTCTGCGCGATTACGGGCGGCATTTTACCGTCAACCGTATGCTTTCCTTTGACAGCGTCAAAACAAGGCTGGAGCGCGAAAGCCCGCTATCCTTGCTGGAATTCAATTATATGGTCATGCAGGGTTATGACTTTCTTGAACTGCACCGCCGCTATGGAACAATCCTGCAAATGGGCGGATCGGATCAATGGGGCAATATTATCAACGGTGTTGATCTGGGGCATAAGGCCGACCGCGCGCAACTATTCGCACTGACCGCGCCGCTGCTGACCACGCCTGACGGGGCAAAGATGGGCAAGACCGTCAATGGCGCTGTCTGGCTCAATGCCGAGATGCTCAGCCCGTATGATTATTGGCAATATTGGCGCAATGCCGATGATGCGATGGTTGGAACGCTGCTGCGCCGCTTTACGGTTTTGCCGATGGACGAGGTTCGGAAACTCGAAGCGCTCAAGGACGCGGAAGTCAACGAGGCCAAGAAAATTCTGGCCTTCGAGGCGACCAAGCTCTGTCACGGTGAGCAAGCCGCACATGATGCAGCCGAAACCGCCCGCAAGGTCTTTGAGCAAGGCGGTGTTGGTGATGATTTGCCGATTATCACCATTGATGGGGCGCGGCTTTCTTCCGGCGTTCCCGTGATTGATCTTTTGGTTGAATCTGGCCTTGCCGCCTCAAAGGGCGAAGCCCGCAGGCTCATTCAAGGCGGCGGCGCAAAGCTGAACGATAATAAAATCGAGAGCGACAGCGCAACCGCGTCCAATGACGATCTGACCGCCGAAGGGCATATCAAGCTCTCCGCCGGAAAGAAAAAACACGCTTTGGTGAAAATATAATATTTGGCGGTTGCCTCAATTTTCGAACAATATCCGCCGCAAAATCCCCGGTGTGAGGACGGAGAGCGGATTGACCGAGGTAACAGGCTCTTCAAAGTTGCCGCGCATCGTATAAGTCGCCGCGATAATTGCGCCCGTTCCGCCCGTTAAAATCGTGCCGATAATCGGAATTGAGCCAATCGCCCTGTTTATACCTGAAAGCGGGATAACCGTTCCTGACACATCAACGGTTTCCTGCGCTCTATCGAAGTTACCGTCAAAGGTAAAGCCAACAGAATTCCCCGATGTGCGGCCATCTTTGAACACCAGCATCGCCCCTTGCGGCCTGTAGCGCCACTCAAAATCGGCCTCCAAGCGGGAAAAGCTGAGCCCGTCACTATTCAAGAGCTGCAGCACGCCCGGCAGGGATAACGCACCGATCAGACGCGCCAGAGCGGGGGCGCGGATAACTTTGAAATCTGTCATCACCGCAGTGCCGCCGATATTTCTATCATAAATATTTTCAAGCGGCGTGCCGTTAATCACAAGCCGCCCACCAACAATATTGTTATATACATCAAACGCACGCAGCACCGCGCCCGCATCCTCGGCCTCGAATGTAAAGGCGCGCTCACCCGATTGATGAGTACCGTAGCGGAGAAACACACTCCCTTGGCCTGCAATAAAATCAGCCTCCATCCGATTAAAGCGGCCTTCACCATCAATATCGGATTTGATAATGGCATTCCTCACAATCTCTTCATCAGCTGTACGCATCTGATTGGCCAGAATATCCAGCCGCATCGGCGGGTTATTATAGGGTTGCGAGACCTCCTTATCCGAGGCGTTCAAAAACGGTCTCAGATCAAGAAAATCACCATGCAGCGTGACATCCATCGCTCCGTTGTCAGCATAATTGATCTTAAGAACACCTTTGGTTTCATTGATAACAAGCGAACCGATATCAACTCTGGACGGGCGCGTATTGTCCCCCGTTCCAACAAAATGAATTGTACCATTGTCTAGCCTGAAATTATCAGCCTGCCCGCTTAAATCCGAAATGCGGATCAGCTCATCATTTTGCAAATGCGCCTTGAGCGTGGCCGAGCCTGACGCGCCCGATGGCTTGATGTATTCAAACGGCTCAATCTTGAATATTGCTGGCGCCATATCAATGGCAATATCCGCCTCAGCACGGCCGCCTTGCAAGCCGGTATAGCTGATCTCGGCGGGCAGATCCCCTTCAAAAAAATCAGATAAATCCACGCCGAACACACGGCGCAATTCCTCATCAACTGTGATTTTGGCCTTGGCTTGATGACGGAACGGCTTGCCTTGGGAATCCAAAAACTCTTTCCACTCCAACTCAACAGACCGCGTTGCAAAAGCGCCTGAACCGCTAACCGCGTAGTAATCATTATTCACCACAACATCAAACGGCCCGCCGCTCAAGGGCAAACCGCGCAGCACATCGGGCAAAAATCCGTCACTGACCTTGCCGCGAATATCCATGTTGATCTCTTCGATCAGCAAATCATCCTTGGTCGGGAAGTCGAGCTTCACTTGTAGATCGGCATGACCGCGAACCTGCGAAACATCCATATCAAGCTCGTCTTTCAGATCAATCGGCTCGGTTGAAATATATTCAAACACATCTTGCAAAGGCCCGCTTAGGGCGACTTCCATGGCCACAGCGCCCTTACCTTCCGCCACAACATCCGTGAATTTGAGGGAAGCGCTTTTGATCTCCAGCGCGCTGATTTTTCCTTGCACCACATCGATTTGCAGCGTATCTGCTGGCAGCGTCAATACACCTGTACCGCTGGCATTCTCTAGCGCCGGCAGCGGGGCGCGATAATCCATTGCCATAGCGGAAAAGGCAAAATGCGCTTCGAGCGATTCAATATCAAACGCCCAGACTGGCGCTTCTGGTTCGGTTTCTATATCTGCTTCAATGTCCGTTTGTGCTTCTGTCGTCTCTTCTGCTGGCTCGCTCTCCTGCGAGGATTGTTCAGAAACAGCTTCCTTTTGCAGCGTGAAACTCATATCAGCCTTCAAGCCCGATAAATCACCGCCGCTCATCTTATCAATAATCCATTCCTCTGCGGAATCACCCTCCAGAATTGCCGGCCAAACAGGCTTCAACTGGTCATGATGAATATCGGCAATAGCAAGACTTATAGTCCCCGCATACCCTTGCGAGATAAGCGTTTCGGGATTGATGCTGCTCTTGAGCAGCCCTTCCGCAGCAATCGGCACATCCTCCAACTTGAATTGAGCTTTTTCAATATGCAGGCTCTCGCCTTCGTCTTCACTCATCTCATAATGCGCAAGCAATTCAAGCCCGCTTATCGCAACAGGATCGGGCGACAATTCAGAAACCGTTAAACTACCCTCTTTCGAGAATAAGGATAGATCAGCTGAGCGCAGCGTGAAATCCTGCTCGAACATGGCCGAAATTTCACCGCTTAGAACAATATCTTGGCCGCGCAAGCGCTCGAATTCTTCAAGTTTTGCGCCTAAAATCTGAATATCAAAGTTTTGTACTATCGCGCCAACATCAAAGCGTTCTTGGCTACGGTCATATACGAGCTCAAGATTGAGCGACGACGGCTCTCCCCGTATCGGCGGGAAAGATAAGCCAAAATTCGCCTGCAACCCGCGCCTGCCGCGTTGCATTTCAAAATTAAAGCTTGGAATAAACCAGGTCGCGCCGAAACCGTGATCTTCAACAATGACCTGCGCGCGCTCAATTTCAAAAGAGCGCAGCGAGGACAAGGCTCCTTCCGATCTGCGTCTGGGCGGCTGTTCAATTGCTGCAATCAGGGCTAACATCAGCTCCCTTTGCTGATCGGATTGCTCCGTCAGCTCTTCATCGGCAACAGTTTCCGCCGTAGCCAAACCAAAATCGAAACTGTTATCTTCATAGCGAATAACTCGGATATAAGGTCGCACTATTGTAATGGAGCGAGGCGCAATCTGCCCAAGCAGAAGTTTCGTACGGGACAAGCTCACTGAAATTTCTTCAAAATAAGCTATCTCTTTTCCATCCGTGCCGCTCATGCGGCCATTTCCCAAGCCAAGCTGGATAGGCCCCGTCAGCTCGGGCCAGTGCAGCTCGACGCTGCCAACATCGACATGAATATTTGGGTCATAATCATGGATGGCTGTTTTTATGTATTCATTGGCAAAGCTGATATCGACTGGCCCCGTTTTCAGCCGCCACACCATAACAGCGGCCAAAATAAGCAATAAAAGTAACAACACCGCAACCAATTCTCCCAGCGCAAACAGCGCCCTCCGCCAATATTTGCGGATAAGCGCACGCATCGAGAATGCTCTGGCGGGCTGCGTGTTCAAGGTCTTGAAATCTCCTATTTGTACTGCACAAAATTCTCTTTATACCTTAAAAATATACACCGTTCAGGAAAGCCGTAAACCGAATAAACCTGTTTTTCCCTGAACTCTGGACATTTTATGGATTCAGATTACATTTAAACCACGCAACAATTTTAAAAAAGGATAGCCACTATGACCCAGATTGCCATTGGACAAAAAGCCCCCGATTTTACCTTGCCGACCGATGGAAACGGCTCTGTAACACTCTCAAAACTGGCTGGTCAAAAGGTATTGATCTATTTTTACCCCAAGGACAACACGCCGGGCTGCACAACTCAGGCTTGCGATCTGAATGATAACCTCACCGCGCTCAACAAGCTTAATCTGAGAGTGATCGGCATTTCCAAGGATAGCGTTCAATCGCATGACAAATTCAAAGCGAAATACAGCCTGAACTTCACACTGGCCTCTGATGAAAACAGCGATATTTGCGAACAATTCGGTGTCTGGGTCGAAAAATCAATGTATGGCAAGAAATACATGGGTATTGAGCGCTCCAGCTTCCTGATTGATGAGAATGGCGTGATTGAGGCGATCTGGAACAAGGTCAGCCCGAAAGAGCATTTGAGTTTGGTCAAGACACATCTCGAAACCGCTCGCAAAGCCGCATAGATTTGACCGCACATAACAAAAAAGGGATGCCGAGCATCCCTTTTTTAAATTCTTTACCATCTAAGACGCAGATACGAAGCCAAACTATATTAAGCGGCAATGGCGCGCTTTACAGCTGCGTCAACAGAAATACCCGCTTCAGCCTTATTCATATGGTCATGCATATGTTCCGCAAGAATATCCGTATAACCATGGAAGAAGTGATTGGCTTCAGGCAAAACGCGATAATCAATCTTCACGCCCTTTTGCACTTGAACTTTTTCTACGAATTTAGACACAGCCTCTTCCTGCACGACATCATCCTTAGCCCCTTGAAGAACAAGTCCTGAGGTCGGGCATGGCGCCAGAAAGCTGAAATCATACATATTGGCTGGCGGCGCAACAGCGACAAAGCCTTGAATTTCAGGACGACGCATCAAAAGCTGCATCCCGATCCAAGCACCGAAAGAAAATCCACCAACCCAAACATAAGGGGCGTTCTGGTTGATTTCCTGCATCCAGTCCAAAGCCGAAGCAGCGTCACTCAATTCACCTTCGCCACGATCATAAATTCCTTGTGAGCGACCAACGCCACGGAAATTAAACCGCAAAGTCGAAAAACCGCGCTCAACGAAATTTTGGAACATCATATACGAAATTTTATTGTTCATCGTGCCGCCATGCTCCGGATTCGGATGCAACACGAGCGCAAGGGGCGCGTTTTTTTGTTTGGAGTGAGAATAGCGGCCTTCGAGACGTCCGGCAGGGCCATTGAAAATAATTTCCGGCATTGAAACTCCTTAAAATAATTTTTAGTAACGTGAGCGATCTCAAGTCATTGAATTAACATAACAAAAAAGCATTTGTTTTTGTTAACTTAATCACATCGAAGATATAGACAACTCTTTAGAATATGTCCAGAAATATATGCTAAGCCATTGAATTAATTGTGGATAGAATGCCGCCGCTGATAAAAAAATGGTAGCGTGTTCTTATATTAGGATTTTCAAATTTTCTCTTTACTTTTGCTTAGAAAGAGATAAATAACCTAGAGGAAGTATGGCTGTAAGTATTAATGGCCGCCATAAACAAATTATTAAGTACATAATATTACAAGGTATAAAAGTAAGTAAAATGACAAAACAATTAAAACTTACAACACGTGGGCGATATGCCATGATGGCGATGGTGGAACTAGCAAAACATACAGATAGCAAACCTCTGCCTCTCTCTGAAATTGCCAAGAATGGCGATATTTCTCTGTCATATTTGGAGCAGTTGATAGCAGGTTTACGCCGTCATAGTTTGGTCAAGAGCTATCGCGGCCCCGGTGGCGGGTATTCTTTAACAAAACCAATGCGCGAAATTTTTGTTTCAGAGATTTTGATTGCGGCTGAAGACAGCACACCTGCTAAACGCAATTCAATTAATGAAGAGGCTAAAATGAATTCTTGTGCACACACCAATGCGCTGTGGGAAGTCATTGGCTCTGTCTTGTTTGCGGCTCTGAAATCAGTCACGCTTGAAGATGTTCTAAGCAATAAAGCTTCCGCTGCCCCGACCGTTGCGAAACTATTTGAAATCGCGCGCTAAACTCGGCACACTGCGCGTATGCAGAGCCCAAAGAATAGAATATATCTCGATTACAACGCCACGGCGCCGCTTCGCCCAGAGGTTACAGCGCTAATGGCGGATATACTCTCTATGCCGCTGAATGCTTCCGCCATTCATACCCATGGCCGTGAAGGACGCAAGCTTATTGAGGCGGCGCGCAAGCAGGTTGCAAATCTCGTTAAGGTCGAGCCGCAATCGGTAATTTTCAATAGCGGTGCGACCGAGGGCAATAATACGGTTCTAAAGTATTTCTCCAGCAAAGGTTCAAAAATTGCCGTTTCAGCAATCGAGCATCCTTCAGTATTGGAAGCTCACCCACAAGCGATCAAAATTCCGGTTCTGCCCAATGGCCTCCTCGATCTTACCGCGCTGGAAAGCATTTTGAAGTCGGATGACAAGCCGGAGCTAATCTCCGTGATGATGGCGAACAATGAAACGGGCGCTATTCAGGACATTTCGGCGATAACGCAAATAACGAAACAATACGGATCGCATTTTCATTGCGACGGCGTCCAAGCTGCCGGAAAAGTTGATATCAATCTCTATCTGTCCGGCATTGATTTCCTGACAATTTCCGCACATAAAATCGGTGGGCCACAAGGTGTCGGCGCGCTAATTTTGGGGCAATGCGGCGAAACGCCCAGCCTTTTGTATGGCGGCGGTCAGGAAAAAAGCGCCCGCGCCGGAACGGAAAATGTCGCGGGGATTGCGGGTTTCGGTTTGGCGGCGGAACTGGCGCACAATAATCTTGATCAGTTTCAAGCGCTCGCAAAACTCCGTGACACCTTGGAAAGCGAGTTGACGGCTTTGCGCGATGATCTGATGATTTTCAGCCGTGATATCCCGCGCCTTGCCAATACCAGCTTTTTTGCACTGCCCGATATCTCCGCCGAAACATTATTGATTGCGCTGGATATAGAAGGAATTTCTGCGAGCAATGGCTCAGCGTGCTCCAGCGGTACAATCAAGCAAAGCCATGTCCTTACGGCTATGGGCGTTCCCGAACATTACCGTGCTGGCGCGCTGCGGATTTCGATGGGCTGGAATACGGCCGCGCAGGATATTGAGCGGTTTTTGGATGTATTTACCAAAATCATCAAGCGTATAAGCGCCTAGAGCCTCGCCGCGCCATCCCGCAAAACACAGAAAATATTGCATTTTTTCGTTGGTTTCCCTATAGTCCGCGCCATGGATGATGCAAACCAATCACATAGTACAGCTGCAACGAGTGTCGCGCAGGCTGGTGGCCTCGAACTAAACTCGCTGGGCATTCCCAAAGCGCCCGCGCAAACACGCGTTGTTGTGGCGATGTCGGGCGGCGTGGATTCCTCTGTTGCTGCGGCTTTGCTGCATGAGCAAGGCTATGATGTGGTCGGGGTCACGCTCCAGCTATTCGATTACGGCGCGGCCACCGCAAAATCCAAGACCTGTTGCGCCGGACAAGATATTTACGATGCCCGCCGCGTCGCCGAGGAGCGCGGCTTTCCGCATTATGTGCTCAATTACGAGAGCAAATTCAAAGACTCGGTGATTGATGATTTCGCCGACAGCTATATGCGCGGAGAAACGCCGATCCCTTGCGTGCAGTGTAATCAAAGCGTCAAATTCCGCGACCTTCTGAGTGTTGCGCGTGACCTTGGTGCGGATTGCATGGCCACAGGCCATTATATCCAGCGCAAAATCGGCCACAGCCAAAGCGCCGAACTGCATAAAGCGCTCGACCCGTTGAAAGATCAAAGCTATTTCCTGTTCGCCACAACGCAAGAACAGCTAGATTTCCTGCGCTTCCCGCTTGGCGGCTGGTCAAAGGATATTACCCGCAACCACGCGGAACGCCTCGGCCTTATCAATGCGGAAAAGCCAGACTCGCAAGATATTTGCTTTGTGCCGCATGGCGATTACGCCAGCGTTGTAAAAAAGCTGCGCCCTGAGGCTGCCATCCCCGGCGATATTATCGACCAATCCGGCAAGGTCTTAGGGCGGCATGAAGGCATTATCCATTATACCATCGGCCAACGCCGCGGTATTGGTATCGGCGGCGGAGTGGCCGAGAATAACGCGCCGTTTTATGTGATCGGCGTGAACCCCGAAGACAATCAGGTCATTGTCGGCCCGAAAGAGGCCTTGGCGCGGGATATCATCCATATCCGCGATTGCAATTGGCTGATGCCCGAACTTTCCGAGGCGATCAATATCGAGCTGAAATTCCGCTCAACGATGAAACCCGTCAAGGCTACGCTCAAAACCTCCCACAGCGACAAGAGCGCTACGGTTATTCTCGATCAGCCGCAATACGGTATATCCAAAGGCCAAGCCGCCGTAGCCTATCTGGGGGAGCGCGTTTTGGGCGGTGGCTGGATTACCGGAACGGACAAAAGCACCGCGGCTTAAATGGCTTAGGAGCAATTTTGAAGCCGCTACGCTTTATCTCTATTCCTGCGATATAATTTCACCGCAAATACAGGCTTTTTCTTGACAAGAAAATTCGTTCGCTTTACATCTGTTCCACCACAAAGCTTCATGGCTGTGTAGCTCAGCGGTAGAGCAGAGGAATCATAATCCTTTGGTCGCAAGTTCAAATCTTGCCACAGCCACCACTCTACTCAATAAACTAATTTCAAGCTTATTTCATCATACAAAACCGCTTTTCTTCGGATGGCGCACCCCTGTTCCATGGCATTTTATTGAGCAGCATGGCCAGTCCGCACCACCCTGATAGCCCTGCAAACATTAACGCTGCGCCGAATAACCCCGCTAAGACAAAAGCCGATGTAGAGATGAAAAAACCGGCCAGTACGCTTAAAAGCACCAAAGCACCGACAATAATTTGCACCTGCCGGAAAATCGATATGCCGCAGCCTCCCGCGCCTGAAGGACTCAAAACGGGCAGTCCTGCCTCTACCCAAGCGGTAATGCCGCCCTCCAGATTATAAATTTCCGGCATGTTTGGGGTGTCATTTTGCCC
This sequence comes from Alphaproteobacteria bacterium, assembly GCA_046293135.1. Taxonomy (GTDB): domain Bacteria; phylum Pseudomonadota; class Alphaproteobacteria; order Micavibrionales; family Micavibrionaceae; genus UBA2638. The sequence continues at coordinate 42,223 of JBKBPR010000003.1, read as the reverse complement.
CCCCCCAATTCAGCGCCGACCATTATGCAAGCTTGCCCGCCGCGCCCGCCTTTATTGCATTGAAAAATTATCTTTTTGTAGGCATTCGGGGCAAGTGCAAGCATCCGAAACGCAGCGCAAACATTGCTGAGCGGCATCGAGAGCGCGTAGGGGATATGCTGCGATTTAAATTCATCATGCTCCCGCACATCAATCAAAATTGCTTCGCCTGATTGCAACCAGCCCAGCGCCGTTTGCGGATCAACAGTTTTCATGGTCATAGTTTTTCGTTCCTTTCTTCTTCGTTTTCATTTGGCTGACGCTGCACTCACCGAACTCCGCCAATTTGCACAAAATCACCAACCTGTCAGGATTGGTGAGCCCCTTCAGAAAGGCCGCCGCCTGAATAGCATTTTGCTCGATATCCTTCATATCTTTCATGATCGCTTTTATTTCATTAAAAGATCTCTATTTACATTTCATAAATTTATGATATCATAAAAATATAAATTGTAAAGGAGAAAATAATCATGGCAAAAGATTACAAAGCACTGACAAAGGATATTTCGGAATATATGGGCGAACTGCGCAAAACCATTCCCGATACAATGAGCGGGTTTTCGGCACTGGCCAAATCGGCCACCGCCGACGCAGAGCTGGACAAAAAAACGAAAGAGCTAATCGCACTTGCCATCGGCGTAACGCAGCGCTGTGACGGCTGTATCGGCTTTCACGCCAAAGCGCTTAAGGATCTTGGCGCAACCCGTGAGGAAATTGCCGAGGTCATGGGAATGTGTGTTTATATGGGCGGCGGCCCAGCCCTAATGTATGCCGCTGATGCGCTTAGAGCTTTTGACCAGTTCAATGCGTAAGTAGACAACCAATCAATAAAAAAGGCTCTCGTAAGAGCCTTTTTTATGAATTTCAGAATAAATTAAGCTGTACAAAACTCGTCAAAAGACTTTTCTTCAACACGCTTTAAATCATTTCGATCGTATAAAGGTTTCACGTTTTCCCCGATATCAATCAAAATTCCATTCGGATCTTCGATGAAAAAATGCTTTTTGCTGCATAGGCTGGTGACAGGTTCCGAGACGACATTTAACCCCTCCAGATAAAAGCTGTCATAGGCCTTTTCAACATCCTTTACGGGATAATTCAAAAGCATACCTGAAATAGGGCGCCTATAGGGCTCAGGGATGGCATGATGATTGGCATCAATGATCGCCAAATAACAATTATCCCAGTCCTGACGCTTTAAAACCACAAAACATGGCATTTCCAACTCAGGGACATAATTGAAATAGTCTTCGTAGAAATTAACGGTCTGCTTAAATTTTTTTGTACAAATAATAGGATATGAAAATTCTGAAAGCACGAACACCTCCATTAATAATATGGCTTAATACTGACACAATGTCAGTATTAATAATAGTTGACAGAGTGTCAGTAAGTCAAGTAAAATCACATAAAAAATAAAACACTATACCTAATTTCTAACTTTTCTCACTGATATAACCCAAAGCAGGTCACTCTATGAGCAAACGCCGCGGCCCGAATAAAGAAAACCTTGAAGAAACGCGCTTAATTTTTATTGAGGCCGCAAAAAAAGAGTTCACAGAACACGGATATACGCATGCCTCAACAAACCGCATTGTGGAACAATCCGGTATGGCGCGCGGGTCTTTATACTACCATTTTGGCGACAAAAATGGTCTATTTCGTGCTGTCTATAAAGCAACACTCAATGATTCTTTGAGGCTAGTTTCAGCACATATGGATCAACAAAAATCCGCATGGGATGCTTTATTAATAGGTTCCGAAATTTTTATTGATTTATGTGCGGAGAAAGATTTTCGCAAAATTGTGCTTATAGAATCTCAATCAGCGCTCACCTATGCTGATAGGATTACTATTCAGCAACGAACGCTACTCGGAAAACTTCAAGAGCTATTGCCTGAACTGATTAAAGATGGATTTTTCCCTGGGCATACACCGATGACAATAGCAGTTTTCATCATGGGTATTCTTGCTGAAATCGGCCGATCTTTTGATCTGACCGATAACCCTGAACAAGTAAAAGCCCTATTCAAGAAAGCCTATGTCGACACGTTAAAGCGTTTTTCTTAGGGGCGCTCGATTATTCTTGATCCGCAGGACTTGAGGGCGGCGAAAAGCTCTCCAGCAACTCTCTTTGAGCCGTAATCAAAGCATCAATATCTGCAATGGCCTTCTGGTAAGACTCATTGAAGCTCTCATCTTCAAAGGCAACGTACCCCACATTCACTTGCATATCGACTTCATAAGCGCCGCCGCTGCTGATAAAAATATCAAACACATCATTGTGGCGGCTAAGTAGTGATTTCTCCAAATCAAAGAATGTTACATACAAATTGAGCTGTTCTGTCTTTGTCTTTTCCCACGTATTCAAAAAAAACTCCAAATCATCTGGGCTTTCTCGCTCTAAAAACTCACGAATAGCCGTATCAGCTGTTGCGAATTGTTGCAAAACGCCTTCCATATCGCGATCCATTTCGGCAATCAAAGCTTTTGCCATTTGCGCGTTCTCAGTGACATATTCAAATTGCGCCATATTTTCAGGCTGTATCATATCCCGCACGACACGGCGTTTTTGTTGATACTCGCCGACGCAGGTGTCAACATTTTGCAAGAAATTATTGAGGGAAGTTTCAAAATCCTGACGGATTCTATCCTGATGGGCGATAAGCGCGAGCTGCTCTTCTGTTAGTTCTATAGCAGCCTCAGGTGCTTGCGGCCTCTCATCGTCAACGGCAACGCTTTGCAGATTCTGATAGAATAAAAATCCGAAACCAGCCAAAGCCGCAATTAGGACCGTTAAGAATATTACACTTAGATTTTTGCTCTTTTTCGTCGCCATTTGTTCACCTGTATAATAAGAATACCCCAAAATAATATATTCAAACCTTACGCAAACCATAAACATTATTCAATGCCTGAGCTGCCCTGCGCAGTGATTCATTCCAATCTATATGCGCGCCCTCATCCGCGCCATCAGATATATATTTCAGGCATAAAAACGGGATTTTCTCACGCTGGCAAATCAAGGCCAACGCGTAAGCTTCCATATCCACGGCATCATAATTCTCTGCATCCTCCGAGACATCAAAATTATCGCCTGTGCCGCAAACACCGCCCGTTATGAGGGTATCGCCTTGTGCCGCTGCGGCTTTCGTCTCCAGCGCTAGCCCGTATTCAATCACCACAGGGTCATCCGAGAATGGCGTTTGACCGCGCGCAAAGCCCAAGGGCGTCACATCCATATCGCGCTGGATAAAGCGCGTGCAGTTCACAATCATTCCGCCCTTGTGGCGGCGGCTTCCGGCTGTGCCCATATTCACAACAACCGATGGGCGGGGGAGGTGTAAGCCCCCGCCCTCGCTTTCAGGCTTCCCGTTTTCACTTCCATATAACCGCTTGGTCAGGACATAAGCGGCGTTCACCTTGCCAATACCGGTAAAAAGCAGATCTTGATCGTCCCCCGCTTGAAAGACATCGCCGCATTCTTCTTTCATGGCAAAAACCAGCAATGGCTTTGATGTGGTTTTGGTTATCATTTTTATCTATCCTTTAGTCAATATTGCTTTGGCCGTGATTTTGGCGCGTGTAAATCTCCTTGTGCCGAAACAGCATAATCGCCACAATCAAGGTCATAATCGAAAGCATCAGGAACAAATCCTTAACCAACCAGCCAAGCGAGAGCAGCGCGGCTCCAAACAGTGAGGATAGCAGCAAGAACAACGAGTCGCTCAGGGAATTTCCGGCAACGACACGGGAGGTGTTTTCCTTTGGCGAGCGATCCTGAACAATCGCACGCAGCGGTACAACATAAAGCCCACCCGCCAGTGAGAGCAAGAATAGATCGGCTACGATCCGCCATGCGTGAATATTGCTAAAAAAGATCGAAATCGTATCGAACGCCTCGCCTGATGCCAAGTCTCCACCCCCTAAATCCAGCGGACTGCGCGCAGAAAAATACGCCGTGCTAGCGAAATATAAATCGGCGCTGAAAACAACGATCATCAATGCTGCCCACGGCACAAGCCTTCCCGATATAACCGATTTCAAAAGCTTGTTATTGAGCAAGCCGCCCACCGCAATGCCCAACGAGAAGATGACCATAAACATGGTCAAAACATCGGTATCAACCCCAAGGCTTTGCTTGGCGAAGTTGGGGAATTGCGTATGAATGGTTCCGGCGACAAAGTAAAACCAAGACGTCGCCAATATCGCCGCCAACACACCGTGCTTCATGGTCAGCGTATAGCGCAAGGTCGAATAAATCGCACCGAACGGGTTCAGGCTTATGTGTTTGTCAGGATTGGCCGAAGGCGCAGAGGGGATTTTGCAGCTGGCAAAAAATCCGGCAAGGGCGCAGAGCATCAAAATCGTGCTGATAATCTCAGCCCCATAGGCATTGAGCGCAAAGAGCGTACCGATAATCGTGCCCGATAAAATCGCCAGATATGTGCCTGTGCTCATAAGACCGTTTGCCCCGATTAGCTCATTGGAGGAGAGAAGCTGCGGCAGGATTGAGAATTTCCCGGGGCTAAAGAATGCGGATTGCACACCCAGCAGAAACAACACAAAAAATGCCAATGTGATCGAGCCTTGATAGATCGTGAAAACCGCCATGAACGCAATCACGACCTCTAGAATTTTGGTGGCTTTAATGATTTTGGCCTTGTCGAATTTATCGGTTAAATCTCCCGCAATCGGACAAAACACGATAAAGGGGAGGATAAACAGCGCCGCCGCAAGCGAAACCAGCACATCAGGGCGCATCGTGCCGATATCCCACTGCCCGTAGGCGACCAGCACAACGATAAAGGCTTTCAGGAGGTTGTCATTAAACGCGCCCAGAAATTGGGTGATAAATAACGGCAAAAACCGCCTGTCGCGCAACAGTACAAACTGAGATTGCATAAAACGATACCGAGCTGTGTTTGTTTTAAGTTTGGCCTGGACCTTACTATTCGTGGATATATGTATTTAACATGTCTTGCAAAGGAAAAATATTTCCTGTCAAAAACTTAATTTTAAATTTATAATTTTCCTCTATTCTTATAGGCATAATAATAGAAGTTTTATAGAAAAACCAAATGTCATTAAATCCATTGACCAATACATCTGAAAATATCGTATATTTCGCTGGGGAGCGCATTCTGAAAAAGGGTGAAACTGCCGACAAAGCCTATATGATCCTTTCCGGAAAGGTGCGGGTTTACTTAAAAAACAATGAAAAAGTCGTCGATCTGGCAACTTTGGCAGAAGGCGAGATTTTTGGCGAAACCGCTATCTTTGACGGTGGCGAATACGGCGCAAATGTTGACGCTCTCGAAGAAACCGAATTATTGGTGATCACCCCACAATCCCTCAAAGACATGATGAAATCCTGTGACCCCGTTCTCAGCGCTCTTGTGAAAATGCTCACAAATCGTCTCAACCAGACCAATAAGAAGCTTTTAGAGAGCGAAACCCGTGATTTCATTGACATTGCGTTTGTTTAGAAAAACCACAAGTTTTCATACCGGCCCCTTTAACTTTTACTGATATTTAAACATTTCAATGCTAAAATTAAATTGGTAAAATTTTAATAAAAATATCTGTGTTTTTAGCTAAGTACGCGAAACGTGACTTCAACTAAATAAGTTTTGAAATGAAAACCAAAATAAAAGAAACATACGAAAAAAATAAGCTTAACAACAACCAAAAAGGCCTAACACTCCTAGAGGTTGCGTTAGCCATGTTGGTTTTTGGTTTAATCATTACGCCTTTAATTATGATATATAATATTAATTATGCCCAACAGCAGCTTAATGTTTCGCGAGGAAATCTAAACCATGTGCGCGATAATGTTAATATGTTTGTTGTGTCAAACAATAGATACCCGAAACCTGCCCCCTTAAATTTAGGGCCCAATGATATCGGTTACGGAGAAGAATTTACATTTCCTGCTGGATGCATTAACGATGTAAGCACTTGCGCGGCAGATCTAGTCTGCCCAAGCAATATCGCTTCAGAGGGTCCACCTACCAACGGAGTATGCATTACCGACACCCCGGGAGACCCCGTATTAATAGGCGCTGTGCCATTTAACGCACTTAAAATTGACCAAAGCCGCACACTTGACGCTTGGAGCAACAAAATAATTTATGCGGTATCAGCTCTTCAAACAGAAGTTGCAACTTATGAGGATACTGGAAACGGCGCCATTCAGCTTCAAGGGATTAACCCAGCGGTAACGCCATTAACTGTAGTCCCTTTAGCTATTTTCACAAATATGGATATGGTTCTTGTATCAACAGGCCCCAACGGAATAGGCGGTTATACCGCTGAAGGCGCCCTCATAGGAGAATGCGTCGATCCAGTAAATCCCACACACGAAGATCAAAACTGTAACTTCTCGAATACATTTTTGGTTGAGATAAACCCTGAATTTACACCTGAAGCAAGCTCAAGGACATTTGTAGAAGGGGAAGCTTTTTATGACGACTTAACAATAGAACAATTGAACGTGCCGGTACAAATATGGTCTCAAAACAGAATTACTCCTGAGGTCGTAATATCTGCCGCGAGCAGAATTGGTGTTCAAGAACCCAGTCCCGACACGACGCTTCACGTGCGAGGTGACGTCGCCGCTGAGCGCATTGAATCCGATCAAATTTGTAACGAAAGCGGAGTATGCTTTGATCCATTTATTATAGCAGGTACAGCGGGTAACGACACAATGCATTGTGCAGGAACTGGTCTGGACGGTTTACCCGGTGTACCTGCTATGCAACCTGTTGTAGAGATAGGAAACCAGAGGGTTTTTTGCGCTGTTCCTCTGAATTCTGCGCTACAGCCTCTTATAGATCAGCGTGATTTTGCCAATAACAGAAGGGGAGCACTTGTTTTTCCTCCAGTTGCTTCAGGACTTCCAACCATACTTAATAGAACATGTGGAGCGGGACAACTCGTTTCAGGCATAGACGCATCAGGAGATCCAATATGCACAGCAACAACGCCCTAAAAAAAACAACCCGCTTAGAAAAAGGGTTTACTCTAATCGAAATTGCCGTAGTCGTTATGATAATCGGCTTGATTACGGCTCCTATATTGGGAGTATATCACCTTCATCAGGTAAAAAAGCAAATAGAAAAAACAGAAAAATCTCTTTCACGCTCAGTTGACGCAATAGTTGGGTTTAAATCACTTTTCGGTCGCTATCCCTGCCCTGCTCCTTTAAATGCTGTGCCAGGAGATATTGAATATGGTTACGAAGACTGTAGTGGTGGGGCTGGTGTAATTATTGCCGAATCTGAAAATACTACTCTGGCCAATCGAAATGTCCAAATCGGAAGTATTCCCTTCAGAACAATAAATATCACAGAAGGCTCTACCTTCGACGGTTATGGCTCTCGCTTAACATACGCTGTCACCGAAATATTAACGGACGACACGACCTATGAGGATGCTTTAGGAGGTGTTACTCTTATTGATGAAAATGACGAAAGCGTAATAACGCCAGAAAATTCTGCACATTTTGCCGTCATTACTCACGGAGAACAAAACGCAGGAGCTATAAGCGCTAACGGAGTCCAAATCGGTATGTGCTCCCAAGCACCTATAAATGATCAAGCAAATTGTGATTATCTAGTGTCTCCCAATTCAATCTTCAGAGTTTCGGGCCTTTCCGTAGATTCTGATGACAGGGTTAGTTATTCATCAAGCGTTGGCCTATCTCCATGGCAATATCAAGCTGGAAACACAACAAATATCCACCTAAGAAGAGCTGATTCCGTCATATATGGAGAGTCGAATCTTATCAATACAGCATTAGGCACTGTTGATACGGGAACACTTGATCTACGAAATATTTCAACTGACGGTGACGGCACCTTGACAGTTCAGGAGAGTGTTGACGCATCCGGCGTTATAGACCCGAACACAGGCGCCGTCGTCACAGGAAATCTATGCAATAGCGCTGGAAATTGCTTCAACCCTATTCTAATTGGAGGTGAAGCAGGCGATCCTCTCCCTGGCCCAATCACTCCCAACGACCCTTTTGCTGGAGCATGGTATGGCGACACCACGATAGCAAATGCGAGTGTAGCAAACCCAGGTGGGCTTATTTGCCCACAAGGTGTTATGATAGGTATCAGAGACAGCAGGCCTGTTTGCAGTGATACACTAACATTTGCTTGCCCTGCGGGACAGTTCATCAGCGGCATTAATGGCCAAAGAATTGTCTGTAGCACTGCTCCTGAACCAGGGTGCACTGCAGAGTCAGTGGTTACAATGTGCGGCGACAACCAAGTTTTAAATAGCACAAATCACGGCGGCCTGAGTCCTGTCTTTTCAGGTGAGTGCCATCAATTCGCTCCGGGAGAAACATTTAGTGCAGCTTACGCAAACAGCCTTATGGTGCCGGGAGATTTCGTTACATCACGTGCGAACCTTGTAGAATATATTACAACATTAAACAATCAAACTCGAACCTCGTCACCGTGCCAACTAATTAGAGAAGTGTACGAATGTAATGCTGGAACATTTAGCCCACGATTTCAAAGGGAAAGAGGTCCCGCAACAAATACGGGGGCGGGTGCCGCTTGGCCCGCGATCGGTGCTGGCACTAACTACCCCTCAGGGACATCGCATCCATCGCACGTAAATTTCAATCCGGCATCACCAATGGCTGTCGATCCAAACAATAACAATGCCCATCACGATTGCTGGTGCAGAGAAGACTACCGCGTTGTTAACATTAACTGCTCAGGATCATTCTCAGGTCAACGCCTGAGAGTTGAAAGACATTCTTGTCCACAAACGCATACAAGCTCTTCCAGATGGGTCAATATATGGACGTCAGAAAATGATATTTGTAGCGGTGGATGCTCTGAATCAATTGGTGACGTATTTGTTTTAAGAACATGCGCCAGTCATTTTGGTGTCTCCTCTGATAGAGTTCAAGGGAATGTCTTACAGACCTGTGACAGAACTTGTCCGGACGGAGCGACAACATGTCACTCAATTGATACGTCACAGTGCAGATGCCCCAACCGCTCTCCTCAAATCCCTGACCCACATCCAGTGCGCTGCGGGACAGGTTTTAACAATTCCTGGAATTTCAATGGTGCAGTCTACACAAATGTGCGCAGAGCAACACATAACACTTGGTTCTGTCCAACAGGGCCAGGAGGGCCGGTCACTAGCGCCGCTCAAGCGGGATACTGGGTTCCGGAAACGAGAGAACAGGCTTGCATATGCGATTCTACCGCCACATCTTCTATCACATCAAGCTGTCCTTCAAACTTCACAGGCTCAGTTATAAGGGAAACCAGGCTAAATTGTACAACTGGTAACTTTGAGGAAACGGGAGTTGTGGATACCAGTGGCTGTATACCATGTCGCTGGACCGCAACCGGAATTCCAGATATTCCTAACAGTGCAACAAATACAGCACCGAATGCCAGAAATGCTGTTTGTAACTGTAGCACCACTTATACTGATAGACGTTGCTCTGAGCCGACCGGCACCGGGTTTAACATTTGGAACGCTTGTTCATGTCAGCCATAAAGCTAAAGAGGCGATTGAAAACTAATGTCATATAAAAATAAAAACGCTAGTAAGGGATTTACAACTATTGAGATTGCTTTGGTCTTATTAGTTTCGGGGCTAATCTTTACGGTTATACTTTCGGTTTATAATAGCTATCAGAACACTGCCAGTAACGACAAAACTATTTCAAATATGATAGAAACCGAAAACGCCCTATCAGCTTTTATAGGGTTAAACGGCCGTTATCCATGCCCTGCTGACCCTACTCTTCCTTCTAATCACCCAATGTATGGGGTATCTGTATTCCCTTGCGATCAATGCCCCGCTGTCCCTGAGCTTGCTCCCGGCGTTAACAGCAATATTGTATGCACAAATATTGAAACGCGTGATGTTACAGGTGACGGTAATAACGAATGGATTGTTATTGGAAGCGCCCCTTTTCGAACCCTTGAACAAGCATCAGTATTTGGTGAATATTCAGAAGTAAGTGGGTTCGACGGATTTGATATGCAATTCACCTATGCCGTAACAGGGCTTATGACGAGCTCTACTTATACATATCTAAACCCTGTCAATACTGATTTTGGAGCCATTACAATACGTGATGAGAATGGTGTTCATGTCGCAACCCCAGATTCTTCAGCTCACTACACCCTCATTTCTCATGGCGAAAATCGAAGAGGGGCTTATACTCGAGAGGGTGCACTATTTTCTGAATGCGATGCTTCTGCCTTAAGCACGCCTATTCCACCAGGTTACAACCCTCCGGGCACCGTTGCTGGCTTCACGGCAGAGTTCTCAAACTGTTCGAGGGTAGATGGCGTTTTTATTAGCGCACTTATATCAAAAGCAGATGATGATAACTTTTTTGATGATATTGTATTATTCAAAAATCGTATTTCTTATAATTTATGGTTACGCTCAGCGTCATCTCCAATGGGAATTACATACTTATATAATACAAATCCAGGAAATGTCGGTGTCGGTACAAACGCCCCAACCGTTTCTCTAGATGTCGCCGGACCTTTAATTGTTGCGGGAGAATCTCGTACAACTGGCGGATACTGTGACCCGTCGCGGCCAATCCCGGGGGATAATCCCGAGTGCTTAGACCCTGATCTATTGGGTGGGGCTGGCAATAGTTGTCCACCTGGTCAAATCGCTATTGGTATTCAACGCAATCGTCTTGAGTGCGTAAATATTTTTACGGCTGGTACCGATTTGAGTTTTAGTTGCGGCTTGGATGGTTCAGGAAACCAAACTTATGCTAGAGGAATCATCTTAAACCGCTCAGACGACCCACTCGTGCCGAGCACAATCACACCCATTTGTGAAACTTTATAATCGTTCTATCAGAGCCACCCCTGCAATTCACGCTTAATGCGCTCTGCGAGAAAGTTGATATGCGGCGCGCTGTCATTCAGACACGGGATATACGTGAAGCGTTCCCCGCCATTGTCCAAAAACTCCTCGCGTAGCTCCAGATCGACCTCCTCCAGCGTTTCGACGCATTCCGACACAAAGGCGGGGGAAATAATCGCCAGATGCTTCACGCCCTTTTTCGCCAGATCCATGACGGTTTCATCAGTGTAGGGCTGTAGCCATTCCTCAGGGCCAAAGCGCGATTGAAATGTGGTCGTCCAGCGCTCTTGCGGCCAGCCGAGCGCCTCCCTGAGCAAGCGTGAAGTTTTGGCGCAATAACAGTGATACGGATCGCCGTTCATCAGATAGCGCTTCGGCAAGCCGTGAAACGAGGTCACGATATGATCGGGCTGTGAGGGCGCAGTGCTTAGGGTATCGCGAACTGACTGCGCCAAAATCTCGATATAGGCGGGGTCATCGTGCCATGCATCGGCTGTGCGGCTGGCGGGTTGGCGATTGAGCGTTCCCAACACCTCAAAGGCCTTATCATAGGCGGTGGCGGTCGTGCAGGCGCTGTATTGCGGATAGAGCGCAAAGAACAGGATTTTGGTGCAGCCGCGCTCGATAAGTGCTTCAATCCCTGCCTTGATCGACGGGTTGCCGTAGCGCATTCCCCAGCAAAACTCCAGCTCCGGATAATCCGCCCGCATCAAGGCTTCGATTTTTTCACATTGCGCGCGGGTATAGGTTTTGAGCGGGCTTTCATTGCGCTCCATATTCCAGATTTTACGATAGGCTGCGCCGCTTTTGGAAGGGCGCACCGATAAAATAATCCCCTGCAACAAAGGTTGCCAAAACCATGCGGGGTAATCAATCACCCGTTTGTCGCTCAAAAACTCGCTCAGATAGCGGCGCATCGACCAGTAATCTGTCGCATCAGGCGTTCCCAGATTGAGCAATAACACGCCTATTTTCGGCTTTTTGACAGCGGGGTGGTCAACGGGCAGGCTATCGGTCATAAAATTTCCTTTAAGTCACTGATTGTAATTTAGATTTTTCACCGTCTTTCAATATAGCCTATTTCGATTAAAGTGAAGAGCGGTTCTGGACAAATCTTTTGCGCTGCCGCATAATCGTTGTGAACTCTAACTCCCAAGCTCCCCAGAGACTCTTCTTATATGATAGACCTCAACACCGTCATTCACAGCACCAGTTTTTATGAGTTTACCGCGCTTTTGACGGTTGCGGGCTTGTGCGCGATTATCGGCACATTCCTGAAACAGCCTATTGTCGTGAGCTTTATCGCTGTCGGCGTGCTGGCGGGGCCTTCAGCCTTTTCCATCGTCCAGTCGCATGAAAATATCGAACTCCTCGCCAAGCTGGGGATTACGATCCTATTGTTTCTGGTCGGTCTAAAGCTTGATTTAAAGCTTATCCGAACGCTTGGGATTGTGTCGCTGGCCACAGGCCTAGGGCAGGTGTTTTTCACCTCCGCCATTGGCTTTTTAATCGGACTTGCATTGGGGCTGGATTTCATCAGCTCGCTCTATATCGCCGTAGCCCTTACCTTTTCCAGTACGATTATTATCGTCAAGCTTCTTTCCGACAAAAAAGAGGAAGACTCACTGCATGGAAAAATCGCCATCGGGTTTCTGATTGTCCAGGATATTGTCGTGATTGTCGCCCTGATGGTGCTTTCAACCATGGGCATCGGCCAGCAAATCGGCGAGGAAGACTCGTTGCTCATCAATATCGCTATGGTGCTTTTCTTCGGTGTGCTTTTGCTCGGATTTGTGATGTTCTTCATTCGCTACATCGCCAACCCGCTCATGAACCATATCGGCAAATCGCCGGAGTTGATGGTGATTTTCGTGATTGCATGGGCGGCGCTTCTGGCCGTGATCGGCGATTATGTTGGTTTAAGTATGGAGCTGGGCGGCCTGCTTGCGGGCATTTCCCTTGCCTCAACCCCGTTCCGTGAGGCGATAATTGCCCGCCTTTCCTCATTGCGCGACTTCCTGCTGCTATTCTTTTTCGTTAATCTCGGTACGCAGCTTGACCTCGGCCTGATGGGCGAGCAGCTCATTCCGGCGCTGATATTCTCGGTTTTTGTTCTGATCGGAAACCCGCTGATTGTCATGATTATCATGGGCACGATGGGGTATAGGAAAAGAACGGGATTTCTGGCCGGCCTTACGGTTGCGCAGATTAGCGAGTTTTCACTCATTTTCGTGGCAATGGGGGTGACGTTAGGGCATGTCAATTCTGATATGCTGGGGCTGACCACGTTGGTCGGGCTAATCACCATTGCGCTTTCGGTTTATATGATCACCTATTCGCACCCGCTTTACCGCTTATTTGAGCCGTTTTTGGGGATTTTCGAGAAGAAAGAAACCCATAAAGAGCAAGAGTTCGACACCTCCAAGCAAAAGCGCTCTTATGATGTGATCCTGTTCGGTTTGGGCCGTTATGGGCGCTCAATGGCTGACGGATTTGTTGCGCGCGGTAAAAAGGTTCTCGCCGTAGATTTTAACCCTGAGGCCATTCGCGAGTGGCGCAAAAAGCGCGGTGATGCGATTTATGGCGATGCCTGTGATCCTGAGTTTTTCCAGAGCTTACCACTGAAAAAGGCTGAATGGGTTATTTCCGCCCTGCCGCAGAGCAATTTCGGCCTGAGCCACGAAGATCCTCGTTTGATCATCCTTCAGGCTCTGAAAGAAAACAAATATCAGGGCGGTGTCGCGATTGCGGTGCATAGTCCCGATGATATAGAGAAATTCACCGCAAGCGGCGCAACGAAAGTCCTCACCCCGTTCGATGATGCCGCCGAACGCGCCGTGAGCAAAATTTTGGGAAGAAGCAACAACGAGGAGCAATAATCGACCCTCTAGAGTTAAAGCTCAAAGCGCTTTACGCTGTGCCGCCGTCACTCATCCGGCTGAATAATTTGGGATTTCAAGGATTTGCGCTTCGGGGCGTGAATTTCGATATGCTCGATCATCTTTGCGGCGATATCCACGCCTGTTGCGCCTTCAACGCCCTCTAAGCCGGGGGAGGAATTGACCTCCAGAACTTTCGGGCCGTCCTTGGAGCGGATCAGGTCAACGCCGCATACCTTAAGCCCGACGATTTTCGCCGCTGCCACCGATATTTTACGCTCCTTGGGGGTGATTTTCACATTATGGCCTGTGCCGCCAAGATGGATATTGGCGCGGAACTCTCCGGCGACCGCGGCGCGGCGCTCCATAGAGGCGACAACCTTATCGCCGATCACAAAACAGCGTAAATCCACGCCCTTGGATTCGGCGATAAATTCCTGCACCAGAATATTGGCGTTCAGGCTCTTGAAGGCGTTAATCACGGATTCTGCGGCCTTATTGGTTTCCGCCAGCACCACGCCTTTGCCTTGCGTGCCCTCAAGCAGCTTGATAACGACAGGTGCACCGCCCACTGTTTTGATAACATCCTTGGTATCCAGCGGCGAATTGGCAAAACCTGTACGCGGAATATCAATGTCACGGCTGCATAGGAGCTGCATCGTCCGCAATTTATCCTGCGCCCGCCCGATGGATATAGGCCCGTTCAGAAGATATGAGCCCTGCATCTCAAATTGGCGCAAAACCGCTGTGCCGTAAAAGGTCAAAGACGGACGAACACGCGGAATAACCGCATCAAAGCGTTCCAGAATTTCCCCGCCACGATAGTGAATCTCCGGCTTGCGGGCGGTAATGTCCATATAGCAGTTGCGAATGGCAATAAAGCGCATATCGTGACCCCGCTCGCGCCCCGCCTCCATCAAACGCTTGTTTGAGTACAATTCAGGATCTGTCGCCAAAACAGCAATTTTCATACGTTATATCTCCGGAGTTGGTCGGGGGTTCATGGGGTTCATAGAGTTATAGAATTACAAAGAGCCAAGAGTATCAACATGATTTCGTCGTCCCATCAAGTATGATTTTGCAGGATCGACAATAAATTTTGCCTTGCGGATTGCATCGCGCCCTAAAAGCATGCGATATGCCATTTTGTGCCGTGATGTCAGCGTGACTTCGGCGATGATGTCCTTTGTCCCGATGCGGATCGGGGTTTTGATGACATAGCGCTTTTCGCGCTCGCCGTTGGAGCTGGTCACAGAGCGGTAATCGCTTAACTCCGCCTCACACGCGACAACGATTTTACGGCTTTTCTGGAGCGGGTGAATCTTAAACGATACGTATCGTTTATTATTTTCCTCGAAAGGGACAATATCAAAAGCATGGATGGATGAAGTTTTTGCACCCGTGTCAACCTTGGCTTTAACGGCCATATCATCAAATGCCGCAAAAACACACCATTCGCGCCAGCCAATCATATTTTTTGGTTTGGCTGATTTCCCCGTTATTTTGCTTAGTGTCACGTCCGTTATCCCTTATTCAAACCGGATTTTGAATAAGGGTATTATGCAGGAAAATATAATAATCGCGAATAGCTTTTTCGGTCGTGGTTTCGTTGCTGGTGTGATACATCAGGGTCGGAATTTGCACTGTTGCCCCGTTCCAATGCCCTTCGGTATTTTCGACCAAGCGGCCAAGCTCGGTACAGCCGAGATCGGAAACCTCTTTCCCGCGCGCAAGCAGCATTTCATCCTTGAACTCATAGGGCAGCCCCAAAAGCTCGGCACGCTGGCGCAAAACCTCTGAAAAAGCGTCATTAAACACGGCATTCTTATCGCGCTTACGAAACACAATAGGTCCTGTTTCAATAAACTCAAGATCGCTGTAAGGACTGGTGTCAATGACAATCAGGCGCTTGGTATCAATATAAGAATTTTTCAGGTATTCCGCGATGTGAATCCAGCTCTTGCCGATTTCCTCCTCACAGGTCAGCAGCATTGTGCCCTGATACCCCGCCTTACACAGCGCATAACACACCGCTACGGAGATCACGTTATCAATCTGCCCTTTGAGCAAGCCATCCTCGAATGTGGCCTGCCGCGCATAGGCAAGGGGGATGTTATGCTCCAGCGATAAAATCCCCTCGACCTCAAACAGCGCGTCATCATTGCGCATATCGGGATAGCAGGCCTCAATCACCCCTTCGGCGATATGCACCCCCGTATCGGGGTGATAGGCGTATACGGTCTCGCCCTCAAAGCGCTGGGCGATGGATTGCACCAAGGCGCGCGATGATTTGTTGTTCTCGCCATATTTAATCTCGCGGATATATTGCGCGGCATAAACATATTCATTATCGCCCAGACTGATAAGCCCGTGGCGGTCGATATGCGCGCATACGATATTCGAAAACGGCTGCGCCCCTTGTACCAACAACAAGCCGTCATATTTATAGACCTCACAGCCCAGCGCCTTAAAATCGGCGTAAAGATGCTCCATAAAAAAGCGCTCATGCCCGACGACGGCGGGGATGGATAGATATTCTTTTGTTTTTTCAACGATAAGATCAAGCATAGGGATAAGAAATAGGGCGATAGAAGGCAAAGAAAACAAATTACATTAATCTTCTATCATATACACCAGATGCTTTAAAATTTTTCTGTAAAGCTCATCCCCAAGTATTTTACCCTCAATGCCACGTACTTATCTTTCCTAAGGCGTCATTTCCTCAATAAAAATGCTCCATACGCCATCCCAGCCATGCATACTCCAGAAAGGCGAAAACATCACCAAAATAAAGCATACAGCACAAAATACGAGAGTCGCCCAATCTCCTTTTGATAAGGATTTCCAAGGCGCAGTTTTTTCATCTTTGTGGGCTGGGTCATTCAGAAAAGCGCTTTGCTGAGAGACTTCGGCATCATTTAATGATTGTGATTGATTTTGTTCTTTCTGACCACTTACTTTTTGCCAAACCGTCAAGGCCACTTTGGCAAAATCATCCAAGACCAGAAAAAATACCCTTAAAGAGCGCTGGATAACGCCGAAACGCGTCGCCATTTGCGCGCCTTTAACGGCTTGAGCAGCACGGGCGGCTTGCCCTATACCAAGCGCTGCAAAAACTACATCGGCATAAAGAACAATTACCAGCGCAAACAAGACCAACCCGAAATCAAGCTTGATCTCCCACAGCGAGTGGGCAACTGGCATGGGTGTGCGCAACATGGAGTTACGCACAAGCTCCAAGGCAAAATGTGCAATCATAAGCGCCACAACCCAGAACAAGCTGGCAATAATGCTCAAAATAATAGCGCCGCCAACGTAAAGAATAATGAACGACCAGCGGTCATCATGGTGGTATATCCAATCTTTCATAGGCTTGTTTTACCAAAAATTCGGCCAAATACCAAACTCTTAAGTAATAGAAAGGGCTACATTCATTTTTTTTGAAATTCAGCTTGATTTTCTTCCTGCATTCCGTCTATAAAGAGCGAGTTCTAATAAAGCTTCGCTTACGTCCCGTTCGTCTAGAGGCCTAGGACACCGCCCTTTCACGGCGGCAACACGGGTTCGAATCCCGTACGGGACGCCAATTTTGATGATCAGCCTTGTTTTCAAACAGATTAAACGGCGTATTCAAGGTATAGCGCAGATTTGCGCCTTCCATTTCCAAGTTCGAAAATCTATACCCTAGGCAAAACCATAAAGTCTTAAGAAACCTGAAGTTTTTTCAGCATGTGAAGTGAATTTTTGTTAAACTTTACTGGCGTAATTTTAGTTTTTCCGTATTTTTTATAAATGCCCATTAATAACCTTATATCGAAAAGCATTTTTTTGCTTTTATTTCTCTGTTTCTATTCCATCGGTACAAGTACCGCTGGAAACATTTCCGCACCTGAGAACCAGCCCGCCCCGATTGCTTCTTACGATGAAAAAAGTGACGGCGAATGGGAAATGAAGATTGCACAAGAATTGATTGCTACAGGTTATTTTTTAGAAGGTGAGCCTGATTTTGATCGGGCATTGTCATTTTTACTCACACGCAGCCAATCAGCGCTATCTGATACAAGCCGCATCTCGCAGGATTGGATTTTTGAAAACATAAATGATCTCATCCCCGAACTGAGTAATACGCTTTTGGCTCAATCTTTAGCAATAGCATCGCGTGAATTTGTAAGAGGCACTTCCGATATCTTGAAATCTTCAGCAACGGATCACTTGGGTCTATCAAGCGGGGGAAGCAGATCTCATATTGGCGATAACATCCAGGAGACTGCAATACGAAGCGGGCTGGAGGGGGCGCGCTCTGCTATTTTAAACAGCGCGTTTTTAGGTTTTAGAAATGTTGAGTTTGAATACTCTCTACGAAAAGGCGGGATGGACAAATATTCGGTTTTGGCCGTCAGGCCGATTTATGAGAGTGATAATCAGCGCCGCACTCTATTCACACAAGGCTCGTTTTCAAGGCAGCAATACAATGACATAGCGACAGATAAGGATGATTGGCGTCACACTGGAAATCTGGGGCTGGCTTATAGATATATTACACCGGATGAGAAAAATATGGTCGGAGCGAACGTGTTTTTCGACCATCAATGGCCATATAATCACAATCGAATATCTATAGGGTTTGATTTCAGAACAAGCCTCTATGGGCTGAGCTTTAACAATTATTATGCGTTGTCGGATTGGCGCACAAGAAATGACGGCTTTGATGAGAGAGCGTTGAGCGGCAAGGATATAGAGGTTTCGGGACGTTTACCGCAAGCGCCGGAACTGGAGCTTTTCACCAAGGCATATCATTGGAAGCAAAAAAGAACCGCTGTTTTTAACGCTAACGAAAATGACATATACGGTTATCAGTTTTCTGCGGAATACACGCCTGTCAATGCCTTCACTGTGCGGGCGGCGGCGACAAAAGATACCGCCATGAGAAATATAGAAGGTGAGTTAACGTTCCGCTTGAATTTCCGTTTGGGTGATAATTTGCAAAATTCATGGCGTCGCCCGACATATAACCTCAGCACCGTTACTGAACGGCGTTTTGATAAGGTGAGGCGTCAGAACGATATACGCGTTCAAACGCGGCAATCTCTGGCGTTAACGGGCAATGTACTGGAAACGACGGGAGCCAATAGCCTGATCTTGCCTAACGGCGCACGCGAACCTCTCATAGTCGGACAAAGCGTTGCATATGGCGGCGGTGTCCTTGTGGAAAATAGCCTTGGAGCTTATGCAGAACTTGAATTCGGGAATGGCGGAAGATTGCGGATAGGCACTGACAGCGAGGTTAGATTGGATAACGGCGTGATTACGTTGATCCGCGGTGTGATGCAATATGTCTCCGGCTCTACAGATGTCACGATTGTTGTTCCCGGTGGCACGGTCATCTTAAATGGAACGGATATAGACGTCTTATCAAATGGAGCATCGTCAACCTTAAGAGTGCGCGATGGAGGTGTTACAGCAAACGGCTTTTCCGCAGGCACCGGCGACATCGTTACTCTATCTGTCGGTACGACAACACTTATTCCTGTTGGTGATGTCGCGTATAATACACACCGTTCGGAAATTTACTCGCGACTTGACTCCATTGACTTTCAGCTGCTTACAATCCCGAAAGCCGCCCCTTATATTTACCGTTCGGTACGGATTATCCAATCTCCCGACACGATTGGCGATGATTTGGTTTTTGCCATTGATTTCAGCAAACCCGTGTCCCTATCGGGCGCTGTTTCACTGGATTTCCAAATCAACGGACTGCCGCGAAACGCTACCTATCTATCGGGTAACGGAACGCAATCCTTGAGCTTCACTTATACGACAATTCCCGCTGACGCCAATGAGGACGAGATTGTAATAGATAGCCTCTCTTTGAACGGCGGGTCTATCGCGGGCGGAGGGCTTTCGGCGATTGATTATGTTGCTGGCACAACCATCCCGCTTGATACGGGGCCGATCATATCTTCTGAAGTTGCTGTGACTATATCAACCGTTGCCGGAAATCCGACATCACTGAACCCGATCCCCGTAACATTTACGTTTGATGAAGCGGTTAGCGGTTTTGTCCTCGGCAATATAAGCGTTACAAACGGCACAGCTTCCAACTTATCGACATTGGACGATATTGTATTTACGGCAGATATTACCCCGACTATTGACGGGATTGTCAGTATCAGCCTCGCGGCAGGGGTTGCAAGCGGCGCGGGCGGAAACTTAAATGCCGCGTCCAATACCCTGTCATTGACTTATGATGGAAGCGCGCCGGCGGGCTATTCAGTCGCCTTTCTGACGACACCCATCAATGCGGCCAATGTCAATGCGGCCTCTTTTCAAGTGAACGGGGCGGAAATTGGCGCAGATTTCACTTATACGATATCGTCTTCCGGCGGCGGCGGATCGATCACAGATTCCGGAACGGTGTCTGCGGCATCATTTGATATTACAGGAATTGATTTATCAGGCTTGCCTGATGGAACGTTGACAGTGTCGGTCGTTCTAACGGATAGCGCTGGTAATGCGGGCGCTGCCGTTACAGATACGGCTGTAAAGGATTTGGTTGCCCCTACAATAGTGAGCGTCGACCCGCCAGCGGATGGTATATATGATGATTTATGAGGTACGACATGTTTGCGCAAAAAAGAAAATTTAGAATATTTTTTATGATTTCAATAGCACTGCTATTAATCCCCCGCACCGTATCGGCTGCCCCTCTGATATTTACCGTGAATGCAAGCGAGCCTGTCACTGTAACGGGAACACCGCGCCTTGTCTTGGATATAGGCGGCGTAACGCGTTATGCCGATTATGCATCAGGCTCAGGGACAGATACATTGCTATTCACCTATAACGTTCAAGCGGGTGATTTTGATGCGAATGGTATATCTGTTGCCTCGCCGATAGACTTAAACGGCGGGACGATACGTGATGCGGGAAATAATGATCTTGAACTGACATACGCCCCGCCCGCAATGCCGAATGTAAGGGTGCAAACCTATACGGCTGCGTTTACAACCAACCCCGTTACAAATACGAATGCCAATAATATTGCCTTTGTCATTCATAAAGCGCCAAACGGATCTACATTTGATTACACAATCACAAGTGACGGCGGCACGGGAAGCGTGACGGGATCGGGAACAATCAGCGGTGATCCTCATACTGTATCGAGTGTCAATGTTTCCGCTCTTCCCTCGGGTGTATTAACTTTATCGGTGACGATCACAACGGCTGCGGGGGGTACAGGCGCGGCAAGAACAGCGGCAATAACACCAACCTTCACAGGATTATTGGATAGCTTACCCGCCAGTTCTGCGGCATATTCGACCAGACGTTTGCGCTCCGCGCACAATACGGCTCTTTTGCGCGTTCGGCGCTCCTCTGATAGCACCGAACAAAATATCGGCTCTACAGTGGCGGGGGATTTGAATGTCTCGGCTTTATCAACTTTTTGCGGAGCAGGTTCTTGCTTTGTCAGAACATGGTATGACCAGTCCGGTAATGGTTTGAATGCAGTTCAAGCCACAAATGCCAATCAACCTACAATTTTTAATACAGGCTCAGTGGTGCAAATTTCCACAAGGCCATCGGTGCAATGGAATACAACGGCCAATGTTATGACTGTAAACGGTTTAAGCTGGAATGCTTACACAATCTCGACTGTTCTCAGACATGATAGTCTGGCGGGGCCGGTTCGTGCATTTCTAACAAAACGCTCAAGCGTTGGTGCATCTGAATTTTTCTGGTTTACATGGAATAGCAATAGCGGGAATATTACATGGGATCAAAGCCCTACCGGCGCCAACCGATTCAATACCGGATTTCTACCGGCAACCAATACAAATTATATTTACACATTGCTGCGCCCTTTGAATGGAAGCAATCGTATACAATACGTCAATGGAGCCACTCAAGGCTCGACAGCAACAAATTCAAATATTGCTAACGCAGAGATTTTATTTATCGGCAATGACCCAAGTGCGGCGGATCGCGGGGCAGGTTATAGAATGGGAGAGCTCATCATTTTCGATTCCGCTTTGTCAAATGCTGATCGGACGGCCAAGGAAGCCGATCAGAGCAGTTATTACGGCATACCTTAGATTTATATGTGAAGACGATGACTTAACTCTGCATACTTCATTCGTATTGTATCTACGACCAGATGCCGCACATTTAAAGCTTACTTGTGCTACCCTTCCGCAAAGTGTTATAGAATAACATATTGCTTCAATCTGCATGTTTAAAAAACGAGGATAAATCGTGCTCTTTGAAATAAAAAACGCAGGGTACAAAGATGGCAACCAGAGTGTTCTGGAGCAAAAGACATTGAGCGTCGCTGCGGGCAAGCATCTTTTGCTTTTGGGGGCTTCGGGCTGCGGGAAGACGACGTTGATGAATATCATGGCGGGGCTGCTGCGTCCCAATTCGGGCGAGATTTTGTTTAACGGCGTGAGTTATTCCACTCTCTCCGATCATGGCCTTGACCGCCTGCGCGCCGCGAATTTCGGATTTGTGTTTCAAAAGCTCCATTTGATCGGGCATTTAAGCGTGGCGCAGAATATCGCGCTGGCGCAAATGCAAACGAAGCCTGATCCCGCGCATGTGCAAACGCTCATCACCGAGCTTGGTTTATCAGGCAAAGAAAGCCAGAAGGCACGGGATTTGAGCGTGGGTGAGGCGCAGCGTGTCGCCATTGCTCGCGCTGTGGCGAACAACCCGAAAGTTATTTTTGCCGATGAGCCAACATCGGCGCTCGATGATGAAAATGCCTCCAATGTTATGGATTTGATCTTTGCACAAGCTGAAAAAACCAAGGCAACGGTGATCGCCGCAACCCATGATGCGCGGATTAAAGGGCGGTTTGAAACGGTTCTGGAGATGACGCTATGAGTGATTTTGCCTTCATTTTATCGTCCCTCAAATCCCGTTGGCTTGGCACGACGCTTTCGGTTTTTCTGACGGCGTTTGGCGTGATGCTGGCGCTGCTGGTTGTGCAATTCGGCCACCATATCCAAAACCGCTTGAGCGCCGACGGGCAAGGGATTGATATTGTTGTCGGCGCAAAGGGCAGCCCGCTGCAACTCATTCTTTCATCCGTTTATCACATTGATATGCCGACCGGAAATATTCCCTATACGGAGGCGGAAAAATGGATGAAGCACCCGCAAGTTAAAACCGCGATCCCGCTCGCGCTGGGGGATAACTGGCGCGGCTTTCGGATTATAGGCACAACGCCCGCTTATATCGAGCATTACAGCGCGCAGATTGCCGAAGGGCGTTTGTGGGAAAAGGCGTTTGAAGCCGTTATCGGCGCATCGGTCGGCGGCTTGCGGGTCGGCGATGAGTTTTTCGGCGCGCATGGCTTGATGGCGGGCGGTCATGAGCATAAGGAGGAAATGTATAAGGTCACGGGCGTAATGAAATCGACCGGAACGGTTCTGGATCGGTTGATCTTGACCTCATTGGACTCCGTGCTTGAGATTCATGGTTTGAGAGGGGTTGAGCATAGCCATGACCACGATCATCACGACCACCATCATGGACACGGCCATGACCATGACCATGACCATGAGCATCATCACCACCATGATGAAGCGGGCGAGCCTGAAATCACTGCGCTGCTTTTGACCACAAAATCACCATTGGCCAATATCAACCTGCCGCGCAGCATTAACCGCGAGAGCGCCTTGCAAGCCGCCAACCCGGCTTTGGAAATGGCGCGTTTAAGCGCGATGCTGGGGCTTGGCTCACAAAGCTTTGCCGCGCTCTCGGCGATTTTGATTGTTATTGCGGCGCTAAGTATTTTTGCGGGGCTGGCGGGCAGTCTGGAGAACCGTATGGGCGATCTGGCCGTGTTGCGCGCTATCGGTTATTCCAAATCGCGTCTGTTCAGGATCATCACGCTGGAAGGCATGGCTATTGTGATTATCGGGATTATCATTGGCCTTGGCATGGGGCTTTACGGATTTACGCTTTTGGCCAGTATTATAACGCCGCTGGAAGCGAGCGGAGCAACCATTCGGTTTACAGCGGAGTTTATCTTTGTGATTTTGGCTGTTATGGTGGCTGGGCTGATTGCTGCGATGTTGCCGGCCTTACGCGCATCGCGTGTTGATGTTGCCCGCCAACTCTCACGCAGCGTATAAAATCGTTCAAATGGCGTAATTTATAGATATATGGATGAATTCTGGCATGGATAAAACATCAAAAACGCGCATGAAAAGGGTTGTTTTTGCGGCGTTGCTTGCGCTGATTGTTATTGGCGCGGGAGCGGCTCTGCTTTTACCGTCTGGTTTATCCAATTCGTCCAAGAGCGATTTGCACGAACAGCCTCAACCGCTTTCCGAAGACGAAACCACGCTATTCGATACAATCGCCACTGAAGTGTTCCGAACCGAAAATACTTATTCTGAACAAACATTTACGCTGGATGATCTTTTATCAAATCTGGATAATTTTATAAATTTACCTGCGGGCGGTACACCTTGGCTTCTCTTTGGTAAAACCGGACAGGATGAGTATTCGTTTGAGGACGCGGAGGGCTTTAGCTGGAGCGGTGTAAGGCCAGTATTCCCGCAGGAGCTAACCGCGCTGGACGGCACGGAAATTCTCGTTCAAGGCTATATGTTTCCGCTGGGGCAGGACGATCGACAATCTGTATTTCTATTGGGGCCGTTTCCGCTCAGCTGCCCGTTCCATTATCACGTCACGCCGAATTTGATTATCGAGGTGCATGCCCAAACCCCGATTGCGTTTTCGTTCGATGCGGTGAACATTAAGGGGCGGTTGGAACTTGTGCCGGAAGATGATGAATATAACGTCTTTTACCGCTTGCACGATGCTGTGCTTACACGATGAGTATATTTAGAACGCCGAATAAACGACCTTAAAACCATTTTTTAATGACCTTTAGAAAGTTAAATGTTCATGAATTTTAAAACAGCTTTGGCTTTCAATAAAAAAAGCTGCGCTAAGGCAGCTTTTTTTGAATCATAACTTTTAAAACTCGTTGAAAATTAAGCAACAACCTTAAGGTCAACGGCTGCTTGCTTGCCACGATTTTCCTGAACTTCAAACTCTACCTTTTGATTTTCGTTCAGTGTTTTCAAACCAGCGGCTTCAACCGCACTGATATGAACAAAAATATCCTTGTCTCCGCTTTCCGGTACGATAAAACCGTAACCTTTGGTGGGATTAAACCATTTTACTGTGCCTGCTTGGGCCATGTGTAGTGCTCCTTAAAGTAATAATAATAATTCTCCCGCATGCGCTGGGATCTACGATAAAATCAAGAGCACCAAACATACAAGAATTAAAAATATACGTTCAAATTCTCAAAAAGGCAATCATTTTAAAACCTATGGATAGGGCGTTAACCAGCGCTCAATACCGATTGCCTCAAAAATCAACTCAATGGATAAAGCAACCAAAAGCATTCCCATGACCTTTACGATAATAGATGCGCCATTATTCCCGATAACCCTTAATATCCGCTCTGCGCCCAGCATCATCACATAGGTCATTACGAGCACAAAAAGCAGTATCCCACCCGTCAAAAACTGCTCCGGCATCGAATAAACCTTATTATCCGTCAGAATAATGGCTGCCATAATAGCCCCTGGCGTGGCGATGGCGGGAATAGCCAGCGGAAACACCGCAATATCGTGATTCCCCTCGCCTTTGGTATTTGTTTCTGAAAAATCCGAAAAAATCATCTGTAACGCGAATAAGAACAAAACAATACCGCCGGCCACCTGAAACGAAATCATGCGTATGCCCATACCGGACAGAACAAGCTGCCCTATCACAATTGAGCCGAACAATACCACGCCGGCATAAATTGTTGCCTTCAACGCTATGGTATTACGCGCCTGCGCCGTCATTTTGGCTGTGAGTGCCGCGAAGATAAAAACAGTGCTCACAGGGTCAATCGTTGCCCAAAGGAAAAGAAAGTCTTTAATAGCCATTTCAATCATTTTGCACCTCTTTATCTATTCGCCATATGTTTGATAGCCATAGCTATATAGCTCATTGGCCGCAACAAAAAACCGCCCTCGAATATCCGAGAGCGGCTTTTTTAAATTCGTAATCAGGTTTGAAGCTTTTCCACATGGGTTTAAAAGATCTGGCAGCGAACTACTCTCCCGCGCCTTAAGACGAAGTACCATCGTCGCAGAGAGGTTTCACGGTCCAGTTCGGAATGGGATGGGGTGTTTCACTCTCGCAATAACCACCAGATCATTTAAACCCACGTGAAGAAAAGATACCAAAAAATCAGTATGATCAAAAACTGAGCTTGAATACGTCAACGTATTTACCGCTGCGCGTGAAATCATTTGGATATTTTAAATTCGAACAAAGCAAAGCAGTGTTACGAAAACCAAACGACGTAATTTAAATTCAAGCCGATCGAGCAATTAGTAATGGTTAGCTTCATGCATTGCTGCACTTCCACATCCATCCTATCAACGTGGTGGTCTGCCACGGCTCTGATAGGGAGTTCTGGTATTGAAGGAGGCTTCCCGCTTAGATGCTTTCAGCGGTTATCCCGTCCGAACATAGCTACTCTGCTGTGCCGCTGGCGCGACAACAGATACACCAGAGGTTCGTTCACCCCGGTCCTCTCGTACTAAGGGCAACTCTTCTCAAAACTCCAACTCCCGCGGAAGATAGGGACCGAACTGTCTCACGACGTTCTGAACCCAGCTCACGTACCTCTTTAAATGGCGAACAGCCATACCCTTGGGACCTTCTCCAGCCCCAGGATGAGATGAGCCGACATCGAGGTGCCAAACAGCGCCGTCGCTGTGGACGCTTGGGCGCTATCAGCCTGTTATCCCTAGAGTACCTTTTATCCGTTGAGCGATGGCCCTTCCATGCGGAAACCACCGGATCACTATGACCTGCTTTCGCAACTGCTCGACTTGTCAGTCTCGCAGTAAGGCATGCTTTTGCCATTGCACTCGATGGACGATTTCCGACCGTCCTGAGCATACCATCGCGCGCCTCCGTTACACTTTGGGAGGCGACCGCCCCAGTCAAACTACCCACCACGCAGGGTCCCGGACCCGGATAACGGGTCGCGGTTAGACAACACAAAAGCCAAGGGTGGTATTTCACCTGATGACTCCACACCAGCTGGCGCCGATGCTTCAAAGTCTCCCACCTAGGCTACACATGACAGTCATATTGCCACTGCGAAGCTATAGTAAAGGTTCATAGGGTCTTTCCGTCTGACCGCGGGTACGAGGCATCTTAACCTCGAATTCAATTTCACTGAGTCTACCCTGGAGACAGTGGGGAAGTCGTTACGCCATTCGTGCAGGTCGGAACTTACCCGACAAGGAATTTCGCTACCTTAGGACCGTTATAGTTACGGCCGCCGTTTACTGGGGCTTCAATTCAGAGCTTGCACTCCTCCTTTTAAC
>JBKBPR010000003.1:0-10000 GCA_046293135.1 Alphaproteobacteria bacterium | reverse complement strand
TCAGGTGTGTTCGTAACGTTTTTCCTGCAAAGCTCCACCGCCACCATTCTTTTGATTTCCTCTTTCGCCAAGAACGGCCTGATTACCAGCTTTGCCGCGCTGGCCATTGTTATCGGCGCGGATGTCAGCACCACCCTCGTCGCCCGCGTACTCGTACTCGATTTATCCTTGCTCGCGCCAATCCTGATTATTGCCGGATTTGCCGCCTACTCCGACAATGCAGAGGGGCTGCGCAACCAATATGCCCGCATATTGATCGGGATCGGGATCATGCTGCTCTCGCTGACATTGCTGCGCCAGAGCGTTGCACCGTTATCCGACTCCGCTGTATTCCCGACATTAATCGCCCCGCTCAAAGGCGATCCTCTGATTGCGATTTTAATTGCCGCCGCCGTTACATGGCTGATGCATTCCAGCCTCGCCGCGGT
Source organism: Alphaproteobacteria bacterium (assembly GCA_046293135.1). Classification (GTDB taxonomy): domain Bacteria; phylum Pseudomonadota; class Alphaproteobacteria; order Micavibrionales; family Micavibrionaceae; genus UBA2638. The sequence goes on along the minus strand of JBKBPR010000003.1, from coordinate 9,572 downwards.
CTTGCTCTTCGCAACATTGGCCACCAGCGCCCATATTGATGTCAAGCTGGGGCTTTATTTGATTATGGGTGCAAATCTGGGCGGCGCGATTATTCCTTATGTTCTGATGCTTAAGGATAAGAATACGGCTGTGCGCCAGATTACCGTCGGCAATCTTATTATGCGCGGCTCGATGATTATTCTGCTCTTGCCGCTGGCCGATATAATTGTGGCAATGACCGAGATTGTATCAACCCACCCCGCGATTGCGCTGGTGAATATGCATATCGCCTTTAACATCCTGCTGGCGCTTATTTTTATACCGCTGGTCGGGATGCTGTCCTCGCTTTGTATCAGGATTGTGCCGGACAAGCTAAACAAGGAAGCCCCCGGCCACCCTGTATTTCTGGATGACAAGGCGCTTGATACACCCGTGATTGCGCTGGCGGGCGCGGCGCGTGAAACGCTGCGTATGGCTGAATATGTGGAAAATATGCTCGAACAGACAATCCGCACCTTCCAGAAAAACGATCTGAAGCTGGTGCAGAAAATTCGCGACACCGAAAATATCGTTGATGAAATATACCAGAATATCAAGCTGTATATGACCCGTGTATCACGGGAGTCCCTCGATCGGCAGGAGTCAAACCGCTATATGCAGATTTTGACCTTTTCGACCAATCTTGAATATTCGGGCGATGTCATTGTCAAAAACCTGATGGACTCGGCGGAGAAAAAAATCCGTAAGGGCGAGAATTTTTCCAAGGAAGGCATGGAGGAAATCGAGGCCTTTCACAAGGCGGTTCTGGAGAATATGCAGCTCGCACAAAATATCTTTATGCTGCAAGATGCCGAGCTGGCCAGCCAGCTTGTCGAGGGCAAGAAATATATGCGCAAGGCCATGCGGAAATCTTCCGAGCGCCATTTCCAGCGCCTGTCCGAAGGCCGTACCAGCTCTTTGGCGACCAGCGCCCTACATATGGATGTTATCCGCGATTATCGCCGCATCAACACCTATATGACCGCGGTGGCTTATAATATTCTGGAGCAGGAAAAGAAGGCTGAAAAAGCCGAAAAAGAAAAGAAGAAAGCCGAGAAGCTAGAGAAAGCCGAGAAGCTTGAGAAGGCTGAAAAGTCGGATAAAAGCGAGAAAAACGGCAAGGACAAAAAATCCAAAACGTCAAAGCCGCAATAAAATCAGGATAAATTCCAAAAACTGTTTTCTAAGGCGAAGTGCTCGCATATACTAATGTATGCAGATTCCTGCGCCATTTTTGTTTCTATCTATAATCTTTCTCTGGTCTTTATTGTCCTCATCGTTCTCATTTTTCGCGTATTGATTGATGTTTTTTAAAAAGCTTGTTCTGGCCGTCTTGTTTTTAAGCCTTTATGTCGTCACGCACTCCGCGTTGGCGCAAACGGGCTATCCGTCCTTGCCTGTGCAATGGGATCAGGCCAGCGCGCGCTATGATCATGCTGATGAGTACGCGCAAGGCTTTGCCACGCAAAGCCGCGGAATACAGCCCAGCCCCGATTATTTCATTGATCCGTATGCTCACCAGCCTGTGCCGCAGTATGCGCCGAAGCCTATATATCAACCTATAGCGCGGCACATGATGACAGCGCCAATGATGCACCAGCCCATGGCGCAACATATCTCCCCCGTATCGGCGATTGAGGCGATGTATGCCCGCCGCATTGTCGATCCGGTGGAGCAATTCGGTTATGATCTGTTCGGTATTCCCAGCGCCGAAACCCGCAGGGTTTTGAGCGGTGCGGTGCGGGAGAGCTTTTCCGTTCCCTCCGGCACGGTGCGCGATGATTTTATCTTGAGCATCGGCGATCAGCTGGAGATTGTTTTCACAGGCCAGCGCCATGACCGCGCGGTTTACGAGATCAGCAATACGGGCGCACTTTTTATCAAGGATTTCCCGCCCATCCCCGCAGCGGGGCGTTCGATCGGCCAGCTCAGAATTTCGATTGATGCCGCCGCCCGCAATCTGCACAACACCCAAGCGCATGTGTCGCTGGCGACGGTGCGGCAAATCGGCGTTCTGGTCGTCGGTCATGTCCGTAGGCCGGGGCGGCAAAATCTGACCGTGTTTCATACCGTTCTGGATGCCTTGATGGAGGCGGGCGGGATTGATAAATCGGGCAGCTTGCGCCAAGTGCGCTTGATCCGTGACGGGCGCACCACGATGATCGATCTTTATGGCTTGCTGCTGCATGGCGGCGCGGAGGCCGATATGAATTTGCAAGACGGCGACCGTATCGCCGTGCCGCCGCTTGGCCCGACGGTTGCGATTGCGGGCGAGGTCAAACGCGCCGGTATCTATGAGATTTTGCCGCGCCTGAACGGTATGCGCCACGATGCGCAAAACGCCTCTGAAAAGCTCTCGCTCAATGACATGCTCGAATTTGCGGGCGGCGTTCTGGTCAGCGGCCAAAACAGATTTATGCGCCTTTCGATGCAATCCGACGGGCAGGAAAACGCCGCCGATGTCACAGAGCCTTACACGCCGCTTTTCGCCGACGGGTCGATTTTGGTTGTCTCGAAAGGGCGGGAAAAACGCGCTGGAACGGTCGAGCTAAAAGGCCATACCCGCAAGCCCGGCATTTACGCGATTGACGAGATCAAAACGCTCTCTGACCTGCTGCCGAACGGCACAGTGCTCGGCGATGATATTTACCCGCTGATCGGTGTGATCGAGCGTTGGGACGGGCAGCGTCTGGCGCGGCATTATCAGGACTTCTCGCTGCGCCTTGTGCTATCGGGGCAATATGATGACGCTTTGCAGGAAGATGATATTGTGCATTTATTCTCGAACGCGCAAATCAGAGCCTTGCACAATAAAGCCCCACAGAACAATGCAGGCCATCATGAGGAATATGGCGGCGCATTGGCCTTAAACGCCGATCAAACGGGCGATGCCAAGCGCAACAATTTCATGGCACGCGCGGCCTATATCGGTGAGCAAGGCTCTAGCGTTGGCGCGCAAAGACAAGATTTTGGCGGCGCTGGTTTTGCGGGAGATGGCTTTATGCAAGCGGCGGCCTATCGTCAAAACGCAGCAGCCCCGCGCCCGCCAATGATTGATGATCCCGTTTTGGCAGCATTTTTGCGGGAACGCGCAGCCTTTATTCGCGGCGCGGTGCGGCATAGCGGCGCTTTCCCCGTTGCCCAAGGCACAACGCTGGACTCCGTTCTGGCTGTTGCGGGCGGGCTGGCGCTGGAGGCCAATACAGGCAATATCGAGATTACCGCCACCCAGCGCAAAATTGATCTGGATATAAGCCCCGCAACCAATGACGCGGATACGGGCTTGGGCGAAAATCTCAGCGGAGATTTGAGCGGAGGTTTAAACGCAGATTTAAACAATGCGCCTGAAACACTGATTGCTGAAACACTCACATCTGAAGCGTATTCCATAGCAGAAACCAACGCCGCGCCGTCAATTTTCAGATACACCGTTAATCTCAATCAGACCAACCCGAAAGATATCGTGATCGGCCCCGGCGATTCCGTGCGCGTCAATCAGAAATTCGATAAAATCCGCGACCGCAGCGTGATGATTTTGGGCGAGGTTCGCAATCCCGGCCGCTATGATCTAATCCCCGGTGATAAAGTGTCGGATTTAATTACCCGCGCCGGCGGGCTGAATATAGATGCCTATCCGCAAGGCTCGATTTTTAGCCGCGAGAGTGAACGCCGCGCCGAAGAAAACCGCTATCGCGCCGCCGCCCGTGATCTGGAACGCGCCCTTGCCATGACCATCGAAAATCAGAGCACCAGCGGCCAAGGCCCGAACACGACACAAATCGTTATGGCGCGGGGGCTGGCCGAAGAATTGCGCTCGGTCGAGGCGGTCGGACGTATCATAGCCGAAACCGACCCCGGTATTTTACGCGCCAATCCTGAGCTGGATATGCTGCTGGAGGCCGGTGATCGTATTTTCATTCCCAAGCGCCCCTTGAGCGTGCGGGTCAGCGGCGAAGTTCTCTCCCCCGCCGCGCTGCAATTTCGTGACGGCAAACGCCCGATTGATTATATCCAAGAGGCGGGCGGCTTTACCTATCACGCCGATAAAAGCCGCGCCTTTGTGCTCTATCCCGATGGCAGCGCGCAGCCCCTGCGCGTCAACAATTGGAACCACCGCGCGGCGATTATTCCGCCCGGCTCGACCATCGTTGTTCCGCGCGACCCCAAGCCGTTTGACTTCATGCAAAGCGCGAAGGATATCAGCCAGATCTTGAGCAATCTGGCGATTACGGCGATTTTCCTCGATGATGTCCGCCGCGATTAGGGTTTGAAAAATTAGGGGTTAAACTCGCATTACCCCCGCAAGCGCCAATAGAGAGGCGGCACGATGCGGCGCAGGGCAAGGCTTGCGGCTTGGACGCTGTAAATCAGGGCATTCATGGCGAGCGGGCAATTTTTGTGTTTTTGCCGCGCTTTGAATTGTTCCTTGCGCCCTAGCCCCGCCTTTTGTTGCGAGAGGCCGCCCGCTTCGAAAATACAGATCGGGAAGGGCAAATATAAAATTTCAGACTCGAGGATAGAACCCAAAAACCGCAGCGTTAAATCGTAATCCGCGGCGATTTTATAGCTGAGATCATAAGAAAAATGCTGCAGGTTTTCACGGTGGTAAAGCATCGCCTGATGATGCGTTATCATGCCCCAACGCCGCTTATGATAAGGGCGGGCGGGCTTTAAACGGAGCGCGGAATTGTCCTCAAGCTCCAGCGCATCACCGTATAAAAACGCATAAGGGCGCGGCGTAGAATTTTGGCTTGATGGGGTTTTAAGGTCTTCGGAAATTTTGTGCAATATGTCGGGGGAGGCCAGCGCATCGCCCGCATTTAAAAACAAAACGTAATCCCGCCGCGCCAGCTTTATGCCCTTGTTCATCGCATCATACAGCCCCTGATCAGGCTCGCTGATAAGAGTTTCAGGCGGGTTTTTCCGCAAAAATTCCAGCGTTTCATCAGCCGAGCCACCATCAATCACAATCCACTCGAAACCCTTATGATTTTGGGTTTGCAGCGATTGATATGTGCGGCGCAAGCCCGCATGATTGTTCAGTGTTACGGTGATAATCGAGAACAAATTATGATCCTTTTTTCGGTCTTTTTTCAGTCTTTTGGGCGCTTTGATTTTTGCGCCTATTCCAGACTAGCCGAAATTTGTATTTTTGTGAAAAATATGCGATGATGTGAACATATAAAAAGCGTCCAAAATAGAGTCGCAAAAAACGGTAATAGTGTGAAAACCCCTAAAAAAACAAAATAAAACAAGGGGTTATTGAAAGTTAAAGGGTGTTGTATAGATGGCTTTTACGCCTGAAGTTCAGGAATTTCTCGATATTTTGCACAACGCCGATCGCGGTGATGATTGGGAAGCACGTCTTGCCCAAGGTCATGAAAGTGCAATCGGCTCACTGGGAGCTCAAGACTTAGAGGTTGCGCAAAATATGCTGCGTGAGATTGTGCAGCAATATTCGCACGACTCAATTACAGCAGATGCCGTTAGCGCATTGGAAGCTGGTACATCCGAGGATTTTGCGGCGCGGTTGAAAGCTTCGGCGGCTGGCTGGAGCGCTGATCCGATCAGAGCCAGAACAGCGCAAGAGGTGCAAGCCAACTCGCGCGATGTCACATCGCAGATGCAGTTTTTGAATATGAGCTCAGAAATGCAAGAACGATTGACGCAGGCGCTGCAAAGCGGCGATCTGATAAGCTTGTTCACAGCTATTTTTGCAATATTTCAATCTGGCGGCCTACCCGCTTTTGCGGCCAATCCTGCGAACCCTGCGCGCCCACCGCCTGCCGATATCCCTCAGCCGACGGTTGATATTAGCAACAATCCCGCCGGTGATGCCCTTTTCAATTATTTCCGCGAAACACTCTTTGAAGCGAATGGCCAAATGCGGCAGAGAGAAATTACAGCCGATGATTTCCCTGAAGGAACGCGCCTGCTCGGAAGGCACGATTATTTCATCACGACATCAATGCTGCCCGATGAAATCCGCGAAATGTACCGTGCCAGAATAGAACAAGATATTCGCGACGGCACATTTCCTATCGGCGATTTTCCGCCCGAAATGGCCGCGCAGAAAGCTGACGAAATCATGGCTGTTTTCGGTACATTCGCAATTGATACGATACGGCCATCACAAATTGTAATTGATGGCGGTGTTGACACAATTTTGTACAGCCCGTCTGAGGACGGCACACGAAGAGCCATCAGCGCGCTACTGAGCGGTGATAGTCCGGTGCTCGCTACTGCGCCTATCGTGCAAAATGCGGGGCTTGACCATGCCCTATTTAAGGACGCCTATAATCACGTTATGAATGATTTAAATTATGGCGCAGCGATGAGGCCGGAGCATCTTATCAGTTATTTCCAAGCGCGGATTGAAGGCACTACAGCACTTAACGGTCGCCCTGTTGGCCCCGAGCTTGATATCCCCGAACATATGCGCCCGCATTTTTATGCCCAGATTGAAAGGGCTTTTGATGCGTCACGCATCGGGCAACGTTTTGATGCGGATGTCTTTGCGACCCATATGCAAAATGCCTTTGCAACGCTTGATATGGATAGCGTTATTGCGCCGGCACGCCCTGATTTGCTGCAACACGGCACTGAAATATCCGCGCAGCTCGGCGCGATTGATGCCGATACCGGACAGGTGGAAATCTTGTCCGCTGACGGAACATTGCTGTTTCATATCGACCTGAACGACAGCCAAGCCGTTTACAGCCTCAATGGCGGCAATATGATCGATGCTTTTCATCAATCGGATGCCCATTTCGATGAAATAGACACGATCACGGATATCGAGAGCCTTAGACGCATATTTGGTGACAGATTTACCATTCAATATACAAGCCCAGTGCATAATGATCGCCTCGATACACATGGCGATGTTCCAACGGGATATTTTATTAGAGGCGAGAATGGAAACAGATTTTACACGTCACCAGATATGCCTCAAAACGCAACGGAAGCATTCAGCGCCGCGCGTGAACAGAGCATGGCCGTCGTTACGCCATTACCGCCGGAGCGCCTTCCGCCCACAGCAGAGCCACCAATTGCACCGGGCGGACCATAACCCTCTACACCTTCTTCACTTTTTTAATAGCACGAATTTCCTGCGCAATGCGGCGATAATACCAGCCGCGGGCGCGGGCAAATCTTAGCCCGTCCATGCCGTCCAGAATACCGAACGTCAAGACATAAGAATGTAAAAAGGCCGCAGTTCCCCTGAACGGTAGAGCACGAAAAATCCGTTTCAGGATTTGCCGATACAAAACAGGATCACGCGGCCAGAGATTGCGCACGCTCATTTGCGCTTCCCATTGCGCGTAACGCTCATGGCGTGTGCGCCACGCGGTTTCATCCTCAAAGGCGTAATGCAGCATATAAGCGCCGTAAATAGTGCCGATAGCCTCCCGCGCAAAGTAGGAGCGCCGCACAGGTTGATAATGCCCCTCGATTTCGCCCATCCCCGCAATATCCAGATCATCAATAGCGGGGAAGCTCATCTTATGCCGATTGAGCAAGCACAGCTTTTTATTGCGCGCGCCAAAGCGTAAAACTTTGCCGCTGAGCGCATATCGGCTTTCGATGAAATACCCCGCCCCGCTCAGCGGAATATACGCCAAAGCTTCGGCCAGATCCTCCGTCACAATCTCATCTGCATCAACAAACAAAACCCAATCTTGCAGTGTTTTGATATTTTCCAAGCACCAGCCGCGCTTTTTCGGATAACGGTCATCCCATTGATATGACATGCATTTTGCGCCATATCCGCGGGCGATATCGAGCGTGCCATCCGTACTTTGGGAATCCACGACATAAATATCGGCAAACGATTTCGAGAGCGCGGCCAGACATCGCTTAATGTGGCGGGCTTCATTTTTGGTAACGATAATAACGCTGATATGATCGATCATGGCGGGTGACATAGAGCGTGGGTTATCGGTCATACGGGCGCGGATATTGGATCATTTGCGGGAACGGGGCGGCGGGTTAAAAACCCCATCAGCCCGAATACAAAACCCAAAACGAGATAGACCAGCGCCGCATCCGGCCAGCGCGGTTTGAGGTTGACGCTCGGCGGTTCAATCACGCTCGCCGCATAAGGCTGGTCGATGGAAACCAGCATCAAAAGACGCTCCTGCTCCATCAGCAAGGTTGTCAAAGCGCGGCGATGTTCGGGGTTGTTGGTTTGCGCCATAGCGTTGCTGAGATATTCAACGCGGGCGCGGGATTCCTCGCGGATTGTGCGGCGTATAAGGCTATCCGCGATATGATGCAACGCGCCGAGCAAATATTTTGCAAAGTCCTGATCGCTGTGCAAATAGACCATGCGCTTGGCATTGGTCAGGCCGACAGGCTCTAAAATCACGCGGCGCTTGAGATAATCCGAGAGCTTTTCCGCGCTCCAATCCTTGGCGGTATGATCTTCAAAAATAAAGGATTTATCCCGCGCAAGGCCATCTTGAATTTTCGGATCGCGCAGCAATATGGCGGCAACAGACACGCCGCTGAAAATATTCTCGAAGCGCTGGAAATCAGAACCAGTGCCAGCGCCCAAACGCTGCACCAAAAAGCGCAGCGCGAATATATCTTCATTTGCAAGCATCGAGGAGGATTCAGCGCCCGTCAGCGGCGCGGCGGGGGCAATGATAATTTCAGCGCGGTAATGGGGAACGCTCACGCTCAAAAACGCGAAAGCAAGGCCAAGACCGATCACAGCGCCGATGACAATGCGCACACTATTGGCGCGTAGCTCGCATAACAGATCATAGATGGTATAGGATTTTTCCGTGAAGTTTTCGTGAGGCTCTGGTTTTGCTTGAGCGTTAGCGTTAGCCTGAGCTTTGGGTGATGGTGCGGCGCTCATGCAGCCTCTTTGTCAGGGTTGCTTTCTATATTTTTTCCAGCTGCATTTTTATTGAACTTCTGAAATTTTTTAGGAGGCTGTATATCTTCAATCAGATCGTTCGCACGGCTGATCCATTCCTCAATAGAGGCTTCAGCAGTAAACACCTCGCCCGCCTTTAACGCGCCTTCATGCGCCTTAAACCATGTTTCACCATTCATGCGGAATTGTAAAATCACCTTCGCCAAAAGCGCAGCATCGCCCTGCGGGATTACTTCACCGGCGCGGTAATCTTCAATCACTTTGGCGGCTTCGCAAGCTTCGGGGCCAACAAAAACACAAGGGCGACCAACCGCCAAAGCGGAATATAGCTTGCTCGGCACAAGGCAACCCGCGGCATTCTCACGCATTGAAATCAAATGCACATCGCCGCTTTCCATGACCTCCTTAAGGCCGCTATTGGGCTGATACGGCAAAAGACGCACATTTTCCAAGCCCATACGCGTGCGCTCCTGCGCGAGTTTTTCAAAGCCCTTACCGTCACCGACAAAGACAAATTCAATCTCCGGATTGCTCTGCGCCAAAATCGCCGCGGCATTCAAGATCACCTTATAAGGGTGAGCGCGCCCCAATGTCCCGGCATAGAGCACTCTGAATTTCGGTGCTTGCTTTAATTGCTCCTCATAGGCCTTTGATCCGGCGCTT